>JBGAPH010000107.1:0-7564 GCA_044221365.1 Pirellulales bacterium
TGGGCGCGCTGGCCGAAAATGCCGCCCGGCCCGTGCAGGGGTCTGCGAGGCTCGGCCAGGGAAACGTGGCTCTCCCTTGCTTGCGCTGCGGGCTAGTATCGGAGGGGCAACCCGAACTTCTAGCTGTGACGCTGCACTAGCTAGTGCCCCCACGTGGCGCCGGCTCGACCGGTCCTCCGTGGCCCAGGCTTCCAGCCTGGGGCTTCACGCCATGCCGGCTTCGCTGTGCACCACCGGCACGCGCACGTCGGCGATAATCTCGTCGACCAAGGCCGCCGCCGTCACCTTGCGGAGCCGGCTCTCAGGCTTGAGCACCAGCCGGTGCCCCAGCACCGGGAGCGCCATCCGCTTGATGTCGTCGGGCAAGACGAACGAACGCCCGCGGATCGCCGCCAGGGCCTGCGACGTGCGCAAGAGTGCGATCGACGCCCGCGGGCTGCCGCCGAGCGCAATATCGTCGTGGGCGCGCGTGCCGGCGATAATTTCGAGCAGATAGCGGCGGACCTTGTCGTCGCAAAACACTTCACGAACGGCGCGCTGGGCCGCGACGACCTCGGCCGACGAGACCACGGGGCCAATTTCTTCGATCGGATGGCCCTTTTGCAGCCGCTCGAGCAGCTTGCCTTCTTCCTCCAGGCTGGGATAGCCCAGGCTGAGCCGAATCAGAAAGCGGTCGAGCTGCGCCTCGGGCAAGGGAAAGGTCCCTTCGTGGTCGATCGGGTTCTGCGTGGCAATCACCATGAAGGGGCGTTCGAGCAGCGAGGTCGTGCCGTCGACCGTCACCTGGCCTTCGGCCATCGCCTCGAGCAGGGCCGCCTGCGTGCGGGGGGTGGCGCGGTTGATTTCATCGGCGAGCACGATCTGGGCGAAGATCGGCCCGGGGCGGAATTCGAACTCCGTCGTCTTGGGATTGAAAATGCTGGCGCCCGTAATATCGGTGGGCAACAGGTCGGGCGTACACTGCACACGCTTGAAGGAGCAGGACACGCTTTTGGCGAGCGCCCGCGCCAACATGGTTTTGGCCACGCCCGGCACGTCCTCGAGCAGCACGTGGCCATCGCACAGGCAGGCGACCAGCGCGAGCGCAGCCTCTTGGCGCTTGCCGATGACCACCTTTTCGATGTTGCCAATGACCTTCTTGGCGACGCTCGTGACGTCGGACATGATTGGCTGTTCCGGGAGCGTTTGGGGACGACGCGGCCCGCGTCTGCCGCTTGGCAGGGAAAAAACCCCGCCCGGGCACGTTTGATTATAAACAAGTTGTAATAGGCTTGCCGGGCTGCGATTTTCTTGACCTGTGGCGATTCCCGGCGGTATGCTGACCCGCGCGTGAAGCAGAGACGCGAGGTCGGGCAACCTTTCTCGTCGCACCCGAGGGCCCGGCTGGCGCGCCGTTCCTGTTCGAACCCCAACGGGAGGAGCAGCGGCATGAAGAGGCATTTTTGGATCGGCGCCCTCTGGGCAGCCGTGGGCGGACTGGGCATTCTCTCGAATTCGGCGCTCGCCGCCACCAAGGCCGAGCGGCAACGGGCCTCGGCCGCCCTGGTGTCGAAGGCTCTGGAGAGCGAGCTCGCCGGCGCCAACGACCAGCGGATGACCCAACTGGGCGAGGCGCTCGAAAGCACCCCCGACTACGCCCCGGCGCTCTGGCACGCGGGCTACGTGCGCTCGGGCAAGAAGTGGCTCAAGGTCGACGAGCTTGCCCGGCAGCAGACGCAGGACTCGCGTCTGGCCGCCTACCGCCTGGCCCGCGAGCGCCAGCCCGACACCGTCGAAGGCAATCTCGAGTTGGCCCGCTGGTGCGCCGGCAAGAAAATGCGCGAGCAGCAACGGGCCCATTTGCTGCGGGTCGTTGAACTGGCGCCAAACCACGCGGAGGCCCGGCGGGCTCTTGGGCACCGCCTGATCGACGGCCGCTGGCGGAGCGAAGCGGAACTCGCCCAGACGCGCGAGCGACTGATCCGCGAGCAGGCCGACCTGGCCAACTGGCGGCCCCGCATCGAGGCCCTGCGCGACAAACTGACGCACGACAACCGCCGGTTGCGCGACGCCGCCCGCGAGGATCTCGGGGCCATCAGCGACCCGGCCGCCGCCACGGCGATCGAAGTCGTGCTTGCGCCCTACAGCGAAGAGCTGGCCAAATTGGCGTTGGCCGCGCTCCATGGCATGAAGTCGCCGGCGGCCTCGGTGTCGATCATGCGCATCGCCCTCAACAGCCCCTGGCAGTCGGTGCGCGACGACGCCGCCGAAAAGCTCAGCGTTCGCGACAAGCATCACTACGTTCCCTATTTGCTCGCAGGCCTGGCTGCGCCCGTGCGCTCGCAAGCGGCGCTGTTCGCCACGCCGACGGGGCAGGTCTTCTATCGGCACGTCTTCTTCCGCGAGGGCCACGAGCAGAATGCCCTGGGTACGGTCGACACCGACTACCCACTGACGCCGCTGCACGTGGGCACGCGGCAAGAGCAGGAAGCAGCTCGGCAAGTGATGTTCGCGGCTCGCCTGGATGACGCCGCCAGCAAGGCTCGCGCTCGCGAGATCGCAGTTGCTCGGCAGAACGCGGTGATCGGCGCCTCGAACGAGCGGCTGATCGCTCTGCTCAAGAAGGTGTCGGGAGAGAAGGAACGAAACTCGGCCGACTCCTGGTGGGCGTGGTGGGACTCTTATAACGAGGTCTCGCGCCCGACCGAAAAGCCCGTCTACACGGCCTACGGGCACTGGTCAATCCGTGCCGAGGATCCGTTGCGCTATGTCAATGCGCCCCTGCCGACCCGGCGAGCTGAGCCGCCGCGGCAACGGCCGCACGAGTGTCTCGTCGCCGGCACCCCCGTATGGACTGAAACCGGCCTCAAGCCGATCGAGCAGATTCGCATCGGCGACCGCGTGCTTGCCCAGGACGTGCAGACGGGCGAGCTCGCGCTCAAGCCGGTGATCGCCACCACGGAGCGGCCGCCCGAGAAGGTGCTGACCGTGCAGATCGGCAGCCAAACGCTGCGTTGCACGGGTGGGCATCCTTTCTGGGTGGCTGGACGCGGTTGGCTCAAGGCCCGCTCGCTCGAGCCTGGGCAAGCGGTCCACGGAGTGGAGGGGGCGGCAACCGTCGGCAAAGTCGCCGAAGCGGAAGACGCCGTCACCTACAACTTGGAGGTGGCTGACTTCAACAACTACTTCGTCGGCCCCGACAAGCTGCTGACCCACGACGTGACTTCCCGCCGCCCCAACTCGGCCGCCCTGCCGGGGCTGCTGCGGGAATAGAACGCTACGCGGATCCTTCTCTGCTTAACGGCGTGGCTTCCCGGCTCACCGGCCAGGGAAGCCACCAACTCGGCTTTGTCCGTGTTCGTCTCGGCGGACCGTTCGCCGCCGCCAAGCCTTCGCGATTTCGACAGCTACGAGCGACAACGTCGATACGCCGATGCCCAGCGCTAGGTCGCGGGGTTCGAGGGGCGCCGTGTGGAAGATCCGCTGCAGGACCGGCACGTAGACGATCGCCACCTGAAGTACGCCGCCCGCGGCCACGGCCGCGGTCAGCCGCCAATTGCTGAACAGCCCGCGCGCCCACAGGCTCTGCTCCGTCGACCGGAGCCCCAGCACATAGAACAATTGGAATAGCGAGAGCGTGACGAACGCTGCGGTGCGGGCATAGTCGAGGTCGGCCTCCGTGCGCACCGCGGCGGGCGCCAGCTCCGCCCAGTAGACGCCGAGCGTGGCCAGGGCCATGAGCATCCCCAGGACGCCGATCTCCCAGGCCATCCCGCCCGCGAAGATGCTCTCCTCGCGGCGGCGGGGTTTGCGGCGCATCGTGCCAGGTTCGGCTGGTTCGTATCCCAGGGCCAGGGCCGGCAGCCCATCGGTCACTAGGTTGATCCACAGCAGGTGAATGGGCAACAAGGGAAGCGGCAAGCCGATCAAGATCGCCAGCAGCAGCACCAGGATCTCGCTCGTGTTGCTGGTCAGCAGGTAGCGCACGAACTTGCGAATGTTGTCGTAGACGACGCGCCCTTCTTCGACCGCGGCCACGATCGTGGCGAAGTTGTCGTCGGCCAGCACCATGTTCGCCGCTTCCTTGCTCACGTCGGTCCCGGTGATGCCCATCGCCACGCCGATGTCGGCCTGCTTGAGCGCCGGTGCGTCGTTCACGCCGTCGCCGGTCATCGCGGCCACGCTGCCTTGCGCTTGGTGAGCCCGCACGATGCGCAATTTGTGTTCCGGCGACACGCGAGCGTAGACCGTCAAGCTGTTCACGCGGCGCCGCAGATCTTCGTCGTCAACGCGGTCCAGGTCGAGCCCCGCCAACACCCGACCTTCGCCGGCATCGAGCCCGAGCTCGCGGGCGATGGCGGTGGCGGTGGCTTGGTGATCTCCCGTGATCATGACGACGGCGATGCCGGCCGAGCGGCATTGTTCGATCGCCGCCTTAGCTTCGTCGCGCAAGGGGTCGATGATCGCCAAATAGCCGAGGAACTCGAAGTCGCGCTCGATCCGCTCGGGGCGCGGATCGTTCTGGTGGGCGCCCGCTTCGAGCCGCCGCTGAGCGAAGCCAAGCACGCGCTGCCCCCGCGCCGCTAGTTCTGCGGCCTGGTCGAGGTAGTTCCGCCGACGTCCTTCGTCGAGTTGGTCTGCCCGCTCGCCGCCGGCCGCACGATTGCAATGCTGCAGCACGAACTCGGCGGCGCCCTTCATGATCGCCAGCAGATCACCCTCGGGCGCCCGATGGAGCGTGGTCATCCGCTTGCGGGCGGAACTGAACGGGATCTCGTGAACCCGTGGCCACCTTCGGCGAACGTCGGCGACCTCGAGGCCGTGGTCGGCGGCCGCCTGCACCAGGGCCGTTTCGGTGGCGCTGCCAAGGGCCCCGTGTTCGGCCGACCACTCGGCGTTGTTGCACAGTGCGGCCGCTTGCAAGAGCGCATCGATCGCGGCAGGATCGTCGCTCGCGGGCAGTTTCTCGCGAACCGTCATCTTGTTTTGCGTGAGCGTGCCCGTCTTGTCGCTGCAGATTACGTTGACCGAGCCGAGCGTTTCGACGGCCGAAAGTTGCCGCACGATGGCCTTGCGCCGCGCCATGCGCTGCGAGCCGAGCGCGAGCGCGATCGTGATCACCGCCGGCAGGCCTTCGGGGATCGCCGCCACGGCTAAGCTGACCGCGGCGAGCAACATCTCGCTCCAACTTCCGGCGGCGCCGCGCACGATGCCGGCCACGAAGACCGCGATGCACACGATCACCACTGCGGCCGCCAGCCGCTTGCTGAGCGACGCCAGCCGCTCCTGCAGCGGCGTGGGGCCGCTCTGGGCCGTTTCCAAGAGCGCCGCGATCTTGCCCAGCTCGGTGCGCATGCCGGTGCCGGTGATCAGCAACCGGCCGCGCCCTTGGCCGACCGCCGTGCCGGCGAACGCCATATTGGCCCGCTCGGGGAGCGCCGTGTCTGCCGGCAGCGGCTCGAGTTGTTTTTCCGCCCAGTGCGACTCCCCGGTGAGCGGCGCTTCGTCGGTCTGCAAGTCGACCACCTGAACCAGACGGCCGTCGGCAGGGGCCAGGTCGCCGCTGGTGAGCTCGACCACGTCTCCCGGCACGACTTCGGCCGCCGGCAGGTCGACCAGCCGGCCGTCGCGGAGGACGCGGGCCTGGGGCCGCGAGAGCTTCTTGAGCGCCGCCACCGCCTGCTCGGCCCGCAGTTCCTGCAGAAAGCCGATCACGGCGTTGGCCAGGACAATGGCGAAGATGAGCACCGAGTCGGACCAATCCCCCACAACGCCGCTGATCACGGCGGCGACCGCCAGCAGGCCGATCATCAGGTCGGCGAACTGCCCCAGAAATAGCCGCAGCTTGCTTTTGCCGGCCTGGGCCGCCAGTTCGTTGGGGCCACACTCGGCCAACCGCCGTCGCGCCTCGTCGGCGCTAAGCCCTTGCTCCAGGTCGACACCCAGTTTCTGGGCCGCAGCGGCCGGCTCGAGCGACCACCAGGCGACCTTGGACGGGACGGACGGATCAGGCATCGAGATTCCCAGGCAAGCAGCGATGGGGGCGGAACGATCGCTAGCAGACTACACGAACCCGGTCGTGGAGCGAAAGCGATGCCAGACCGCCCGGCAGGAGCGCTGGGGGAAGAGAATTGCTGGAAGCGGCGGCGATCCCGCCGAGCACTACCGCTCTTCCGGCAGCAGCACGAACGAGTGCCAACCCGTGGCGTAGGTCTCGAAGCCCTGCGAGCGGGCATGACCCACGCAGGCTTGCTTTCCCTTCCAGCCAGCCATGAGGAAGTTCTTGCCGGCGTTCATGAGCCTGCCGCGATCGGGCAGTTCGAATTGCGCGCCGAGGGCGCCGGCCGGGTAGTCGGCGAGCACCTGACCTTCGGCGTCGGTGAAGCAGGCGACGGCGGAGCGTTTCTCTTCTGCCGAGAGCGGAATACGGTCGAGGATGACCTGCCCCAACCCGTCCCAGTTGAAGACGATGCCGAGCACGCCTAGCGGCTTGCCTTTAGCGTCACCCCCCTCGCGGACGGCGCAAGAGTAGACGAGCGCTCGCTGGTGCTGCACGAGCGCGGAACGATGGACCGCCTGGAAGCCGAACTCGTCGCCGCTGGCGGTGGCCAGGGCAGCGCGAAACCAGGGGGCTTGCGACTGATCGGAACCCTGGCTGGGATAGGCCTTGGGGCGTCCGTTGGCGACCACCGTGCCGTGCAAATCGCAGAGCACGAGATCGAAGTAAACGGTGTAAGCGTTCAAGATCACGCCCAACCGGCGGCTGGCGTGTTCGAGTCGCTCGAAGCGGGGATCGCTCAGCGCCTGGACGAGGCTGTCATCGGTGGCCCACCAGCGGACGTCGCACGAACGCTCGTAGAGATTGCGGTCGACCAGGTCGATGTTGCCGAGCGCCAGGTCCGAGAGCCGCAGGCCCAAGGTCTCGGTCGTCAGCAGCTCGTTCATCCGCCGCAGGTCGCCAATCAGCTTGCCCGAGCCGCGCGAGAGTTCTTTGGCCGAATTGGCCGTGCGCGAGGAAAGCTGCGACATCGCGTGGGCCACCACGCCGAAGGCCGCCCCCAAGTCGCCCGCCCGCGCCGCCTCGATGCGGGCATTGAGCGACAGCACTTCCGCCTCGCGATTCATGAGCGCGATGTCGTCGACGGCGCCCTCGAGCAGCGAGGCCAATTGCATCGTCAATTCCGCGATGCGTTCAGGCGTGACGTCTTCGGCACACGATCGCGCGCCGCTTGTTTCGAGAACGCCGGCAGACATCGGAAGACCTCGCTGAGCGTAGAATCCCGTGCGCTGGCTTCCTGCCCACCCCTGTCGCCACGCGGCGAATCCCTAGTGGCGACACTAGGGATCTCCCACCGATTCGGCATGGGAAATAGGTAGGTCCCACGATCAGAATGAGCGCCAGCGTTTTGCTGGCGGAGCCGGGAAAACCCCTGGTTGAGGCGAAGGTAGACAAAATGGTTGGACCAGTCGCTCACGTGTGACGTGGGTTACGCTGGGGTGATTTTGAGTTTCGCCCTTCGCGCAGAGCCACAACGGGAGGACTGGTCCAATGAGATCGAAGGTACGTTACGTCGGGCTGGACGTC
>JBGAPH010000044.1:0-56272 GCA_044221365.1 Pirellulales bacterium
TGTCTACGGACCGATCTCAACGGCAAGAAGCGCTCCGTTGGAAAGTAATGAATAGACACCCCTCGCCTCGCCGGGATACTCGCGACTGGGAAGGAAGCCTGTAACCGTCGAAATCTGCTGGCCTTCGCCCTCGCTCGTCGACCCCTGATCCGATTGAGGAACGGCGCGCCGAGGAAGTCGCCCCCCGGCGAGCTCGCGAAAACGGTTCTCTTCGATTCCAACAAAGACGCGCAATTGCCCGAACGCCTCTCGGTTCGGATGTCGGAGCCGCCGCAGCCAGTCAGTGATGGGAAGGAAGTTTCCTGCAAAACGCATCTCTCCGTCCGCTGAATAGACATCATCCAGCACGAACGTCGCTCGCTCAGCCTGAACGGGAGCGCGCTCGATGCGCCGACGAAGAAGGCTTTCAGACTCGTCGAAGAGCTGAGCCGTCTCAAGAGCTCCCGCATAGTGGTGCCGCCGTGCGTCATCCTCCCAGCCTTCTCCGAACAGGTTTGTGAAGGCAAACGGCGGATCGTTGACGTGTAGAAGACTCGATCGTTCATCGCCTTGCATGGCTGCAAACAAACTCACGGCGAACGAACGGCCATTTCCAGCCCAGGACTCCTTCGCGCGGCGAGTGCCCTTTTTGGCAACCGCCGCCTTCCCAAGCTGCGCCAGCGCCTCACGCCTTTGTCTCACGTGAGTATTCCAGGCCGTCGAGCCCTTGCACTCAAAGACGATTGGCTCTTGAGAGAGTGTCACAGCCCGAAAGTCCGGCGTGGGCGAATCATTGCGCTCCGGAATCCGAGAAAGCGTGGTCAGGTCGAGCGCCAACGCATCCTCAAGGATAAGTGCGGACAACGCCTCCGCCGATGTTTCTGCCCACCGAGCGCGCCAACGCCGTTCTGCGTTGGCGAACACGCGCAGCTCCGGCGAGTACGTCACCCGGTCCTGACCCACAACAAAAAGCACGACCTCCGGGACGGCGAACGATTCCGGACTCGCCAAAGCATCGGACAACGACGGTGACTCAAGAAGTAGTCGCATATGCAGCAGGCGCAAGAGCGGAATCGCCACCTCATGAGTCTTCCCAAGCGAGTCTGCCGCAACTGCAACCGGCAACCCGCTTACCGCTGCCAGCCACGGAACTTCCCGGATCACATGACGAAACGGCATTTCGAACGCGCGCTCAAAGGCCCGTGCCAGTAGAGGCCATTCGTTGATTTGAGGATGTCTCCGCGATGGCAACCTGCCAATCTCCGTGGCTTGCAAGCCGCTATCCCTAGCATCGACAGCCAGGCAAACTCGTTGAGTAAGAATCGCCGTTCTCTGCCGCAGCAATACTGGCGTTGGTGCTCGGCCGATTTCCGTTGCAGCCACGGTCCCTGCCGGAGCCTCGACTCCCCAACTCCAATCGCCATTGGCCCTTGCTCGGGCCGCGACTCGTTTGGCGGATTCTTCCGCTGTAGGTCCCCATACTCGGAGGTCCTCGACCCGGTAGGCATCTTGCCGAACCAGTGTTCCAATGAACGCGTCGCGTTCCTCTTCGAGGAAATAGTGCTCTCGCCACCAGCGTGCAGCGCGCTGTCGCACCCACTGACGTCCCTTGGCACTGCACATGGCGCGGATCAGGGCCCCAACCGCCCTCGCCCGCGCCTCGACAGTACCATAAGCGGCGAGTCCGGCAAACACGCTGCCCGCCATCTCGTCGTCGGCGATCGCTGCAAGGACATTCGCCACATCCGAATCTCGTTCGGCGCCATGAATGAATTCATCCAGGACGGACATCACCATTCGATAAAAGGCCGTGCGGAACCGAGCGTCCGTTGCGACCAGCTTAATAGCTTCATTCGCATTCCTGGGGCGCGAGAACACTCTACATACCTCAGACCCCGACACGCGCGGCAACAACCCGCGTGACAAATGCACTTTCCACATTTCCCACATGCCGTTCGCTTCGCTGTCGTCCATTTGTACAGTCTCTTGCCATGACGCGCGACATAGGAAGACAGCGACGTACTGCCACCCCAGGGGCCGCGTCTTATCTCGTCTTCTTGGGCCGGTGCGAATTACTTTCGTATGCCATCCCGGTGAGCGGGCCTTTGTAGTAGCCCTCCGTCAAGAAGGTAAGCAGCTCCTTCTGATCTCGCTTTGCCGTTGGGAAGTCAATCTTCGTTGCCCCCTTTTCCCGCACGACGGCAAGGTCGATGTCGAAGTCCTTCGCGGTGCCCTTGGCTTTCGCCGGGTCGATCTTGTCGAGCACACCGAGTTCTGCCACGGCGGCGAACTGCTTGCGCATCAGCGAATCTGCGTGCTCAAGAATCGCATCGGCGTCCTCGACGCGTAATACTTTGTGCTGCAACACCTCCACCACCCTCTCATCTGAGGCCTCATTAAAGATGTCAACAAGGTTGAGGAAGCGTGCGGCGACGCTAAAGGAACGGAACAGCAGCGTTCCAGAATCGTAGATGGCGTGGATGCCGTCCCCCAACGTGAAACCCGGTCGATCGAGTCGGGAAAAGACCGTTGGGTCCTGAAGAAACGTCCAGCGATTCTTTGCAATGAGGCGCCTGCGTTCAAATCCCTGGAAAAGGATCTTGACCGCCTTGCCGCGTTTCATCGACGCGCAGAGTGCCCGCAACTTCGGCATCGTATCATCGTCTAGCTTTAGCGGCTCAACCGCATCGGGGTGCTCGGCTGCCTGGCGCACGGTCGGATCGACTGAATAGCCAGGGAGTTCAAACACTTGCCGGCGATCGTGGATCGAATAGATCGGAAAAAAGGCGATACGCTCGGAATCTTCCGTGATGGATTGCGCGCGCCCGTCCTCGTCCCGAACTCGGTGCCGGTGCGTCAGAAAAGCGACGCCTTGGCGCTCAAATTCCTCACTAAGCGATTGCTGGACGGTCCTCGCTACGCGAATTCGGCGGCAGGTCGTGTCCTCTCCGTCGCGAAGTATGGCGAAAAAGTTAGCTAGCATCGGAGCGATCCGTTGCGTTCGACGTGATCGAGGAGACCTCAAGGTAAACGTAGTCGGAAATGCGCGTCACGGAAAGTGTGGGGTTCTGCACGCGAATCGGCTGATGGGCGATTAGTAGGTATTTCATGCCGCCGTCCGCGGTGATTTGGTAGAAGTGGTAACCGAAGCACGCGAGAACCGGATTGAAGTGAAAGGCGTTGCTGTGGTAGACGGTGAGACCGATGACAGAAAAGACGTAGAGTGTGAGAATCCAGTACTGCTCCTCAGTGACGTTCGGAAACTTGCCGGTCAAGATCGGGAATAGGTAGGCGATGATGAAGGACAGCGCCTCTTTGTCGGTGGCCTCAACCGCTGTGATATCGAGACTCTGACGCTCGCCGTACTGTTCCAGGTACCACTTCAGCAAGTAGCAGAGTAACACAAGACCGGCCCCAGCAGCGACCAGCGCGAGTGAAGTCTGCCAGCGTCCTTTTTGCCATTCCACGAGCGCGAACGCGCCGAGCGCAGGAGCCAACGATGTTGCGACAAGAAGGCACTTCGCAAATCGACTCAAGGGACTCGCCACGAAACTGCTTGGGGTTGCCGATCTCGCCAAACTATTCTCCTAGAGACGCGGGGGGGGTGCAAGCCCGGATAGATTCTCTGCCGATTCGTCGATCGCGCTCTGCTGGGGAGGAGGTTGAAACTGTCGAGGTGGGGAGCGTCGAAAGGCACCGGGCGGTACACCTCCGATGTCTTCGGCTTTGCGATTTGTTCTGCTGGGGATTAACGCAGTCGACGATTGACAGCGGTTGCAATGCCGGGTCGGCACAGGACCGCTGGACAGTTGCCACAGCTGGACACACTCGCTGGGCGCGCCACCTGTCGCCAACGTACCGTCGCCGGGGCCGCACGGAGTCCAAGCGATCCTCGGCAACACGATGGCGGAGCGAGCCGCCGAGGTCGGCTCCGCGTGTGCGGAACGCTGAACGTCCGCTCCGATTGCGCGAATCGAATCGACAAGCGGCCGAAGCAAGCAAATGACCCGGTCCCCGCCCGCGGTCTTTGGGAGGGCGACTGTAAGCAGGTCGGAAGACGCGGAAGGCAAAGCGCTAGTCGATCACGTCCGCGGCGGTCTGCAATACTCGGAGTTGTCCCTAGTAGCACTTACGGACATCAGGTCCCAAATACGAGGCGGTTGCACCAATCAAGAATCTCGTTTCTGTTCCGAAGGTCCAGTTTCCACTCGTGGGCCTCTAGCTGCGCGCCCTTAGTGAAATGGGATGTGGTGGCGATCATCGCGTGATGGAATCTGTGTGCTAAGCGCACTGCCACAACTTCTCTTACCACGGACACACCTACAGGTCGGTGACCTGCGTATCGTTTGCACTGCACGAGCATCTCGCAGGGAATGTTATGCTCAATCGTCTTCACGGCGACGACATCAATCCCACCATCCTTAGTGTATCCTGTTGGGGTTACAGCCCAGCCCGATCGTTGCAACAGTGTTGCCATGAGGTCCTAAAACTGTTTCCAGGTGAGATCGGAAAGGCGCATGGTCTCGGTCGCGAGCGCTTCTACGACGTCGGCCCAGTTTGCGACGTGAACAGGTGGCGGCTTCGGAAGGATCAACCGCAAAGAGCCGACCGGCTCTGGCACCTCCGTTTCCTCTAAAGCTCTGCCCCAGCGCGCCTCGTCTTGAAGGTGCGCCATCCCATCCGCTCCCAAGCCAAAATGGCGACCCACGCCCATTTTGTCTAGCCGATCGTGAAGGATGTCCTCGGCTTCACGCCAATCCTTTTCATTTCTTCCAGGCCGCCGCCCGCGCCGTTCCCAGAGCTGGTATGCCAGTTGCTCAACCCAATCATGCGCCGTTTGAACTGGCTGATCGTGCCCTGACAGTTGACGAACTCGGTACATCTCTCCAGGTGACTCGTGGGCCACGATGATCGACAGTTCCTCAAGCGTGCGTGCGCTAGCAAGGACCTTGCCGCTATTGTCGATCGCTACCCAAGAGCCGATTGGGAACGCCGGCTTGTCATCAGAGACCGGACGATGCTCGACATCGTTAGTAGTACGGCGGTCCTCTAGCATAGAGGTCCTTTCTGGCGTCATCGCTATCGCTGGCACTTCGGTGCAGACGCGTGCTGAACTATGGCCCCGCGGCCGCGCGAATGTCCCGCAGCAGGTAGAGCCAGCCATAGTCGCCCTTCCGCCTGACCGCCGTTACCGTATCCCGAGCGCCGAAATAAACGCTCGCGGGATTCACCGGCAGACCGGGAACGTTCGCCAGTACCGCTTCGATGGCGACCTTCAGGGGCCTCGGCCTCGCTCGCTCGACGATGGCGTCCATCGCGTCCTTCTCCGCCGCACCGAGTGCCTGCTTCGCCGCCTCGAGGTCGGTTCCGGATCGCTCCACTGCGGTCGCCATTTGGTTCCTGAGCTTGACCAGCGCGCCGTCACGCCGGAACTCCACGATCCGGCTCCAGGGAACACCCGCGAGCGACGGCACCGCGACTTCCAGCAGGCTGAAGGCGGAGCGGGCCTCCTTCGCCCGGGCAACGAACTGCTGGGCCGCCGCCATCGCGACCTTCTCGTCCGGCCCCGCCTGGAGCATGCACGGAGACTCCCTGCTGACCTGGTCCCAGAGGCGCACCGCCTCCACGGCGACCTTGGCGCGGCCTTCTGCTAGCTGGACGGCGTTGCCGAAAAACCGATCGACTCCGTGCTCGGCGGCGATCTGCGCCAGCAGGCAGTTGTGCGCGAACTCGTGGGGGGCTTCCGGCTCGGGATAGGTGTAGTTCTGGTGCCGATCTCCCCAGCGCGGGTACCCAGGGGGCTCCGATTGCTTGAACGCCAGGAGCGTGTCGGCGCTGACCCGCGTTTCCAACGGTACCACCAGGTCGGTCAACGCCTTGGCAGTCTTGTCCCCGTTTTCTTCGTCGAGGACGAGGCTCCGCAGGAACGCATCTCGGTCCAGTGGGCCGACCCTCTGATAGAGGACCTCGTCGTACCACAGCGCGCAGAGCTTCAGGTGGTCGTCACGGAACTGCTTGTCCGTGGTGCTCGTCCAGAAACTTACCAGCGCACGCGAAACTCCCACAATCGATCTGGCTCCGTTCACAGTCTCGCTCCGAGGCGTCACGTCTCGGAGCCATCCCGTAGTTCAGACACTCCTCGAGCCGCCGTCGGGGACGAGTAAATCATCCGTTGGCGGTAACAATAGGTCATCGGTTGGCGGAGCATACGGTTCTTCGGTTGGTGGTGCAAACGGCTCTTCGGTTGGTGATGCCAATGGGTCATCGGTTGATCGTGGACCCTCAGTATCGCTCGGCGCCGTTGGCTCGCCTTTCAAATAGATCCCGGGTTCATCGACCTTGTTGCCGTCCCAATCTCCAACGAGCGGAACATCTCCCACCTCACCAAGACGCACCTGTCGATCGTCCGCGTCAATCTCCATGTTCTTGTTGGTATCGATGAGCCACAATCCGTCCCGATAGACTGCGAGTTCATCGATTCCGTCGCCATCTGTGTCCATCGGCACTGGAAAATCACCGCGGCGTCCAAACGTCGTCGCAATTTCCAGAGTTGCGGCATCATCCGAAGTGTATGTCCTGGCATACCACTTCCCGTCACGAAACACACCAAGTTGATCAATCCCCTTCCGCAAAGAAATAGCGAAGGGCAAGTCACTCGAAAACCCAAAGCGGTCCCATTTGTCGAGTTGGGGAACCCTGTCCGCGGGCGTGCTTGTCTTCTTACGTTGCCGGAGAATCGCAAATACTACTCGCGGACCACTTGGTTCAACACGGTCTTCTTCCTTTGCTTGCCGCGAGAAAGGGCTGAACCTCAGCAGCCAGGTCAACTCCTCTCCGGTCGCGCTCCAAGCAACTCCAATGTCGTCTTCACCATTGCCGTCCCAATCACCGACAATTGGCAAGGTGCCTTCTTGACCGAGTTTCGCCCATCCGTCCTCTTCGTCCCACACGCCATTGCCGTTGCGATCAAGGTACCACTCGCCCTTGTAGAAAATTCCCATCACGGACAGTCCGTCAGGGCCTCGCATTGCAAAGGGCGCTGCGCCGCGCATTCCGAACATTGTCCTCGACGCTGGCTCCACGCGAGGTCCTGACGGCGCGTCAGCCGGAACACGCGGCGGCGTCCGCCTGTGCAGATAGCCTTCTAGCTGTTTGCGTACGTCAGGCGCTAGCTGCTTGAGGCTATCGACTGTGGGCATCCAGTGCTCGTCGTAAACGACCTGAAACTTTTCGATCGTAATCGTGATCGATTGTTGGGGGATTGTCCCGAAAGGTTCCATTGATGGCACGTCGGCATGGGAGTTGTGTGCGGTGGTTCGCTGCGGCAGAATCGCGGACAAGATGGCGGCAATAATCGAGAGGGCGAGCAGTGCCGACACTGCCAGCAACGTCCAACGAAACCGCTCCTGGCGTGCCCGAAGCTCGTGGATCGCAAGCTCACGCTGGTCCTTCTTGGAAAGGTCGCCGGTCTTGAGCCGAAACGAATCCAGCACATGAGAGACGAGTTCGGCCCTCGACTCCTCGCTTGCTCCAAGAATCAGCTTCTCTCGATGTCGCAAACGTGATCGGTACGCGAGCAACATGCCAGCGGCAAGGAAGGCGATCAGCGTCAGTCCTGAACTGACGAACTGCACCGCGGTCCACGACATTCGAGGAGACTCCGCCGTAATCGGGGATTCGGTCGAGTCGACTCAGGGTCCTGAGGTGGGACAACGCCGCTGGGCCGGTCACTCGACTGTCATCGCATTATAGGTTGGGTAGGACGGAATCACAGCGCCCGCCAGGCGAATTCTGCTTTTGGGCGATTTCGACGCGTTGCAGGCTGCGCTCGCGGGGCCGGACGCAACGCGCGCCTACGAAGCCCTCCTCGCCGAATGCATTGGCGCTATCATGACCGCAGGCTAAAGCAAGCGGCACGGGGACTGGACAGGCTGAGGGAAGGATGGACTGCACGACTTGTGGCCTACCGCTGCCGCTGCGCCGGGCGGAACCGGGCAAACGCTACGAACTCTGGCAGTGCACGAACTGTGGGGAGCTGGTGCGGGGGACATCCGATCCGCAGGCCCGGCCAGCGATCCGCGCGAATTGTCTACCGGCGTTCACGGGGCCGCCGGTCTCGAAGACCGAGCCCCTTGAGGAAGGCTGATGCGCCGGCTCAGCGGGTCGAGCCAGCTCTTTGACTCAGGCCGAACCTTACCCGAGACCTGAGCCCCCGCCCTCGGCGCGCAGCCGGCAAGATTCGCAGAGAGAAGCGGAGCGCTTCATAGCCTCATCATGGCAAGCTGGCAGGCGGCAATCTCAGGTTCCCAGCGTGGATTGGGGCCTTCGCGGCCGGTCCGGTCCCCTTAGCAGTCGCGCAGGCCCAGCCACCGCCACCGAAGCAGCGCCCAAAACACCCCGAGCACCGAGAGCGTCCGCCAGGGAAAAGGCTCTGGCGGAGCGGCCGTGAGCCGATGCTCGCTCGCTGCCACCTGCTGGCGTGACGAGCTCCGCAACCGTCGTCGCGAACTCGCGGTGCTCCGCCGGCGGTCCTCGATCTGGCCCTTGCGTAAGAGCGAGCGCTCGGTCTCAGAGACCAGCGGCCATGGCCGGTTCCCGAGTTCAACGAACTCGAGCCTGGCGGTCCCCCGCGCGTTTTCCGGGACAGCGTCCCGATGAGCGGCGTGGAGCAACTGCGTAGTTTGGTCGGATGAGCTCCTCGCAGCGGGACCGAGCGCGCTGGCGGGTTTTGCACGCAGGAGGAATAGCGTCACCAGTAACGCGGCTGCCAACGGGCTCACTGCGGCGGTTGTGCTTTTGGGCGGGTTTTTTCTCCAGGCGGGGGGAGGCACGGTCTTGCTCCTTTGATCCACGGCAACAGGGTCTCGCTCGACCAGCGGTGGTCCGATGTCTCCGTTCACGGGCCGAGGGCGCCTACGGACGCCCTGGCCTCTACTTACTCACGCCCGGCGGGTTCCCCCTCTGGCAACCCCAGGGGCGTTTATTTGGGCACTGGTTGCGCTCCGGCAGGGCGTGGTTGCCCGGTCGCGCAAGAATCGAGTGACAAGCCGGCTCTGTCCGTGCTATGGTCGGCGCGTGATGGGGCATGGAAACCCCTCAACGGACGTTCGCGCGACGTTCACCCACCGCGCGTCCTCTCGTCGAGAGGGCGCGGGAATACAAGACCGCATCCGCGGGAATACCGCGCGCGTCACGTTGAGGCGTTCCAATCTCTCGGCACCCGGTGGCCGCCCCGTCCGCAACGACAGGGAGGGGCAAATGGGACGGAAGTACGGACGCGCGCTGGCGCGAGGCATCGGCCGCCGCATACGGGGGGCGCGGGACTGCCGGCGGCTGGACCTCGAGACGCTCGCGCGCAAGGCAGGGCTCGACGCCGCGCGGTTGCGGCACTACGAGGCCGGCCAAGGGCAAGTAACGATCGATGAGCTCGAGCGGCTGGCCGCCGCGCTCCACCTGCCGGTCCTCCACTTTCTCGAACAATGCGTCCTCTGCGGCCACGACCTGGAGCCACCGCCAGCACGCGAACGTTAGTCGACTCGCTTGGGACGTACGTCCCCGGCCACGGCTTCCTGCAGGCGAGCCGCGCCGAGCACGATGGCCAGCGCGTCGGCGGCGGTCAGCGGGTCGGCGTAGTACGGCTGCCAGACGCGGAGCGTCTCGGCCAGCAGCGCCTCGTCCACCCAGGCGGGCGCTCCCGCCGGAACGGCGCTCGCCGTGGACGCAGACCGAGGCAAGGACGAAGCGGAACGCCGCATGAGCCGACCTGGGACTGCGGAAGCCGAATGCAAGACGTGCGAACAGGCAAGCCATGTGCTTGGGCGCGCGACCGAACCGCGCGGCCGCCGACTACGGTTCGAACTCGATGTCGAGCCCTCGCTCGAGCTCCGGCGCTTCCCGCGGCGCGATGTCGAGCGCGTGCCGCTGCTCGAACACCTCCTGCGGTAATGCAGTTCCGAATAGTCCATACTCTTGGATCGGCTTCACGCTGTCGGGAAACGCCGGCAGGATCTGCGACAGCTCCGTCAGGCCGCCGCGCAGCCAGGCGTCGAGGTGCCCCGTGCCGATCGGTTGAGCTTCTCTTGCGCACATCGTGCTTTCTCCAACTCAAAGAGACCTTCTCCTGGCAACCGACGTTTAACCGAGCGCGGCCCGCTGCTGATCGGCGAGCACCCGCTCGAACGTTCGCACGTCGAACCCTTGGGCTTTGGCGGCGCGAACCTGCTTGCGGAGCGCGAGCGCCAGCGCGTCCAGCTCGGGCAGGCCGAGCGGCTGTTCGCTGGCGATCGTCAGGGTGGCGCCGGCCAACCGGCACACGACCCGCCGTCCGCCGCCGCGGCGCCGCACGCTGCGGCAGGCCTCTTCACGGGTGAGGTTTCCGTCGACGGCCGCCGCCGTCAGCGCCTCGCGCGTGGTCGGGTCCGGCGCCCGAGCGATGGCATAGGCCGTGCTGCCCGAGAGGCGCCCAGCATCGACGGCCGCCTGCGCCTCCGGGGGCAGCGTCAGATAGGACAGGCATTGCGTGACGGTCCCCTTGCTGAGCTGCAGCGCCTCGGCCAACTCCGTGTTCGACCAGTTGCGGGCGGCTTTCAGCCGCTCGAAGGCCCGGGCTTTTTCCAGCGGCTTGAGGTCGCTGCGATGACAGGCCATGGCCAGCTGGAGCGTGAGCAACTCGTCCGGAGCGGGCGCCCGCTCCAGCACCACCGCCCACAGCTCGGTCCGCTTGAGCAGCAGCAGCGCCTGCACGCGGCGATGGCCGTCGACCAGGCCGAACCGGTCCTCCTGGCGAAAGACGATCGCCGGCTGCAACTGTCCCCGCGCTTGGATGTTCTTGGTAAGCCTGATCAGCTCCTCACGATCGAGAGGGCCGCGGGGCTGAAGGGGATCTCCGTCCACCCGGTCGAGCGGAACTATTTCGGTGGGCCAGGACATGCGATGTCTCCGGATAAGGTCACGTGACGTGGGGAGCAGAACGTCCGCCCCCACTAACTCACGCGCCGCGCGATGCACTCGATGCCGTCCGCGCGCGGGAAACGGGGCGTCTAGGCCGCGGCGCAGTACGCCTGCAAGAACTGGAAAACGGTCCGCACGAGCCAATCATGCGGGCCCGCAAGGAAGGCGTAGAGGCCGAAGGCATAGACGGGGGTCCCCAGCAGAACGAGCAGCGCGCAGAGCGTGGTGAAGATCCGCGCCAGCCCGATGCGCAGCCGCGAAGGGGCGCGGAAGTAGGGCTGTTTTTCGAGGAGGATGGGAGGAACGCCCGGCAGCAGGGCGATGGCCGCCCAGCGCGGGAGCTGCAACACCTCGTCGGGCGTGATCAGGGAACGCCCCGTTTCACTGCGGGTGATGGAGCGGCTTGCGCCCCAGTTGCTCCCCTGCGACTGCTCACGGCCCCCCGCGGTGTGTGAGCCGCCCCAGTTGAACGAGGACTGCCGACTCGTTGAAATCACGGTCGTCGTGCCGATGTGTTTGGACACTTCCTCGGCGGTCTGCAGATCGTTCGCGCCGGCGAAGATCGAGGCGACCGTGCCGCGGAAGTCGGCCGCTTTCGACTGGGGAAAGCACCGCTGCACCTGACTCACTGTCTGGAACAGCGCGAGCGACCTCAGGCCAAAACTTCTCCCAAAACAAATGGCGTTGTAAAGAGCTTCGCTCTCCCCAAGTGTTGCCGCCTCATCGAGATACAGCCGGACTTGCCGCGTGCGGGACTCCCCCGCCTCGAACACGTAGTTGATCACGCTCGTGAGAATAACCCGTTGCAGGCCGGCCAGCTCGCGGAGTCGATCCACGGGCAGCAGGCAGTAGATGGACAGCCGGCCGCGGAGCAGGTCCGCGAGATCGAAGGTCGTCTCGTGGAGCGTCTTGGCGACGGGGACCGAATCGAGGAACTCGAGATGGGTGAGCGCCACGGCGAAGATGCTGTTGCCCGTGTTCCCCTGGTAGCGGCGGATTTGGCCAGCCAGCCGCTGCAGCAGCCCGTAGCAGGCGCTCGACGTCTCCATGTGCGCGAGCATCTGCTCGGTGAGTTGGGCGCTCGTGAGAATCTGCCGCAGCCGCCACAGCGTCACATCTTCGGGACGGACGCACATCATCAGGAAGGCCAGACCGCTTTGAATCACCACCTGGGCGGCGTTGTTCCAGAACGGTTCGTGGTCGGCCTCGGCACGCACGACCAGGGCGTTGGCCAGGCGCCTTGCATTATCGACGACCGTTTCCGGGCGATCGCGGTAGAGCGCCAGCGGATTAAAACTCGCGGCGGGAAACTGGCCCCGCGCCAGGCCGAACGGATCGAGCACGGCCAGGCGGTGTCCCAAGTTCCGCTCCCGCGCGCGTCCCGTCAGCCGCAAGAGTTCTCCCTTGGGATCGAGGATGAACGCCGCCGAGCGATCCTGGCGGAGGTTGTCGACCACGAACGTGCTCGTCTTGCCGCAGCCGCTCGCGCCAAACACGGCCGCGTGCGGGATCGAGTCGGGCAGAGAGACCGTGGGGGGCGTGCGCCAGGCGCCGCAGCGGCCGCAGATCTGCACGCTGTGCCGCGAGCTCCAGGGAGGCAGGAAGAAGACGGCGGCCGCTTTCCGCCAGAAGGGAGCGTGAACACCGGCGGCCCGACCCAGTTGCAGGCCCTGGCTGCGGTCCAGGCAACCGGCGCGCTCGAGAGCCGAGTAGTCCGCCCAGCTCGCCGAGCCATGCGTGTCGCTGGTTCTTTGGCGGCGGTGGTGGGCGGCCAGCGCGGCCAACAGCAGGAGCATCGGCAGCGGGAACCGCTGGGCCAAGCAGGCGCCCATGCCCAGCAGACTCAGCAGGCTCGTGGCCCAAGCCGTGCGGTGCAACGAGGCTTCGAGCCAGGCGAACACGCCGACGAACAGGCGGCGCAGCATGGGACTTTCCCTCGCGAAAAAAAGGAGCGGGCCGCGACCAGACGGGACACGGCCCAGAAAGAGCGCCCGAAGACGCCGAGCCGCGCTTTAAGAGTGCGACTCGACGGTGTGCGGCTGCCTGAGCAGCGCCCGGCCGCGGCGTTCGGCCAGTGCCGACCTGGCGGCCATGCACGCCCCAACTAAATAGCCCAAATCATCGGCCCACCCGGCGAGGGGGATCACATCCGGGACGAAGTCAATCGGACTGGGGATCAACAAGACCAGCATCGCCGTTGCGCCCCACTCAGCGCACTCCAGCAGCACGCTGCGGAGCTTCGATTGCGGCAGGGCCAGCAGCACCAGCAGGCCGAGAAACACGACGGTGCCGCAGGTCATCGCCGTGCGCAGAAAATCGACGAGTGACGACATGACACGATCCTCCGGGTCCGAGGGCAATAAAGAAGGGGCGCGACGGAGGTGATCAACGGCCCTTTTTTGAGGGCCGCGTGTGATCTCCTCCGTAGAAGACACGCGCGGCCGCGCCTCAAACGAGCCTGCGTTTAGAAAGAAACTTCGCGTGCGTTCCCGGTTGCCACGCTTCCCTAAATCGAAATCCGGTCGACGAGCCCGCGGGCGACCTTTCTCGGCCGCCGGTCGTAGAGCTGCGTCGTCCGCGGATCGGCGTGCTGCAACAGGTTTTGGACGCTTTCGAGCGGCTGTCCTTGTTCGAGCAGGTCGGTGGCCGTGCAACTGCGAAACGAATGGGGCGAGAAACGCTCCGGCAGCCCGGCGGCCCGCAGCCGCCGTTTCACCAGCCGGCCGATGTCATTGCCGGTCAGCCCTCGCGGCGTGAGCCGTCCCCGGTCACCGTCCGCGCTGCGAAAGAACGGCGTCGCCAGCGGCAATCCGGGATGCGTCGCCAACAGCAGGTATTCTTCCAGCCAGCTATGCAAATCCTCGCGGACCGGGACGCTGCGTTGCTTGCCTCCCTTCTCCGTGAACCGCAACGACCACCGGCCGTCTTCCTCGTAGTAGTCCTGCAAGCGCAGCCCGGCGGCGGCGCCGGCCCGCACGGCCGTGTAGATCAATACTCCCAGGATCGCCCGATCGCGGAGATCGACGACCGTCCGGGCCGGGATCGAGGCCAGCAGTTGCCGCGCTGCCGGGATCGCGATCATGGGGGTTTTTCCCTCGCGGACGCTGTACCGCTCGGTCCGCACCGAGAGCGCCGGATTGAGAATCACGACGTGCCGTTCGACCAGGACGTCGAACAGGCCGCGCAGCGCGGCCAGGTGCAGCTTCTTCGTGGGCAGACTCCCCGGATGCTCCGCGAAGTAGCGCCCCAGTTGCCCCGGCGAGACAGCCAGCGGGTCGACGCCGCGCTCCTGGCAGTGCCTCAGGAACCGTCGCACCGCCTGCAGGTATGCGGCCCGCGTGTGCCGGTTCCGCAAGCGGGCCCCAAAAAACTCCTCCCAGGCGAATTGGGCGGCCGGACCCGCCACCGTGATCGCGGTCGGCGCCGACCAGGCATCCAGGTCGTCGCCGTTCCAAACCGCGAGTGGGCTTCCCTCAGCTTCTGTCATGCAGCTTGCGCCCGATCAGGCTCAACGTGGCTGCGGGCCTCATTGGTCGGCGCCGCGGATCAGGACCAGCTCGACATCGAGTCCCAACTGTTGCCAGTGACGATCGGCGGTTACTACCGGGATTCGTTCCGCCATGCCGAGGGCCAGGCAGGCGCGATCGGCGAGCGAGACTCCCTGCGCTCGCGTCGCGAGGGCCAACTCCGCCGTGCGGAGCGCATAGCTTGCCTCGAACGGCACGATCGTGACGCTGAAGGCCCGCGTGGCCGCCTGGACACGATCGGGCGTTGCGCCCATGGCGAGGGTTTTTTGCAGGACCTCGGCATAGTTGACCGCCGACAACAGCGAGCCGCCAAGCCACTCGGCCACCCGCTCTCCCCCCGGCTCGCGCCCCAAGAAGGCCAGCCAGGCGGAGGCGTCAATCGCCGCCCGCTTCACGCGCCGCCTCCTCGCGACGCTCGCTGAGCAGTTCCGCGGCGACATCCTGCTCCCGCGGCCACAGCCCGGCAAAATACTCCTGAATCTCCTGGCCGATCTGCGCCACGGTCTTTAGGTGCAGGCCGCGCTCGTCGCGCACCAGCACCACATGATCCCCGTTGCGCAAACCCAGCTCCGCCCGGGCCTCCACGGGCAGCAGGACGCGGCCCGACGTATCGACCTTCGCCTGCCAGATCTGCTCCCCGCTGGGGAGCCGTTCCATCGTCGTCATGCACAACCTCCTTGTCGCACGCTTCGAGCCTGCCACAACCGGGCCCTTCGGTCAACAACTATTACCGTGGGCAATTGACTGACCTGCGGCGGAGCGTGGCGACTGTGCTGCATAACGTCTTTTGTGGAGCGCTGGGCGCGGTGAGCGACGAAACGGAGGGAGAACGGCTTGCTGCGCGGCGCTGGGCGGAAGCCGGTCGATACGGCGGAATGCGATGTTGCGGCACGTGGTCGAAGCCCGGCTTGGACGGTGCGAGTGCCGTGGGCGAGGTTGCTGGCGATCGCTGGTTTATCGTCAATTCCGCGTCCCCTGCCGCTTGTGGCGGGGCCGCCAGGAGTAGCCCCGATGCAACGCAGGGGCCGCCGCTCCGGTCGGCGGCGGCCCTGCTCCTCGTGCTTCTACAAGCTGAACAGGCAGTACTTGAGGAACCGCTCGACAACCTCGTTCGCGTCCCGCTGACCCAGCTTGAGTTCCCGCGCGACTTGCGCGAGCGGTTCCTGGTCCAGGAGCGTGCGCTCGAGCAGCTTCCGGTGCGCTGCCCCCGGCGTGAACTCACCCACCAGCCGTCGCAGCCAGTCCGGGCCCCGCGCAGCAAAGTCCCGCACGATCAGATCGGTCAGCACGTCGTCCGCGCTGCGCACTTCGTCGGTCGCCGGCACGACGCGCCGTTTCGCCGACGCCAGGCCGAAGCGCGTCCGTCGCAGCCGCGAGATCTGCCGGCCCGCGAAGTTCCGATAAGACTGCAGTTGGCGGACCGCTTCGCGCGTCAGCTCAGCGTCCACGAGCGGCACGTCGAACCCGCCCACCAGGACGAAAAACGCCCGCGCGAGCGCATCGGCCCTCGTCTCGTCGAGGCGCTCGCGGAAGATTCCCTCGCGCACGCCGAGGCAGAGCAGCCGGTCGATGCAGTACTCGATCGACTTGGCGTCGAGAAACAACCCGTAGTCTACGCTGTGCTCGCCCGATCCTGACGCCATGAACCGCTTCGGCCGCTCCACGACGAACTCTTCCCAGCTCTGCGTCGGGGCCTGCCACTTGCGGAGCGCGAGTTGGACATAGGCCGCTCCTGACAGCGCGACGGGAACTCCCCAATGGCAGCGCGCGTAGTAAAGGGGACCGTCGCCCAGGGCCGTTCGCAGGCGGTCGAGTTCTGCGCCGGACCAGCGCGGGTTGGTTTCCGGCAGCAGGACGCCCGGGAAAGCCGGCAGCCAGTCGTAATCATCGCGCTGCATGGCCGTAAAGGGCGCTCGCTTCGCATCGAGCAGCCGCAAAAGGCACTCGGCCGGCGCGGCGTGCTGCGACACGTAGAGCATTTCCAGACGAGCGACGTGGCCCTCGGCGCGTCGCACGATGAACCCATGCCGTGCCACCGAGCGCGTTTGGCAGTGTCGTCGGTCCTTGATCCGCCCGTTCGTGCCCTGGCTGACACGATTGCTTCGAATGGCTGCGTACTGGGCGGGAGCGGTGTTTCGCAACATGGTCGCGGGCCTCCGTGGGAGTGCGGGCTTGAAGGTCGTCACGCCCAGATTGTCAGCGCGAAATCCGCGGAGGCGCGGCCGCGCAAAACCCCCGCAAAGCGGGCGCAATGCATTGATTTGCAACAAGTTGGAAAGTTGGGTCAGACGTCGTTTGAGCCGGGATTGGAGGGCGTTTGGCGCCATTGCGCCGAGCTCGCCACTTGGGCGATGGAACAAGCGTCGGTATTCAGGCCATCACGGCGGGGAGTTAGCGCCGAGGGTTCTCCCGTGAGTGCGGCTTGGCGGCGGTGTTTTTTGATTGACGCCACCTGGCGGAACGTGATAGACGTTGCGTCAGTAACCACACAGGCCCCTGGCAGATGGCAGACGACGCACAGCAACACCCCCACGGCGCTACATCGAAACAGGACCCGCGCAAGGTGGCGGAATTCCTGGGTGAAGAGCTGGAAAAGGTTTCGATCGAGCTGCTCACTCCCCGGCAATATGCGCTGTTCTGCGACGCCGATGGGTTGCTGCTGGGAATTGCCGAGGGAAGAATATCCGGTAGTCATCCGAGGATCTGCCACGATCTGATTGAGGTTCTCTCGCTCTTTGGCGATCGTTTCGACCGCATCACCGGCGGAACGAAGGAGCATGCCGAGGCCTACGAGACAATGCATCGTTTGGCGAACGTCATCAGCGGGGCCGCGGTCAATGGCCTGTCGTTGGAGCGTTCAGACGACTCCCTGGGGCGGGACGGTCAGGGGCGCGGCCGGAGATAATCTGTCGATGCCACAAGACGATCGAACCGCCGCAGCGTCGGCGGGAAAGGTGCGCTTTCGCGAGGAAGTCGTAAAGTTCATCAAGAAGGTCCCGTACAAGCGGTTTTTGCTGCGGTTGACCAGCTACAGGCTTGCCAAGGACCAGTCCCCGCCTAAACATCAGGGCTATACCGAGGGCTCCTGGCGCAACGCCTGCGGCCAAGGCGTCAGTTTCGACACATTCCGACGCCAGGCGGACCTCGTTGCCGAGGAAGCCCGCTGGATCGTGACCTACGGTGAACTTTGCGACGCGCCGGAAAAGATTCCGGCCGAGTATCGCAACCGCAGAGCCGGACTGGTGCGGGGCAGCGGCGACGAAAAAAACGCTCGCCCTGAGTTTGTTTCGCCGTATCTTCCTGCGGAAGTCGGGACCACGGACTCCGTCGGCCGCCTCGCGCATCCGGAGAGGGCGGCGGACTGCGTTCTGGCGCCGCGCGAGTTGACGCCGTCCGGCGACATCCCGAGCCGGCGGTTTCGCAAGGTCCCCGCCATCTCGAATCGAGATTTCACGGGTCGGGCCGCGGAATTGGAAGCTTTGCGTTCCGCTCTGTACAGCGGCCGTCCCGCCGCCGCGGTGCAAGCGATTCACGGCGCAGGCGGGATCGGCAAGACTCGTCTGGCGCGGGCCTACGTGGACAAGCATTCCGAGGCCTACGATGTGGTCTGCTGGTTCGACGCGGAGGATTCGCGCACGCTCGCCGCCGACTATGCGGCCCTCTCCGTTCCGCTCTGCGATCGGGCGCGCGACGCGTACGACCGCCAGGCCGATCGCATTCCCGACGTCCGTCGATGGTTCGCTGAGAACCGGCGCTGGCTGCTCGTCTTCGACAACGCCGAGTCCCTCGATACCGTACGCGGCTACATTCCCGCGGGGGCGACCGGGCACACGCTGATCACTTCGCAGTACATCCACTGGCAAGATATTGCCGAGACCCTTCAGCTTCCTCTCTGGCCCGCTGAGGAAGCGGCGCAGTACGTGCGTACGCGTCTTCCCGGCACGACTCCGGCAGAGGCTGAGCGGCTGGTGCTGGCGTTCGATCGGTTTCCGCTGGGGCTGGCCCAGTCCACAGCCTACATCGCCCAGACGAAGTCCACGATCGAGAGGTATCTAGACCACTTCGTGGCCCGCCGCGTGGAACTCTGGGGAGCGGAGGCTGCACCCAGCGACTATCGCGCCACGATTGCGACCACCTGGCGCATGGCGGAGGCGAAACTTTCGGACATGTCGCGGTTGGTCTTTTACGTGATGGCCGTCTTGTCGCCTGACGTGATTCCGGACTTAATCGTTTCTGGCAATGGCATTCAGTTAGACGAAAGCGCTCCCGATGCCCGCGAGATCGCAACACTCTGGAATCGGCCAGTGCTGCAAGAGGTAGTGTGCCGCGAGTTGCTGGAGTTCTCCTTGCTGGAGAAGGCGGCGACCGGCTTCTTGATGCATCGTCTGCTGCAAGCGGCGGTGCTCGACTCGCTGCCCGCCGGCCGCCGCGAGCAGCTGGAGGATTTGGCCGTCGTCATGCTGGGGACTATGTTTCCTGGCGATGGAAAGCAACTTGGCAAGCCCAACGGGCCTCAGCCCCTATTCCCCCATGCGTTGCACTTGGCTGAACGGATTCGCATTGCCAACGATTCGACCTGCAAGCTTTTGCTCGGCGCGGCGGAGGCCGCGCGCAAGCAAGGTCGCCTCGGCGAAGCTCGGGCGCTCTTGCTTGGCAACCTCGAGGTTATCAAGCTACGCGATGCCACGGACGACCTCGAGCTAGCCGCTAGTTATTCCAAACTCGCACTGGTGGAACAAGACCTGGGTAACTATTACGAGGCGCGGCGGCTGCTCCACGAAGCCCTACAGTCCGACGAGCGACACTACGCCACGGACCACCCGACGCTGGCCGTCAGGTATTCCACCATCGCAATGCTGGAACGCGACCTGGGGAACTATGCCGAGGCCCAGCGCCTGCTCCGCGAGACCCTGCGAATCGAGAAGAAGCACCACGCCCCGGTTCACCCGACGCTGGCTACCAGCTACTCCGATCTTGCGCTCGTGGAAAGGGACCTGGGCAACTACGACGAGGCCAAGCGTCTGCTGCGCGAATCCCTGCGGATCGACGAACAGCACTACAACGTGGACCACTCGACATTCGCCGCCAGCTACTCCAATCTCGCGCTGGTGGAGCGCGACCTGGGCAATTATCCCGAGGCCCAGCGGCTGCTGCACGAGGCTCTGCGGATTGGCGTGCAGCACTACGCCGCCGACCACCCCAAGCTGACCATCGTTAGTTCCAATCTCGCCCTGGTGGAGCGCGATCTGGGGAACTGGCCCGAGGCCCAGCGGTTGTTGCGCGAGGCCCTGCGGATCGACGAGCGGCACTTCGCTGCGGACCACCCGACACTCGCCACGAGATACTCCAATCTCGCGCTGACGGAAATCGACCTCAGGAACTACGTTGAGGCCCGTCGGCTGCTAGTGCGTGCGATCGAAATCGGGTCAAAGCGATTTCCTCCCGATCATCCCTACCTGGCGCGCGAGTACTTTTTCTTAGCGCGCGTCGAGCGAGGTCTGAACAATCCTGCTAGGGCAATTCAGCTGCTCCAGGATGCCCTCGCCATCCAGCGGCTCAAGCTCCCCCCGGACCATCCCCATTTGCTGCGGACCCAGAAGCTGCTCGAAGAGTTGCAGGGGGGCGCCCAAGATGCATGACCTCCATTGCAGCGGGCTCACGACTGGCGTTGTGCGGTCGTGAGCGTCTCCCGCTTCACGGCGACCGTGATCGACGTAACCACGGGTTCGGCATCCTCGGCGATGAATTCCGCTGCGCGCCCCTCCGCTGCGATCTCGGCCGCCTTGTGATCGCACACGCAGCGAAACAGCCGCTCGAGATTGCGACCCGCCACTGCGACCACCGCATCACCGAAGTCCAAAGTGAATCCGCGGCTGACGTCGTGCGCGTGAATCTTGTCCAGATGGGCATAGGAGAAGGCGAATACCTCCCCCGAGCTCTTGCGGAACACAATCATCAACTGCGGCCGCGTCCCAATCCGGCCGCAGCGGAACGCCGCCAGCGCGTCGTCATCGTCCGACTCCGGCAAATCTTCCTGCGCGGCCGAGCGCGCCGCCCGTTCTCCCCGGGCCAAGATCCCCTGAATGCCCGTCAGTTCATCCGCGTCCATAGACCGGCTCGCGCTCGTGCCTGGGTTGGAATGCCGCCTTGACGGCTGCGGACAGCCGCTCGTAGGCCAGCTGGCGGACCTGCCGTCGCCGGTGTTCAACGCTCGGCCTCACGAGTTCGCTGGCCGTCAAGCCGCGCTCGGACTTTTGGACCGCCTTGAGCAGCGCCAGCCGGTCGTCTGTAAAGACACGCGCCGTTTTGCGGCCGCGACTCATGCTCACATAGAATTGTTCCCGGCTGGCCGCCGGGAGCGACGCGGTCGAGGCGGCGAGCAGGACGTGATCTATAGTCGTCCCCTGGCTGCTGTGCGAGCTCACTGCGTACGCGTGCGCTACGTGCCCGAAGCCGCGCTCGATCGTCTGGCCGCTTGTGAGTTTGAGGTCGCCCGAAGGACGGACCTCCGCGACTCGAACCACTGCGCCGTTGTAAAGGCGCTTGCCACTCTTTGTCTTGCCGCCGGCAGTGATCCGCAGCAGATCGCCCCGCGCGACCGCGATCTGCTCGGGCCGATAAACGCTGAAGCGGCCGGCATACTGCGCCAACCCTTCCGGCAGACCCTCCTCGATCGCGATCCGCTGTCCCTTCTTGTGCCCCGGCAGGTGCTCGTGCAGCTCGAGCACATCCCCCGGCTGATACTGCGCTGCATCGGCCTTTTCCGCTTCGCTCAGATGCAGCGGCCGTAGCCGCAGCACGTCGTGGTCCCGCCGGCCGAGCAGACCGCGGCTCTGCAGCTCGGCGCGGACGCAGCGGTTGAGTTGGTCCTTTTCCTGATTCGTAGGGGCTACGACCAGGGCCGTATCACCGGTGGCCAGCACATCGGCGTACTCCCGCGCGATCGTGCGATTGCGCGTCGCGTCGTCGAGTTCCACGATCCATCCCAGCGCGTCAAGTTGCGCGAACCCTTCCCCGACGTCCCCCTTGGCCAAGGCCGCGACTGCATCGCGATACAGGCCTTGCTGGCGCCGAATCGAGCGCACCTCCGCCGGCCTGAGCCCTGCCTCTTGCTCGAGCAAGCGCAGCGCGTCACCCCGTTCCACGCTGCCATGCTGGCGCCAATCGCCGGCCAGCAACACGCGCGCATCAATTGCGTGCGCGAGATCGAACACCCGTTTCATGGTCCGCGTCCCCAACAGCCCGGCTTCGTCGATCAGTAAGACCTGTCCACGGGCCGCGTCCTGCAGTTGCTTATTGACCAACAGCTCGGCCACCGTCGTCGCCCCTTTGAACCCTTCTGCCTCGAGCACGGTTCGACTGGCGAGCGAGGAAGGGGCGAAGGCAAACACCCGTTTTCCGCTTGCCGCGATCCCGGCCGCAGCCTCCTGCAACAGAGTCGTCTTACCCACGCCAGCGTTGCCACGCAGCAGGATGACTCGGTCGGTGCTACGCAGGATGTGCTGCACGGCGCGGCGCTGTTCGCCGCTCAGCCAATCCCGCTCGATCCGCCACTCCTCATTCAACGGTTGGCAGGCGCCGCGCCCGGCGCGGGCGTAGGCCAGCATGGCGCGCTCTTCCGCCAGCACTTCGTGCGTGGTCGCCAGCCGGCGGTTTTCCAGCTCGCGGACGATCACCGGGGATTGGGCCAAGGCGCGGGCCACACCGCCGACTGTCACCTCTCCCGTCCCCCGGCGGAGCGCCTCCGCCAGCAGATTCTTCTCCGCGACGACCGAGCGTGTCTCGAAGCAGTGCTGCACCGCGTGCCGCACAGCCGCGGTCTCGACCTCGGGATCCTGCTCGAGGGCTTTGGGCGCCGCCGCCTGCCGGCGCAGTTCGGCGAGCGCCGCCGTATCGCTCGCATCCAACCGCGCACGCCACTCGTTGCGGAGTTCCTCCGCGCTCAGGGCCGATTGTTTCTTTTCCCGGCTCTTCGCCCCCAGCTCGGCCTTCTTCTCGGGCGCTTGGATGCCTTGCTGGCGGGCCAGCGCTTCGATCTGGTCCGTCCGCCGCGAGAACTTCTTGGCAAGCGTCGCCGGCGTCGCGGCCAGGTCCCACCCCTTCCCGCGCCGCTCGACGTCGTAGCCCAGTCCCCGCAGCCGCCGCGCCAGGCGGGCATGGAACGCCGCTTCGTAGTACGGTGCGTCACGCTTGAGTTCACGTGAAAAAACCGCCTTCCACTGCTGCTCGTGGGGATCGAAAGTCTGGTTGAAAACCACTAAGTGGGTATGCAGGTGGGGGTCGGGGATTCCGCGGACCGGCCGTGCCGTCGTATGCACGAACTCCGCCCACACGAGGTTCTTTGTGATTCGGTCGTCGTCGCGGCCTCCCTTGCGGACGCGCGTTCTTGCTTCGCGCTCCGCCTCCTCCATCGTCTCGCGGGCGCTCGCCCGCAGCGTCTCCGCGATCCGTTCGTCCTGGTTGAGGGAATAGGCCAGAGACACCCCCTTCGGACAATGAAAGTTCCAGTCCCAGGCCACCGTGCGGTCGGCGCAGGTTCGCGCCGTGAGGGGCGCGCCGCTGTGCGGATCGAGGTTGTCGCAGAGGGCGTCGAAGTCCGCTTTGCGAACCGGGCCCTCGAGGCCGAGCAGCCGCGCGGCGGCGCCGCCCCAATGGCCGACGAATTCCTGGCCGCAGTAGTATTCGGCCTGGGATTGGTAATACGTTTTCGCGCCGGCGGCGCTGCACTGTTGGTGGATGCGGAGCATGACGGATGGTGGCGCACGAACATACTCGCCGGGTGGATTTGCGCAAGCGCGAAGGCGAACATTGCGTTCGATTTGGGACAGGCGCCAATTGGCGGGCGATACCACCGTGCTCGCTGCCCTCTGAAGGGCGTGAGTTTCTGACTGTGGCGGCCGCTTGTCGCCCCCTCTATGAAGACACGCGCCGAGGAGGTGTTGGGCTGCATGGTGCGCCCAGAATTCGCGCCGCGCGAGCGGCGGGTTGCGATTGCGTCGATGGGAGGTGCGCGATACGCGTAGGCAGCGGTCGAGAGCGAAGGTCGGCGCGTTATGGGTGGTGCGATTGCCGGGCGAGCAACAGCCGGGGGAGCTTCCCCCGAGGCGTCAAGGCGCGTCCGGCGGGGCCTCCTCCCGCTCTTCCGCGCTCCCCTGTCGGTCGCTTGTGCAGAGCGGTGCCCTCCCCGCCGGACGACCTGGACTCCTCTCCCCCTCGTTCCCAGCGTCTGTTGACCCCGCTGCCTTCGGAAAAGAGCAGCGGGCTCTCTTCCAGGAAATGCCTTCCTGCGGGCGACTCGAATGGGCGCCGGGAGCCGCGGCGCCGGCCGGCGGTCGCAGGGCTCCGCCCGTGGCTCCCGCCTGGGGTTCGCAACGTGGCGGGTTGTGTACTCCGGGTGTGACTCTTCGGAGGGCCGGCATTTGACAACGGATGGGCGGCGACCGACACTTTGATCACCTGCGTTTCCACACCCACTCCGCGGAGAATGCCACATGCCCCGCAAGAAGAAAAGCAAGTCCGACCTGATCCGCGCCGCCCTGGTCGAGTTGGGCCCCGAGGCCCGCAACCGCGACATCATCGAGAAGCTGGCCGGGGACAAGGTCACGGTCAGCGCACAGATGGTGAGCACTGTGCGCGCCCGTGTCAACGGCGGGTCGCGACCGACGAACGGCGCCAAGCGTCCGGGCCGGCCTGGACGTCGGCCGGCCTCGACGAGCGTCTCCTTCGCCGCGCTGCTCAATGCCAAGCGGCTCGTGGCGGAAGCCGGGTCGGTGGAGGCCGCCCAGCAGACGCTAGCCGCGCTCGCGCAGCTGGTTTAGTGCGCCTGATGCTGCCGAGTGGCGCGCAGATTACGGGGCGATGGCTCGTTGGAGGCGTTGCCAAGCCGACGTTGCGATGCACCACACTTCCACGGGGGCGTCCGCCGGGTTTCCAGGCTGGTTGGCACTGTTCTTTCTGGTGCTCGTTGGTGGCGGCCTTCTTGCCGGTGGCGTGTTTTCGCTGCAGGTGATCGTCGCCGGCATCATCGGAGGCCGGTGCGAGCGGTCCAGGTAGTAATGCTTCCAGGATGACCGCTGCCCCATTACCGATCAACCGGAACAGATTCTGAAGCTTCAAATCGCCGGAAAACGCCCCCTTCCGGCGGGCCCGATGCATCCTAAAATGCAAAGGGGTGACGGGGCCAACATTACCATAGGGAAGAAGCAATGGGCAAAGCGCTTCGTCGGCTTGCCAAGCGGAAGGAGGTGAGAGGCCGGCTCAACAAGCTGCTCGACTCACCCGACCATGTGGTGGTGGTCCACTACTCGTGCGAAAGCTTCTTTGATAATCCCGAGGGTGCTTCCCGGCGCGTAACCTCGATCGCAGTCCGCAATTTGGGCACCGGAATGGGCGAGGCATTTTCGATTCACCAGGTGGCAGAGGCGGCCAAGATTGCCCCAGCAGATATCGAAGCTGACTACGATTCGCTTGAACTAGCGATGTTGAGCAAATTCTATGAATACGTCAGCGAGCGATCATCTCATACGTGGGTTCACTGGAATATGAGGGACACCAACTATGGCTTCCCGGCGATCGCACATCGAATTAGGGTCTTGGGGGGCAAGCCTACGGAGATTCACGAGTCACAACTTGTGGACATCAGCCGCGACCTGAAGACTATCTATGGCGGCGACTATATTGGCCATCCTCGCCTGAAGACCTTGATTGCCCGCAATGGCATCAACTCGAACGAATTCCTGGACGGAGAGGACGAGGCAGCAGCCTTTCAGAGGCACGAATATGTGAAGCTCCACCAATCGACGTTGCGCAAGGTTGGCGCGATCGCTACCATTGTAGAGCTGGCAGCTTCGGGCGAACTCAAAACGGATGCAAAATGGTGGTGGCCCTGCCAAGGATATTTGGTAGCGGCGGCGGAGTGGTGCCAGGAGCACCCAATCTCAACCTTGATTGCCTTCATCGCGAGCGTGCTTGGAATCGTGGAGTGTGTTTGGGGCGTGTTTGGGATCCTGTCGCGCAACTAGAGCACCGGCCGGTCCGCTGAGGCGAACCAGGTGTCAGGCTGACCATTACCTGATTGAGGTTAGCGCACGTCGCGCGTCCGCGTTCCCGTCCACTCACGTACATCGAGACCGTCCATCGTCCAGTGGCCATGAAACTTGTCCATCTGGCTCAATTCGATCTCGAACTGAAACGGACCGCCGTAGTCGCCCAAGGTCCAATGACCACGAATGACGTACTTGTTCCCACGAAGCTCGTACTTCACCTCGCTCAGTTTACCCTCGACGGCCCTGCCCTCAACCGTTACCGGGTATGTGCCGTTTTGACCGTCGAACCTAATCGTGGTGCGGATCCGGTCTCCCTGATAGGGTACATACCAAGAGTCCCAGACGCTCTTTTCAAGGAACGGGTACTCGCGTGTCGCCGGTGGGGGCAGAAGGTACTGCTCGTATAACCCCACTTCCTCCTCGTCGAACATATCTCCGATCTTCGGAAGGCGAGCAGGCACCGGAAATGCGGCCGGATCGATGTCTTCGATGCGAGGCTTCCGCCACTCCTTGGGCAGCAACGAATACATGCCCGAGGCGAGGTCAATTCGACCAATAAAGATGCGCTTCTCCGTATCAAAGTAGTATGCCTTATCAGGCTGTCGATCGTAGATAACGACTACATGCTGCCGGTACTCCAGCTTGTCGTTGTTGCGGCGGACGAACCAGAAAGACGAACGTAACTCCTTCTCCTCATTCCGGGTCCAGGCGTCGATCGTTTCTCCGTTAGTGTAGAACTGGATCGGATGTTTGAGCGCCGTAGGGAAGTCAGGCGTCTGACCCGTTGCCATCGCGGCAAGGTGAGCGGCAGACATGAGTGATGCCGGCAAAGCCATGCCCGTTACATTGTCCTTCGTGTTGGAAAGCGGAGGTGGCGGGTTCGGTTTCACCTCAGCTTCTTTGTCGGTCGCGGTGTCTCGATCGAGCACGAGGGGCTTACCTGAGTCTTGGTAGTACAGCGGCTTGTAGAGGCATACTGCTACCAACACTGCTCCAGCCAAGGCAAACAGCAAACCGGGGCTCGCACTCTTCAGGCTGACCTCTCCGGCGGCCGAACCAGCCTTCGCTCTGGTGCGCATCGTGTAACCTGAATCCACGACGCCAAACCAAGTCATCATCAAGCCGAGAAAGATGCACACGTAGCCGATGACCATTCCGAATCCGACTTGGATTGAGGCGGCCAATGCCATTTTCTCGATCACTTCGTCAGCAAAGCGGTCGGTCCCGACACAGAAGAAGAGGGCTACGGCGCCCAGAATCGCTAGGATGGTAAGGACTGGGAAAAACACCGTGATGAAGCAAGCGATTCGCCTCCGAAGCGTTGCAAGGTCATCTAGGCTGCCGTCACCGACTGGAGCCGACGCGGTGTCGGTCGCAAGCGTCACGTTCGACTCCGGCAGGTTAACGTTGTCCTTGGTCTTTGTCTCCTCTGCCAGCATGGTTGATCCAGCGGGCGTAGTGTCTGTGGCCATGTTAACGTCCTTTGGAACGGCAAACGAGGAAAAGACCAGCGTAGCAGTCGTTCGCGTCGAAACAAGATGCTGCTACGCGACCTCCCGGCGCGACCTCGCCGATGCCATCACCCGGCTGCCCATCTCTGGGATGAGTGGACCGAACTGGCCAAGACGTGTGGGCAAGTGCCGGGGAGCGGGTGACCAATGAGCTAATCGAGTTCAGGAAATACTTCGCGCAGTTTCCAGCCATCCCGGACAAGCCTCGCGTGATCGACACGCTGGCCGAGCTCTTCGCCGTGGGCGTCCGGCCAAAGCCATGGCCCGCTTGATCTCCGCCTCGGTCACGGTCCGCGTGCCCTCAGAGTGAACATCGAACGCTGAGGTGCTCGCGCTGTTCCGCGTCACTGGGCGTCATCGCCGCAGGTAGAGGGCCAGGGCGGCGCCAGGTCCGACCTCGCAATCCTGCTCGGTGTTCGACCAACGATTCGCCTCGGCACATCGAAATACGAAACTGAGCAGCAAAATGGGTATCCCTACGGAACGACACCGCCTCCGCGCGAGTTCGGAGGCGGTTGCGAATTGAGCGCCGGGCCGCGCTCGACGTGGGTCTCAGGATTGCGTTCGGCGGACGGCAGCTTAACGGCCTCGATTTGCCGATCAAGAAACCGTGCGGCCGCAGTGCCGCGAAAACAATCTCCGACCGCACGGCACGGACATTTTGAGTCTAGCCCGCGTGAGGGTGTCGGCAAACTCATCTCGGTCCTTCGGCGTGATCCGCCTAAACTTGGCTCGGGCATCCGCATGGTCCACGGTTGCTCGGCGCCACGCCGGACTTGGACCCGGCGGGGTGCCTTTCTCCTCGTGATCTGCTAGCCTGACACTCGTCGCGGCCTTTCTCTCCTACGTGGCTGCGGCAGGTTTGCTCTCTTCCGGGAGGGTGAGCCATCCCACAGAGGTCTTTGGCCGCTCGCAATGGATGTGGGCGGCCTTTGCTCTTGCCGTTCGTGACCCGTTGGCGCTGCGCAGCCCCTCTATCCCGGCAAGCCCTTCTTCGTCGGCTTTGCGATCAAGCCGGCGCGCTCAGCATGGCTTCACTCCAGAGTGAGTTCATCTGCGGCCACAACTCGCCGGCTGCGGCGGCCCTTGCCGCGCGAGCTTTGGCGGCGACGCGACCTTGGCGCGGTGGCCGGAGGCGTATCACCGGAGTAAGATGAGCGTGCCGGAGCCGCATGGCGGGTCTGGCCCACAATCTGAATTGACGCGCGAGCGTCACGACGCTGCTTCAGGGAAAACCGCCAAACTCCTTGTACAGAAGCAGTGCCCTGATGCCGCGCCCCGAAAGGGGCGTCGGCCAGGGTACGTTCTGTACGCCCCTTGGCGGGGGTTCCCTGAGCGTCCTTGGTTCGACGCCCTTTTTTATTCGGGGTGCGGGCATGGCTCGACACTCAAACGAAGCCGCCGCGATTCTCGCTGCCGCGCCCGCGTTGCCCCTGAGCGCCGGTCAATGGCGCGACGTCGCCAGGGAGCTCGATCTGTCGGAGCGGGAGGCGGATGTGGCGGAGCTGGTACTACGGGACCTCTGCAACAAGCAGATCGGCATGGTGCTCGGGATCAGCAAGAAGACGGTCGAGGAGTACCTCAGCTACCGCATTCCCAAGAAGACGGGCACCAGTGGCCGCATGCAACTGTCGATGCGCGTGCTCGAGGTGGCGCTGCGGACCGCGCGAGCCTGATGTCCGGCGATCGCCGGACGGGGCACTGCCGACGCCGGTTCCCCGGCTACCGCGTCGCGCGGGCGGCAAATAGGCTCGTTGGGTTGTCATGTCTTGCGCCCCCAGCCGGAGAAGCCGCGATGTTCCGTCCGTTCGTTATGGGATTCGTACTGTCGCTAGGCATTGGGGCTTCGTCCTTGTGGACCGCGAGCGCGCAGGCCAGCCTGCTCGATTTCGAGGTGACTCCTAGCGGCGCCGTGCCCACCGACGATCAGCCGCTCGCCGCGCCCTATGCGCTCGAGGAGGGCAGCGTGCGGTTCTTCTTCGATGCCAACAGCAACAACACGTTCGACGCGGGCACTGATCTCAGCCCCGTGTTCGAGCGCGTGGGCCCCGATAGCGTGGACGGATTTCGCAGCACGTACAACCACAATTCACTCGATCGGGCCCGTCCGGGCTACGAGGCAGTGCTCGGCAACTACTTCCTGCGGTATCCGGCCGATTTCCAAGTGAAGGACGTGGGGAACCAGCCCTTCGTCATCGACTACGCGGCGACGGTCCCGATCCACGAACTGTCGGGAGAGATCTGGGACATCGACAGCGCCGCGGGCGGGATGGAACAGTGGCGTCTCGAGGTGCTTGACGCCGCAGGCGGCGTGCTGGCGTCGCAGCTCTCGCCCGTGGGAATCAACCAGAGTTCTCCCGACTCACTCGACAGCCTGCCCTGGAGCTTTCAGTTCAGGGAACTCCCCAGCGGCGTCGATAAGCTGCGGATCAAGTTCGTCGGCACCAAGACGACCGGCCTGGGGTTCGCGCTCAACAACTTCAGCCCGACGGAGGCGGTGCCAGAGCCCTCGGCGATGCTGCTTGCCTCATGCGGGGCGATGCTGCTCTGCGCGTGGCGCGGGATGGCCAGTCTGGCTCGCGGTTGTCCGGGCGGCCACTCCTAACTGGCGCTCCATCTCGGTGACGCACGTCCGCCATTTCGCCACCGCCGGCAATGCGGTAGCCAGCGCATCTGGCGCTGCGCTCGCCAACGGAAGTCGCAGGCCGGCGTCGCGGCCGGAGCACGAGCCACGTCGCGGGAGCTTGGCGAGGTCAGGCAGAACCGTGTAAGGCTTTCGCGCGCGGGACTATACACTGTCGGCGGGTGACGGCCGTGCCCATTCCACGGCCAGATAAGCTTGCAGGAATTCGTGCCATGAAGCCGCGATGTCTTGTCTTTATCTCGACCCTCGTCGTTTGCGGACTGACGTGCAGCTTCGCCCGGGCCCAAGCGCCTGTCGCGGCCACGCCTAATCCTCAGCCGGGCGTTAGTCACGCCGGCGCACCGGTGTCGCCGGCAGCGATGCCGCAGGTGAAGCTCATTCCCTTGGCGCATGCCAAGGCGGCGGAGCTGGCGGTAGCGCTCAGGGAGCTCGTCCCGGTCTTCGAGGGGCGACGGATCGGCATTGCCGTTCACCGCGGCAGCAACACCGTGATCGTGGCCGCAGGCGAAGAGGAATGCCGCATCTTCGAAGCGATCGTCCAGTACGTCGATCAGCGAGTGGGCCAGCGACAAAACACGAAACTCGAGGGGGCCGCGCGACCAGCGGAGTCGCCGCCCCTGGCGGATTCCAGGCGCTGGGAGCGACTCCGCGACAAGCTGGCCGTCGCCAAGGAACTTGCCGCCCTACGACAAACGTCCCTCGCCGCCGGGCAAGCTTCGCCAGCGGACGTCTACGACGCTCTGCGGCAGGTGCGACAGGCCGAACTGGAACTGTGCGGCGACAGCGAAGGGCCGTTGGCAGTCCTGCAACGGGCGGTCGCTGATGCCCAGGAGTTCGAGACGAGAATCGATCAGGGCATCCATTTAGGACTGGCTACGGCGAGCGACAGACTCGTGGCACGGCTCGCCCGCTTGAATGCCGAGATCGCCCTGTTGGAACGTGTGTCAGCGACCCGATGACCAAGAAGCAGACGATCCTCGTTTGCTAGAACGCGCTCTCGATCGCACAAATCGTTACGGGGCGGACGACCAACCGGTCCAGGTCACAAGGCTGCCGGATGATTTACAGGGCGGGTCGGAAAATCGTGGTGGAGTGTGCGGACGGGTAGACGATGTGCCACGTCGGGATTCGCTCCAAGCGAACGGGCGTGCCATTTGCCAAGATCGGTCAACCGTGCTACGGATGGCCCGCGTCTCACCGGACGTGTCCCGCATGATGTGGGACGCTCGCCGGCGCGGACCAAGCCAGTCCAACTCTGCCCGCATGCCCAGCCGTACTGATCTCTCGACCGACCTCCTGCTTGCCACCACGCCGCCGTCCTCACGGTGGTCACTTGCCCGTGGCTGAGCATGGCCCGCCGTCCCCCTGCCCGCTTCCAATCGCTGCTGCGCTTTGCCGACGACGGCGCCGAGGGCGACACGCTGGTCGCCGATTCCCCCGTTCATTCAACCGAAGGAGTCCCCGATGCACTACAAGACGATCGTCCTCAACCTGTTGGAAGACCGGCCGCGCCTGATGCGCCGGCTGAAACGCGACCGGCAACTGCTGGCGACGCTGGAAACTTACGCCCTCGAGCTGAAGACCAGCCACGAGACCTGGCGGCAGGAACTGTTCAAGACGAAGCCGGGGAGCGCCCCCGAACAGCTCGCCAGCGAAGCCCTCGAGCTGGCGCTGGCGGACTTGCAGGATCGTTTGCCGAGCGAGTCGGAGAACGACGAAGCGTAGTGCGCCCGGCCGGCACGGCGGAGCATGCCGTCTCTTTCGTCGAGCGCCTTGAAGCGTCGCGCAGCACGCCTGCTGCCAATCTTCTCTCCGGTTCCGTGCCGCTGGCCCCGCCCGAGGGCCTGAACAAGGGCACGCTACTCGACCCGCCGGGCCCTGCCAGCGGAAAACCGGTTCCCCCTCAAGGTCTCCCCCGCTTTTCCGCTGGCACGGCAGCTCCGCAGGCGGAGCCCCGGCTAGCGGTCGAGTCTCCCGCGTGCCGTCAGGCCCCCTGGGCGGGGCCGTTCACCGCGACGGAAGGAGACCAGCGCATGCGAGCCGAGCAACTAAGCCTACTCTTCGAGACGACCTCCCCCATACCGCTCCGGGCGGAACCGCCGCCTGTCCCGCTTCATCCTCCGGTGGCGGTCCAAGCAGACACCCTCGCCCGTGGCGAGAAGGCCAAGGCCCGCCAGCTCCTGGACGCGATTCGCACGGTCAAGCAACTCGCTCGCCAGGAGCGCGCCGCAACCGCAGACGAGCAGGCCATCCTGCAACGCTTCGCGGGCTTCGGTCCCGTCGCCCGTTCGATCTTCCGTAACCCGGCCACCGGGCGCTACAAGGATTCTTCCTGGCAAGCGCTCGGCGAAGAGCTCGAGTCGCTGCTCACGCCCGAAGAATACGCAAGCGCCAAGCAGTCGACCTTCAACGCCTTTTACACTTCGCCGACGGTCATTCAGGCGATCCACCAAGCGATCAAGCGCCTGGGCGTCCCCGACCAAGCGCTCATCCTCGAACCCGGCTGTGGCAGCGGCAACTTCCTGAGCTTCGCGCCCCCCGCAGCCCGCTTCCTCGGCGTCGAGCTCGATCTGATCTCGGGGCAGATCGCCCGCGCGCTCCATCCCGAGCATGACATCCGCATCGAAAGCTTCCGCGACACCAAACTCCCCGCCGGCCAAATCGACGCCGTCGTCGGCAACGTGCCGTTCGCCGATGTGAAGCTCGACTACCAGGGCCAAAAACTCTCGCTGCATGACTACTTCTTCGCCAAGTCAGTCGACGGGCTGCGGCCGGGAGGCGTGCTGGCGCTCGTGACAACGCACTTCACGCTCGACAAGCAGAACGCCGCGGTGCGTGAGCTCCTGGCCGCCAAGGCCGACTTCGTGGGCGCCGTTCGCCTTCCTTCGAATGCCTTCGAGCGCGAAGGGACGGCCGTGGTCACCGACATCGTGTTCCTGCGGAAGCGCGCCGCGGGAGAACAGCCGGCTCATGCCGACAATACTTGGCTCGAAACAACGCCGCTCGAGCTCGACGGCCGAGCGTTCCAGGTCAACCGCTACTTCTTGAATCACCCGGAGATGGTCCTCGGCGCCTGGAGCGTCCAGGACACGCTCTACGGCGAAGGCTATAGCGTTCTGGGCCAAGGCGACCTGGCCGAGCAGCTTAAGACGGCGATCGCGAAACTGCCCGAGTTCGCCATGCTGCCGGCGCTCGCGCGGACTGAGCCGGCGGCAGCGCTGCCGCTCGCCGCCAACCTCGACGAAGGAAGTTTTCTCGTGGGCGAAGACCGGGCGATCCGCCAGGTCGTCGCCGGTCGAGCCGAACAGGTCGTCTACGGCGGCAGGCAACTTCGCGCGGACGACACGATGACCGGTCGCCGGCTGGCCGGCCTGATCGGACTCCGTGACCGCGCCCGCCGCGTGCTCAAGAGCCAGAACGAGGACTGGCCCGAGGACGAACGCCACACAGCCCGCCGGGAACTCAACCAGGCCTACGACCAGTTTGTCGCAGCCTACGGCCCGATCAACAAGACGACGTTTGGCGAGACCCGCGACGGCAGCGTCATCCGCCGCATGCCGAACCTGGTGAAGTTTCGGGAAGACCCGGACGCCATGCTCGTCATGTCGCTCGAGGACTACGACGAAGCCACGGGCCAGGCCGCCAAGGCCGCCATCCTGCTCCGCGACGTCGTGGGGCGCACGCCCCCGCTGACCCGCGTCGACTCCGCCCAGGAAGGGCTGTTGGCCTCCCTCAACCAGCGCGGCACGGTCGATCTGCCCTTCATTGCGCGGCTCTATGGCAAGCCGGAGCCCGAGATCGTGGCCGAGTTGGGGGATCTTGTCTATCAGGAACCCACTTCTGGCCAGTGGCAGACGGCCGATCTGTACCTGTCGGGCAACGTCCGCAGCAAACTGGCCGAGGCCGAGCGGGCCGGTGCAAGCTTCGCCCGCAACGTCGCGGCGCTGCGTGCGGTGCAGCCCGACGATGTGCTGCCGGGGGACATCGACGCCAAGCTGGGCTCCCCCTGGATCCCGGCCGAAGACATCCAGGCGTTCGCGGCCGAGCTGTTCGGCGTCCCGGAGAGCGCGATTCCCGTGGCGCATCTGGCCAAGGAGGCGGTCTGGAGCGTCGAGGCGAGCTACGCCGCCAAGGCGTCGGTGGCCGCCAGCTCCGACTACGGCACCGACCAGGCCAACGGCACGTGGTTGTTGGAGCTGGCCCTGAACATGAAAACCCCCGTGATCTACGAGACGATCGTCACGACAGCCGGGGAAGAGCGCCGCGTGAACCAGGAGCAGACCCTGGCCGCCCGCGAAAAACAAAAACTTCTTAAGGAGCGTTTTCGCGCCTGGGTGTTCCAGGACCCGGACCGCACGGAGCGGCTGGTGCGGATCTACAACGACACCTACAACAACCTCCGCCCCCGCCTCTTCGACGGTTCGCACCTCGACTATCCGGGGATGAACCAGGCGATCCGCTTGCGTCCCCATCAGAACGACGCCGTCTGGCGCGGCATGAGCAGCGGCAATACCCTCTTGGCCCACTGCGTGGGCGCCGGCAAGACGTTTACCATGGCCGCCACTGGCATGAAGCTCAAGCAGGCCGGCCTGATTCAAAAGCCCATGTACGTGGTCCCCAACCACCTGCTCGAGCAGTTTTCGAGGGAGTTCCTGCAGCTCTACCCGAACGCCAAGCTGCTCGTCGCCGCCAAAGAGGACCTCGCTAAAGACCGCCGCAAGATGCTGACTGCCAAAATCGCCAGCGGCCAGTGGGACGGAATCATCGTGACCCACAGCTCGTTCGAGCGGATCGGCATGTCGCGGGAGTATCAGCGGCAGTTTCTCGAGGAGCAGATCGCCGAGTACGACGCCTTGCTCGTCGAGCACGCCGCCCATCGCGGCGGTAGCCGCAACCTCATCAAAACCCTCGAGAAGCAGAAGGCGGCCCGCGGCGAGCGGCTCAAGGACCTGCTGGCCGAGGACAAGAAGGACGACGGCCTGGTCTTCGACGAGCTGGGGGTCGATCACGTGTTCATCGACGAGGCTCACTACTTCAAGAACCTCGAGACCCCCACCAAGATGGAACGCGTGGCTGGCATCCAGACGGGCGGCTCCGAACGTGCCTTCGACGTCTTCATGAAGGCCCGTTACCTGGACGAGCGCCATCCGGGGCACGGCGTGACCTTCGCCACCGGCACGCCGATCTCGAACACGATGGTCGAGCTGTACACGATGCAGCGCTTCCTGGACCCCGAGGGCTTGAAGAGCCGCGGCCTGGAACACTTCGACGCCTGGGCGGCGACGTTTGGCGAAGTGGTCGACACGATGGAGATCTCGCCCGACGGAGCTTCTCTGCGTCCCCGCAGCCGTTTCGCCAAGTTCACCAACTTGCCGGAGTTGCAGCAGATGTTCCGGGCGTTTTCCGACGTGCAGACGGCCGAGATGCTGGACTTGCCCAGGCCCAAGCTCCAGGACGGCAAGCCCGTCATCGTGGCCTGCCCGATGTCGGACGACCAGCAGGCGCTTCAGGCAGAGCTCGTGGAGCGCTACGAGCGGCTGCGGACCGAGAAGGTCGATCCCCGCGTGGACAATGCGCTGGCGATTACCACCGACGGCCGTAAGCTGGCGACCGACGCCCGCATGCTCTCCCCCGACGCCGCGGACTATTCAGGCTCGAAGGTCAACGCCCTGGCGGAACGTGTAGCGGCCATCTGGCGGGAATCGGCGAGTAATCGCGGCACGCAGCTCATCTTTAGCGATCTGGGGGTGAATCCGACCTCCTGGGGCTATGCGGTCTATGACGAGATCGTCAGCAAGCTGGTCGAACGGGGGATACCGCGGCAGGAAATTGCCTGCATCGGCGAGGCCGATTCCGACGCCAAGAAGCAGTCGCTGTTCGAAAAGGTTCGCAACGGCTCGGTGCGCGTGCTCCTGGGGAGCACCCAGAAGATGGGGACCGGCACCAACGTCCAAAAGCGCTTGGTGGCGCTGCACCATCTGGACGCCCCCTGGAAGCCGGCCGAGGTCGAGCAGCGCGAGGGACGCATCTTACGCCAAGGGAACGAGAATCCCGAGGTGGCCATCTATCGCTACGTCACCGAGGGCTCCTTCGACGCCTACATGTGGCAGGCGCTCGAGACCAAGGCCCGCTTCATCACTCAGGTGATGACCGGAGACAACGCGCTCCGCCAGGCCGAGGACATCGGCGGCCAGGAGTTGTCCTATGCCGAGGTAAAGGCGATCGCCTCTGGCAATCCGGCCGTGCTCACGCTGGCCGAGGCCGACGCCGAGTTGCAGCGGCTGGGGGTGCTCAAGCGGAATCATCTCGACGAGCAATTCCTGGCGCGCAGAAAGGTTCGGGATCTGCCGGCCACGATCGAGCGGCTGAAAGACTGGCTGGCGCGGCTGGAGACCGATCAGCGGACGCTCAGCGAGCACGCCGGCGCCACGGGAACGATTGGCGGCCGGGTGCTCGCTCACGAAGGCTTCCGGGATGAACTGGCCGCGAAGCTCGAGTCGCTGCCGGCGAAGGTAACCGAGCCCCGGCGCTACGCGCTCGGGACCTATCGCGGCTTGGGTTTCGGGCTTGTGCTCCAGCCGGGATTCGGGCCGGACGTCTATCTCGAGGGCGCCGCCTCCCGGCGCGAGTCCCTCTCCCGCGAGCATCATGGTCCGCGGGCCGTGCTCAATGCGCTCGAACGGCTGGCCGCGAGCTATGCGGCCGAAGTTGCCCATCGGAGCCAGGAGCTGGAAGTCGCGCGATCTCAGCTCCGAGACTATCAGGCACGACTCGGCAAGCTGTTCGGGCACGAGGCCTATCTGACAGAACTTGCCTCGCTGCGTGATCAGCTCAAGGTGGGGCTTTCCGCTGGGGCACCGGCAGCCCACGGTGAAGGCCCGAGCACGGCGGAGCTGGCTGAGCGGATCAAGGAGCTGCGGGCGGCGCATGCGGTCGAGGCGGCACCTCGCTCGCGTATGAATTCGACGGCTAAGCGAGTAGTAGGCGGGGAAGTGCCGGTGCCAACGGCCAAACAGGCGAACGATCGGTTGGAGCGGGCGCATTCCGGTGTCGCGTGCGGTCGGTAACCAAGATCCCTCCTGTCACCTGCACTCGAGCCCTCCAGCCCTTACTCGCTCATGTCGCCGACCTACGTCTTTCGCACTTCGGGTATCGGACCGACAAGCTATCGGAGAAGACATGATGAGCTGAGTCATGGCCGACACATGCCGATCTCCGCGCCTTCCGCAGGTCGCGGAGCACATTCACTCCAAATCCGTGAAAAGCAGGTACTGAAGCAGACGGTACTTCTTCACCAGATCGATGATCTTCTCAATGTCGAGTAAGACGAGCTTACGGGTTCCGGCGAACGATTCCTCAATCACGCGCCTCGCGTCCGGAGTGATTTCCTTACTGGTCGCAATGATGAACTTGTCAATCTTCTTGCGTTCACTGTCCACGTCGTCGATGAACGGGATGCTAAAAGCTTGAGTTGCCTGGCTGATCAGCTCGCCGGCGTTTCCACTTGCGGCCGACGTTCCGTGAATCCGCACTGCCTTGGCCTGAACCGCGTAGTACTCCGTCGTGCCGAATTGGGTTGTTTGCCGGAACGGCTGAATGTCGGAGCCGAATTCGTTCCGCCCGTGTGCCCCGACCGCACGGACGGACTCGAATCCCATCTTCTGGAGCAAAGGGACAAGGACGGGCTTGATGAACGCATTTTCATCGAAGGAGTCGATCCTTGCCCGCAGGCGCGTGTTCACGTTCGGATCGCTCTCGATCACGAAGCCATAAAGCTGGTAGTCGAGCCCAATTCGCTGTAGCGTAACGCTCATGTAATAGTCGTAGAGTCGTTCGGGGCTGATGTCGGGCAGGTAGCCACCGGAGAATAGATCGGACACGTCAAAGTCAACGCCCTCGTCGGGAGCTGCAACCTCCAGAAACGCCCTCGCCATGATGCAGAAGTGCACGTCGCTGAAGTAGTACATGATCGCGTCATCGAAAAACCCCTCTTCAAACGGCGCCTGGGTCTCTTCGCTCACCTCTGGCCCATGCGGCAAATACCACGCAACGCCCTTATCCTTGACTTCCTTGCAGGCTTCAAGAAAGCGTTCGAACGTTGTCGTATTGGCCACATATTCACGTCCGTCGGTATTGCTGGAGCGATAGAGTTCGGTAGACCTGAACTCTTCAAAGAGTCGCCGGCAAGTGGCGATCGTAAACCCACGCGCATCCATTCGGTTTTTTGCAACTCTAGCCGTCGTGATGAATTTGTGCATCACGAAGCCGCCTTCATCCTCAGGCGGAATCTCCTGATAGTCTTCCGGCGTGAACAGGAGCAGGGGCTCAAGGGGTACATGGGACTTCCACTCACCGAGCGAAAACCTTCCCAAGCTCAGCGTCGCATAACTTCCCATTGAGTCCTCCTAACATGCCTCGGGACGGAAACTTTGAAAATCCCCCTCACAACAGAGCGGAGAGCGCAGCCAGCTTACGTTGCTTCGCTCATGTCGGCCAGCGTTTTTCTTTTCACAGTGTTAAGCCGGTTGGATCATTGCTGCGACGGACGCGGCGCCCTCGGGGCCAATGGCGTGTTCAGGGGAATAGGTCGGGAGAGCGCAGACGGCAAAGTGGCCAGCGACACTGCTGAGGTCGAGGTAGACTTCGCCATCACGAGCCGAGCCAGTCATTGATGCCTCGTAGATTGGCCCCTGCGACGGGATCGACTTGTCCTTAGGGATGTGCTTGGCGAATTCGGCGGCGAATGCATCATTTACGATTGCATAATCGACGCGCAGCTTGGGCTGCGGGGCACGGCTGCCGCCAAACATGGTCCGCTGTTGCCGGTCGCGTTGGATCGCCCGTTGCTCCATCGGCTTGAGCTTCCAGCTGAAGAACACAACGGCCAGAGGTTCCATCCTTAGCTCGATGAGTCGGCGGAGGGTCGCCTCGCGAGAAGCGCGGTAGTCAGAAGCCAACGTCAAGATAGACTGAGAAGAGAGAACAAGCCCATCGACGTGCTTGGAGAACCACGGCGCCGGGAAGAGGAACTCGGAGGCGGCAACGTCGCACAATACTTCGATTTGGTCGTCCGGATCGGCCCAGTCCTTATCCGACGCCTTCCTGCATTGGACTTTCAGATGAAAGTCCTGGAAGAGCGTGTGCCCCAACTCGTGCCCAATGCTGAACCGCTGCCTGGTGGCGGGTCGATCTCGGTTGATCCGTAGCACAACCTTGCCATCAGCTTGCGGGACGATTTCGGAGTCTGCGCTGTGCGCGGGGCCTTCCGTGGAGTAGTGCAAGCCCCGAAAACTAGCGAGGGCCTGCAGATTGAATGGTGGTTCCCCGCCCACGACGCGTACGAACTCGCGGATCACTGCTGCCGCCTTCGCACGAACCGCGATTGCGGGGTCGGCTTCGCCGGTTTCTCGCAAGAGCGCTGAGATGTGAGGGTGCAGGTTTCGCTTGCGCTTTTCGGACCGCATGGCAATCATCCCCCAGTCGATCGCTTCATCAGGCGATACAGATCGTACCAATGATCCCTGGTTTTCGGCTGGCCGCCGCGGAACCGCATGGTGGCTAAATCGCGGAGATCCTCTTCCGACAGCGGCTCCTTGATCCGCCGCATCCAGTCGCGGAACTCAATGAGCGACGGACTCAGACTCACATTGGTCGCGTCGACCCGCACCGCCGGCAGGGCCAACAAGTCGGCGATCGTGACCGAGAGCGCCTCGGCAACGCGGAGAAGCACGTCCGCGGAAGGCTTCTTGGTTCCCTTCTCGTCCTTTTCGAGCTCCCATAGGTAGGTCTTCGACAAATTGGCTTGCTCGGCTAGCTGCTCGAGCGTCAAACCTACCCGTTCGCGCTCCTCACGAATGCGCCGTGCGAGCGACATTTTACGTCTCCTGAGCCTGGTATCCCCTTTCTACCCAACGAGATAGGATAGCATCCATGAACCGCTGGGACAAGATTTCCGTTCGCCTTGGGTTGAACCGGTGCTAGCGGCCGCTAGAATTAGCCATAGCTGAAGATGCATGAAGCTTCAGCGAACCGCGAGGAATCACCGTCACACCGTTATGCCCGGAGATCACCATGTCGAAGCGAGACTATCACGTCGTGCCCCAGGGAACTGGCTGGGCCGTTCGGAGGGAGGGCGCCGAGCGTGCTTCATCCCGTCACGACACCCAGGCAGACGCAATTGCCGCCGGCAGGGAGCTTGCCCGCACCAACCACACGGAACTGGTGATTCACCGGCCGAATGGGCAGATCCGCGATTCCGATAGTTACGGGGGCGATCCGGTTCCTCCCAAGGACACGCGGAACTAGCAATCGCAGGCTCGCCAGGCAAAGACGGGATGCTCCACCGAATGTCGATCAGCTACATTCCCGACTGGACGAAGCAGTGCTTGTGGGGCATGGCGGCCGGCCGGTGCCAGTATTCCGGCTGCAACCGCGCGCTCTATCGCGATGACTGCACGAAGGCTGAATTCAATGCAGCGTACATCGCCCACATCGTCGCGGACAAGCCGGACGGACCGCGCGGAGATCCAGTTCTCTCACCGCGGTTGCGCGCCGAACTGAGCAACCTCATGTTGCTCTGCGATTCTCACCACCGCCTTGTCGACAAGATCGACGTTGCGGGACATCCTGCATCCGTGCTCGTCGACATGAAGCGCCAGCATGAGGACCGAATCTCGCTTCTCACGTCGCTCAGGGACGTGCGCGCATCCCACATTCTCCTGTACGGAGCGCGCGTCGGGGAGCACGACGCCCCACTCTCCTTCAGGCGAGCGATGGCTGCGATGCTTCCGCGATTTCGGCCGGCCTCTGACCGCGCATTGGAACTGGGCCTCCGCAATAGCAGCTACAGCGACGCCGAGACCCTCTACTGGGACCTCGAACGTGAGCACCTTCGTCGACAGTTCGCAGCCGCCGTAAAGCCGCGCCTCCGCGGGGGAGAGATTGAACACCTCTCCATCTTCGGCCTCGCCCCGATGCCGCTGCTCATGGAGTTGGGGCGGCTGCTGTCAGACATTCCTGAGGCGGAGGTCTACCAACTACACCGAGAGCCACCCGGGTGGGCTTGGAAAGACGATCCGGACTCGTTTGATTACCAGGTTCGCCGACAAGGCCCGGAAGGTGGCAAGGCCGTCGCGCTGATTCTGTCTCTAAGCGCCACGATCACGGTGGAACGCGTGCATTCCGTCGTCGGTGCAGGCGTGCCAGTCTGGACGCTGACACACGAGTCGCCCAGCAACAACTACCTCTCCAGCCGTTTGCACCTGCGGAGGTTCCGGGAGCAATTCCGCGGCTTGCTCAACGACATCAAGGCCGCGCACGGAGAGGGCGCTGCGCTTCACGTCTTCCCAGCGGTTCCGGTGGCGACTGCGATTGAGGTCGGCAGAGTATGGATGCCGAAGGCCGACTTGCCGATGACGATCTACGACCAAAACCGGACGAACGGCGGCTTTACTCAGGCGATTGCCATTTCTCAGGGCTAACCAGATGAACGACAACCGGATCCTCATCGTTGATGCGCTGCTCGAGCAGGTAGCCGAGGAGCTCGACATTCCGCCCTCGAAATATGGGCAAGCGGTAGAGCGGTACACCGCTGTGGGACGTTGGATCGAAGGCGGAACCTATGCGGGCCGCGTGCGCCCTCCGGCGATCTACCCCCAAGGTTCTTTCCGCTTGGGTACGGTCGTGCGACCCTATCGTCACGGGGCCGACAAGGACTATGACATCGACTTGGTGTGCGAACTCGGCTATGCCGTCGCCGACACGACCGCGCGGGCAATCAAGCAGCAGGTGGGCGCCAGGCTCAAGGAGCACGCTTCCTATTGCAATATGCTGTCCGACGAAGGCCGCCGGTGCTGGACTCTCCTTTATGCGGAGCATGATGGCGTCGGGTTCCACCTCGATGTCCTGCCGTGCGTGCCAAACCCCATCCCTCATCCGGAGAACCAGATCGGGATGAAAGCGGTCGAGATCACGAATCGTCACGACGAGGGCGCCCGATACACGTGGGGGAAGAGCAACCCCGGCGGCTACGGGGATTGGTTCGATTGGCGGCAGCGGCCGACGTTTGCTCGGCTAGCACCGCTTCGAAAAGCGGCATTGGCTAAGCGGCATCCCGAGCTTTACACTCGTGTTGGCGACGTTCCAGATCAACTGGTGCGTACGCCGCTCCAACGCGCAATTCAAATCTTAAAGCGCCATCGTGATGTTCGATTCGCTGGCCGCGACGACGAGTGCGACAAGCCAATCTCGATCATCATCACCACGTTGGCGGCCCAGGCGTATGGTCAGGAGCCCGATACCTTCTCAGCGCTCGCCGGGATTCTCGACAAGATCCAGCGATTCCAGGACACGGGACTGATCAAATGCGAGAACGACCGGTGGCTTATTGCCAACCCCACCAACCCTGGCGAGAACTTCGCAGATCGGTGGAACGATCCCGAGAGCAGGAAGGCCGAAGCTTTTTTTCGATGGGCCAATTGGGTCCAGGAGGATGTCGACGAGCTCCTAAACGCCTCGACGACCGATTCGCTGGGGAAGAGGCTCCGTAGCGCGTTCGGCGATGCGACCGGCCAGCGTGTTGCTGCACGGTACACAGGGCCATTGCCGGGGGACTATCGCTCCATCCCTTTCTAGCTGTCATCTGGGTTGACGTTGGTTGAGGATTCGTTGGGTGCTGACGTGGGGTGAGTTGCCGGTTCGCGGGGGCGGCTTCTTCTTGGGGCCGCGGGGGTGTTTGCGGTAGCGGGCCAACTTCGTGTGACGCGTGAGGTCGACCAGCCGCGTCAGCCAGCGTGGCCGCCGCGAGGCCGCCGTAGCGGCGCGTTTACCTTGCTCCGGCAGGGCGATTTCCAATCCCTGCCAAGTGGCGGTCACTTCGTGGGCCAAGTGAAGTACGTCGACACGCTCGTCCACGGCCTGCCCATGCACCACCTGCATCGCCGCTTGGACGACGGCCAGGCGTTATACGTGACCAAGGCGATGGCGTAGCCAGCAAGCAGCGGCCTTCGGATAACACAACGTCGATCGCCGCAACGACAACGTCAACTTCCGCCGGTTGCCGATCGACCACCGCCCGTGATATAATCCTCGCGCACGCGCCGCCGAGACCTCCGCCGGCAGGTCGTCGGCGCAGGTGATCCGCTCGCCCGCCGCGGTCGGCTCGTCTACCAGGGATCGTGGATTCGCCGCAACGAGAGCGCCCATCGCCCTCGTTAGGCAACGACGACCTCGTCCTTCCCCCACCGCGCCGGTGCGCAGCGGCCCTGCGTGGCTGCACTCGTCACAGGCTTCGACCGACGCGCCTGCATGATGACGCACGAGAAAACAGGTAACGGTGTCGTCGCACTCGAACAGCAGCAGTTTCGTGCAGAAATTACGGTCGGCGATCCACAGTTGTCCCGCCGCGAGCAGATCGACCCAGTCGGTCAGCTCGACGGCGTTCTTGCCCGCGACCATCGACGCAGGGCAGGAAGTCGGGCGATCGTCTCGGTCGGCGTCCAGCACCACCAAACCTTATCTCGGCAGGGGCCCGCCCTTCAGTCGCCGTTTCAGCCGATGGTCGGTGGCCGTTGGGTGGAGCTGCCATCGAGCAGGAACGTTCGATAGCCAGACAGCACCGGTCTTCGCGGCACGGCCAGAGCCTCGATCACGGCGGCCATCCACGCCGTCCGCCGCACCACCTGCGTCACCGGCAACTCCGTGCCGGCCACCTTCAGGTTGCCGCAGCCTGGACGCCCAGTTCCTCGCGCTGGCCCTGGATAAGCGGCGCAGCGAAGGCTGGGTCTTGGTCACGGCCAGCGAGAGCAAAACCCACCACGCTCGAGAACAACAGCGTGTCCTGCACCGCTGCTCCCGGCAGTCGGGAAGATATCCAGTTTCAGCGCGGCGAAAAGGATGTTGGCCATCGCCGCCCGGACCATCGTGGCCACCGATGCTAAGTGCTCTTAAACCTGGGCGAGAATCGCATCGAAAGACATCGGCAAAAGACCCTCCGGTAAACGACCGCCGCCGGCCGAACCACCCGCAGCCAGCTGCCAGCACTCCTGCCTGTCAACGCGCAAACCCGTCTCGACCGGCAAGTTCTAACCGTCCCGCAGAGGGAACCATGACAGCTAGAAAGGGATGGACTATCGTCTTCACGGTCGCTATTTGGCGAATCGCCAGCAGCCCGGTCCGATTCGGACGCGCCACACCGTCAGCCGCCACGCTGGCACATGTCCCCATCGCGGTACGCGGTGTCGATCGATGCGAAGATTCATCGCCAGCGGCTTCCGGCCCACCGGATTCGCGAGCAACTCACCGCCCTGTGCCGAAAGCGCGATCTCGCGTTCGAGGCGGTCACGAATGTCCCGAAGCCCCGAGGTCTTCTTTGGCAAGTCGTCAATACCGTGACGAAGCCCGCCGAGCAGGTCACTTCTGCGCGGCGAGTTCTACGACAGCTTCAAGAACGGCAGGACGAGGCACGAGAGCACGAAATACACCGGGATGCATTGGGTCGAGTGCTTCGTCGTCAAGGTTGGCACGTGCGTCGGGCGGAGCGGAGAATTCATCGTCAACATAGCGTAACGCGATTTCGCAGAGGCTGCTTCGCGTCACGGTCAATCGCTCTCCAGCCGGTGATCAGTCGCGGATTGAGTGTTTCGCCGCAAGTCGCTTGACTGCGACAATCGCACCCGCCCGCCAAATTCGAAGCCAACGTTGACCATGGTGGCCTCCCGCCTCTCGAGCTTTGTTACGGTCAATCTCTTCTTCTTCTTTCTTCTTCTGCTGCTGCAGGTGAGTGAAGAGGCTATCCAGGTTGGCGTTCTTGAGTGTTAGGTGAACTCTGCACCTTGGCGATGAATTGCGTGAAGTGTGGTCTTTGAGGGGGCGTGGACAAGGCGATGGGGGCGAGCTTCGCCGCGTCATCACCGCGTCGGACCCGATTCAGAGCGGTTGCGTCGGTGACACGAGACCGGCGGCGGCTGTTCTGCAAGCTTCCGCCTGTCCCCGCGCACGTGGTCGTGTGTCAGCTTGGGGCGGTGGTGCGCTGCTTCTCCTGGTACGGCGGTCGTTCCTCGCTTCGTGGTTATTATATTCGCGCCCGCGGCCTGTCTGTCGGGCAGCACCTGCGCCGGCGGCGTGCTGCCATGGGGCTGCTTTCCGCAGGCGGGAAGCCTTCGGCTCGCTTGCCCGGAGCGCTCCGAAACGGGAGCTCCCGCCCGGAGCTGGCTTTTCTGGTATTGGGCCAGGCTGCGAGGCGCGGTTGCACCCAAGAACCACGGAAGCGATTACCACCATGATCTGCTGACCACCGCGACCACGCCCTGCACCACCGCCACCGTGCACCCAGCCACGTTGCCTACCAGGTGCGCGACACCGCCGGCGGCAAGGGTTTTTGGACCCGTATCGGCGCCGCCTGGGCCCACGCCGATGGCAAGGGCTTCAACCTCCAGATCGAGACCGTGCCGCTCGACGGCCGGATCACGCTCCGCGTCGCCAGCGAGCAGAAGAAGCACCTTTAACTGGCGGATGCCCAAAGAGCAACGCCGCCCACGCCCGAGAAAGGAATCAACGACATGACCAAGATCAAACTCAAGCTCCACGACCTCCTCGTCGACGCCGTCGGCGGCGAGACCTCTCACATCCCGGCCACCGTCGAAGTGTCGGAGCTGCTCGATTTCAACGACGCCTTTCACGGCGAAGTCGACCTCGAGGACCTGCTCAGCGAGAACCGCCTGATCGCCCAGATCTGGGGCGTTGAGGACGTACGGAGCATCCGCCCCGAATTGAATGACGACCAAGCCTGGGACGTTTTGCAGCAGATCGAGAAGAACTTCGACGGCAACCGCGGAGTCACCTGGGATATGATCGAACGGACGGCCTACGATCTCTTCGGAACCAGTCCCGCGAAGCGTGTCGAACGCTGCGACGATGCGGTTTCGGCCTACAACGACGACCTGCCAGAGTCGAATCTCATCGACTTCTTGGCCGATGCCATGCACTGGTGTCGGGCCAAGGGCTTTGACTTCAACGCCAAGCTGGAGTTGGCCCGCGCCCACTTCGACGCCGAAGCCGCTGACGAGTAGGAGACCGCCATGACCAACAGCAACTGTCTCGAAGGAGTGGCTCGCCGCGCATGCGTCCGCCAGGGCGCGCTGGCCGAGTTCCACGTCCCCGACTCGCAAAACCCAGCCATCAACACAGAGGAGCAACGCCTATGACCAACTCATGCGCAGTCATCAATCCCTTCTTCGCCGTGCTGCACCGGCGGCGGGCAATCGAGCCCACCCCGGGGCGCGACCACTCGGTCTATATCGCGCTGCCGCGCGTGCCCCTCAACGCCAGCCCGGTTCCCCACCTGACCAACCTGTACCACCGCGCGGGGGAATACGGCGACCGGGGCTATCCCGGCAACTGCGGCGGCCGGCTCATCAAGGACCTGCTCCGCTACTTCCAGCCGCAAAGCGTCTTCGATCCGATGACCGGCAGCGGCACCTGCCGCGACGTCTGCGCCGAGCTGGGCATCTATTGCTGGTCGAGCGACCTGAACGGCGATCAGGACGCCTGCGACGCGGCGCGGTTCCCGCGCGCGTGCTTCGAGTTCGCGTGGATCCATCCGCCCTACTGGCGGCAGAAGCTGTACTGCGACGACCAGCGCGACCTCTCGCGGACCCCGACGCTCGAGACGTTTCTTGACCGTTACCGGCTGCTGATCGAGACCTGCGCCGGGGCCGTCGTGCGCGGCGGGCACGTAGCGATCCTGATGGGGGACTATTGCGACCGGCAGGCGGGATTCGTCCCCCTCACCTACCACACCAAGCGGCTCGCCTTCGCGGCGGGGCTGATGCAGCCCTGCACCGACATCGTCCGCTTCAGCCACGGCGCCAGCAGCGGCAAGAAGGTCTATCGCAGCAGCTTCATTCCCGGGCTGCACGACGTATGCTCGGTTTTCGAGAAGCCGGCGTGAGGGAGGCGTCGGCGTACTCGGATGCGAGCGTGCTACAGCTTCTCGATCACCAGGTCCTCGAAGGACGCCTTGGCCGCCGTCATCAGGGGCCCGACCTTCGGCGGCTTGAGCGAGGCCAGCCATGCCTCGACCCGCAGCCGGGGCCGGAAACGATGAATGAGCTTCGCGAGCTTCTTCGCCTGCCGGCGATGGGCGGCCCTCTCGGCAGCGGGCGTCGGGTAGCCCCCGGGCTTGAGGAAGGCCTTGTACGCTCCGCAATCGCGGTGCTCGACGACGATCACCCGTTTGATCGTGGCATGGAGCGTGGTCGACAGAATGAGATGCTCGATGAACACCTGCTGCCAGTGCAGCCGCGGGACGATGGGCAGCGGAGGCGGAGGCGCCGACGGCGGTAGATGCCGGTCGTCGAAATCAAGCTGCGCCCCGAGGGACGCCCCGGCGAGAATGCAATGGTCGTACTTGCCGGCCAGACCCAGCGACGCCAGCTTCGCCGCGATCTGGGCGAAGAAGCGGAAGTCGATGCAGGTCAGGAGCAAGGCTTCGGCGTGCTCCGCCTTGGCGCCCAGCTTCATGGTCCGCAGCGATTTAACAAACGGGGACGTTGGAATTGCCTGCTTCGCCATGCTGCGCCTCCGAGAATGCTGGAAGATGTCTCCCGCGACTGCCGCCCATCGTATCGGACGGCCTGGCGCCGAGCCAGCGCCAGGCTCACGCAGTGAGAAACGGTCGTTCGCACGCCGGCAGTCCCCGGCGCGAGTGTTCGATGCGACCGACCGCGGTCTCGTGAAAGCGAGGCCCCGGGGCGAACGACGTTCCTCGAGATGGAATGTCGGGCGACTATCGAGCCGGCGAATCCTGGCTCGCGCTGCCGCGCTGCCGACCTTTCTCCTGCTCGATCCAGGCGTCGGCCTGGAGCAGCAGTTGCTGGGCCCGCAGCAAGTCCCCCTCGCGCAGGTACGGCGTCGAGAGGTACTGCCCTTGCGCATCCTTGTAGCTGCGATCGAGCCGCGTCGAGAAGCGGTCGCCGTGTTCGGTCCGCTGCTTCCAGACGGCCACGCTGAGGCCCCCCGTCCCGGTGAAGCGGGCGATGGGACGCGAACTGGTCGCGGGCTCCGCAGGGGTCGTGTCGTGCGATTCGTCGTAGGCCGGCTGGGTCATCATGAGTCTCCTTGGTTGATGGTTTGACCGACTGTCCCTAGCGCTTTCCGCGCGCCCGTGCAAGCGAAAACTTTTTCACGCTCGGATCGACGGCTGGTTGAGAGCCGATGTCGAGACCGGCGGCTGAGGCGGCTGCGCCAGGTATCTGCCCTGCCCTCTCCCACACCGTCCTGTCCCGGGTTGGGGCGGTGGCCGCCGGAGGATCTACCGCTGGTCGGCAATCGTCCCGTCGCTCGCGCGGGGCCCTGAGTCGCGGTCGACACTTTCGAGCGGTGGTCCGTTTCCAGGATCCACGCGGCGCGGCCGGGCTACTTGAACGATCGCCTGAACCAACCTTGTCCCCCTCCCGCGCACGACGCGCACCGGCCGGTCGCCTGGCAATCGGCACAGGAAAAAAAGAGGTAGGTGGCGCCGTCCCCGCCGCAGCTGGAACAAGCGCCGCTTCCCTTGCAGGCGAGGCAAGTCATGCCTGACCAAACCACGACGCCAAAGAGGATGATCCCGCAGAGGGCTGCGACGCCGCTCCAGTCGTGGCTCGATTCGTCCTGCGATTCCGCGGCTTTCGTTGCGCACGGCTCCGCCTCAGCGGCCGGCATCCGTTGGCGAATCGCCCGGGCGAACTCCGTCAGCGCGGCGCGCGAGGCGCCGGAAAAAACGAAGCTTTCGCTCCCCGCAGAGAGCCGCATGCGCGTCCCGAGCAGGCGGTGAGGTTCAATCTCGACGTGCGAGATCGACGCCAGGGGGATCAGGGTCGTGCCCCGCCGTGAAGCCTGATGCGGACCGCCCGCCACTTTGGCGAACACGACGGCCGAGTCGGTGCAACTGAGGATGCCGTGCGGAGATTCCCGCAGTCCGCGATGGTGCTTCACCCAAAGCTGCGCCACGATCGGTTCCTGGTCGCAAATCGCCGTCGTATCCCGGATCGCCCGCGCATGGCTGTAGACGCCACTGGCAATCTTCGCGGCAAGTTTCCAGAGCTCGTGATGCGACATCTCGTGCCTCCTAGAACGGCCCTCGGATCCACGCATTGTACGGCCCGCGGCAACCGCGAACATTTGATAAGGGCGAACGGGAAGTATCATCTCCGCGCGGCGTATCGTGTCGGTTCGCCGCGCAAAAACGGAGGGAGGTCCTTAGCGGCCCTGCGAAGCTGTCGTGTAGCGCGGGGTAATCCCTTGACAGATCAGACGGTTGCCAAGCGCACACCCTCGTGACACGTTCGCCTGTAATCTTTAGCGATCGATGCAGACGTCGGTCGTCGGCCAGCGCGATTTGCAACTGCGTTGCAAACGTGATAGGATCTTCGGTGAAGGGTGCAGCATGGCGGCAGACGACGAACGTAAGGCGGGCGGTGACGAGGCAAGTCGCAAGACCACGATTGAGGTCTACGACGCGGGCAGTCTGACCGCGATGGTCGAGCAATGGGGAGCGATGGCAGCGCAGGGCGTCTCAGGCGGCCCCGCCGCGCCCGATCCGGTTGGTGCTGAGACGATGCGCCGCCTCGGCCGTGACGTGCCGGACCTTCTCACTGCCGCTGGACGGAGAGGCCTGCTGTCCAGGTTGGGGTTCGACGCCGGCGTCGGTGCGGGCCGGCGACTCGGCAAGTATGTCGCCCCCGGTCAAATCGTCCTGTTCCAAGCAACCGCCGACGCGGACGGGCAGCTGACGTTGCTCAACAGCAAGGTCATCCCGTCAACCGACGATGCGGACGGCGTATCCCGCACCAAGGCCCTGTTTACGGGGGGATTTCAGGAGTTGGCCGTACCCCTCGCGCTACCGAGCCCAGCAATCGCGGTCAGGGGCCGGAAACCGGGGCAGCCGGCGGCCACGGTCGAGTTGAACGCCGAGGAGCTCAAGAACCTCGCCCGCGAGGTCAAGCTGATCGTGCTGGCCGACCAGGCATTGACCGTTGATCGTCCCCTTACCTCTTCAAATGCCGCGCTCCCGACGACTCGGGACCGGTCCGCCAGTCCATCGCCGCGACGCTGATCGCACGTCCGGCCGCCGGTTGCTTGCCGGCGCATGAGGCGCTTTGGCCCGGGCAACGGACAATCCCCCTCGAAGAGCCCGCGCGTCACTTCCGCGCGCACCCCTACGCGCTGCTCGAGCGTCCACTCGTCGTATAGCGCCGGGCGCGCCTCCCAGGGCAGATAACCTGTTCGGGCTCGAGGTCGAGCGAGGTCGAGACTCCACCAGGGCCCACGCCAGTTCCCTCTCGGCCCCTTGGAGCACGCGCTCCCCGCACGGCGTTCGCTCCAGGCTGACGGTTGGCCCGGATCGCGCTGCCGCAGAGTTCGGCGCGGCTGAGGATTCGGCGGCAAGGTGGCCTGGGGGTCTTCCTGCCCAGTGAAAACGCCGCTCAGGAGCAGCCTGTCTGTCGGGCACTCCTAAAGCCGGCGGCGGTCCGCGCAAGCTGCCAAGGCCGCTTTCCGCAACGTGCGGAAGCCTTCGGCCTTTCGCTTGCCCGTGCGCTTTCCCTGAAGGAAAAGCTCCCGCCTGGACCGGCTTTAAAAGGCGTGCCGTCAGGCTGCACTTGGTGAGCGGCCGTTCACACTCAGAGAAGGAAAACCACCCCATGACCACTTTGAACCGCAGTTTCCACGAACTGTTCCGCGAAGCATTCGATCGCGACGCATTCCTCGCCGACCTCGAGCACGACGAGCCTCTGGACCTCCACCAGGACGCCTGGCAAGCCGCGGACTGCGTTGCCGAGGACTGGCTGTCCGCACCCGTCTGGTCCCTCGAAGACTTGCTCGACCAGCGTCCCGAGCTGAGCGATGCCCAGGCCTGGGCGGTTCTCCGCCGCTGCCAGGCCGAGCAAGACCCCGCCTGCGGTGTGAGCCGGGCGCTGGTCAACGCAGTCGCCGACGAGCTCTTCGGCGCCGACGACGAGAGGGACTCCGACCTGTTGGCCGGGTACCGCGACCCGTCCGGCGCGAATCTGGTTGACTTCACGGCCGACGCCGGGCACTGGTTCGACGCCGAGGGCCCTGACTTCGCCGCGAAGCTGGCCCGTAGCCATTCTGCCAACTCCCACGAATAGGAGGCCAACATGACCAACAAGAATTGCCTGCTCGGCATCGCTTGCCCCCAGTGCGGCAACGACGCTCGATTCAAGGTGGCCGTACGAGCGACGGCCTGCGTGACCGACGCCGGCACCGAGGTCCAAGGGGACCTCGATTGGGCCGACGACAGCCTGACCGAGTGCCCCGAGTGCGGGCACTGTGCTGATTGGAGCGAGTTCCGCCTGCCGTTCGGCGCCACGCAAGCCCGGGAGCGAGAGCCCTGAGGCCGAGCGCCGCAGGGAAGGCCACCGCGGCCATGGCGTGTACGGCCTCGCTGAGTGCGGTTGGGGAAACAAGCGCCGCACGTCGGCCGGACAACTGCTTTGCGATGCAGAGTTTGGTGAAAGAATTCTGGAATCACGCAAGTCACACGCTGCAGGCAGTTTGTGGCGCGACTTCCTGCCCGCCATGGCTAATGGCTCCGTTCCTGTTGCCAGACCCATTTTTTATTGCACGACCACGTAGCGGAGAAACAACCGCCATGGTGACCAACGACTCGCAAGCCCTGATCGTGCTGTCGGAAATGCGGAAGGCCCTGGCCAGGGCCGATACTTTGGAGGAGTTGACGAAACTGCGGGACGGGGCCGAGGCGCTCCGCTGCCTCGTGGTCAAAGCCAAGCTGGGCTTGCAGATGCACAACGAGGCCGCCGAGTTCAAACTGCGGGCCGAGCGCAAGGCAGGCGAAATGCTCGCCTCAATGCAGCTCAACGGCGGCGACCGAAAATCAGTTTGCCACGATGTCAAACTGAAACTGGAGCACCTCGGCATCAGCTACCACCAGTCTTCCCGCTGGCAGCGAGAGGCGGCCGTCTCCGAGGCTCAGTTCGACGAATTCATCCGGCAGGCCAACGAGGCCGAGAAGGAGATTACCGCGGCCGAGTTGCTGCGGCGGGCGGTCGGGGGCCGAAGTCGTCGCCCTTCCCGCCCCCGAACCGTCCATGCTCCCCGTAAAACCAATGGCTTCGCGGTCCCGGCGCCGCGAGCCGAAAAGTCCTCGGCGGCTCCAGCGGACGATGCCACGCTCGAGGCGACGCCACTGAAAGAATTGCTGGCCGATGCGGAGGAGCATCGGGCCCTGCTGACGAGCATTCTGCTCCCCTACTGCGAGCACGGCAAACCGATCGAGGCGGCCGCGAGGCGTCACGCCGCCCACCTCCTGCGTGAGCTTGAAAGCCTCCTCAAGCGTGTCCGACGGTTGGCGAGGTAGGGTTGGTTAGCGAACCTGTTGCGACGCCTCGCATCGTCGTAAAGCCTGCTTTCCGGCTCGGCGGATTTACGACGCGTCGTGCCTCCGGCTCGGCGACGGGCCGCAGGGCCGTGCTTACGCTGCGCCGCATCGTCGGCGGTACGACGACGCGCACGCACGCGGGTGCGACGAACCCCAGGCACGACCATCCGGAGAATCGTGCCCACGCTGAATCGCACCTGCGCTGAATCGCACGCACGCTGCGTCGCAGGCACGCCGGATCGCATGCACGATGAGCCACCTTCACGACGAGCCGCACCTCCAGAAAAACGCCCCTGCGCTTCGTCGCCGAAACGACGAGCCGGTTCCGCGACTCTCCGCGGCCACAGAAGTACGCTCCCACGCTCTTACGCCTAATCCACCGATAGGGCGTTCTGCCTCGGGGCAGGCAGGATTCCGTTGACAAGCGAGGGATTTAGCGCTACTCACATGAACAGCCATCGCAGAATCGTAATTACGACGCTTATTCAAAAATGCTTCGCAGACCCAAGGTCATCGCCATCCTGAACCAGAAAGGCGGAGTCGGTAAAACCACGCTGGCGGTCCATCTCGCCACGGCGCTCGCGCGCAGCAAACGGGCCGTCCTGCTGCTCGACGCCGATCCCCAGGGCTCGGCCCTCGACTGGGCCGCCGCCCGCCACGGCGAGCCGTTGTTTCCGGTGGTGGGGCTGCCCAAGGCTTCGATCCACAAGGAGCTGCCAGCCCTGACCGCCAACTATGAGCTCGTGATCATCGACGGTCCGCCGCGCGTCTATGACGTGGCCCGCTCGGCCATCATGGCCAGCGACCTGGTGCTCGTCCCCGTGCAGCCCTCGCCCTACGACGTGTGGGCCGCCCAGGAGATCATCGACATGCTGAGCGAGGCGGGGATCTACAAGCCGACCCTGAAAAAAGCCTTCGTGATCAACCGCAAGATCGTCAACACGGCGATCGGCCGGGACGTGGCCGAGGCGCTCTCCGAGTACGACATTCCCGTGCTCGAGAGCTCGATCTGTCAGCGGGTCGCCTTCGCCGAAAGCGCCACTCAAGGGCTCACCGTCTATGAGATCGACCCCGAGATGCTGGCCTCCCAGGAGATGACCGAGTTGGCCCGCGAAGTGGAGGGGCTGCTGCGATGATCAAGCGGGTGCAGTTCGCCGGCCGCCGGAACGGGCCGGCCCCGGCCGAAATCGACCACTGGGTGCAGAACCGCGGCCAGCAACCTGGCGAGAAGATCAAACGGCTCACGGTCGACGTGCCGATCAGCCTGCACCGCCGCATCAAGAGCCAATGCGCGCTCGACAACGTCATCATGGCGGACGCGATCCGCGACCTGTTGTATGAGCGGTTCGGCGAACGCGAGCAGGCCGCGGAGTCGTCGGCCGCGCCGGCCCAGTCAACGGGAGAGGGGGCTGCGTCGTGATTGCGATTCGTCGTAAATGCGATCGTCCGCCGGCCCGCTAGATGGTCCGCCGCCAACGCCCGCCTGGCGATCCCCAGGCCGACCTGTTCACGGCCAGCTTCGCCGACATCCCGATCCGCGACCAGCGGGACACGATGGAGCGGCCCTTCTTCAGCCTGGCCAAGAAGCCGCGGCTGGCGCCAATCGCCTACCAAGTCGGCAATGTCTGGGTCGAGGTCTCGGCCAACCAGCAGTTCGGCATGGCCACGATCTGGGACGCCGACATCCTCATCTGGGCCTCGACCCAGGTGACCGAGGCGCTCGACCGCGGCCTCGCCCATTCACGGACGATCAAGTTTCATCCCTACCAGTTGCTCAAGGCGATCCGCCGCACGACCGGCGGGGCCGACTACTCGCGGTTGCGGGCCGCCCTCGAGCGGCTAACCCACACGGCCGTCCGCACGAACATCCGGGCCGAGGGGACGAAGAAGTTCGCCTCGTTCCACTGGCTGGAGAGCTGGACGGAAACGATCGACGAGCAGAGCGGCGAGCCGACCGGGATGACGCTGACGCTCCCCGACTGGCTTTACGACGGCATCGTCGAGCGGGGAGGGGTGCTCACCATCCACGAGGACTACTTCCTGCTCACGGGCGGCATTGAGCGCTGGCTGTACCGCGTGGCCCGCAAGCATGCCGGCAGCCAGGAGGCGGGCTGGGCGTTCACCATGCGGCAGCTCTTTGAAAAGTCGGGCTCGGCGGCCCGCTTCTCGGACTTCGCCATCGACATCCGCCGCGTGGTCCAGGGGAACCAGCTCCCGGAATACGAGCTGACCTTGAGCCGGAATGGGGAAGGGGAGGAGGTGGTCCGCTTCGTCCACCGAGCCCATCTGGCCCTCGACCATCCCCGTCGCGAGTATCCCCGGACGCCGATGCGCCGGACCGGCGGGGGGATTTTTGCGAAGGCCTGGACGCTGGGGAGTGGCTCGGGCGATTAGGCGTAAGGTCGCATCCGCCGGCGGCATGCACCAGCGACGTTCGCCTGGCCAGCAGTCAGTCAGCCGCCCAAATCTGTGGATAGCGTCGGTCGATTAGGCGTACGACTCGCGGGCGATCGGGCGCAAGCGCCCTCGGGCGATTGGGCGTAAACCTGCGGGCGATCAGGCGCATGAGTCGACGGATTCCCGCGGCGGTTCCGAGGGTTGGCGGCGCGCTAACTTCTTAACTCAACCTCTAAGAGATTAACTTCCTTAACGAGCGCGACCCTGTGGACAAGCGGCGTCCCGGAATGGGGGCGGTTGACCAGGCATGCAGGAGGTGCAACCAGCGACAGTCCGAGACCGCATTAGGAGGGGCAGGGACGCGAAGTCGAGGGGCGGGGGTAGGTCAGAGGCCTCCCGTGACGAAAGGGCGCTTCGTGGCGCCGCGGAGACGGTTTGAGAAGGATTCCGTTCTCGTTGGATGCCTCTTCTGGTGAATGCAACCCCGCGTCAGGAAGAATCGTCGCTTCGATTAGCGGCCCCGCGGCGGATCCTTCCGCGGCTTGCTGGACGGCGGCACGAGCGACTTGCCCCAGCCTGAACTCTTAAGGGTGAACTCGAGCGCTCCACCGTCAGGCAGCCGTACATCGACGCCGCAGGACCACTCGCCCTGCTTGTCCGCTTCGGGAGCATAGCAGTTGCGGATCTCGGCCACCGAGCCGTCCGCCAGCGTGAGCGGCGTCGCGGCCAACGCCGCTCCAGCACCTCGCGGGCAGGGGCCTGGGCGGCGCGCTTCGCTTGGGCGAAACGTGCAGGGTCGATCGGCATGGATTCGCCTCCTCTCGCGGGCGAACATACCGAGCCCGTTGCGGCCGGCAAGGAGAATCCAGCAACCGTCCCGGAATGGCACGCAGGCGGCTTCGCGGCGGGAGAGCTTGGCCGCGTTGCCCCGCCGGTTCCTGCTGGCCCTCGTGTAGCAGTCCGCCTTTTGTAGAAGCTCTTGGCTCCAGTGCGGGCGTGTGGATTGCTCGCGCCGTTCCCTGTTCGTCTGAAGAGGCACGAAGCCACGCCCCACGACCGGGACACTTGCACGCTAAAGCCGCCGCCGGGCCGCGCAAGCTGCCAAGAACGGTTTCCGCCTGCGGCGGACCCTCCGTCTTTCGCTTGGGCGCGGTGCGCTTGCGCCCCGGACTCACCGGCTTTGCAGCGCGTGCCGTTCCGGTCGCGAGGGTCGCGGCCGGCCAACCCAACGAAAGGAAACCAACGTATGAGCAATACCACGAACGCAACCAACCCTGCGAAGTCACCGAGCCACGTCGCCTACCAAGTGCGCGACCGCGAGGGAGCGAAGGGCTTCTGGACTCGCATCGGCGCCGCCTGGGCGCACGCCGACGGCAAGGGCTTCAACGTCCAGATCGAAACCGTGCCGCTCGACGGGCGCATCACGCTCCGCGTGGCCACCGAGAAGAAGGACTGACCGAAACCGGGCGGGCGGCGACGCCCGCCCATCAACCCCTCAGAAAGGAATCAAGCCATGACCAAACGACTCCAGTATTCCCGCATCAATCTCGATCGGCTCCTCCGCGAGCGCCGCCTGATCGCCCATATCTGGGGCGTCGAGGACGTGCAGAGCATCCGACCGGACCTGAATGCCGACCAGGCATGGACCGTGCTCCAGCAGATCGAGAAAGACCTCGACAGCGGTCGCGGCATCACGTGGGACGATCTCAGGGACGCCGCGAACGAACTCTTGGGACCGGCGCCCAGCGGCGAGGAGGAGTGATTCCGATGTACCGTCAACGCCGACGCAGAGCATGGAGTCATCATGGAGCCGTGGCAAA
>JBGAPH010000045.1:0-52621 GCA_044221365.1 Pirellulales bacterium
AGCGATGACGGCTCGTTTTTACCGCGGAGGACACAGAGGACGCAGCGATGCGGCCTGGTCTCTCCTCCGCGTCCTCTGTGTCCTCCGCGGTAAAGTCTTAGAACGATGACCGACATTCTGCGCCAGGAAATCGCTGCGGCGGCGGACACCGTGGTCGTCAAGGTGGGCACGCGGGTGCTCACGCGGCCGGGCGGACGCCTGAACTACGACCGCATCGAGTCGCTCGCGCTCGAGCTGCATCAGGCGCTCGAATCGGGGCGGCGGGTCGTGCTCGTGAGCTCGGGGGCCGTGGGCGCGGGGCTCGGTCAGCTCGAACTCGATCGCCGGCCCGCTGATCTCGCCCACCTGCAGGCGGTGGCCGCAGTCGGGCAGTGCCACCTGATGCAGGCCTACGACCAGGCGCTGCGCAAGCACGGCCGGCACGCAGCGCAACTGTTGCTCACGGCCGAAGACGTCGACGACCGCACGCGGTATCTGAACGTGCGGAACACCGTGCTCGCGCTGCTCGAGTTCGGCGCGGTGCCGATCATCAACGAGAACGACACCGTGAGCGTGGCCGAGTTGCAGACCACCTTTGGCGACAACGATCGCCTGGCCGCGATGGTCACGAACCTGATCCGCGCGCCGCTGCTCGTACTGCTGTCCGACGTCGACGGACTCTACGACGGCGATCCCCGCCAGCCCGGCGCTCGCCTGATTCCGGTGGTGCCGAAGCTCGACGAGTCGATCTTTCGCCTCGCCCGCGACGAGCTGACGGGCATGAGCAAGGGGGGCATGGCCAGCAAGCTGCAGGCTGCCCGCATCGCCACCACCGCCGGCGAGAACGTGATCATCGGCAGCGGCCGCGAGCCCGGCACGCTCGGGGCGATCTTGGCCGGGCAGTCGGTGGGCACGCTCTTCCTGGCCCAGGGGCAGGCGGTGACCTCGTGGAAGCGGTGGATCGGCTTCACCGCCCAGCCGCGCGGCGTGCTCGCGCTCGACGCCGGCGCCCGCGAGGCGATCGAGAAGCAGGGACGCAGCCTGCTGGCGATCGGCGTGACCGACGCGACAGGCAACTTCGCCAAGGGAGACGTGGTGGCGCTCCGCGATCCAGCGGGGCTCGAATTCGCCCGGGGCTTGAGCAACTACTCGGCGGCCGACGTGCTGCGGATCAAGGGGCTGAAGAGCGACCAGATTGCGGCGGCCCTAGGGCACTGCCCCTACGCGGAGATCATCCACCGCGACAACATGGCGCTGACGCGGTAGGGCGCCGTACGTCTTAACCCGACGCGTAAGCGAGGGCGGGGCCGCGAACCAGGCATGGCTTTGTGAGCGGGGCGGCTTGCTTCTAAGCAGACATTCCCACGCGCATTCGGATCGCTGGGCGTTATATCTCGATCAAATGCCCGCCTCCTCCTGTAAGACCCTTCCAGGAGGAGTGCGCCGATGACGCTCACGGAATTCTTCGATGTCTTGCCGCTATTCTCCCTCTTTTGGGCGATCCAGCTCCTTCCGGCGGTCGTTCCGGCCGGTTATTGGCTGCTGCGCCGGAAGACAGTGCGCTGGACGATCGCGGACCTGGTGGTTTTGACGCTCCCCTATGTAAGTTGGGCAGCGCTGCTCGCTAGTCCGCTGCGACAGAAGGGTTTGGGCAACCTCGCATTCGAACCGCTGTTGCTGGGCTGCACCGTTGCGGGCATGATTCTGACTCGAATGATCTTTCGGCCGCGCGGACTGCCGAAGGTACAATCGCTGGGCATGTGCCTGTTCGCCATGGGCATCGCCGCAGCAATCTATTGGGGCGTTCCTTTGTGGGACCTCCCCGAGTGAGGTCGCGGAGTCTGACAGCCATGCAAATCTCCCCTCGCGGCGCCGCCGTCGGCGCTCTCGTTGGCGCGGCTGCCCGCGCCGCCGTGGTTTGGCTGCACCTGGGTCCCAACATGCCGCGGGCCTTCTTCATTCCCTCGGCGGCGATCGGCTTGCTCGTCGGCGCAATCGCCGGCGGGCTGGGCCGGCCGGTGCGCGGCATGATCGCCGGCTTCTTGCTCTCGGCCGTCGTCTTCGAGTTGTTTCTGCTGCCGTGCGCGTCGCTGCTCGGAATCTTTGGCGGCGCGGGGGCAGGCCAGCAGTTCCTTTGGGAATCCTTGCGCTATGCCCTCGAGATGGGCGCGGCCGGGGCGCTGGCAGGCTTGGCGGGTGGATTCGCGGCGGGGCCGCGAAAGGAGCTGAAGCCGGAAGCGACGGAGTCAGAGGAGTCTTAGCGAGTAGACAACGTCACCGGCCCTCACCCCAGCCCTCTCCCACAGGGAGAGGGAGCCAGAAATTTTCCCCTCTCCCTGTGGGAGAGGGGCCGGGGGTGAGGGACCGCAATCGGCTCTGCGCTGATGGACGCTTCGCCGTCCGCCCTACCCAATCACCGCGTCGATCACGTTCCCGAACACATCCGTCAGCCGCTCCTCGCGTCCTTGATGGAAGTACGTGAGCACTTCGTGGTCCATGCCGAGCAGCGCGAGCAGCGTCGCGTGCAGGTCGTGGAGGTGGACCTTGTCGACGGCCGCGGCGAAACCGAATTCGTCGGTCTCGCCGTAGGCAACACCCCCCTTTGCGCCGCCGCCGGCGAGCCACATCGTGAAGCCGTAGGGGTTGTGATTGCGGCCGGGCGCCCCTTCCCCTTCGGCAAACGGCATGCGGCCGAATTCGCCTCCCCACAGAATCAGCGTGCTGTCGAGCAGCCCGCGCCGCTCGAGATCGGTGAGCAACGCCGCGATCGGCTGATCGACCTCGGCGGCGTGGCGGCCGTGGTTCTTTTCGACGCTCTCATGCGCATCCCACGTCTCCTCCAAGTGGCCGCCGCCTGAGTAGAGCTGCACGAACCGCACGCCGCGCTCCACCAATCGCCGCGCGACCAGGCAGTTGCGGCCGAACTCGTCGGTGGGCGCCTGGCCCACGCCGTAGAGGTCGAGCGTTTCCTGCGTTTCCTGCTTCAGGTCAACGGCCTCAGGCACTTCGGCCTGCATGCGGAACGCCAACTCGTAGCTGTGAATCCGCGAGGCCAAGTCCGCGCCGCCGGGACGAGCGTCGAGGTGTTCCTGGTTCAGCTTCGCCAGCAGATCGAGCTGCGCCCGCTGGACATCGCGCGTGATGTGCGCCGGCCCGATCAGATCGAGCACCGGATCGCCGACCGGGCGGAACAGAGTACCTTGGTACGAGGCCGGCATGAAGCCGCTGGCCCAGTTGGGCTGACCGCTGATCGGCCCGCCCCGCTTGTCGAGAATCACCACGTAGCCGGGCAGGTTCTGATTCTCGCTCCCCAGGCCATACACTGCCCAACTCCCCAGCGACGGTCGGCCGATGAACGTGCTGCCGGTGTTCATGGCCACGAGCGCCGAGCCGTGGGCATGGCTCGTGGTGTGGCACGAGCGGATGAGGGCCAGCTTGTCGGCGTGTTCGCGGACCTTGGGGAAGTAGTCGGAAATCATCAGGCCGCTCTGCCCGCCGGGGCGAAACTCGCGCCAAGCCGGGGTGAGAAAGCCCATCTTGCGGCCGCCCGAGTTGGTGAAGCTCTTGTCGGGGGGCAACGTTTGCCCGGCGTATTTCTTGAGGCTCGGCTTGTAGTCGAAGGTGTCGATGTGGCTGGGGCCGCCGTTCATCATCAAAAAGATGCAACTCTTGGCCTTGGCGGCGAAGTGGGGCGGCTTGGGGGCAAGCGGGCCGTCGACCTTGCTGGCGGATTTGAGCTCGGCGCCGCGTGCGTGGCGGGCGAAGAAGCCGTCGGCCTGGAGCAGACCCGAGAGCGCGAGGCCGGCGAACCCCGCGCCCATTTCCCACACGAACTCGCGCCGCGATTGGCCACAAGGGAAGAGTCGGCGGCCGGTGCCAGCGGGGCGTTCAGTCGACATAGACAAACTCGTTCAGGTTGAAGAGCACGTGGCACAGGGAGGCCAGGGCCAACTCATCCGGGGAGTTGGCGGCGAATTCGGCCGGTGCAGGCGAAGCCGCGAAGCGGGTGCGCTGGGCGGCAAGGTGCTCGGCGGCGGCCAGCTTCTCGGCTTCGCGCGGCGCTCGTCCCAGCGCCAGCCACCACGCCCGCTCGATCTGCGCATCGAGCGCGGGGCCGGCCTCGCTTCGTACGCGCTTAGCAAAGGCCGTGCTCCGCGCGTGAACGAACTCGTTGTTGAGGAGCGCGAGCGCCTGGGGCGCCACCGTGGTCACGCTCCGCTGCACGCAGGGCTGCGTCGTGTCCGCCAGGTCGAAGGCCGTGAGGAGCGGCGAAAGGAGCGATCGCTTGGTGAACATGTAGATCGTGCGGCGGCGCTGGTCCTCCGGCGGCGAAGTGCGCCAGGCGGCGGCCTTCATCGAGAGGCCTTCGAGGGCATCGGCGCTGACCGGGGGGAAGAAACCCGGACCGCCTGCCTGGGGGTTGAGCTCGCCGCTGACCGCCAGCATCGAATCGCGCAAGGCCTCGGCCTCGAGTCGCCGGCGGTTGGTGCGATACCAGCTCTCGTTCGCGAAATCGACGGCCGCATACTCGGACTCGTGCGGATTCGTCGAGTCCATCTGATACGCAGCCGAGAGCATGATCTGCTTGTGCAGTCGCTTGATGCGCCAGCCGCCCGCCATGAAGTCGGCCGCCAGCCAATCGAGCAACTCCGGGTGCGTCGGCGCCGTGCTCATCGCGCCAAAGTTGTCGGGCGTGCGGCAGAGCCCCTGGCCGAAGTGATGCAGCCAAATCCGGTTCACCATCACGCGCGCGGTGAGCGGATGCTGCGGGTCGGCGAGCCAGCGGGCCAACTGCGTGCGCCGCGTCGAGGTCTTGGCGTTCTCCGCGGGCGGTTCGATCGCGCGTCCCGCCGCCGAGACCATCGTGAGGAAGCCGACCGGCACGACATCGGCCTCGCGGCGCGGGTCGCCGGCCGTGAGCAGCTTCACCGGCGCCGGCTCGCGCTGCTTCTCGGTGAAGGAGAGCAGGTCCCCCTCACCGGCCCCGCCCCCATTGAAGAACCCGAGGAATGCGTAATAGTCGGTCTGAGGAATCGCGTCGAACTTGTGGTCATGGCAACGGGCGCAGCGGACGGTGAGCGCCATGAACGACGTGGCCGTGGCGTGCACCAGGTCGTCGAGCTGTTCGAACTTGTATTGGAGCGGGTCGTTCGGCTCGTCGTCGAAGGTGCCGATCCGCAAGAAGCCCGTGGCGACGCGGGTATCGTCGGTCGCCCCCTCGATCTCATCGCCGGCGAGCTGCTCGAGGATGAAGCGGTCGTAGGGCAGGTCGGCGTTGAGCGCGTTGATCACCCAATCGCGGTAGCGCCATGAGCCGGGCTTTTCGGCGTCGCGCTCGTAGCCGTTGGTGTCGGCGTAGCGCACGATGTCGAGCCAGTGGCGGGCCCAGCGCTCGCCGTAGTTGGGGCTGGCGAGCAGCCGATCGAGCAGCTTTTCGTAGGCCTCGGGCGACTCGTCGGCCACGAATGCCTGCACGTCCTCGGGCGCTGGGGGGAGCCCCCAGAGATCGAAGTACGCGCGGCGAATCAGCCGCTGGCGATCGAGGGGCGGCGCGGGTTGGCGGCCGAGTTGCTCGAGCTTGGCGAGGAGGAAGCGGTCGATCTCGTTCCGCGGCCAGGCAGCGTCCTTCACCTCGGGGAGCGCGGGCCGCTGCACCGGCTCGAGCGACCAGAGCGGGTCGTCGTCGGCCGCAGCAGCCAATGCCGCGCCAGCAACCAACCCGCCCAGCCACACCAGCGCAAGGAGAAAGGAGCCGCGTCGAGCCATCGCCGCCTCCGGTCGAAGGTCGTAAGGGGGAAGCGCCCCAAGGCAGGATCGGCGGTCATCCCGGACTGCCGACAGCGCCTAGTCTAGCCGAACGCATTGCTAGCGGCCAGCTTCCGGCCCGCGATTGCGAGCTCTTCGTTAAAAAACGGGCGGCGCCGCGCGTTATATCCTCATAGCACTCCCGCCTGGTCTTGAGAGCAGCTATCCTCTGTCGTTAGGCACGGAGTTGTGGCAATGCGGCCCTGGATGTTGGCCGGAACGGTTTTCATGTTTACTTGGGTTTCTTGGGTCTCGCGCGGGTTGCGGGCCGATGAGGCTGCGCCAACCGCGGGTGCGAGTCGACCGGTGTCGACCTTAGGCGGCAAACAATTCTGGGCGGATCGCCGGCTGTTCCACGGCTGGCGCATTCAGCAGTGCGTGCTCACGGGCCACTGCCGGCTGCTCGACGAGCGCAACCGCCGCCACGCCTCGGGCACGTTCGAGCAATGCGCGGAACGGCTCGAAGCGATCAAGCGCGAGCAGAACCTGGCGCCGATGCGCGGCCGCGTCGTGCTGCTGCTCCACGGGCTGTTTCGCACGCGCGGTTCGCTCTGCACGCTGGGGCAGCACCTGGAAGAGCAGGGGGGCTACCAGGTGTTCTACATGGGCTACCCCACCACGCGGGCCGAGGTCGGCTGGCACGCCAAGCACTTGGGCGAAGTGCTCGCGGGCTTCCCTGAGGTCGAGGAGATCAACTTCGTCGCCCACAGTTTGGGCAACCTGGTGATCCGCCACTACCTGGCGGACCACACGAACTCGGTGACCGGCGAACAGGGCGATCAGCGCATCAAGCGCATCGTCATGCTCGGCCCGCCCAATCAGGGCGCCGATCTGGCGGTGCAGCTCGACCGCTGGCCGGTGTACGAATGGGTTGGCGGCCGCTCGGCCAAGCAGCTCGGCAAAGCCTGGCACGAGCTCGCGCCGCGGCTGGCGACCCCGCAGTGCGAGTTCGGCATCATCGCCGGCGGCTGCGGCAACGAGCGCGGGCTGAACCCGCTGCTCAAGGGGGACAACGACCGGATCGTGAGCGTGGAGACGACCAAGCTCAAGGGGGCCCGCGATTTCGCCGTGCTCCCGGTCAATCACACGTTCATGATGACCGACCCCAAGGTGCTCGACTACACGCTGCGGTTCCTCAGCGAAGGGCACTTCGTGAGCCCGGATACGCGGCAGCCGCTGGAGTAGGGCGGCCGGTTGATGCAGGCGGTCCGGATCGAGAACACCGTGAAAGTCTAGGACGAGGTCGACGCGGGCAAGTCGATTCCGCAGCCCCGATAGGGGCGCAAGATGTTAGCCAGGGGCGCTAGCCCCTGGCTCCTCTGCAACAGAGTGGTTTGACCGCCCTGGAAGGGCGGCAGACAACCAACCGTAGAGCATCCTTTCGCCCCGCTGGGGCCCTTCTCGCGAGACGCGCGTACTCCCAGGGGCTTGCGCCCCTGGCTAACTTCTCGCGCCCCTCACGGGGCTTTGCTCGCGCGAGGTCGAGCTCGGCGACATCGCCGGCGCTCGACGATCGTCTCTCAACCTTCGATTACGGCGCGCCGCGGCCCTCGAACGGCCGCCGTATTTGGCCTATTCTCAAGGTCTGGCCAGAAACGACATCCAAATCATCCTTGCCCGCGATGAACCACGCCCCCCCCGTTGCAACTACTCCTGGGCTAAGCCCAGCACGACGGCTGGCGGCATGGCTGCAGTCCCTGCCCGCCCGCTATTGGGCCAAGTTCTCCTTCGTCGGCCTGGCCTTCGCCACGCTGCTCTTCGCCGGCTCGCTCACGCCGTCGCTCCTGCCGCGCAACTTCGTGGTGCAGGGAATCCTGTCGGGCTTTGCCTTGGCCGTGGGCTACGGCGTGGGCGAGGCGTGCGTGTGGCTCTATCGCTTCTTGCAGTTACGGACGCCGGGAGCGCGGCTCGAGCGGACCAGCAAGTGGGCCACCTCGGCCGCCGTGGCGCTGCTCGTGGTCATCGTGCTCTGGCGGGCCACGGTTTGGCAGAACTCGCTGCGCGCGCTGATGGAGATGCCAAAAGTCGAAACGGCCTACCCTTTGCGCGTGGGCCTGATCGCGCTCGTGACCGCGGTGCTGCTCATCGCCCTCGCGCGCACCATCGGTCTTTGTTGGCAGTTCGTCCATCACCGCGCACAAGCGATCATGCCGCGGCGGGTTTCCTACGTGCTCACCACGGCGCTCGTCGTGCTGGCGGTTTTCTTGATCGCCAACCGCGTGGTGGCGCGGCTGGCGCTGCGGGCGGCCGACTCGATTTTCCTCGAGATCGACAAGGTGGTCGAAGACGAGTTGCCGGCGCCGACGCTGCCTACCGCCAGCGGAGGCCCCGAGTCGCTCGTCCCCTGGGACACGATCGGCCGCCGTGGCAAGACGTTTATCCTCAGTGGGCCCACCCAGCAGGACATCGCTGATTTCCGCGGGCAACCCGCCAAGCAGCCGCTCCGCGTGTACGCCGGCATGCGCTCGCGCGATAGCCTGGAGGAGCGGGCCAAGCTCGCGCTCGAGGAGCTGAAGCGGGTCGGCGGGTTCGAGCGCTCGCTGCTCGTGGTCGCCGTGCCGACCGGCACCGGCTGGCTCGATCCGGGCGCGGTCGACTCGCTCGAGTACTTGCACGGCGGCGACACTGCGATCGTGACCATGCAGTACTCGTATCTGCCGAGCTGGATCACGATCCTGGTCGACCCCCGCCGCTCGCTCGAGGCCGGGCAAGTGCTCTTCGACACGATCTACAACCACTGGACGACCCTGCCCAAGGACCGCCGGCCGAAGCTCTACCTGCACGGACTGAGCCTGGGGGCGCTCGGCTCGGCGGCCAGCGCCGATTTATTCACCGTGTTCGAAGATCCGATCCAAGGGGCGGTCTGGAGCGGGCCGCCGTTTCCGAGCACGGTTTGGTCGAACGCCGTCCGCGGCCGCAATCCCGGCACACCGGTGTGGCTGCCGACGTTTCGCGACAGCTCGATGGTGCGGTTCACGGGGCGCGAGAACGTGCTGCCGATGGGAGGCCGGCGGTGGGGGCCGATGCGGCTGGTGTACATTCAGCACGCCAGCGATCCCATGAGCTTCTTCTCAACCGATCTGCTCTATCGCCGGCCGGAATGGCTGGTGGGAGAGCGCGGGCCCGACGTGTCTCCCTATCTCCAATGGTGGCCGCTGCTCACGTTCCTGCAGGTGGCCTTCGATCTGCCGCTGGCGACGAGTGTCCCCCACGGCTACGGCCACAACTTCGCCGCCGCGAGCTACGTCGACGCCTGGATCGCGGTGACGGCGCCGGAGGGGTGGAACGCGGAAGAGGTGGCGCGGCTGAAGGAGCGGCTGCGGGAAAAGTAGGCGACCCTCTGGCCGAGCACTGCCTATTTGTCGTCCACTGGCGTCCGTGGGACGCGATAGACCACCACAACGCCGCGCCCCGGCCGATCGCAGCCAACGGCCACAACAACGTTTTGTTTGGGAAGCGCCACGGCGTCGTTTAATTGGTCGCGCGACCGCTGCCGGAGCAACTCACGGCCATTTTCAGCTTCGTAGACATAGAGTGTGCTTCCCCCGACGACCATCGACTTAAGGACGTTCGCGATGGTATACGGCCGATGAGAGACGCCGACCATCAGCCGTTTGCCGTCATAGTGGAGTCTCCCTCCCTGGAAGGGAATCCGCCGGAGTCGCTTCAACGTTTGGAGGTCGATAACGTCAACGCCATACGTCGTGCCGCCATCGATTTCTAAGATCGCAGTCCCCACCATGAGCAAGGCCCCCTCCTTGTCTGTCGCCAACGTCGGTTCGCCGTATTCCGTCGCGTCAAAGGTCCTTCGCAAACGACCACCTGAAACTTCGACTTCGCGCAAGGGCGCCCCGTCTAGCTGAACAAACAGCGACGCTCCGCTTGCCGAGAATTGAACTGCGGTTACGTCTTCGGCAGACTCCGACAAGAGTGTGTTTCGGGTCCAGTCGCCCGTCTGCCAGAGCTCAACAGCGCTCCCGGTCGACCTTCGGCCGGCCACTGCCAACTGTCGACCGTCTCGCGAAAACGAGAGGTCCGACACCTCGAGGTCGTCGTTCCCGCGAAAGACTTGCGACGCGGTTGCCGTGTCGAGAACGACCACGCCGCGCGACCCGGAATTGCAGGCCACGAGCTTGCCATCTGCTGACATCTCGAGGACGGCGATGCGACCGTTGCCCTCGCTTGCCAGGCGTGCTCGAGGGGTCCAGGCCTCGATGTCCCACCAGGTTACCTTCCCTTCTTCATCACCGGTCACAAGAGTTGTTCCGTCGTCAGACACGGCGATCGAAGTAACACAACTCGCAGTCACAATTCGCCGTACTTCTTCGGCCACCCTCAATCGCTTGGCATACAGAGCGCCGACCGCGACCAAGGTGAGAATGACTGCAGACGCGCAGGCCAGTTTTCGTTTCACGCGTCCGGACCGAGTCGATCAGAATCGGGGAGCAAAGCAAGCTCTCGAGCAGCATGTCTCGAACCACCAATCCTACCGCCAGCAAAATTCCCTGGCAAAGGACGTATGGAAGTCCGCCCTCAAAAAGAAATCCCCAGATAGCCGCGATTGGCTATCTGGGGATGATTCGTTGCCAGGTAACTCGAGAAGAGCGGTTGGCGTCGCTGACCGCTCGAGCGAAGCTACTCCGCGCCGTAGGCGTGGGTGCTCTCTTCCTTGGTGACCGGCGAGCGCATCTCGGCGGTCAGCACCTGCACGCGGAGGCGGAGGTCGCCTTCGGCGTCGGCCCGCACGCGGACCTTGTAGGTGGTTTCCGCCTTGGGGGCCAGGGCCTTGAGCGGTTCGAACTCGACGCTCTGTCCCTTGGCCGCATGACGCGACGGACCGCTGGCGTTGACGAAGGTCATGCCGTTGTCGAGCAGGGCCACAAGCTGCAAGTTGGTGGCCGCCTTCGAGCCCTGGTTGGTCACGCGGATTTCATAGGTCGTGTCGCCGCCGACCTCGATCGGGTCGTTCATGTCGACGACCTGGAAGAGGATGGCCGCCAACCCTTCGACGAGCACCGTCTCCTCGACCTGATCGGAAAGCCCTTGCTGAGCGCGGCCTTCGACCCGCAGCTTCTGTTCGCCTTGCTCGACCGGCTCGGCGACCAAGGTCACGTCGCCGGTCTCGGAGGCCGGCAACTCGACCAGGTTCCACTGCACAGCGTGCTTGGCGGCGTCGTACTGGCCTGCGTTGTTGGCCTGCACGAACTTGAGCCCCTTGGGCAGATAGGTGATCAGCTCCACGTTCTTGGCCGTGGCGGTGCCAGGGTTCGACACGCTCACGGTATAGGTAGCCCGCGTTTCCAGGAACCGCTTCTTGGGACCGTCGAGGGCCACCTTGAGGTCGGGCGCGAGCACCTCGAGGTCGATGTCGTAGGCTACCTTGAGATCGCCGTCGGCCCGCAGCATGGGGGCGTTTTTCACCTTCCCGGCCTTCGACGCGGTGAGCGTAAGTTCCACTTTGCGGCTCTCGCCCGGCTTGAGCGTGCCGATTTCGAGCTCGAGCTCCTTGCCTGCCGGATGGGTGAATTGTTCGGGAATCGATTCTTCGAGCACCACGCCGGTGGCGGCGCCGCTGCCGGTGTTCGAGAGCTTCATGGTCAGCAGCACCTGCTCGCCGATCAGCACCTCTTTGGGGCCGTCGACTTCGATGGCCAGGGCAGGCTGCGTGGCCTTGGTGCGGCCCGAAGCGCGGCCTTCGAAGATCACGCTGGCCACGCTGCCCAGTTCGCCTTCGACCATGGGCACGAGCGCGATCTTGACGAGCTTTTCCGCATTGGGTTCCAAGGAATCGAACTGCCACAGCAGCTCGCCTTGGGGTCCGCGCGAAGCGGAGGGAGTCGTGCCGATCAGGCGAGCGCCCTTGGGCGCCTGATCGCGCAGCTCGACGTTGTAGACGGGGATCACCCCGTTGTTGCGCACGCGAATGACGAACTCGGTTTCCTTGTCGACCTGCACTTCGGCCGGCAAGATCTTTTCGATCGACACGCTCGGCGCTTGCAGGCCCTCGAGGTCGCGGGCGCCAGGCTCTCCGGTTCCTTCGTCGAACGCAGGACCGGCAGGCGTGGCGGCCGCCAGGGGGCGGTGGGCGCCGGGGGCCGCGCGATCGGTGAGTTCGGCGGGGGCGCCGCTGGCGGGAGCGGCCGCCGGATAGTCGGCGGCACTAAACGCGTCGCCCGTGGGGGCGGGCTCCGCCGAGTACGGCTCAGCGCCCGCGTAGCCCTCTTCGGCCTCGGCCGCCGTTGGGGCGGCAGGTTCTTCGTCGATCTCGGCCGCGGCTGTGCGGACCGGCTTGCGCGGGGCGGCTGCAGGAGCTTCGCGAGGGGGGACCTGTGCGGCGGCGCCGCGTTGATCGAGTTGCTTGGGACGCGCGGGCGCCCGTTGGGCCAGCTTTTCTTGCTCGACCTCCGCCGGCTCTGGCTCAGCGTACGGCGATTCCTCTGCCACGCGCCCGGGCGCGGCCGCATCTACTCCGTACGGGTCGGCGGCCACTTGCGCCGGATCATCCGCTGGCTCGGCAGAAGCTTGTTCGGTGACAGCGTCTCGAGACGCACCGTAACCGGCATCCCAGCCGCCGCCAAAGGCGTCGGTCTGAGGAGCCGCCGCCGGGCGCGCGGGGCTCGGCGCACGAGCTTCCGACTGCTCGGCGACCGCCGCGCCGGCCACATCGGCCGCGTGGGCCGGCGTTGCGCCGCGCTGATCATAGGAGATCGCGATCAGACCGGCCGTGAGCACCAGCGAACCTGCCACGGCCGGAATCCATACTCGACGCATGCCGACGTCTCCACCAAGAAGAGTCAGGGTACGAATCGTCGCCCCGGCGGCCACGGACAGGCCCTCACGAAGCGGACGACCCTAGCGCGGGCGCGGTCCATCGCACCTGCGAAGCGGGGTAGGTACCAAATCTGACCGGCGCTGCAAAGGCCAGTTGAGAAGGGGGACGCGGCGAGGTCAGCCGCGAAGAGGGGTCGCCGCGAGCGTTCCCAGGACTCTGCCCAGGGGCGCCGCTAGCAAGCGGTTATCCACCGCGAAAGCTTGGGCCCGCCCCTAGTTCCGCGTCACAGCTTGGTTTTCGGGTGCGCCACACTAGCCCGCAGCGCAAGCAAGGGACGGGAGCGCCCGCTGGCGCGCTGGCTGAAAATGCTCCCCGGCCCGTGCAGGGTTCCGCGAGACTTGACCAGGGACGCGTAGCTCTCCCTTGCTCGCGCTGCGGGCTAGTATCGATCGGGCAACCGGAACTTCTAGCAACGACGCTGCACTAGTTCCACCACCAGCGGTCCTGCTGGCCGCCCAGGGCGTCGGCCCGCAGCGGGGCCAGGGCGGCGTCGGCTTGTTGACGGCCCGCCACGCCGAACGAATCGAGCTCCACGCCCCCGGAGACGCTGATGATCCACGTGCGGCGCTTCTTCACGGCGCTGGCCATGGAATGCACGGTCTTGGGCGCCTCATAATTGGTGATCGCTAGCTCCCCCTGGTTGAGCAGCACCGGCATGCTGTAGCCGGCCTTTTCGCCCAGGTTCTCCCGCGTGATCAGCGCGGCCACGATCGCCAGATCCATGCAGTTGCGCAGCTCGCCGAAGACGGTGTCCTTTGCCGCCAGCTCCTGGAAGTGCTCCGTCATCAGGTCGGCCCACTTCTGGGCCTGGGCGTTCTTCTTGCCGGTCTTTTGCCGCACTCCATCGACGAACACGTCCTCCTCGGTCATCGCCTTCACCCCTTGGCCCCGAAGCTCCCAGGCGAGTCCGTCAGGATCTTTGAGCAGCGGCTCGTAGCTGGTGGTCATCCACCAGCGGGGCGTTTGCGTGGCGGCTGCAGGGCTCGCCATGTCGAGATAGCTCGGCAGGCCTTTCACAGGCGAGGGATCGAACTTCATCGCGATCCGCTTCATGCGATAGTCAGCCGAAACGAGCACCTGCGCGAAGCGCGACGTGCCAGGCACGCCGCCAACGAGAACGTTTTGCGGGCCGAGTTGCTGCTCCATCAGCGTCAGCGTTTGAGTTGGGTTGCCGATTGTCGAAAGCCGGAGAGCTTCGAGCCGGCGGCGCCCCTCTTCGGTCGGTTCGATCGAGCAACTAATGACCGTGTTGCTCGCGGACGCGGCCGTGCGCAGCGCCACCAGCAAGTCCTCGAGCTGCAACACCGGACGGCCGCTCTTGTTGCCAACGACTTCGCCCGCCGGACTGACCTTCCAGCCTTCGCCGGGCCCGGCGAGCACCAAGTCCCCCTGTTCGGGATAGACGAACACGTAACGCACGCGCTGCAGTCCGCCCAGGTAGCGGATTTCGTCGGGCAGCGGGCCCTTGTCGTGTTTCAGATGGTGCGCGATCGCCGCCTCGAGCTTGCGCAGCGAGACCTTGCGCAGCTCGGCCGGAGCGTCCAAATCGGCCACGGCGGGCTGCAACGCCATGATGCGCTGTTGCCGCAGCGCGTTGCGCTCATCGACCTCAACATTTTGCAGCACGCCCCCCGCGTCGATGAGCATGCCGCCCACTTGGCGGGTCTGCACGAACGGCACCAGGGCGCCGTTCACGTTGTTCAGGTTGTTGCCGCCGTTGTTATTGTTGTTGTTGTTATTGTTGGCGTTGTTGTTCGCATTGTTGTTTTGGGCCAGGGCAGACGTCGAACCCAGGGCCAAGATTGCCGCGAGCAGGCGGGCGAACAACGACGCGGAGCAAGCGACGCGATACGTGCGGATTGTCACGGGGAATCCTTGATCTCAGCAAACCCTGGAAGAGCGGTTTGGCCTATCGGCCGCAGCGCATGAGCCATTGCAAAAGCTGTCGGCGCTCGGGGCTCGTATCCGCATTACGAACGCAGATCGCTGGCAGCTTCAAGAATTGATGGTACTCCGTCCACCCCCCGGCTGCAACAAAACCGGTTTTCTGCAAATCCGTCTTGACGTGAACTCGTCAGGCAAAACCCTCATGGCGGGGTAGGCCGCCTCCCCAGGCATGGACCCGGGGCCGATTTGGCTTCGCCGCGCTTTACCTCGGCCTGCCCCGGGCGTCTAACAGCCAGGATGCCTTAGTCCCCGGCCACGGCCGCCCCCGAGCCGCGCGGTGCACGATCTGCTCGCCCAACACGCCGACCGTCTCTACCGCTTTGCCCTGCGGCTAACGCGCGATCGCGCGGCCGCTGAGGACCTGGCCCAAGACGCGCTGCTGCGGGCCTGGCGCGGCCGCGACCGGCTGCGGAATCCCAACGCCGCCCGCGCCTGGTTGTTTCAGATCGTAGCCAACCTGTGGCGCGATCGGCTGCGGCGGCGATCGACCACCGAGGAAGAACTGATCGAACCTGCGGCCGTGATTTGCCCCGCCGAGCCGGCACGAGGGCTCGAAGAGCGAGAGTTGGTCGAGCAGGCGCTGGCCGCGCTTGACGGACTGCCGCAGCGGCAGCGCGAAGTGTTGTATTTGCATGCGTGCGAAGGACTGTCGATCGCCGAGGTGGCCGACGCCCTCGAATCGTCACCCGACGCCGTGAAGGCCAGCCTGTGCTTAGCCCGCAAACGAATGCGCGAGCGGCTGGCTCACTTGATTCCGGAACGGCAACGCACATGAACGAAGTTTGCGATCAACTCGACGCCTACCTGCTCGACCTGCTCACGGCCGGAGATCGGGCGATGTTCGCGGAGCATCTTGCGGGCTGTACGGCTTGTCAGAACGCACTCGACCTGCAACGCCGGATCGATGGCTTGCTCGGGCGAGCAGCCGACCTCGAGCCCGCGCCGCCGTTGGGTCTGCGTTTCAAACGGCGGCTACGAGTGCGGCGCTTCGTGCGGGGAGGCGCCCTTGCTGGCCTGCTGTTGGCCGCCGTTTGGTTTACTTGGCCGCGCGTCGAGCGTGGCGATGCCGGCGCCATCGCCACGGCGCCGGCGGGTGCCGCCGGGCCAAGGTCGGCCGCCGTGTCCGTACAACTGAGCAGCAACGTGATTGCTCGCCCGCTGGAATCGAGCGATCCGCGCGTCACGATCGTCTGGACTTACCCCGTGCTGGAAGCGCGGCCGCTCGGCGGGTCCTAAAGCTCCGCATCCATTCACCCCTTCGTCCCCCACGAGAACTCTCATGAACCTCCGACCGTTGCGATTCGTTGCTCTGTTGCTGCTGACTTGCGGCCTGTGCCTGGCGCACGTTCCCCGAGGATTGGCCCAAACGCCGACGCCGACGCCGCAGCCGGCCCTCAAAGTCTTTCAACTCGCGAACGCCCGAGCGCAGGAATTGGCGCTGGTGCTGCAAGGCGTTTTGGGCAAAGGTCGGTTTGCGGTGGACGAGCGGACGAACTCGCTCATCCTGTCCAGCGACAACGAATCGTTGGGCGTTGCCGAGGCGCTGATCGAGCGGCTCGACTCCGTGGCGAATCCGGCTGCTCTGCCCACGGCTCGGCCCGATCACCCGCCGGTGCAAGTGCGCGTGCTCTGGTTGGTTTCGGGGTTGAAGGGAGATCGCGCCGCGCCGGCCAAGGATCTCGAGCCCGTGGTCGGGGCGCTAGCGAAGTTGGGAATCGAGGACCTCCGCGTGGTCGCCAACTCGTTGGTCAACGTGAGCGGCACGACGTTTACGTTGCTGGGCACCCCCGTTCTTGATGCGCCCACGCGTTTCGAGGTGGCCGGCGAGCTCGTCTGGCAGCCGCACCTGCAATACCCGCGGCTCACGCTCGATCTCAGTGTCCGCGAAGATCGCCCCGCCCCGAAGGACGCCAACAACGCTCAAGCTGCGCCGCACAGCTTGGTCAGTCTGTCGAGCACCATCGACGCGCCGTATGGGCAATTCGTGGTCCTGGGGGCGTCTCCGATCGACGAAATGACCTCGGTCTTCGTGCTGCAAGTCGTCCAGCAGTAGACGCGACGTCGTCTCCTCCGTTCGCCAGGAGCTGCCGCGCCGGCCTCCTGGCGAACTCGCGCGCGCCGACCGCTCAACCGCGCCGGCGCGCTGGCCGGGCAAGGAGAGCAATCGCGAACACCGCCAGCGCCACCGGCCACCAGCGCGGCCGCGCCGCAAACACCACGAGCGCCGCCGCGCTCGCGAGCCACAGCCGCGCTGGGATTCGAGACAGCTCCGCATAAGCGAGCCAGAGCGCGCCGAGAACGGCGCCCACGCGGAAGAACGCCGCGGCGAGCGCGGTCGACTGACTTCCGCCTACGCCGGTCAGCAACACGGCGCCGCTGAGCAGAAGGGTGAGGGCGAGCCAGCCGATCTTCGTGCGTTGGCTCACCGTGAAACACTCTCGCGGCGTGATCGCTGACGGCTTGTAGTCGATCTCGACTCAGTCGAGTTCGAGGTCGATCACTTCGCTGCCCGGCGCCACGGTAACCTTCTTGCGGTTCGGCGAGCCGGCCCCGTACTTGGCCCCGATCTTTTGGGCATCGGCCGACCACTTGAACTGTCCCGTCTGCAGGGCCAATTCCGCTTCGAGGTCTTTGGGCTTGAGCGACACGGTGACCGTGTGCTCGCCGACAATCGCCCCCATGACGCCTTGGTCGTATTCGAGTTCGTAGTGACCCTGGTCGTCGGTAAAGGCCCAACTGTTACGGCCGCTCGTGGGCTGGAAGTCGAGGTAGAGGTTCGCAACCGGCTTGCCGCCGCGCGTGGCCGTGCCCCGCACCGGAATGATCTGGGGGCGGCTCTCCCCACAGCCCAGCGCAAGAGTCGCGAAAAACGCTGCGACGAGGGCGAACCGGGCGCGAGGAACGTTCATCGAGCAACGCGAGAGTTGAAGGCCGCAGACCCAGTCAACGAATCCGAGCCCTAGTCGAGCTTGAGATCGAGCGGCTGTTGCTTCGCGGAGATGGTCACCTGCAGCTTGTCCGTGCCGGTCGGGCCATACTTCGCCAAGATTTTCTTCATGTCGGGATGCAGCTTGGCCTTGCCCTTGTTCATCTTCATTTCCTCGTCGATCGAGGCCGGGCGATGCAGCAGCGTCACCGTGTGGTTGCCCACGCGGGCGCCCTTGTGCGTCGAGTCGTACTCGAGCTCGAAGTTCCCCTCGTCATCCGAGGTGGCCCAGCTTGCCCGCCCGTCGTCGGGCTGGAAGCTGAGGAACAACTTGGGCACCGGCTGGCCGTTGTGCGTGACCTTGCCGGTGACGGGCACGATATCCGGCCCCTGCTGCGTGCAGCCGGCACAGAGAACCACCACTCCCAACAGTGCGACCAACCGCCGAGCCATCATCTCGAGCCCTTCCCGGGAAACGTACGTGCGTCTTGCGCGAAGAAACGACCGAACCAGCGGAGGCGGCGCCTACTCGGGCAACTGCACCACTTCCTGGCCTTCCCGGGTAAACAACCGCGAGTAGAGCCGAGTGTCGATGTTGTTGCTGATGAAGGCCACGTGGTTGTCGAGATAAGCCGCGTTCACACCGCCCGGATGATCACTGAAGGCGCCGCGGGTGTTGGGGAACGTGGTGTTGGGCGGGAAGGGCGGTGCGCCGCCGTACTCCGCAGCCGTCACGTAACCACCCGACGTGTGGTGGACCCAGAGAAAGTGATTGGTGCCCCACTCCGGCGAGGTCCAACTATGCCCTGCGTTGTGGGCGAACTCGAGAAACAAGAACGTGCTGCTGGTGCCGTCGAGGACTTCGCCCAACCGCACCGAGCTGCGCACCCAGGCCAGGCCGTCGTGCGGCCCGTTGCGCTCCGCACAACAACCGTCGTTGCCTGAGCCGGTGTTGATGCCGTAGTCCTTGAACATCGTCTGGCGGCGAATGCCCGAGGCGAGGTTCAGCGCCGTGTGCGCCGAGGGACAGACGAACGTGGCCGGCTGGCTCTGCGAGGCCAGCTTGTTCTTGACGTTGCCCGAGGGGCCGCGTTCCTTGCCCCAGCCGGCGTCTTCGGGAATCGTTTCGGCGTAAGCCGGCAAACTGAAGTCGATCGTATTGTAGATGTTCTGCCCTTCCATGAAGGGCAAAATCACGGCCGCCCAACTGTAGTGACCCCAGGGCAGCCCGCTGCCGCCGGTCGGGTCGGACCACGGCGAGGGAAACGAATAGGAGCCTTCACTGCCATTGGCCTTGCCGGTGCTGCCGGGGGGCAACCGTTTGTTTTGGTCGTCGTACAGGCTGACCGACAGCGCCAACTGCTTGAGGTTGTTGAGACAGGCGCCGCGGCGAGCCGCCTCGCGGGCCGATTGAACGGCCGGCAGGAGCAACGCAATGAGGATGCCGATGATGGCGATCACCACCAACAGCTCAACCAAGGTAAACCCGCGCAACCGACGCTTGGGCTGAGACATTCCTCTTGCTCCTGTTCAGAATTCGACGATGGACGAGGCAGGCGCCACAGGGCCACCAGGCGCACGCGCGGCGTTGAGCAGCAACATTTCGGGGGGAGGTCGCCGGCGTTGCGGATCTAAGGGCCTGTTCCGGCGACGTTCGTTAGCCTAAGCCAGTTGGACAGGGGCCGCAAGATCGCAGCCGGCGGCCAAGCAGCTTTTTCTCCCTAATTGTCCCGGTCTCAGCCCGGCTACCGCCGCACTCTGTTCGCGTGGCAGCCGCGGATCTTGGACGCCCAAGCCTGGGCGGGAGTTCCGCTAGAGAACGCCCCTGTTGGACGGCGCCGTCGGCTCCGCAAGCATCACACGCTCCTCGAAAGAATCTGCCGCCCGTGCGGCAAGCTCGAGGGGGAAGAAACGGCAAGAGCGCGCTCCGCAATCAACGCGTTTGCGGAGCGCGCTCGCCTCAGACGTCCGTCGCCTGGCGGCCGCTCACTCAAAAGGAGGAACTGGCCTCGTGAGTCAGGCGACCGGCCGGCCGAACTAGCCCATGTCCTTCAGGCTCTTCAGCGGCCGAACCTTGATCTTGGTGTACGCCGGCTTGGCCGGAACGTCCATCAGCTCTCCAGGCTTGAAGGGGTTGGGCACGCCCTTCTTGGCCGGACGAGCCGGCATCTTCTTCTTCTCGATCTTCACCAGGCCGGGAATCTGGAACACGCCCGGGCCACGGTTGCCGAGGCTCTTCTTGATCTCGCCGACCAGGGCTTCCATCACTGCGGCCACCTGCTTCTTGGTCAGGTCGGTCGATTCCGCAATGCTGCTGAAGATCTCGGTCTTGCTCGGGGCCTTCTTTGCTGGGGCCTTGGCCATTTCGTGGGACCCTCCTCGTGGGGCTTGGGACTCGGTTGTGACTGATCCATCCGGGAATTCAGGAACGGGCCTCGAATTCAGGACGGGATGATTAAAGACGACCTTGGCGAAAATGCAACCCTTCCCGACCGCGGCAGGCCGCAAAATCTCGGGAAAAATTGCCCCTCCCGCAGCCGCACTAGGTTACGGAAACCTATCGTCTTCGCCGATCGGAGAATTCACTTCCCCCCGCAAACTTTCCAGCCAGACCGTGCCGCTCGTTCCGCGCACGCAAGCTGCGCCGGTCGCACGGCGCTGCCGCAAATCGCCCTCGTCGCGCCCCAAACCCCGGCTTTCTGCGTAGAAGTCGCGTCGCCGCTGCGTGGCCCCGGCTGCTTGCGAAGGTCCGGTTCAGCCGTCTAAGCTAGATTTGATTCCGGCATTTGCCGAGCTTTTTCGGCTCGCGCAAGCCGCGCCGCGCGTCAGAGATTTACCTGTGCTCGAACGATTCGAGCCCGCATCACCGCAGCCCGGGTGGCCGTCGCCCGGCGCAGCCGCGGGTCCTCACACGGAGCATGCCTTCGATGGATCGTACTCGCTCGATTCGCTTTGCGGTCCGCGCAGCGGGCCTGCTGACGCTCCTCGGCATGGTGCTCCCGTTGGCCGCCCAGTTCCCACAGCGGCCGGGCAACTTCCGCGTCCTGCCTCCCCAGGCGGCGCAGATTCAGGCGCGGCAATTCGCCTTTCAAGGGGACGAATTCACCCAGGCCGGCGCCTCGGCCGACTTCCCGGCGAATCGCGATCTCACGCGTCGTTTCGAGGAGGGTCGGGGGTTGGTGGGTGGGGGGCGGTATGCGGAGGGGGTCGGTTTTTTGGGGGGGATTTTGGCGGGCGGGGAGGACTACTTCTTCCGCCCCGATCCGGCCCAACCGGTCTATCGCAGTCTGAAGAGCGAAGCCCGGCGGGTGTTGGCCGAACTGCCGCCGGCCGGCCGCCAGGCTTATGAACTGCATTACGCCGCGGGGGCTGCCCGGCAGCTCGCGCAGGCGGCCCAGGCGGGCAACCAGCCGGCCTTGGAAGAGGTCGCCCGCCGCTGGCCGCTGACGCCGGCCGGGGCGCAGGCGTCGCTGGCCCTGGGTCTGCGGCTGGCCGAACAGGGGCGGCCCGAGGCGGCGGCCTTGGCCTTTGGCCAAGTGGTGGCCTCGCCCGTGGCGCCCGAACCGCTCGTGAAGCTGGCCGGCCTCTATGCCGCGGCCTGCCGACAGACGTTGGGCGAAACGGCCGCGGCCCAGGCAGGCCTGGCGGCGCTCAAGGCGCGATTCCCGCAGAGCCCGCCGACGGTGGCGGGGCAAGCGCGGGCCTGGTTCGCCAGCGATTCGGAGGCGCTCCCCTGGCTGAGCGCGGCGCTGGGGCCGGGCTGGCCGCGGGCGTTGGGAGCGGAGAGCCGGGAGCGGGGAGCCGAGAGCGACGGCGTTGCCACGAACGACGGCGCGACGAACGAAGACACAACGCAGGCCAACGCGGCCGCAACGAACGCAAGCGCGACGAACGACGCCGGCGCGACGCCGGCCGACTGGCTGCTCGCCGGCGGCAATCCGGCCCGCAACGCCCCGGCCGCCGGCGGTCCGCCGCTGCTCAGCCCGCGGTGGCGGGTGCGGACGAGCGAGCATCCCACGATCGAACGGCTGGTGGCCGGCTTGCGCTCGGCCTTCGCCGATCAGCAGACCGCGGCCCTGCCGGCGGGGCAGCCGCTGGCCCTCGGCGACCTGGTGCTGCTGCGGACCGCGCGGAAGCTGGTGGCGGTCGACTTCCTGACCGGCAAGCGGATCTGGGAGGTGGCCCCCTGGGAAGACGACGCCTTCGAACGGCTGCTCGAGGCGGGGCGCAGTCAGCAGCGGCTGCAGCAGGCCATGAACAGCTCGCGGCTGGCGCTGGTGCTCGAACAACGTCTGTGGGACGACGCCGCCTACGGCGGACTGTCGAGCGACGGCCGCAACGTCTATCTGCTCGAGGAACTGGGCTTCACCAGCGGCCTCGAGGGCTCGCCCAACGTCCTCCTGCCGGGGGGCCAGCGGCGGCTGGAAGGGAGCTGGCCCAAGACCTTCAACCGCTTGGCGGCCCGCGAACTGAAGACCGAAGGCAAGCTGCTGTGGGAAGTTGGGGGCGAAACGGGCGAAGCCGAGCCGGCCCTCGCCGGGGCCTTTTTCTTGGGCGCGCCGCTCCCCTTGTGGGACCGGCTATGGGCGCTGGCCGAACTGCAAGGGGAGATCCGCCTGGTCGAGCTCGAGGCGGCCACCGGCAAGCAGACCTGGTCGCAGCCGCTGGCGGTGGTGGAGCGGAACATCGTCGAGGATTCGGTGCGCCGGCTGGCGGGCGCGAGTCCTTCGTATGCCGACGGCGTGCTCGTCTGCCCCACCTCGGCCGGGGCCGTGGTGGCGGTCGACCTGGCCAGCCGCAGCCTGCTGTGGGGCTACCACTATCCCCGCACCCGCCCCGCCTATCGCGAACGGCTGGGGGCCGTGCGGATGGGCTACGCCGGCGGCGAGCCCGGCGTCGGCAGCAGCTTCAGCGACGCCCTGCTCACGGTGGCCGAGGGCCGCGTGCTCGTCGCGCCGCCGGAGGCCGACGAACTGCACTGCCTGAACCTGGCCGACGGCCAGCTCCTCTGGAAGCAGCCGCGGGGGGAGAACCTCTATGTGGCGACGGTCCGCGAAGGGCGCGTCGTGCTGGTGGGGCGGCAGCAGGTGTCGGCCTGGCGGTTGGCCGACGGACAGCCCGCCTGGACGACGAAGTTGCCCACCGAAGCCCTGCCGACGGGGCGCGGCTATGTCAGCGAGAACACCTACCACCTGCCGCTTAGCGACGGCAGCCTGACGCCGCTCGACCTGGCCACGGGCCAGCTCGGCGCGCCGGTCCGCGCCCCCGGCGGGGCGCTGCTGGGGAACCTGATCTGCCATCGCGGCCAGGTCCTTTCGCAGGGAGTCGACTGGCTGGAGAGCTTTTATCAGCGGGAACCGCTCCAGCGGCAGGTCGAAGCCACCCTCGCCCAGACCCCCGACGATCCCTGGGCGCTCGCCCGCCGCGGCGAGCTGCGGCAGGCGGCGGGCCAAGACGCCCTGGCCGTGGAGGACTTCCGCCGCGCCTACCGCGGCTACTTGGCCGCGCAGACGGAGGCGCAACGCAATCTCGACGCAGGCGGCCCGCGCCGCCCCTGGCAGCAGGCCGCCGCCGGCGTCGTGCAGACCCGCGAGCTGTTGGTGGCCGGGCTGCTCGCCGCGCTGGGGCGCGACTTCGTGGCCCATCGCGACTTCGTGGCCGAGGTCGAGCCCCTCATCGAACGCCCCGAGCAGCGGGTGGCCCTCTGGCGGCTGACCGCCGCCGGCTGGCAACGCTCGGGCCAAATCGCCGCCGCGCTCGAAGCCTATCTGGCGCTCGCCGATCTCGAGCCGAGCGCAGGCTTGGAAACCGTCGAGCCGGGGCACGAAGTCCGCCGCGACCGCTGGATCAACGCCCGCCTGAGCGAGCTCCGCGCCCAGGCCGACGAGCCGCAGAAGCAACAGATCGACCAGGCAGTGGCCGCGCGGCTCGCCACCGCCGAGCAGGCCGCCACGCCCGAGGCCTACGCGCGGTTCCTCGAGCTGTTCGGCGGGCAACCGGCGGCCGACGGCGTCCGCGCGGCGCTCGCGCGGCTGCGGCAGGAACGCGGTCAGCGGCTCGAAGCCGAGCAGTTGTGGCGACGGCTGGCCGCCCAAGGTCCGCCGGAGTTGCAACGAGAGGCCGCCGCCCAGTTGGCCCGCCTGCTCGACCAGGCCGGCCGCCCCGACGAAGCCGCGCGGCAGTACCGCCTCCTCACCGAACGTTGGCCCGACGAACCCTGCCTCGACGGCCAAACCGGCCGCCAACTCGCCGCCGCCCTCCCCCCCAACTCCCCCACCCAAGCCCGACTAAAACCCCACAACTGGCCCCCAGGACAAACCCAAGTCAAACAGGGAACCCCACTCACCTCGGCCGCGAACCTGGGCTACAACCGGCTCCCGGTAGCGCTCCGCGCTCCGCATTCCACCGAGTCCCCCTTCGACGCCCTCGAGCTCGACACGCAGCAGCAAGACGTCGTCTGCCGGGACGGCTATGGCGTCGAACGCTGGCGCGTCTCCCTCAATGAAACGGCGGGCGACAACCCCTTCGCCTTCCAGCCGCAGCTCTGCCTCGGCTATCCGCAAGGACACCTGCTGGTCCTCTCGACCGGCTCGAAGCTCTTCGCTGTGAACACGCTGGGGGATGCGGTCGGAGGCCGCGCCCAGGTGCTGTGGCGCGAGACCCTGGCCCAGCAGGCCAGCGGGCTGGCGTATCAAACTTTCGGATTCCAGCAGCGCCAGTTGCAGAATCCCTGGGGCCGCCCCTGGACCGTCCCCACCGATCAGCAGGATCATCTGATCGGCGTGGCGGCTGCCTTGGGTGAGTCGGGCGTGTGCTTCCAGCGTCAGCGCGAGTTGGTGTGCGTTCATCCGCTGACCGGCGCCCCGCAGTGGGTGCGCAAGGGGCTGCCGCCAGGCAGCGACCTGTTCGGCGACGAGGAACTGCTCTTCGTGGCCTCCGAGCAGTCCGGCAAGGCGATCGTGCTCCGCGCGGCCGACGGGGCGCTGCTCGGGGAGCGCCCCTTGCCTGCCAACAACAAGCGCTGGGCGACGCTCGGCCGCAACGTGCTCACCTGGCGCGTGCGCAGCGGCCGGCTGCAGCTGGCGCTCGTCGACGTTTGGGGCCAGCGCGATCTCTGGGCACACTCGTTCGGCCTTCATTCCAAGGGCGCCCTGCTCAACCACGAGGCCGTGGGGGTGGTCGATCCCCAGGGGACATTCACGTTGTTGTCCTTGGCCGACGGTCGCGAGTTGATTCAGGCCGAAATCGATCCCGAGCCGCAGCTTGCCGAAGCCGTGGTCGTGGCTTCGGAAGACCAGTATCTCGTGGTCGCCAATCGTCCGGCGACGCGCGTGCGCCGCAACCGCGAGGTCCAAGCAATTCCTCCCGGCGGCGACACCCAACTCGTCTCGGGGCACGTCTATGCGTTCGACCGGGCAACGGGACGCAAGCTCTGGCCCGTGGGCGCGGTCGTTGAGCAACACGGCTTCGATCGCAATCAGCCGGCTCTGCTTCCCTTCTTGGTGTTCGCGCGGCATATCGTGGAAGCCCAGTCGGGGAGCGGCCCCTACGGTCGGCAACCGGTCGGGCAAACCGGCGTTCTCTGCCTCGACAAGCGAACCGGGCGAGCGCTGCTCAAGCGCGACGACTTAGGGCAGGGAATCGCCACCTATGAGGTGGTGGCCGATCCAGGCAAAAACCGCGTGACGCTGGCCTTTGCCCAGCGGCCGGCCATGATCTTCGAGTTCACCGACGATCCGCGACCGCCGGAACCGCCCTACCAGGCGGGCGCCGAGGGAACCGCCAACCGTCCCAACGCCACCGCGGCCCTGTCCGGCGTGGCCGGAGCCGTATTCCGGGCCTTTGGCGGCCGCACGCCGGGCGTGAGCACGCCGGAATCGGATCCTCCCAAGGCGGGTCAGGCGGCCGTGGCGCCAGCAGACACGGCGGGCGACTTGGATGACGCAGACGAACCGCTCGATGACGGGACAGCCGGCCCGCTCGACGAAGCGGATGCGCCTTCAACACAACCCGACCAACCCGACCCGCCCACTCCCGATCCCGACGACGATTAGCCGTTTCCCAGCAAGGATTTGAACCATTTGCCGCCGGCGTGGCACAAAGTGAAGGAGGGGCGGTGTCGACCAGGAGTGGAACCATGCGGTGGCGAACGAAACTGGCAGCGGCGTTGGCGGTGTGGACGGCCCTCGTCCCCGCCGTCTTCGCGGCCGGCCGCCCGCCGCAAGTGCAGCGCGTGATCGACGGCAGCCTCGATTGGCTAGCCAGCAACCAATCACGCCTAGGGCACTGGAACGCCAACGCCGGCCACTACCCCACGGCCATGACGGCGCTGGCCGGCATGGCGCTCTTGGGCGAAGGCTCCACCACGACCCAGGGCAAGTACTCGGCCAACATCCGCCGGGCCGTGGAGTATCTCACGAATGAGAACCGCGCCCGCGAAAACGGGTTGATCGGCGATCCCACGGGCGACGACCGCTATACCTACGGCCACGGCTTCTCGATGCTCTTCCTGGCCGAAGTGCTCGGGGAAGAGGAAGACGAGCAACGCCGCGAACAATTGATTGGCGTGCTCACCCGCGCCGTAAAGTTCACGGCCTACGCCCAGACCGAGCAAGGAGGCTGGGGCTATGTGAGCGCGAAGGACGGCAACGGCTTCGACGAAGGCTCGACGACGGTCACGCAGGTGCAGGGACTGCGGGCCTGCCGCAACGCCGGCATTCCGGTGCCCAACGAAGTGATCGATCGCGCGGTGACCTACATCCGCCACTGCACCGACGACAAGGGGGGCGTGCGCTACCAGTTCAATTCGCGCGACCTCCGCGGCCGGCCCGCCATCACCGCCGCGGCGGTGGCCTGCCTGTTCAACGCGGGCGAATACGACGACCAAAACGTGCCGAAGATGCTGCGGTTCTGTGACAGCAATCTCGCGAACATCGCCAACGAGGGGTTCGGCCACTGGCATTACGCCCACTACTACTACTCTCAGGTGCTGTACCGCGAAGGGGGCAAGACCTGGGACGACTACTACGAGAAGATCTCCACCAAGCTGGTGAGCGAGGCCACCCAAAGCGGCAAGCTCTACTTTTGGAACCAGGGCTACATTGGCCCGGTCTACACCACGGCCACCAACCTCACCATCCTGCAGCTCGACAACGCGGCCCTGCCCATTTACCAACGCTAGCGCTCCCGCCCGCCTGAGTTCCGCGCCCGGTCCCTCCGAGAATTTCCCGCAATGTCTTCTTCCGCCGACGCCGAATCCCTCGAGGCCATTCGCAAGCTCGACGAAGCCCGCGGCAAGATCCGCGAGCAACTCGAGCAGGTGATCGTGGGTCAGCACCAAGTCATCGAAGAACTGCTGATCTCGCTCTTCAGCCGGGGCCACTGCCTGCTCGAAGGCGTGCCCGGCCTGGCCAAGACCCTGCTCATCAGCACACTCGCGCGTTCGCTCAACTTGGGCTTTTCGCGCGTGCAGTTCACTCCCGACCTAATGCCGGCCGACATCACCGGCACCGAGGTGCTGGCCGAAAACAAGACCACCGGCGCCCGCGAGTTCCGCTTTCTGGAAGGGCCGCTGTTCGCCAACGTGGTGCTCGCCGACGAAATCAACCGCACGCCGCCGAAGACGCAGTCGGCCCTGCTCGAGGCGATGCAGGAGCGGCACGTGTCGGTGGGGCGCGTGCGCCACAAGCTGCCCGACCCGTTCTTCGTGCTGGCCACCCAGAATCCGATCGAGCAGGAAGGCACTTATCCGCTCCCCGAGGCACAGCAAGACCGCTTCATGTTCAAGGTCTTCGTGCGCTACCCGAACTTCTCCGAAGAGTTCGAGATCGCCCGGCGGACCACCACCACGATCGTCGACGAAGTGCTGCCCGTTCTCTCGGCCGAGGAAATTCTGACGCTGCAGCGCCTGGTGCGCGAGGTGCCCGTGGCCGACCACGTGATCCGCTACGCGCTTTCGCTCGTGCGGCAGACGCGCGTCGGTGAGCCGGGCATTCCCGAGTTCGTAGCCGACCAGGTGAGCTGGGGCGCGGGGCCGCGGGCCGTGCAATTCTTGGTGCTCGGGGCCAAGGCCCGCGCGCTGCTCGAGGGCCGCTCGCACGCCACGACCGACGACATCCAGGCCCTGGCGAAGCCGGTGCTGCGGCACCGCCTGGTCGTCAACTTCGCCGCCGAGAGCGACGGCGTGACGAGCGACCTGATCATCGACAAGCTGCTGGAAACCACCCCCGCGCGCGAAGACGAACTGGCCCGAGATGCCCGCTTCCAAAAGATTTTTGCATCCTGAGGCGATCCAGCGCATCGCCCGGCTCGAGCTGCGGGCGCGGCACATCGTCGAAGGCTTTCTCTCTGGCATGCACCGCAGCCCCTACTTCGGGCACTCGGTGGAGTTTCGCCAGCACCGCGAGTATGCGCCCGGCGACGACATTCGCCACATCGACTGGAAAGCCTGGGCCAAGCAAGACCGCTACTACGTGAAGCAGTTCGAGGAGGACACGAACGCCCGCTGCACGCTGCTGGTCGACGTGTCGAAGAGCATGCAGTATGGCTCGGGCCCGCTCAACAAGCTCGACTACGCCTCGACGGTGGCCGTGAGCCTGTCCTACTTGATCCTCCGGCAGCAAGACGCCGTAGGCTGTGTGGCCTTCGACGACCGCGTGCGCACGCGCGTACCCGTGCGCAGCCAGCAGCAGCACCTGAACAGCATCATCCAGGCCCTTTCGGTCCAACAGCCGGCCGAAAAAACCGACTTGGCCCGCGTGCTTCGCGACGTGGCCGAAGAATACCCCCGCCGCGGCGTGATGATTCTGATCTCCGATCTGTTGACCGACCGGCCGGGGCTGTTCAAAGGGCTGCGAATGCTCCGCGAGCGAGGGCACGACGTGCTCGTGTTCCACGTGATGGACGACGACGAGCTCGACTTCCCCTTCAACGGCCCGCTGCGCTTCGAAGGGCTCGAGGTCGATCGGCAGCTCTCGTGCAATCCCCGCGCGCTGCGCGAAGGCTACCTGAAGGCCGTGGCGGCGTTTCTCGATGAAGTCCGCCGCGGCTGCGCCCGCAACACCGTGGACTACGCGCTCCTGCGCACGCGGCAGCCGCTCGATGCGGCGCTGGCCGCCTATCTCAGCAATCGGCTGGGCATGCACCACCGCAATTAAGCGCGAGCGATCATGCCTACCTTCGTCCATCCCGCACTGCTCTGGGGCCTGCTGATCGTGGGCCTGCCGGTGTTGATCCATTTGATCAACCTCTGGCGGCAGCGGCGCGTGCAGTGGGCGGCCATGGAGTTCCTGCTGCAAAGCCAGCGGAAGAACCGCACCTGGGTGCTGCTCAAGCAACTGCTGTTGTTGCTGTTGCGGATGGCGGCGGTGGCGGCCGTGGTGCTGATGGTGGCGCAGCCCCTGGCCAAAAGCGCGTGGAGCGCACTGCTGGGAGGCGGCCGCACGCATCACATCGTGCTGCTCGACGACAGCTTCTCGATGACCGACACCTGGTCGGGGGCCACCGCGTTCGAACGTGCCCGCGACGCCGTGCAGCGCTTGGGAGCGAACGTGGCCCGCGCCAGCGGTCCGCAATCGTTCACGCTGCTGCGGTTCTCGCAGTCCGGCGGTCTCCCGCAAGGCAAGCAACCCGATCTACTCGAGACCTTGGTAGGCTCCGACTTCGCGGTCCGTTTGGAGGAAGTCGTCCGGCGGCTCGCGCCCTCGGAGTTGGCGGTCGGTCCCGCCCCGGCGCTGGCCGCGGTCGAGCAGTTGCTGGGCGGCAGCGATGGCGACACCCAGGTCGTCTATCTGATTTCTGATTTCCGCAGCAAGGAATGGAACGAGGCGGCGGAGCTCCGGCAGTCGCTCGAGCGGCTCAACTCAGCCGGCGCCCGGCTGCACCTGGTGCGCTGCGTGGCGGAAGCCCGCCCGAACCTGGCGCTCTCGGCGCTCGAGGCGGGCCGCGGCACCAAGGCGGCCGGCGTGCCGCTGCCGATCGAGGTCGGCGTCACCAACTTCAGCGCCACGCGGGCCCGCAACGTCTCGGTGCAGCTCGAGGAAAACGGCCAGACGCGTCCCGCGATCGTCGTCGAAGAGATCCCCCCCGGCGGCACGGTGCGGCGGAAGTTCTCGGTGCAGTTGCCCACCGCCGGCGCGCATCGCCTCAAAGCGCAGCTTGGGGCCGACGCGGTCGCGACCGACAACACGCGGTTCGCGGTGGTCGAGTTGCCGGCCACCGTGCCTGTGCTGATCATCGACAGCGATCCGAGCGGCGGTTCGGCCCGCTTCCTCACGGCGGCGCTTTCCCCGGGCGGCCCTATCCGGACGGGCATTCAGGCGCAGGTCGAGCAGCCGCGCTATTTGCGCACTGCGGCGCTCGACAAATTCGCCGCGATTTACCTGCTCGACGTCCCGCAGCTCGAAGCCGGTGAGGCCGAGAATCTGGAGAACTATGTCCGCGCCGGCGGCGGCGCGGCGTTCTTCCTGGGAGATCAAGTGTTGCCGGCGGCGTACAACCAACGGCTCTATCGCGACGGCCAGGGTTTGTTTCCCGCGCCGCTCGTGTCGGCGGCCGATCTGCTCGTGAACCGTTTGGAAGAAGACACGCCCGACATCACTGTGGAAGACCACCCGCTGTTCGAGATCTTCACCGGCACGCGCAACAACTTTCTGTCGTCGGTGGGGATCAGCCGCTATTTCCGGCTGCAGGACAACTGGAGGCCGGCCGCCGACGGTCCGGTGCAAATCATCGCGCGGCTGAGAAACCATGCTCCGCTCGCGCTCGAGAGCCGCTTTGGCCAGGGGCGCGTGGTGACGTTTCTCTCCACGCTTGCCCCCAACTGGAATAATTGGGCGCGCGACAACCCGAGCTTCGTCGTCATGCTGCTCGAGCTGCAAGCGCTGCTCGCCGAGCGGCCGACGACCGCCGCCAACCGCGAGGTGGGCGCCCCCCTGTCGCTCGAGCTCGATCAGGCACAGTACGCCCCGCAAATGCAATTGACCTCCCCGGCGGCCGCCGACGCCCAGGCGGTCACGGCCAAAGCGGTCGACGATCGTTGGGTGGCCGTGTTCGACGACACCGACCGCAGCGGCTTCTATCAGGTGGAAACAACCTCGATCGCCGGCGGACCGGAAACACGGCTCTTCGCCTACAACGTGCAAGCGGCTGAAGGCAATCTGGCCCTCTTGGACGGCGAGCAGCTCGAGTCGCGGCTCGAAGGCGTGCCCCACATGCTGCACGAGGTCGAGAGCTTTCAGTTCTCGCCACACGATCTGGCGGGCTTCAATCTGAGCGACAGCATTCTCTATCTGCTTGTGGCGCTGTTGATCGGCGAACAGTTGCTGGCCTACTCCGCCAGCTACCATCCCAAGCCGGGGGGCGCTGCATGACCCCTGGACCTTGGCTCTTGGCCGATGGCGCGAGCCGCACGATCTTCGAACTCGGCCGCATTCAGTCGAACTTCGACTGGCTGCTCCCGGCAGCGGTGTTGGCCGCCGTTTCGGTGTTCGTAGTGCTCGTATATCGCAAAGACTGCGTCGAGCTGGGCCCGATCCGGGCGACGGCGCTCGTCACCTTGCGGCTGGCGGCCTTCGTCGGGCTGTTCATCATGTACCTGCAGCCGGGGTGGCGGACGGAGCAGGAAGTAGTGCATCCCTCGCGGGTGATTCTGCTCGTCGATACGAGTCTGAGCATGGGTCTGCCGAGCGAAGCCTCTCAGGCCAACCTCAGCCCTTCGGCGGAGCAAGAATCGCGGGTGGCCGAAGTCGTGGCCGCGCTCGAGGCAGGCGAGCTGCTGCCGGAGCTGCGCGCGAAGCACGAAGTGCTGGTGCTCGAGTTCGACGCCGACACGCGACGAGTGACGAACCTGCCGCGCGCCGCGGCGGCCACGGAAGACGAGTCGTCCGCGCGTCCGCCGCTGACGCCCGTCTCCACCGAAACGACGCAGTTCGACTGGAAGTCGGCGCTCGTGGCCACGGGGGGCGAAACCCGGCTCGGCCAGGCGCTGCGGCAAGTGATCCAAGACGAGCAGGCAGCGCCGGTGGCCGGCATCGTCGTATTTTCCGATGGCGACCTGAACGCCGGCATTGGCTATCAGGCCGCAGCCGATGCGGCCCGCGAGGCCAAGCTGCCGATCTACCCCGTGGGGCTCGGCTCCGATCGCAAGCCACTCAACGTGCGCGTAGCCGATTTCACCGTCCCGGCGCGCATTCATCCAGGCGACAGCTTCGCGGTCACCGGGTATGTGCAGGGAGACGGGCTCGCGGGCCAGAGCGTGAACGTGGAGCTCGTGTCGCGACGTGCCGACGCCGCGCCCAACGATCCGGCTTCGGAAAAAATCGAGGCCTCGCAAGCGGTGACGCTGCCGCGCGACGGCGAGGTCGTGGCGGTCAAGCTGCCGCTCGACGGCATCGACACGCCCGGCCGCCGGGTGCTCGAATTCCGCGTCAAAGCGCCCGACGCCGACCGCACGCCGACCGACAATCGGCAAGCGGCCGACATCGAGGTCGTGGAGCAAAAAACCCGCGTGCTGCTGATCGCCGGCGGCCCCGGACGCGAATACCGCTTTTTGCGGAACCAGCTCTACCGCGATAAGGAAATGCAGGTCGACATCTGGCTGCAGTCGGGGCAGCCTGGCATGTCGCAGGACGCCGCCAAGATCCTGGAAGAATTCCCCAGTACGAAGGAAGAGCTGTTCGCCTACGACACGATCATCGCTTTCGATCCCGACTGGCGGCAACTCGTCGACTCGCAGTTGGAGCTGCTCGAGCAATGGGTGGCGGAACAGGCGGGAGGCCTCATCGTGGCCGCAGGGCCGATCTTCACCGACCGTTGGGCGCAGGAGCCGCGGCTGGCCAAGCTGCGGGCGCTCTACCCGGTGGAGTTCAACGAGCGCTTCTCGCGGTTCGACGACGGCCGCTATGGCGCCACGCAACCGCGCCCGCCCCGCTGGACCCGCGAGGGGCTGGAGAGCGAGTTCCTCTGGGTCGACGACACGGCCGCCGGTTCGGCCAAGGCCTGGGAAGAGTTCCCGGGGTTCTACGGCTACTACACGGTGCGCGGCCCCAAGCCGGGGGCCACGGTCTATGCCTACTTCGCCGACGCCGAACTCCCGGAGAACGATCCACAAACCGTGTTCATGGCCGGCCAGTTCTACGGCGCCGGGCGCGTCTTCTATCTTTCGAGCCCTGAGATCTGGCGCGTGAGGGCGCTGAGCGACGGCTACTTCGAGCGGTTCTACACCAAGCTGATCCGCCACGTGTCGCAGGGCCGGCTGCTGCGCGGGTCGACGCGCGGAAACTTGCTCGTGGAGCGTGACCGCTACAACGTGGGCAACTCGGTGCTCGTGAAGGCTCAGCTCACCGACGTGCGGCTCGAGCCGCTGGTGGCCCCAAGCGTCGACCTCGAGGTGCAAATGCCCGACGGCAAGCTGCAAACCTTGCTGCTCAAGCCCGACGAAGCGCGCCGCGGCATGTTCAGTGGGCAGTTCACGGCGCTCGAGGAAGGGGCCTATGAGCTGTCGCTGCTGGTGCCAGAAAGCCAAGACGAACGGCTCTCGCGGCGGATTCAGGTGCGCGTGCCGGATCTCGAGCGCGAGCGCCCGGAGCGGAACGACCCGGTGCTGCAAGCGCTGGCCCAGGCGTCCGGAGGGCAGTACTACGTCGGCATCGACGCCATGGCCGGCCGCAAGGGTTTGCCGCCCGTGTGGAACCAACTCAAGGACATGACGCGTCAAACGTTCGTCTCGGGCGCCCCCGATCCGGCCTGGCAGCGCGACTGGCTCCGCTGGCTGATGCTGGGCATCTGCGGCGTCTTGTGTTTGGAATGGCTGCTCCGCCGCCTCTGGAGGCTGGCGTAGCTGCTGGAATCACGAATGTCAGAACGCCCCGTCAATCCTGGCCTGAGCACGCTCGCAGCGCTCCTAGCGCGGTTGCGCGCGGCGATTCGCCGCTACGTGCTCGTGCAGGGGCTGGCGCGGGCCGTGGTGTGGCTCGGCCTGGTGTTCTGGTTCAGCCTGGCCGTCGACTGGTTTTTCGAGCCGCCGGTGGAACTGCGCGCCGCGGTGCTGGCGATTGCCGGCCTCGGGCTGGCCGCCGTGCTCTACCGCGACGTCTTGCGGCGGCTGATCGCCCCCTTGGCCGACACGAGCCTGGCGCTCGTGCTCGAGCGGAGGTTCCCGCAACTAGGCGGCAGCCTGGCGACGGCGGTGGAACTCGAGCCCAGCGAGGAGAAGGCCAGCGAGCTGACGCGGCGCATGCTGGCGCATTCGCTGCACCAGGCGGTCGAACGCTCGTCGGGGCTGCCGCTGGCCGAGGTCTTCGATCGCCGCCCGCTCGTTCGCGCCGTGGCGGCGGCCGGGTTGCTGGCTCTGTCGATCGTGGCGCTCGCCAGCGTGTCGACGCAGTCGCTGCAGGTTTGGTATACCCGCAACGTGCGGCTGGCCGAGATTCGCTGGCCGCGGAACACGAGCCTTTCGGTGGCCGGCTTCAAGGACGGCCGCGTGCGGATTGCCCGCGGCTCGGACTTCGATCTCGTGGTCCAGGCCGATGCCCGCAAAGCGCTCCCTCGCGTAGTGCAGGTGCGCTATGTCACTGAGGAAGGGGCCCGCGGCCGCGACAACCTGAGCCAGGTGGGCCAGGCGAGCGCGGGGGACGCCGCCCAGACCTACGTCCACACGTTCAAAGGCGTGCTGGTGTCGATCGATCTCGATATCCGCGGCGGCGACGACCGGCTGAGCGGCCTGCGGATCGAAGTGGTGGATAGCCCCACGGCGGCCGTAACGCTCGATGTTGCCTATCCCGCCTACACGCAGCGCGCTGCCGCCCGGGGTCTTCCGGCCAGCAGCCTGATGACGTTCCCCCAGGGAAGCACGATCACCCTGCACGGCCTGGCGAACAAGCCGCTCGAATCGGTGGAGATCGCCCGCGGCGCAAGCGGCTCCGAGGCGCCACAGCCGCCGGCGCTGGCCAAGGTGGCCGAGCGCAGGTTCGACTGGACGCTGCCGCCCCTCGACAAGGACGAGACCCTGCTCGTCACGCTGCACGACACCGACGGACTCCGCAATCGCCAGCCTTTGCGGCTCTCGTTCACCGCCCTGCCCGACGAAGCCCCGCAAGTGCTGGCCCAACTGCAGGGGATCGGCACGGCGATCACCCCGCAAGCCCGCATTCCCTTTACCGGCCAGGTGACCGACGACTACGGCCTCGGCAAGGCCTGGTTCGAGCACCAGGTGGGCGAATCCGAGTCGGTCGAGCGTCCGCTCGAGTTGGGGCCCGAAGGCAAGCTCGATGGCCTGTCCTTTTCGGCGGCGGAGCTGCAGCTCTCTCCCGGCCAGCAACTGCTGCTGGGCGTGAAGGTGGCCGACAATCGGGCGCTCGCCGGCGGCGCCAACATCGGCTCGAGTCAGCGCTACCTGCTCGAGGTCGTGACGCCCGAGGAACTGCGGGCGATGCTCGAAGCCCGCGAACTGGTTCTGCGGCGGCGGCTGGAAACGATCATCGAAGAGTTCACCGACACCCGCGATTCGCTCGATCGGGTCGAGCTGCCGACCCCGTCGGCGGCCCCCGCGGCGGCTAGCCGCCGCGCCGGCGGCGGATTCGTTGCCGAGGCTGAGGCCCCCAACGCTGAACCGGCCCCCAATGCCCCGGCGGGCGAGAAATCTGCGGCCGAAACGGTTCCGCCCCCGGCGACCGAACCGCCCGTCGCGACGCCCCCCGCCGAGACCGAGGCCGAGGCTCAGGAACGCCGCCGCCAGGTGAGCGCCCTGCGGGTGCAGCGGGCCCTGCAAAACAGCCTGCGGGCGGCCCACGAGGTGACCACGCTGGCGACGTCGTTCGACGACATCCGCGCGGAGTTGGCCAACAACGGCCTCGACAGCGAGACTTTGCAGACCCGCCTGAAAGGAGGGATCGCCGACCCGCTGCGAGCGATCGCCGCCGAGCAGTTTCCGCGGTTCGACGAGCGGCTGACGGAGCTCGAGAAGCACCTCGAGGATCCCACGGTTGGCCCGTCGGCGCTGCTGGCGTCGCGGCAGCAAGCGGATGTGATCTTGATCCAGATGAAGCAAGTGTTGGATAAGATGATTGAGATGGAGAGCTTCACCGAGGTGCTCGACATGTTGCGGTCGATCATCGCCGACCAAGAAGCGCTCCAGGATCGGACGAAGCAGCAGCGGGACCAAGACGCCTTGGACCTGCTGGAAGAGGACGAATAAGGCGCTCCAACAGAAGCGCCGAGGTGAACCATGCGTCCCCAATTCGTACGTACCGCTAAGTTCGCGCTCGCCGCTTGCGGGCTTACGCTCGCGCTCCTGCGCGGCGCAGCTTGGAGCCAAGCCCCGGCCGACGTGGCGCCGCCCGAGAACCCGCCCGCCAGCGCTCCGCCGGCGGCGGCCGCGCCCCCCAAGGCGGGAGCAGCGCTGTCGATCGAGCAAGCCAAGCTGGCCGACAAGTACAAGCGGCTCGAGGAGCTGCTGTTGCGGCGGGCCGAAGTGGCCGCCGCCACCGACCCGGAGCGGGCCACGCTGCTCCGCCAGGTGGTGTCGAAGAGCAAAGATGCCCACATCGAGAATCAGTTCGAGGTGCTCGTCGAACTGCTCGCCAAGTCGAACTCGCGCTCGTACAGCCAGGCTTTGACGGGGCAAACGGAGCTACAGAAAGACCTCAAGCTGCTGCTCGAGCTGCTGTCGAGCGAGGACCGCTCGCACCAGCTCGAGAGCGAGCAGGCCCGCATCAAGGAGTATCTGAAGCGGGTCAACAAGCTGATCCGCGGCCAAAAGTCGCTGCAAGGACAAACCGAGAACGGGGCCGACGCCAAAAGCCTGGCCGAGCGCCAGGCCAAGCTGGCAGGCGACGCAGGCAAGCTCGCCGGCGACATCGAGGCCGACGACAAGGCTAAGCAAAGTGAGCAAGGAGACGGCAAGGGGGACTCCGGCAAGGCCCCCGCCGACAACACTCGGGAAAGCGACAACGAATCCGGCAAGAACGCCGCCGACGAAGAAAACAAGCAAGGGCAGGACGGCCAAGGCAAACAGGGCGACGGGAAGCAAGGCGACGGCAAGCAAGGCGATCAGGGCGAAGGCAAACAAAACGAAGGCGAGGGCAAGCAGGGCGACGGAAAACAAGGGGAGGGCAAACAAGGGGAAGGTAAGCAGGGGGAAGGCAAGCAAAACGAAGGCAAACAGGGCGAAGGTAATCAAGGCGAGCCCCAAGAGGGCCAGCCTCAGCCGTCCGAGGGCGAACCTCAGCCAGGGCAGCCGAACCCTGGGCAATCCCCCATGCCGGGACAACCGGGTCAGCCCGGCCAACCCTCACAGGGCCAGCCAGGTCAGCCGTCCCAAGGTCAGCCCGGGCAGGGCCAAGGTCAGCCCAGCGAACGGGAAGCGGGCGGAGGCGAGTCGCCGCAGCAACAGCAGCAGGACGAAGGCAACCCTGCCCGCAAGCGCATTCAGGCCGCCGAGCAGCGGATGCGCAAGGCAGCCGAGAAGCTCGAGAAGGCCGAGCGCGAAGACGCCGTCGAAGAGCAGGAAGAAGCCCGCCGCGAGCTCGAACAGGCGGCCGCAGAGCTCGAGCGCATTCTGCGCCAACTGCGTGAAGAAGAGGTGGAGCGGATGCTCGTGGCCCTCGAGGCCCGCTTCCGCAAGATGCTCGAACAGGAGACCGAGGTCCATCAGTCGACCAAGCGACTCGGCGCCATTCCGGCCGAAAAGCGCGACCGCGAGATCGACATCGAGGCCGGCCGCCTCAGCCGCAAACAAGGCGAGATCGGCCGCGAATGCGACAAGGCGCTCACCCTGCTTCGCGAAGAAGGTTCTGCCGTCGCCTTTCCCGAGGCGGTCACGCAGATGCGCGAGGACATGCAGCTTTCGACCGACTACCTGGCCCAGGCCAAGGTCGACCGCCTTACGCAAGGGGTGCAAGAAGACATCATCGCGGCCCTCGAAGAAATGATCGCCGCGCTCGAGAAGGCGATCGAAGACTTGCAGCAGAACAAAGGCAAGCCCCCTCCGGGAGGCGGAGGCGAGTCCGGTGACGAGCCGCTCGTCGACAACCTGGCCGAACTCAAGATGATTCGCTCCCTGCAAATGCGGGTAAATCGCCGCACGGCCGAGTACGGCGCCCTGATCCAGGGGGAGCAGGCCGACAAGGCCGATCTGCTCAAGGGCTTGCAGCAGCTCGCCGACCGGCAAGACCGCATCTACCGTTCCACGCGCGACATCGTGGTCGGGAGGAACGAATGAAGACCCTCCGTGTGATGATTGCCGTAGGTGCGGCGCTGCTCGTCCAACCGAGCGTTCGCACGCTGGCCGACGACTTTGGCCCGAGCGCCTCGTGGGAGGCGCCCTCGAACGAAGCCCTCACGGCCAAGCTGAACGCCTGGCTCGACGAGCGCAAGGCCGATGAGGCGGCGCGGCAGCGCTGCCTGGCGGCGTTTGCAGAGGGCCCTTCGGCAACCGCGCTCGACCGGATGGTGGCGGCCGTGGCCACGCTCGACGAGCCGGTGGCCGCGCTGCGGGCGCAGTGCCAGGGGCGTTGGCGCCCGGGCGTGCGCGTCGATTGGGCGTGGCTCGACGAGCCTTCGCGCCCCGAGTGGCTGCGGGCCGACCTCAAGCTCTATGCCGGCCGCTGGGCGGCCCAGGAGCGCTTGTACGACGAGTCGCTGGCCCAGATCGGCAAGCTCGACGTCGGCGCGGTTTCCGACCCGGCTACGCTGCTGTTCTACCAGTCGGTCGGCTTCCATCGGCTGCTCGACCAGGAGGCCGGGGCCCAGGCGGTCGAGCGGCTGCTGGAGCGAGAATCCGAGCTGCCGCAGCGATTCGTGGCCGTCGCCCGGCTCCTGCGCGACGATTTTCACGCCCTCGAGGAGGAGTCGCTCGACCATATTTCACGTAGAATGAATGATATCGAGCGCCGTTTGGACCTGGGACGCGCCGGTCCGGTCGTGCGAAAGATCGAAGACGGCGTCATCGAGTCGCTCGATAAGCTGATCAAGAAAGAGGAAGACAAGCAAAAACAACAAGCCGCTGCAGCCGCCGCCGCAGGCGGGGGTTCGCGTCCCTCGGGCCCCAGCAACCCCGCCCAAGACAGCATGCCCATGGAGCTGAAAGCGCCCGGGCAGGTGAACAAGCGGAACGTCGGTCAGGGGAGCGGCTGGGGCAACCTCGACCCCAAACAGCGCGAGGAAGCCCTGCAGCAGATCGGCCAAGACTTTCCTGCCCACTACCGCGAAGTGATCGAGCAGTACTTCCGCAACCTGGCGAACCAGGACGAGTCGGCCCCGAAGTAACGAAAGAAGACGTTCTCGCATGACTTTGCTCTTGGTGTTGCTGCTGGCGGTCGCCGCTGCCGAGGCCTCGGCGCCTCAGGTGGAGCTGCGCACGCTCAATGGCGAACAGATCGTCGGCAAGCTGCAAACGCTGACTCCCGACCGAGTGGTCGTCGAGACCGATGCTGGGCCTCGAGAGCTGCCCGCTGATCGGCTTCTCTCGCTCGCGCCCGCTCAGGCGCCTGCCGTGCCGGCGGCGGCTCCGCCTGTAGTGGTCGAACTGGCCGGCGGCAGCCGACTGCTGGCCAGCGACTACGCAGTCTCCGGCAAACAAGCCCGGGTCTTCTCGCCTGGCGGAGAACTGCCGATCGACCTGGCGCAAATCACCTCGGTTCAATTCGCGCCGACCGGCCCCGACTTCGACGCCGTATGGAAGGCAGCCGTCGCCGATGCGACGCCTGAGGACCGTCTGGTCGTCAAAAAGAAGGATGGCTTCGACTTTCTCACCGGCGTCGTCCAAGACATCGGGGCCCAGGAGCTGCAGTTCAACCTGGGAACGGTTCGTCCCGTCAAGCGCGAACGCGTGGCCGGAATCGTCTACTTCCGTGCAGCGGGCCAGCCGACGAAGGCGGCCGGCCGTGTGCTCGACGCCAGCGGCTCACTGTGGGCTGCCACGCGCGTGGAACTGGCAGACGATCAACTGCGGCTCGAGGTCGCCGGCCAAACGCGCGCGCTGCCTTGGAACGAGGTCCGGTCGATCGATTTTTCGGCCGGCAAGATCCAACCGCTTGGCGAACCCGAAACGAAAGAGTGGACTCCCTTCCTGGGCACGGCGGCCGACCTGGGCGGCCTGGCGGCCCTGTTCGCGCCGCGGGTGAACACCAGCTTCGACGGCGGACCGCTCCTCTTGGGGGGCAAGGAACACTCGCAAGGCCTCGCGCTCCGCAGCCGGTCACGGGTCACGTATCGGTTGCCTCCAGGGGCGCGGCGGTTCCAGGCTACCGCCGGTATCGACGATCGTTACGCCGCGCGCGGGCATGTTGTGCTGCGAGTGCAGGCCGACGGCCGCACGCTCTTCGACGAGCCGGTGGTCGGCGGGGCGGCGCCCAAAGCGCTCGATCTCGATGTGACGGGGGCAAGACGGCTGGAGATCGTGGTCGATTTCGGGGAAGGCGGGGATTTGGCGGACCACCTCAATCTGTGCGAAGCGAGGGTCACGCAGTGAAGAAGGGATTTTTCTCCGTCCTTGGTCCCGCCCTGGGGCTCTGCTTTGCGATTGCGCTGGCGCCGCTGGCTCGGGGCGAAGTTGCCCCCGAAGTGCTCACCGCCCAGTCGGGGCGCATCGACACGATCAAGAAAATCTCGGCGGCCACGCTGGCCGTCTTCGTCGCCAGCGGGGACAACGGCGGCTCCGGCGTGGTGATCTCGCGCGACGGCTATGCGCTGAGCAATTACCACGTGACGTCGGAATGCGGCAACTTCATGAAGTGCGGCATGGCCGACGGCAAGCTCTATGACGCCGTGATCGTGGGCATCGATCCCACGGGAGACGTGGCGCTCATCAAGCTCGTGGGACGAGACGACTTTCCTTGCGCCGACCTCGGCGACAGCGACGCCTCGCGCGTGGGGGACTGGGTGTACGTCGTCGGCAACCCCTTCTTGCTGGCCACCGACTTCCGGCCCACCGTCACTTACGGCGTGTTGTCGGGGGTGCATCGCTATCAGTACCCCTCCGGCACGATCCTCGAGTACTCGGATTGCCTGCAGTGCGACGCGGCGATCAACCCGGGCAACTCGGGGGGGCCGATGTTCAACGCGGCGGGGCAGTTGATCGGCATCAACGGCCGCGGCTCGTTTGAAAAGCGGGGTCGCGTGAACGTGGGAGTAGGTTACGCGATTTCGATCAACCAGATCAAGAACTTCCTCGGCATGCTCAAGAGCGGCCGCGTGGGCGACCACCCGACGCTCGGGGCGAACGTTTCGAGCGACGAGCAGCAGCGGGCCGTGGTCAGCGATATCCTGCACGAGTCCGATGCGGCGCGCCGCGGATTGGCCTACGACGACGAAATCATTTCGCTCGGCGGTCGGCAGATCCGCACCGTCAACGATCTCAAGAACGTGCTCGGCATCTTTCCCAAGGACTGGCGCATCCCGTTGGAGTTCATCCACGAGGGGCAGAAGAAGCGCGTGCTCGTGCGGTTGAACGCCCTGCATCGGGACGGCGAACTGGAGATGATCCTCGCGGCGCAAGGCGGTCCACCGCGCCCCCCGCGTTCCGAAGGGCCGCCCGACAAACGCCCCGACGGCGAGAACCCGCTTCCCAAGCTGCCAGGCTTTCCCCTGCCTCGGCAAGAGGCCCCGCCCCCGGAAGCGGTGGCCAAATTGTTTCAGGCTCATCGCGACTTCGCCAATTTCTATTTCAACCAGGCGAATCTCGATCGTGTGTGGAAGGCGTTCTTGGGCATGAGCGATTACGCCGAGGTCGGCGGCGTGTGGACGCTCGTGGGCGCGCTGGGGTCGGGCGAGCAGGTTGAGATCGAACTGAGCGACCTGAAGGCCAGCTACGGCCTTGGCAACGACAAGGCCGTGGTCGCGCTGTCCGACGACGTGAGCGACGAATTGCAACCTCCGCGCAGCGGCGGCCTCTTGGTGGCGCTCAGCGCTTGGCGCAAGCTGCTGATCGAAGGGCCGGCGAAATTCGGCGATCTGCACTACCTCGGCACGGCGCCGGTCTACGCCGGCGGTCTGCCGCCGCGCGACACCGCGAGCGTGGTCGAAGCCGACGTGCTGATGGGCGACCACTGGGGAGTGCGCTGCAAGTTCTACTTCTCGCCCGCCGACAACACGATGCTGGCGATGGAGATGTTCTCGGCGGACGATCGCGATCCGTGCGAGATCTATTTCTCCGATTACCGCCTTGAAGAGGGCCTGAAGATTCCTCACAGGATCGAGGTCCGCCACGGCGACGTGCAGTTCGGCGTATTTCAGTTGACCAGCGTTGCGCTGAAGTCGAAACGCCCCGTGGAGAACAAGTGATGGATCGCCGCTTGCTAGCGCGCTGCTGGAGAGCCAGCCTGATCGCGGGGTTGCTGGCCGCGTCCGCTCCCGCGGCCCGCGCCAGCGTGGGCGAAGGGGGCTTTGCCCCCGTCATCAGCCAGGTGCAGCCCAAGATCGTGAAGATCTACGGCGCAGGAGGGCTGCGGGGGCTCGAATCGTATCAAAGCGGCTTTTTGATCTCAGCCGAGGGGCACGTGCTCACGGCCGCCAGCACCGTGCTCGACAGCGACGTCGTCACCGTCGTGCTCGACAGTGGCCGTCGTCTCGAGGCGAAGGAGGTGGGCGTCGATCCCACGCTCGAGATCGCCGTGCTCAAGGTCGACGCCAGCGATCTCCCCTACTTCGATCTGGCCGAAGCCCCGGTGGCGGACATCGCGGTGCGGGTGCTGGCGTTCAGCAACCTCTTTGGCGTGGCCACCGGCAACGAGCCCGCCAGCGTGCAGCACGGGGCCGTGTCGGTCGTCACCAAGCTCGACGCCCGCCGCGGCGCGGCGGCCACGCGCTACCGCGGTCCGATCCTCGTGCTCGACGCGATGACCAACAACCCGGGGGCCGCCGGCGGCGCTCTCACCGACGTCCAAGGGCGTCTGCTCGGCATGCTCGGCAAGGAAGTCCGCAGCTCGCTCACGAACACCTGGCTCAACTACGCTTTGCCTGCTGCGGAGCTGCGTCCCGCGGTCGAACGGATCCTCGCCGGTCAATCGGCCCCGCCGCCGCAAGCGAACCTTGCCCGCGAAGACGCGCTCGACCTGAGCGCTCTCGGCCTGGTGCTCATGCCCGAGGTGCTCGATCGCACGCCCCCCTATGTCGACGCGGTGCGTCCCGGCTCGCCGGCCGCTAAGGCGGGCCTCTTGCCCGACGATCTGATCGTCTTTGCCGAGGGAGAACTGACTCCGTCGGTGCGGGCTGTTCAAGCTGTGCTCGCGCGGGTCGACCGCGGCCAGCGGCTGCGGCTGACGGTAAGTCGCGGCCAGGATTTGATCGAAGTGACGCTCGAACCGCCTGCCCCTCAGGACCTGTAGCAATCGGCTGGCCTATGCGGACGGCAATGAACTCGTCGCTTACCGGACGCGCGCGCGTACATCGTGTCATGCGGCCTTGGGCCGTGTCGTTCGCGCTGCTCGCCCCCTGGTCGCTCGTCCCTCAGTTCGCGGGCGCCGATTCGCTCGCCGATCTCGAGCAACAGGCGTTCTCCCAAGCGGTGGCCCGTGTGTCGCCCTCGTTGGTGCGGCTGCAATCTGTCGGCGGCGCCGAAACCGTCGGCGACGTGCTGGTGGGCGATGGCGCCACCACCGGCATCGTGGTCGATCCCGACGGCTACATCGTCTCGAGCGAGTTCAGCTTCGCTCAGAAGCCGGTCGGCATCGTCGCGGTCTTGCACGACGGAACTCAGTTGGCCGCGCGGCTGGTGGCCACCGACCATAGCCGCCGGCTGGCGCTGCTCAAGGTCAACCCGCCCCAGCCGCTGCCTGTTCCCGAAGCGGCGCCCGCCGACGCGCTCGAACCGGGGCAGTGGGCGATCGCCGTGGGCCGCACCTTCGAAACCGTTCGGCCCAACGTTTCGGTCGGCATCCTGAGTGCGCTCGACCGCGTGTGGGGCAAGGCCCTGCAGACCGACGCCAAGATTTCGCCCGCCAACTACGGCGGCCCCCTGCTCGACGTGCAGGGGCGCGTGATGGGCGTGCTCGTTCCCCTCTCGCCCCAGGCCACCGGCATCACCGCGGGCGTCGATTGGTACGACTCCGGCATCGGCTTCGCCATTCCCTTCGATCACATTCAGCGCACCTGGCCGCGCCTGCGCGAAGGAAAAGACCTGCACGCCGGGCTGCTCGGCGTGTCGATCCGCGGGCAAGAGCTGTATTCGCCGGCGGTGCTCGCCGCGGCCCGGGCCGGCTCGCCCGCGGCCAAGGCGGGGCTGCGGGCCGAAGACGAGATCGTGTCGATCGACGGCCGCCCGACCGCGCATCAAGCCGCGGTGAAAACCGAGCTCGGCCGCCTCTACGCGGGGGAGCGCGTGCGCGTGGGCGTGCGCCGTGGCGGCAAGGATCTCGACTTCGAGGTGGAACTCGTCGATGAGTTGGCCCCCTACGAACGGCCCTTCCTGGGCATTCTGCCGGCGCCCCTGGCGGCCGATGCCAAGGCGCCTTCCCCAGGCGTCGAGGTCCGCTGGGTCTTCCCAGAGAGCCCGGCGGCCGCCGCCGGAATCACCGTGGGAGACCGCATCGTCAAGTTCGCCGGCCAGGACGTCGCCGACCGCAAGGCGCTGAGCCAGGCGATCGAAGCGCTGCCGGTCGGTGAAGCCACGCCCCTCACGGTGGAGCGCGGCGGCCAGCGTGTGGAGCTGAACGCAACGCTCGCCAAACTGCCCACCGAGGTTCCGGCGGAACTGCCGCCACACCCCTCGTTGGCCGGCGAAAAGCCCAAGGAACTTCCTCCAACCGGCACGACCGAGCCCAAGCTGCCGGAGTTCGAAAACAAGATCACGGCCTACGTGCCGGCCGACTACGACCCTCGCCGCGCGTATGGGCTGGTGATTTGGCTGCACCCGGTGGGAGACGCGGAGGCGGCCAAGACGCTCGACCGCTGGAAGCCGCTCTGCGATCGGCACGAGCTGATCCTGCTCGCCCCCTCGGCCAAGGACCCCAAGCGCTGGGACCCGGCGGAAGCCGCCATGCTGCGGCGGGCCGCGATGCAAATCGTCGGACAGTACAACATCGACCGCAACCGCGTGGCCGTGGTCGGCCAGGGCGGAGGCGGGGCGATGGCTTGGCTGCTCACCCTGTCTGCCCGCGGGCTCGTGCGCGGCGTGGCGCCCATCGATGCGGCGTTGCCCCTGGGAACCGAAGCGCCGCAAACCGAGCCGGCGGCGCCGCTGGCCATCTACGCCGCTTGGCCCGCACAATCGAGCCTGGCGCCGCGGATCGCGAAGGGGCTCGACGAACTGCGGAAGCAGCAGTTCCCCGTCACCACGCGGTCCTTGGGCGACAAGCCGCGACCGCTCGACGACGCCGAACTAGCAGAACTCGCCCGCTGGATCGACGCTCTCGACCGGATCTAGCTCCGGTAGTCCGGGTCGCTATCTCGCGGCGGCAGCCCCAGCCCGCGCCACGTGCGCTCCGTTGCCGGAAAAGTGCGCGAGCGCCAGGTCCTTCATCGCCTTGAGGTCGAGCTTGCCGGTGCCGAGCACCGGAATCTGCTCCACCTGCATGAAACTGTCGCTGCCGGGAATCCACAGGTTCGGCAGCCCCATTTCGGTCAGCTCCTGGCAGACCTGCTCGGGCGATTTGTCGATCGCCGTGTGGATGACGACCAGCCGCTCTCCCTTTTTGACGTCCGGCACAGCGGTGACGACCGCCAACTGGTGTTCTTCGCCGGCGCCCAAGATGCGATTGATCGCCTCTTCCACGTTCATGTGGGGCACCATCTCGCCCCCCAGCTTCGAGAAGCGGCTTTGCCGTCCCGTGATGAATAGAAAGCCCTCGTCGTCGAGCCGCGCGAGATCGCCGGTCACGTACCAACCGTCGCGAATCTTTTCGGCGGTCAACTCCGGCTGGTTCAAGTAGCCCTGCATCACGCCGGGGCCGCCGACGAGCAGCATGCCGGGTTCGCCAGGGGGCATTTCGAGGCCGTTGTCGGGATGGACGATCTTGGTGATCACGCCGGGAATCGGCCGGCCCACGCTCCCCTCACTCGCCGTCGCTTGAGCGGACGAGGGCGCACGGCTGGGCGGAATGTTGGCCGAAACCAGCGGCGAGAGCTCGGTCGCCCCATAGGCCTCGCAAGGCCGCACGCCAAACTTTTCCTCAAAAGCGTCGGAAAGCTCCGTCGGCAGCCGCTCGGCCGAGGCGAACACCACCTCGAGCGCGGCGAAGTCTTCGCGCGGGCAGCGGCGCAGGTACGTGCGGAGGAAGGTGGGCGTGGCCATGAACACGGTGGCCCGGTGCTCGCGACAGAGCTTGCCCACCTGTTGGGCGTCGAGCGGGTTGAAGTGATAGACCCCCTTGGGCGCAAGCGCGAGCGCCGTCCACATCGTGGCCGTGTAGCCGTAGGAGTGGAAGAAGGGGAGCACGCCGATGGCCACGTCGTCGTTCCGCAGGCGAATCACCTGATCGATGGCCGCGATGTTCGAGGCCACATTGTCGTGCGTGAGGGCAACCCCCTTGGGATCGCCGGTCGAGCCCGAGGTGAAGATCACCGTGAGCAGGTCGCTGGGCTTGATGTTCCGCAGCCCCAGTTGCCGCTCGAGGAGCGCGAGCGGCGTTAGGTAGGCGCCGACGAAGCCGGCCGCTTTGTCGGCTGTGCCGACCGTGGCCACCAGGTCCTCCAGGTACACGAGCTCGGCCCGCACTTCCAGCTTCACGCGCTCCATGAACTTGCGGCTGGTGAGCACGCGGCGGATGCCCGCCCGCTCGATGCACTTGTTCAAGAGGGCCGAGGAGAGCGTGTAATTCAGGTTCACGGCCACGCGGCCGTCGAGCGCGAGCGCCGCGTTGGCCAGCACGCCGCCGGCCGACGGCGGCAGCAGCAGGCCGACGAACTTTTCCTGCGGCTCGAGCACGTGGCGGCGCAGCAGCCGGCGGAAGATCAGCGTCCGCGTCAGCAGACTGCCGCCGGTGAGCTCGGCGCCCGTGGAATCGGCCACCTTCGGCCTCCGCAACGCGCGGCGGCAGTTGCGCACCATCGCCAAGGGGAGCGGCGTGCGCGGAGAGAGAGGTTGAGTCATGGCGGCCAGCTCCAGGTCGTGGATGGCGCGCCGCACGTTGGCGACGGTGGGTGGGGTGGGGACCGGCGGGCCGTAGTTCACGGCCACCGGATAGCGCAGACGGTTGGGAACTTTTGCAAAAAGTTTGCCGCCGGCGAAACTGAATATACTGCCCCAGAGCCCCTCGAGATACACCGGGATCACGGGAACTTCCGTCCCCTCCACCACGTGCAGAAACCCTTCCTTGAAGGGCATGAGCTGCCCGGTGCGGGTGATGCCTCCCTCGGGGAAGATGCAGACCACGTCTCCTTGGAGCACCGCCCGCCGCGCCTCGATCAGGGCCTTGCGGGCGGCCTTGGGGCTGGGCTTCACGGGGATCACGCCGGTCACCCGGCACATCCAGCGCGCCCACCACAACTCGGTGAAGGGACCCCAGATCATGAACCGCACGTGCCGGGGCGTGCTGACCAGCACGAGAATGCCGTCGAGCCACGACACGTGGTTGGCGATCAGCAGGGCGCCCCCGGTTTCCGGCACGTTCTCGAGCCCGCGCAGGCGCACGTTGTAGAACGGCCGCGTGCAGCACCAGAGCGTGAAGCGGATGAAATCTTTCGCCGCGGCGAAGAAGGCGTAGATCGTCACCGCCAGCGTGACGAGCGCCCCAAAGACGAACACGCCTCGCGACGACACGCCGACGATTTCGTAGAGGAACCAAAACGACCCCATCGCCAGGATCATGCTCGTGTAGGCGAGAAAGTTGGCCGCCGCGAGCACCGAGCCGCGCCGCAGCGGGTCGCTCTTTCGCTGCAAACACGCCTGCAACGGCACGTCGAACATGCCGGCCGCAGCGCCCAGCAGGCCGAGCCCCAAGCAGGCCAGCCAGTAGACGCTCCCCCCCGTGCCCGCGGAGTGCGGCAACGCGGCCAGGCCGACGCTGCTGAGCACGATGCCCAGCCCCGAGTAGGGGAGCATGCCGAACTCGATCCGCCCCGCCGAGGCATAGCCCGCCGCCACGTTGCCCAAGGCCACGCCCAGGCTCAAGCATCCCAGGAGCGGCCCCACGCCGACGAGCGCCTTGTTGAAGGTCTCCGCGTGAAAGCGGTCGACGTTGAGCTGCGAGAGGGACGCCAGGCCCCAGAAGAACGCCGACCCCAGGGCCACGCGGAACAGCAGCGGCTGGCGCGCCAAGTCGAACAGGTCGCGGGCCGTTTGCTGGGGAAAGTTCCAGGAGAACCGCGCATGCGGATTCGCCGGCCGCAGCTTGGGCAGCGCGAGCGCCGCAGCCGCTCCCAGCACCGCCACGCCGACAAGCCCCGAGGCCATGATGGCGTAGAACACGTTGGGACGGGTCGCGTGCAGGTCGTAGAGCCCGGTGCCGGCCAGCGTGCCGGCGATCACCGCCACGATCGTCACCAGGCCGTGTACGCCGTTGCCGGCCGGCACTTCCGTGGGGCGCAGCAAATCGGGAATGCTGCTCAGGCGCGAGGGTGCGAACATGGCCGCCTGGCAGCCCAGCAAGAAGAGCACGGCGAAGAGCAAGAAGACGTCGAAGTAGGCGACGCCGCTCGCCTGCACGAGCTCCGGGCCACGCCAGATGGCGAGCGCGCCCACGGTCATGCTGACGAGCTCGGTGCATTTACAGAGGAAGATCACCGTGCGGCGGCTGGCCCGATCGGCCAATACCCCGGCCGGGGCCGCCAGCAGCAGAAACGGCAGCACCAGGCAAATTCCGCCGGCGGACAGCACCAAGGCCGCGTGGTCGTCGCCGACTCGCTCGGCTCCTAGGCGGACGATCATCCAGCGGAAGAAGTTGTCGTTGAACACCCCCAGGAACTGCGTGGCCAAGAGGGCCACGAAGCCCCGGCTCCACACTCCTCCCGGCGGCGGCGGTTCTCGGTCGATTTCGTGCTGCGTGGCCATGCGCGAATCGGTCCTGGGAAGGAAAGGCTCGGGGAGGGGCGCGCCAAGCATCGGCCAGACGCTACAGGTCCCCCAAGCCCAGGCGGGGCGTCCGCCAAAATATCACGCGGCGACCGCGCCACAGAGACCGATTCTACCGGTCTTGGGGGAGAAGGGACGTAACCGCGCGGCACGGCCCCGCGTCATTGCTCTCGGGCGCTTTGCAGGTGCTCGGCCAGAAAGGCGTAGAGCTGGGCGTTCGACTCGGCCGTGGGAGCATGGTCCGGCCGGTTGGTCATCGCCACCCGCCGCTTGCGCCCCAGCAGGCAATTCACGGCGACCAAGTGGTTGAGGGCCCGCCACCGCTCCGGCGGGTCTTCGGAGCCGCCCGAGACGAGCAGCGGCCGCGGGGCCAAGAGAGCGTGCAACTCGTGCAGATCGCGCCCTTGTTCAACCAAGCGGCGATAGGCCCCCGTTCGCGCCACGCCGGCGCGCGGGCCACCGCGAGGCCGCTCCTTCCCCGGCTCATACCCCAGGTACCACTGGTCCCAATAGTTCACGTTGGGCCGCCCCTCGTCGAACACGATGCCGGGGTCGGAAACGGCGACCGCCGCGAAGCGGTCGTAAAGGCAGGCTGCGAACAACGCCCACTTGCCGCCGTGGGAATGCCCCACGACGCCGATCCGCTGCGAGTCGACCATCGGCAGTGCTGCGAGTGCATTGGCGGCGTTCGCCGCGACGTAGGCATGGAACGACAAGGGCTGGAGCGCCGCCTGCTCGCGCGACGGATAGTAGGTGTTGGGGTCGCTGCCGAGCGAGAGCGCCACGAATCCGCGGCGGGCCAATTGGGCGGCAAAGTCGCGCAGCGGCTCTTTGCCTTCGCCGATGCCGGTCTTGGCCTCGTAGTAAACGACCAGCACCGCAGGAAACGGCCCCGGCCCCGGCGGAACCAGCAAGTAGGCGTCGTCGGTTGTGCGGTCGGGGGCGATCTGCAGGCGGATGTGCCGCTGCGAGTAACCGGAGCGTTCCTCGCGGGTCAGTTCCTCGAGCCGCGGCCGCTCGACCAGCGGAGGCCACTCGCCCAGTTCGCGCTGCCAGTGCCGCAGCAACTCCGCGCGGCGGGCCGGCCACTCCGCCGCCGTCGAAACTCGACTTCCGTCGTCGCGCAGCAGCGGCGAACGGTAGTCGCCCAGTTGGCCGGCGAACTCGGCCGGCGCCTCATACGCGGAGGGAGGAAAGACTGTTACGGCAGCGGGTTCCTCTGCGGCCGTCGCTTCCCAAGCGATTCCTGCCGCGCACAACAAGAACACAGCGGCGGCGCGGAGTCTGTTCACCTTAGTGGAACCAACCGAGCGCCGAGGCGGTTTGCAAGAAGGCGATGCCCAGGAAGAACGTGCCCCCCAGTGCGAGGCCGGTGCGCATGAACCAGCCGGGCCGCAACTCGCGCGGCAGCAGCACCCAGTTCACGATCAGTGTGTGCCAGCAGCTTACGCCAAGGGCCCAGTTGTAGAAATTGGCCGTGATCTTGAGCAGGTTGGCGGGGGCCGGGAAGGCCAGCATCACCATGCTGAAGCAGACGTAGCCGGCGAACACGGCGAAGTAGAGCCGCTTGATGTGCCGCGGGTCCCACTCGCGCAGCCGGGCGCTCGAAGTCCAAAACACGTCGACCCAGCGGCGGATCACGCCGTCGGCCGTGGTGGAGATCGTGGGGCCGAGCACCAGCAGGCCGCAAAGAATGGTGAGGAACCAAAAGAGCTGTCCCCACCAGGTGCCCCACACGCCGGCCACGTGGTTCTGCACGCCGCCGGCCGTCATGCCGGCCGCGACCCAGTCGCTGGCGATGGTGCCGCGCGGCAGGAACTGCACCGAAAGCATGCTCGGCAGGGCGATGCCCAGGAAGCAGGCGGGCATCCAAACCGCGAGCTGGTCTCGCATTACGTGGCGCAGCCAGCCCTTCCAGCGCTTGAGCGACTCGGGCGTCACCGGGAACACCATGCCGACGTGGGAGAGTTCGATGTTCTGCCCGCCGATGGCGCTAGGAATGGCCCCCACGTGGTAGCCCATGCCCCAGCCCTGATCGCGCGTGTAATTGCTGATCGGCGAATTCGTGAGCCCGCCCGAGCCAGCGATCGCCGCAAAGGCGGCCAGCCAGGCGATCATGCCGAAGTTGATGTGCGGAAAACCCTGTCCGGTGGCCAGGCTGACGAAGATGTTCTGCACATTGTCGCCGTCGCGAATGCCGTCGCCGTCGACATCGGTCCATTGGTCCTTCCGCGGATCGAAGCGGCCGTCCTTGTCGGCGTCGATCCAGGGCTCCATGGCGTCGAGCCGGCCGTCGCCGTCCCAGTCTTCGCCGGGGTCGAGCTGGCCATTGCCGTTCAAGTCTTCGCCGCGTTCGATCGGCACGGTGCCGAACCGCAGGAAGCCCAGGCCGATTTCCTTCCAGGTGTCGAGCCGCGTGAAGCAGAACGTGACCATCAGCAAGAAGCCGAGCACGAAGATGATCTTGGCCGTCATCACGACCTTGAGCGACTGGTAGATCTTGCCCCCCACCAAGATCGGCACCATCGCCACGAGGAACACCACGTAGGCGAGCACCTTCAGCATCGGCTTGTGGTCGGGATTGAGCTCCGGGTTGGGCAGCTCGCCCAAAATCAAGGCGGCCAACGGAGTCGCAGCATTCGCGGCCAGGTACGGGAACACCGAGCCGAAGTCGAGGATCAAGTAGATCCAAACCCAAAAGTGCGGACCCGGCAGCGTGCGGAATTTGCCGGTGAAGATTGGCTCGCCCGTGTAGAGCGCATAGCGGCTGATCTCGAGGTTGTAGAACACCTGGCCGACGATCGAGAGCGTGGCCAGCCACATGAGAGCGCCGCCGTAGCGGGCCGTGGTCGCCGGCCCGGCCAACCACTCGCCGCCGCCGATCGAGGCGCCGCCGAGGATCACGCCCGGCCCGAGCAGCGCGAACCACTTCCGCCAGGTCCAGACGGGGGCCGGAATGAGGTCGCCCGTGTCCCAGCGGGGCATCTGCCGGGAGCCAATGTAGGGGGCGACGAAGGCGCCCTCCGCGGGCGCGGCGTGCTCGGAGGGCATGAATCAGCCTGGGGGCGGAGTGTGGGCAGGGGCCGCGGCACGCCCGGGAACGGCGTCCTAGAGCGGTCCCTAAGACAATCGCAGAATTTGGCTGGACATGCAACGGTCTGAAAGCGAACGCTGCCGGGAGATTGGGGGCGGGCCGCGGCTGGGGTACACTAACTCCGGTGGCAGCAGGCTGCCGCGGGTGTGTCGTGCAATGAGCCAGACGGCTCGATTCCTTCGAGGTCCCTGGAAAGGGTTGGCGGCGATGAAATTCAACGGCGGATTGCAAGTGCTGGGAATGTTAGCGCTCGCGGCGCTCGGCGCCTCGGTGGCCTTGGCCGATCCTCCGGCGACGCCCCCGGTGTCGAAGTTCGCCCCCATCGACGACCTGGCCACCCAGATCGAGCTCTACGTGAAGGAGATCGACACGGCGCTTGTCAATCCGGCCGAATACGATGAAGTGAAGAAGGCCAAGGTCAAGAAGCAGGCCAACACGGTCACTGCGCTCGCGCTCAACCTGGGGCTCCACGACGAAGACCATCCGCTCAAGAGCGCCGCCCCGGCGCTGATTCAGGCCTCCCAGGCGCTCGCCAAGGCTTCTGACAACGCCGAACAAGCGGCCGCCGCCCGCGACGCGCTGAAAAAAGCGCTCACGGCGGAGCCCGCCGCAGGGGAGCTTGCCTGGAAGCGGATCGCCTCGCAGGGACAGCTCATGAAGCAAGTGAACACGCTGAACGCCCGGCTGAAACGCTCGGTGACGCCGCAGCGGTTCAAGCGCTCCGCGAAGGAAGCCGCGGGCGACGCCGCGACCATGGCCGCGATCGGCCAAGTGGTTCTCTTCGACACCCACGAGGTGAAGAACGAGGCCGACCTACCCAAGTGGTACGAGCTGTCAGGCGAGTTCCGCGACATCTGCGGCGCGCTGAACGCGGCCTGCCGTGGCGGAGACCAGGCCCAGGCGGCCGAACTGATCAAAAAGCTCAACCAGAGCTGCCACGCTTGTCATCAGGTGTTCCGGCAGAACCTGGTCAACCAACCGCCGGCGGAAGCAGCGGAGTAGCAAGTTGGGGTGGCTGGGGTCGAGCCGCAAGGCGAGCCCCCAGGGCGCCGCCGATGGCCGCAGCTTGCTGGGGGCTCGGTGCGCTCGACCCCA
>JBGAPH010000046.1:0-51801 GCA_044221365.1 Pirellulales bacterium
GACTGACCATCCGCACGACGACCTGACTGCCGAAGGCTCGGCCGCGCCTGCCGGGGCGGCCGCCGACCCGGCCGACGGGGGTTTGTCGGCTGAGGCCGGTCACGGCCCGGCCGGCGGAGACGACGCCCGAAACGACGAAGTTGCAGGCGGATCGGCGGTCGTCGAGGACGACTCCGACGATAACGCGCAGCCGATCTACGAGGATCTCGGCCGCCCCGAAGCCACCGGCGCCCGCGAGTGGTACATCGTCAAGGTTCAGAGCAACCGCGAGGAGTCGGTCAAGCAGGCTCTGCTCCGCCGCGTGCGGATCGCCGGCCTGGAGGAATTCTTTGGCGACGTGATCGTGCCCACCGAAACGGTGGTCGAGTTTCGCGGCGGCAAGAAGCGCTCGGTGAAGCGCAAGCTCTACCCCGGTTACATCGTCGTCCACTTGGAGTTGACCGAGGACACGTGGTTCCTCGTCCGCGAGACCCCCGGCATCGGCGACTTCACCGGCTCCGCCGGCAAGCCCACTCCGATGCTGCCGCACGAAGTGCAGCGGATCGTGTCGAAGGGGGAGGCCAAGGCCGACGAGGCCCCCAAGCTCAAGATCGCTTTCAACATCGGCGATCGCGTCAAAATCAACGAAGGCACGTTCGACAACTTCGAGGGCGAGGTCGAGAGCATCGACCAGGCCAACGGCCGCGTCACGGTGATGATCAATATCTTCGGCCGTTCCACTCCGGTGCAGCTCGAGTACTGGCAGGTCGAACCGGTCTAAATTCTTCCGTTCCCCGTAGCGGCCCAATCCGGTTCCCCCTCAGGAACCGCGGCCCCCCTCAAGCAAACAGTCATGGCAAAGCAGCTCGTCGGACAAGTCAAGTTCCAGGTCCCTGGCGGTCAGGCGACTCCCGCGCCGCCCGTAGGCACCAACCTCGGCCGCTTCGGCATCAACCTCGGCCAGTTCGTGCAGCAGTTCAACGAGCGAACCAAGGAAGCCGGCGGCATGCCGATTCCGGTGATCGTCAGCGTCTACACCGACCGCAGTTTCGAGTTCGTCACCAAGAGCCCGCCGGCGGCCAACTTGCTCAAGCAAGCGGCCGGCATCGCCAAGGGTTCCGGCGTGCCGAACAAGGACAAGGTCGGCAAGGTGACCAAGTCGCAGATCGAGCAGATCGTGAAGCTGAAAATGGCCGACCTGAATGCCCGCGATGTCGAGCACGCCACGCGAATGGTGGCCGGTACGGCCCGCAGCATGGGCCTGGTGGTCGAAGGCTAGCTCGGGCGGTCGCGCGAACAAACACAACCTCAGCAATCAGTGCGGCCCCGGGCCGCGAGTGCGAGCAATCATGGTTCACGTTTCGAAGCGGATGAAGAACTCCGCGGCCAAGGTCAAAACCGAAGACGCGATCCCCTTGGATCAGGCGGTTGCGCTGCTCAAGCAGTTCGACAAAACCAAGTTCGACCAGTCGGTGGAAATCGCCGTACGGTTGGGCATCGACGCCAAGCAGGACGACCAGCGGATCCGCGGATCGCTCGTGCTCCCCAACGGCATTGGCAAGTCGCTCCGCGTGCTGGTGTTCGCCAAGGGGGACAACATCGCCCTGGCCGAGCAGGCCGGCGCCGACTATGTGGGAGGCGACGAGCTTTCCAAGAAGATCAAGGAAGGCTGGACCGAGTTCGACGTGTGCATCGCCGCCCCCGACATGATGGGCATCGTCGGTCCGCTCGGCAAAGTGCTCGGCCCGCGCGGCCTGATGCCTTCACCCCGCGCCGGCACCGTGACGCCCGACATCGCCAAGACGGTGAAGGAATACAAGGCGGGCAAGGTGGAGTTTCGCACCGACGCGGGGGGCAACGTCCACGCCGTGGTCGGCAAACTGAGCTTCGACGCCCCGAAGCTCGTGGAGAACATTCAGGCCTTCCTGCACTACATCGGCGGCCTCAAGCCCTCGGCGGTGAAGGGGCACTTCATCAAGGGCGTGTCGATCAGCGCCACGATGAGCCCTGGAGTCCGCGTGGCAGCGTAGCGGCGAGCAGCGAAATTCGAATTCCCGGCCTCGCTGCGTGGTGCGGCAGGTCACCTTCTCCTCCCGGCCAGGCCGGCCAGGAAGCGTTCATGAGCAAGTACGTAAAAGATCTGGTCACACAGTCGCTTCGCAAGCAGCTTGAAGGCGTCGACTACGCCTTGTTGGTGAACGTCGTCGGCCTCGACGCCGTGCGGACCACCAATCTCCGCAAGGAACTGCGTGGCCAGAACATCCACCTGGCGGTCATCAAGAACAGCCTGGCGCGCCGCGCGACGGAGGGCACGGCCCTGGCGGCGGCGTTCGAAGGGCTGTCGGGCACGGCCGCCGTGGTGTGGGGGGCGACGGATGTCGTCGCCTTGGCCAAGACAATCGTCAAGTACAAGGACGACAAGCAGTACGCCGGGTTCGAGACGCGGGGCGGCGTGCTCGATGGCGCCAAGCTGACGACTGCGGACGTGACTGCCGTTAGCAAGTGGCCCAGCCGCGAGGAGCAGCTCAGCATCCTGGTGGGGCAAATCCTGTCTCCGGGCGCCCTGCTCGCCAGCCAGCTCACCAGCGTGGGCGGCGCTCTGGCCAGCCAAATCAAGCAGCGGGGCGAGGAAGCGGAGGGGAGCGAAGAGGCCCCGGCGGCTGCGTAGCCCCCGTTAGGAGGGAGGCCCAGCTCGGCGGACGGCCCCGGAACAACGAAACATCGGCTCGAAATTGACCCAAAGGTTTACGCGCTCAGGGGTTCTCGCCAGCGAATCCCTCGAGCGTCCTCGTGGAAAGGAAAGTTTCTGACATGGCGACTGCGACGCGTGAGTTTTCTTCTTCGGCCAAGGATCTGGGCGACAAGATCGTCGGTCTGACCCTCAAAGACGCCAAAGAGCTGTCGGACTACTTGGAAGAAGTGCACGGCATCAAGCCGGCGGCGGGCGGCGCCGTGATGATGGCCCCGGCTGCCGGTGGCGGCGCCGCGGCGGCCGTCGAGGAGCAGACCGAGTTCAACGTCATTCTGGAAGGCTTCGGCGACCAGAAGATCGGCGTGATCAAGGTCATTCGCTCGATCACCGGCCTGGGCCTTAAGGAGGCCAAGGACTTGGTGGAAGGCGTGCCCAGCAAGGTCAAGGAAGGCGTTTCGAAGGAAGACGCCGCCAAGATCAAGGCGGAATTGGAAGCGGCCGGCGCCACGGTGTCGGTCAAGTAGCGTTCGGTCCGGCGGAGCGGCCAGGCAGCCGACCCAGATTGCGGTCGCATTTGCTTGACCCTGCGCATAGAATGCACGGTTGCGGTTCGCGCGGCGTCCCCCGCCGCGCGAAGGGACTGCCGATTCCCATCCCCGGGATTCGGCGGATTCAACGTCGAATGGACCACAACGTCTTGTCGCCACTCGACATCCACTTTGCCATCCTGCACCCCGGCGGGCGCTTTGCGCGCCGGGGCGCTTCTGGCCGCGGTTGGGGTTCGTCTTGCGCGCGTGCCCTGGGGCGCACGTCGCGTGTCTTCGGGAGCTTGATTTAGCATGGCCACTAGCGCTCAACGTCGGCTCAATCCCTCGGAGCGGCGGCTCTTCGGCAGCCACCAGGAGCACCACGAGATCCCCGATCTCACGGTCATCCAAACCCGCAGCTACGACGCCTTCCTGCAAAAGGAGACGCCCTGGGAAAAGCGCAAGGACCAGGGCATCGAGAGCGTGCTCCGCGAGATCTTCCCGATCGAGAGCTACGACAAAACGCTGCGCCTCGAGTACGTGCGCTACGACCTGGGCAAGCCCCGCTACGAGCCGACCGAGTGTCGTCAATTGCGGCTGACCTATGGGCATCCCTTCCGCGTTTGGCTGCGGCTCACCAAGGAGCAGCCCGTCGAGGAAGAGGTCTATCTCGGCGACATCCCGATCATGCTCGGCGGCGGCGAGTTCATCATCAACGGCGCCGAGCGCGTGGTGGTGAGCCAGTTGCACCGCAGCCCCGGCGTCGACTTCATCAGCGAGATGGAGGCCGGCGAGCGGAAGATGTATAGCTGCCGCATCATCCCCGAACGCGGCAGTTGGATCGAGCTCAACATCTCGAAGAAAGACACGCTCAGCGTTCGCATCGACCAAAGCGGCAAGTTTTCTTCCATGACGCTGTTGCGGGCCATGGACCCGCGCTACAGCCTCAACGCCGACATCATCCGCGCCTTCTACCCCACCACCGAGGAAAAGGTCGTCGACGGCCGCAGCGTCGGCAAGATCGAGGGCAAGATCGCCGTCGAAGACGTCGTCTATCCGTCCGGCAGCGAGAAGGCAGGCGAGATCCTGGTCGAAAGCGGCCACAAGATCACCAAGGCGGCCGCCGAGTTGATCTGCACCTCGGGCCTCACGATGGTCGAGGTGATGCCCGAACCCCCGACCTCGCTGATCTTCAACAGCCTGGCCGAGGACAACACGTCTAGCCACGAAGAAGCCCTGCTGCGGATCTACCAGCGGCTCCGGCCGGGCAATCCGCCGCAGTTGGAAAAGGCCCGCGCCCTGTTCCACGAAAAGTTCTACGACACCAACCGGTACCGGCTGGGCCGCGTCGGCCGCTTCCGCATCAACCGCAAGCTCGAGCTCAACGTGCCCGAGAGCGAGATGACGCTGCGGGCCGAAGACCTGATCAATGCGGTGAGCTATTTGAACAAGCTGCATGGCGGCGAGGCGGGGGTGGAGGTGGACGACATCGACCACCTGGGCAACCGCCGCTTGCGCACCATCGACGAGCTGGCCTGCGACGAGCTGCGCAAGGGCTTTCTCAAGCTGCGGCGCACGGTGCAGGAGCGGATGAGCCTCAAGGACGTCGAAGACATGACGCCCCGCAGCCTCATCAACCCCAAGAGCGTGTCGGCGGCCATCGAGTACTTCTTCGGCCGCGGCGAGCTGTCGCAAGTCGTCGACCAGACGAACCCGCTCTCGATGCTCACGCACGAGCGGCGGCTCTCCGCGCTGGGCCCCGGCGGTTTGAACCGTAAGCGGGCGGGCTTCGAAGTCCGCGACGTGCACATTTCGCACTACGGCCGCATCTGCCCGATCGAGACGCCGGAAGGCACCAACATCGGTTTGATCTCGAGTTTGGCGATCTACTCGGCGGTCGACGAATACGGCTTCCTGGTCACCCCCTATCGCAAAGTGACCAAGGGCAAGGTGGCCGAAGAAATCACCTGGCTGCGGGCCGATCAAGAAAACGAAGCCTACCTCGCCCCGGCCGACGCCGCGATCGACGACAAGGGCAAGCTGGTGGGCGAGAACATCGTCGCCCGCTACCGGGCCGACTTCGAGATGGTGCCGCTCGACAAGGTGCAGTACATCGACGTGGCGCCCAGCCAAATGGTGGGCGTATCGGCCGGCTTGATTCCGTTCCTCGAACACGACGACGCCAACCGCGCGCTGATGGGCTCCAACATGCAGCGGCAAGCGGTGCCACTGCTCGTGGCCGAGCCGCCGATCGTGGCCACCGGCATGGAGCGCGACGTTGCCCGCAACTCGGGCATGCTCGTGCGGGCCCGCCGCAAGGGCACGGTGACCTATGTCGATGCCGACCGCATCGAGATCGGCGGCGACGTCTACAAGTTGCGGAAGTTCGTCGGCCTGAACGAGCGCACCTGCCAGAACCAGAAGCCGATCATTCAGCTCGGTCAGAAGGTCGAAAAGGGCCAGGTGATCGCCGACGGCGCCGCCACCTTCCAGGGCGAGTTGGCCTTGGGCCGCAACGTGCTCGTGGGTTTCATGGCCTGGGACGGCTTCAACTTCGAAGACGCCATCATCATCAGCGAAGAGCTGGTGAAGGACGACACGTACACCTCGATCCACATCGAAGAGTTCGACATCGAGATTCGCGAGACGAAGCTCGGCCGCGAGGAATTCACCCGCGACATTCCCAACGTCAGCGAGCGGGCCCTCCGCAATCTCGACGAAGGGGGCATCGTTCGCGTGGGCACGTTCGTGCGGCCCGGCGACATCCTCGTGGGCAAGGTCTCGCCCAAGTCGAAGACGGAGCTCACGCCCGAAGAAAAACTGCTGCACGCCATCTTCGGCCGAGCCGGCGAAGACGTGAAGAACGATTCGCTCGAAGTTCCCTCGGGCATCGAAGGAATCGTGATCGACACGCAGAAGTTCTCGCGGCGGATGAGCTTGTCGGAAGATGAGCGCAAGGCCTTCGAGAAAGCCCTCAAGGAGGCTGAGGCCGAGGGCAACGCGGCGATCTCGGCCGCCTTCGGCGCCATGGTGGCCGAGATCGAGGAGGTGCTCCAACGCCCCTTGACCGATGAAGACGGCAACCCGCTGGTGCGCGACCAGGAACACAAGTTCGTGGCCGAGCGGGCGTTGCTCTTCAAGCTCGACAACCTCGACATTCGCAGCCCGCAGCGCAAAGCCGACGTCGAAAAAATCCACAAGACGCAGTGGCCGGCCGTGGAATTGGCCATCGACGAGCGCGACCGCAAGCTCAACTCGATGAAGCGCGGCGACGAGCTCCGCTCCGGCGTGCTGCAAATGGTCAAGGTCTACATCTCGGCCAAGCGCGTGATCTCCGTCGGCGACAAGATGGCCGGCCGCCACGGCAACAAGGGCGTGATCGCCAAGATCCTGCCCGAGGAAGACATGCCGTTCCTGGCCGATGGCACCTCGCTGCAGATCATGCTCAACCCGCTGGGCGTGCCCAGCCGTATGAACGTGGGCCAGATTCTCGAGACGCACTTGGGTTGGGCCGGCGCCAAGCTGGGCTTCCAGGCGGTGACTCCCGTGTTCGACGGGGCGACCGAAGGCGACATCCACGAATGCCTGAAGGCGGCCGGCTTGCCGACTACCGGCAAGAGCCAACTCTTCGACGGCCGCACGGGCGAGCCATTCGAGCAGCAGACGACCGTGGGCTACATCTACATGCTCAAGCTGCACCACCTGGTCGACGACAAGGTGCATGCCCGCTCGACCGGGCCCTACTCGCTCATTACTCAGCAGCCGCTGGGCGGCAAGGCGCGGTTCGGCGGTCAGCGGTTCGGGGAAATGGAAGTCTGGGCGCTGGAAGCCTACGGGGCCGCCTACATTCTGCAGGAGTTGCTGACGGTGAAGAGCGACGACGTGGAAGGCCGCACCAAGATTTACGAGTCGATGGTCAAGGGAGAAAACACGCTCGAAGCCGGCACGCCCGCCAGCTTCGACGTGCTGACCAACGAAATCCGCGGGCTGGCTCTGAACATGCAACTGGAGAAGCGCAACGCGTGACCGCTTGACCCGGCGTTTCCCCTGTTCCCCGCACAAGACCGCTCACCTTGCCGGTGAGTTTCCCGATTAGGAGCACAACCGTGAGCATCGGCGAAACCTCTTACGACCGGATCAACGACTACGCCTCGGTGAAGATCAGCCTGGCGCGGCCGCACGACATTCGCAGTTGGTCCTTCGGCGAAGTGAAGAAGCCCGAAACGATCAACTACCGCACCTACCGTCCGGAAAAGGACGGTCTCTTCTGCGAGCGCATCTTCGGCCCCGAAAAGGACTGGGAGTGCGCCTGCGGCAAGTACCGCGGCATGAAGTACAAGGGCATGATCTGCGACCGCTGCGGCGTCAAGGTGACGCACAGCCGCGTGCGCCGCAAGCGGATGGGCCACATCGAGCTGGCCGCGCCCACGGTGCACATCTGGTTCTTCAAGGCCATGCCCAGCCGCTTGGGCAACCTGCTCGACATGAAGACCTCGAGCCTGGAGAAGGTGATCTACTTCCAGGACTACGTGGTCACGAATCCGGGCGACACGCCGCTCAAGAAGCAGCAGTTGCTCACGGAAGAAGAGTATCGCGGCGCCCGCGAACAATACGGCGAGGCCTTCGACGCCGACATGGGGGCCGAGGCGGTCCGCAAGCTGCTCATGGACCTGGACTTGGTGCAGCTCTCCAAGACGCTCCGGCAGGACCTGGCCGAGACCAACTCCAAGCAAAAGAAGAAGGACCTGATCAATCGGCTGAAGATCGTCGAGTCGATCCGCGACAGCGACAACAAGCCCGAGTGGATGGTGCTCGACGTCATCCCGGTCATCCCGCCGGATCTGCGGCCGCTGGTGCTCTTGGATTCGGGCAACTTCGCCACGAGCGACCTGAACGACCTCTACCGCCGGATCATCAACCGCAACAACCGGCTCAAGAAGCTGGTCGACCTGAACGCGCCCGAGGTGATCATCCGCAACGAAAAGCGGATGTTGCAGCAGTCGGTCGACGCGTTGTTCGACAACAACCGCTGCAAGCGCCCCGTGCTCGGCTCGAGCAACCGCCCGCTCAAGTCGCTCACGGACATGATCAAGGGCAAGCAGGGCCGCTTCCGCGAAAACTTGCTCGGCAAGCGCGTCGACTACTCGGCTCGCAGCGTGATCGTGGTCGGGCCCAGCCTCCGGCTGCACCAGTGCGGCCTGCCCAAGAAGATCGCTCTCGAACTGTTCCAGCCGTTCATCATTCGCCGCCTGAAGGAGCTCGGCCACGCCGACACCATCAAGAGCGCGAAGAAGATGCTCGAGCGCAAGGACGACGAGGTCTGGGATATCCTCGAAGAGGTGATCCGCAACCATCCCGTGCTGCTCAATCGCGCTCCCACGCTGCACCGCATGGGCATTCAGGCCTTCGAGCCGGTGCTCGTCGAGGGCAACGCCATCAAGCTGCACCCGCTCGTGTGCAAGGGCTTCAACGCCGACTTCGACGGCGACCAGATGGCGGTCCACCTGCCGCTGTCGATCGAGGCCCAGGTCGAAGCCCACACGCTGATGATGTCGACCAACAACATCTTCAGCCCGGCCAACGGCGCGCCGATCATCAGCCCGTCGCAGGACGTGGTGATGGGTTGCTACTACACCACCATGGCCGTCAACGACCGCAAGGGCGACGGCATGAAGTTTTCCTCGCTCGAGGAGGTATTGCTGGCGCACTCGCTGGGCGTGGCGCACACGCACGCCACCATCCGCGTGCGGCTGCCCAAGGACCGCAAACTCAAGGGAGACGAAAGCAAGAACGCGCTCGGCAAGCTGATCGACACCACGGTCGGCCGCGTGATCTTCAATCACATCCTGCCCAAGGGAATGCCGTTCTACAACATTCCCATGCGGTCGAGCGAACTGGCCAAGGTGATCTCCGACAGCTACCAGATCCTCGGTCGGCGGGCGACCATTGATCTGCTCGACGGCATGAATCGGCTCGGCTTCCGCCAAGCCACCAACAGCGGCCTCTCGTTCGCCACCGACGACTTGGTGACCCCGCCCAGCAAAGGCAAGATCATCACCGAGGCCGAAAAGAACGTCCTCAAGATCCACAAGCTCTACCAGCGCGGCATCATCACCGAGGGCGAGCGTTACAACCAGGTGCTCGACGCCTGGACCCACGCGCGCGAGCGGATCACCTCGGAAATGATGCAGGAGCTCGAGAACGACCATCGCTTCCCGGGCTATGTGAACCCGATCCACCTCATGGCTCACTCCGGCGCCCGCGGCGGCGTCGAACAGATTCGTCAGTTGGCCGGCATGCGCGGTTTGATGGCCAAGCCGTCGGGCAAGATCATCGAAACGCCGATCAAGGCGAACTTCCGCGAAGGCCTGTCGGTGCTCGAGTACTTCAGCTCCACGCACGGCGCCCGCAAGGGCCTGGCCGACACCGCCCTCAAGACGGCCGACTCGGGTTACCTAACCCGTAAGCTGGCCGACGTGGCGCAGAACGTGGTGATCACCATGGAGGACTGCGGCACGACGCAGGGCATCACCAAGGGGGTGATCTACCGCGGCGAAAAGGTCGAAGTGCGGCTGGCCGACAGCATTCGCGGCCGCGTGAGCCGAACCAACATCGTCAACCCGATCACCGACGAAGTGATCGTTCGCGAAAGCGAAATGATCACGCCCACGATCGCCCGCCGGATCGAAGAGCTCGGCCTGGAGAAGATCCAGGTTCGCAGCCCCATGACCTGCGAGGCGGCGCTCGGCGTCTGTCGCTGCTGCTACGGCATGGACCTGTCGACCGGCGCCAAGGTCGAAGAGGGCATGGCGGTGGGCATCATCGCCGCCCAGAGCATCGGCGAGCCGGGCACCCAGCTCACGATGCGGACCTTCCACATCGGCGGCACCGCCGCCCGCGCCGTGGAAGAAAGCGAGATCCGCGCCAAGAAGGCCGGCCAGGTGCAGTTCACCCGCCTCAAGGTGGTGCGCAACGACGACGGCCAGAACATCGTGCTCACCCGCAACGGCGAAGTCACGGTGCTCGACCCCAAGGGCCGCGAACTCGAGAAATACGAGATTCCGGCCGGCGCCAGCCTCATGGTCGAAGAGGGCGCCCAGATCGCCGTGGGCGCGATCATCTGCCAGTGGGACCCGCACTCGATTCCGATTCTGGCTGAGGTCGGCGGCAAGGTCCGCTACGAGGACGTGATCGAAGGCCACACGATGCGGATCGAAAAGGATCCCAGCGGCCACGAACGCCGGCTCATCATGGAGCACAAGGGCGACCTGCACCCGCAGGTGGTGCTCGAAGACGCCAGCGGCAAGATTCTCGACTTCTACTACATGCCGGAAAAGGCCCACATCGAAGTCAACGAAGGCCAGCAGATCAGCCCGGGCACGCTGCTCGCCAAGACCCCCCGCGAGGTGTCGGGAACGCAGGACATCACCGGCGGTCTGCCCCGCGTGACGGAAATCTTCGAGGCCCGCAAGCCCAAGGACCCGGCGGTCATCGCCGAAATCGACGGCCAGGTCGAACTGCTGGGTGAGAAACGCCGCGGCAAGCGGACGATCATCGTCCGCAGCGAGTCGGGCATCGAGCGCGAGCACCTCGTGTCGCACGGCAAGCACTTGCGGGTGCACGCCAGCGACTTCGTGCGGGCGGGCGAGGCGCTCGTCGATGGCCCCCTCGTGCCGCACGACATCTTGCGGATCTCGGGCGAGGAAGCGGTGCAGCAGTACCTGGTGCGCGAAATCCAGAACGTGTACCGCAGCCAGCGCGTGGAAATCGACGACAAGCACGTCGAGATCATCGTGGCTCAGATGCTCCGCAAGGTCCGTATCGAGTCGCCGGGCGACACGACCCTGCTCCCCGGCAGCGTGATGGACAAGTTCGAGTTCCGCAAAGTGAACCAGAGCTTGAGCGGCTGCCTGAAGATCACGGAGAAGGGCGATTCGGAATTCGCACCGACGTCAGTCGTGCCCAAGGACGCGCTCGAAGCCGTGAATGCTCAGATCGAGGCCCTCGGCGGCGAGATCGCCAAGGGGACGCGGCCCAAGCCCGCCACGGCCAGCACGCAGCTCTTGGGCATCACCAAGGCGAGCGTGCAGAGCTCGAGCTTTATCTCGGCGGCCAGCTTCCAGGAAACCACCAAGGTGCTCACCGAGGCCGCTCTGGCCGGCAAGGTGGACAACCTGGTGGGCCTCAAGGAAAACGTGATCCTGGGACACTTGATTCCGGCCGGCACCGGCTTCCGCACCTTCCAGGAATCGGAAGTCCGCATCCGGCCCGAGGCGCTCGAAGCCTTGCAGGCTGAGAAGGACCGGGCGCTGTCGAAGTCGTTCCCGCTGTTGGATTCGGTGGAGGACGAGAACGGCGCCGGCCAGAAGCGCCCGAGCACCGCCGGCACCCTCGAGGCTTTGCTGGGCGGCGGCCCGGCAGGCAAGTCCGAGTAGGCCAAGCAGGCCGATTGGTCGAGCGGCAACTTACGAGCGAGTGGGAAGCAATTCCCGCTCGCTTTTTTTTTCTGCGCGAGCGCGGCAGCCTCACTGCGGCGGCAAGGCGCACTGGGGGGCGTCGCCGGGCGCGGAACGATCGAGCAATCCGCGCACGAACAAGGGGTCGCTTGGGTCGAGTCGCAGCAGCTGTTCGACCACCTGTTCTGCCATCTCCCGCCTGTCCACCGCCAGCAGGCAGGCCACGAGCCCCTTGCCCGCCGAATGGAATTCCTGATTCGCCGGCAACCGAAAAGGGAGCGGCCCGCCGCTGCCGGCGCGCCGCATGGCTTGTTCGCCCGCTCGATAGGCCTGGCCAAAATGTCCGCGGGCGAGCGGCAGATCGTTGTCGGCCATTGCCAGTTCTCCCAGCCGGGAATGAGCGGCAATGAAGTCGCTGCAACCGCCAAGCAGCCAGCGCAGTTCATCGACGGCGATTTCGGTTTCGCCCATCTCGACCATTTGGTCGACTTCTTCGAGGTCCTCGGCGCGCTCGAGAGCACAGCGCGGATGGACCAACTCCCAGGCTTGCTCGGCCTCCAGCCACCGCGCGCGGACCTCGCTTGCAGAACGGCCGGGGGCAGCGGCCTTCGCGGGCTTTGTGGAAGCGGGGCGCTTTCGCGAGTGTTTCTTAGGGGCCAAGGCGAGGGACTCGAGAAGGGCGTGGCGAACAAGGTCGCCATTCTATCCCGTCGCCGCCAGAACTGCCAAAAACCTGCCGGAATATGGGGTGGTTCGAAGTCGTAAGTGTTTTATTGGATTATCCTTGCGACTGAAAGCGGGTGCGTCTCGGCCGGGCACCCGCATAAGTGATCGATTTGGAAAACCAGGAAGAATCGGTTGACATTCCACCTGGGGGGAGTACCTTAGACTCCATGTGACCGGCCTATCCCTTACCTCAATCGATGAGACTACATCTGTGAATAAGGGCAAGTTTTCGTTGTTTTTTTGCTTGGTCGCCCTGTGCGGCCTCGCGTTCGCGGGGTCGGCTTCGGCCGCCGCGCTCCCGTCCGGCACGGTGCTCGTACCGTCGCCGGGCGAAGCGGACCCCACGGGCGGGGCGGTGATCGCCTCGCAATCGGTGCCTTTTAGCGCTGCTGGCGCGTTCAGTGGCGTGTTGACCTCCAAAGTGATCAGCGGTGATCCGTCGAACGCCCTGGGCGGCTTGACGTTCACCTATGAGATCACCAACGACGGCGTCTCCGGCCCCAATTCGATCGGCCGCCTGTCGGTGCCCGATTACACGGGTTGGACGGTCGACGCTAGCTACCAGTCGACGAGCGCGGGCGTGGTGCCCGGCTCGATCGATCGTCAGCCCTCGGGCGAAGTGGTGGGCTTCAACTTCCTCCCCACCCCGGCCGATCCGCTGACCGCCTTCCTGGCGCCGGGCACCGGCAGCCGCCTGTTGGTCCTGCAGACCAATGCTGCGGCCTACGGCGATGTGCTGGCCTCGGTGATCGACGGCGGCGTGACCCAGGCGAAGTCCTACGGACCCGCCGTGCCGGAGCCCTCGACCCTGGTGCTGGCAGCCTGCGGCGCCCTCGGCCTGGGCTTGGCCCTGCGTCGGCGCAGCTAGGCTACGCTCGCGAGTTCGACCTCGCTTGATTGTTTTCGCAAACGCGGCGGTCCCCCAGGGACCGCCGCGTTTTTTTTTGTTGACAAGCGCTCTTTCGCCGCCGCGTTTTTTTTGTTGACAAGCGCTCTTTCGCTCGAGTCCGACTTCGTCCTGCGGGGCGGAACCTTCGGACTCTCTTCGGGTTCAAGGTTGCGGGGTTTCGACAGGGGCAGGCCCGCCTGATGTCCCCCGCCAACCCACAAACTTTCTCGATCTTGCGGATCCAGCCAGCACGCGGCCCCTCTTGCGGGGGAAGCGGCCTCGAGAGGAGTTGCTTCATCGTGCTTCGACCTTGCCTCTATGTGCTCATTGCTGCGGTTGCCTGGTCGCAAACGCTGTCGCCGCTGACCTCCGAGGCCGAAGCGCAGGGTGGTCGTCGGCGCGGGGGTGGGGAGCGGTTTCGAAGCGGCGCCGGCGAACGGGGCGGGGGCGACCGAGGTCCCGGCCGCCCGGCCGGTGAAGGCGAAGGTCCGCGCGGCGAGGGGGGCGAATCAGGCGACGAGAAGCCGGCGGACGTCGCCGCACCCGAAGAGGTCAAGAAAGAAGAGGCGAAGCCCGCAACGCCGCCGGGTCCGCCGGTGGTGACGCGCGATCAGGTCGGTCCTCCCACGGGCCCTCGGCTCGAAGTCACCCCCGGCGAGAACGGCCGCATTCGCTTCAACTTCCGCGGGGAGTCGTGGCCTTCGATTCTCGATTGGCTGGCCGAAATCTCGGGCATGAGCCTTGACTGGCAAGAGTTGCCGGGCGACTTCCTGAACCTCGAAACGCAGCGCGACTATACGCTCGACGAAGCCCGCGACCTGATCAACATGCACCTGCTTGCCCGCGGCTTCACCATGCTCAAGCGGGGCGAGGTGCTCTCGGTCGTCAAACTCGACAAGCTCAACGCGAGCTTGGTTCCGTATGTCGAGCCCGAGCAACTGGCCAAGCGAGACGCCCACGAGTTCGTGCGGACCACGTTCAAGCTCGAGTGGCTGGTCGCCGATTCGGCTGCTCAGGAACTCAAGCCGCTGCTCAGCCCGTTCGGCAAGCTCGCGCCCATGAAGGCCACCAATCGGCTCGAAGCCGTTGACGCCGTCGTGAACCTGCGCGAACTCAAGGCCTTGCTCGAGCGCGAGCAATCGGGGGGCGGTCAGGAGCGGTTGGTCGAGGAGTTCAAACTCCGACATGCCCGCGCCGTCGACGCCAGCGACAAGCTCCGCGCGCTCCTCGGCATGGAGAAGCCGCGCGACCCGAACTCCTTCGGGCAGATGCGGATGGCCATGGAGGAAACCCGCATGAAGGCCGAGATGGTCAAGCAACTCGGCAAAGACGCGCCGGGCATGAACCGGCAGCAGCCAGAAGTGTATATGGCGGTCAATGAGCAAGAGAACAGCATCCTGGTGAATGCTCCGCCCGACAAGATGGCGCTCATTCGTCAGGCGCTCGAGGCGCTTGATGCGCCGCCCCAGAACGCCCGTTCGCCTCTGCAGGCCGCCACGCGCATGCGTGTCTATCGGTTGCCGGGACTCGATCCGGAACGCGTCGTCGATCTCCTCACCAATCTGCGCACCAGTGGCGACCTCGACGCCGGCACGCGACTCGAGGCCGACAACAACAACGGCGCGCTGATCGCCTACGCCGCTCCGACCGATCAAATGCTGATCGGCGCGATCATCTCGCAGCTGGACGCCGCGGGACGCCGCTTCGAGGTGATTCCGCTGGCGAACCTCGACGTCGTCGAAGTCGCCGGCACCGTCGAGTACATGCTCGGCGCCCCGGCGCCGGCCGAGGCTGCTGAGAGCCGCAACTGGCGCCGCCGTGGCGAGGAGCGGCAACAGCCGCAGGACCAGTTCCGCGTCGAGGCCGACGTGGAGCGCAACCAACTCTTGCTCTGGGCCACCGAGGCGGAACTGAACGAAGTAAAGACGCTGCTGGCCAAGCTCGATGCCCGCACCGGCCCCGCGACCGACTCCAACGTCCGCGTCATTCGCACGCCGGGCGACACCGACGAGTTGCTGCGCCAGCTCGAACGGCTCTGGCCGACCGTGGGAGACAACAAGCTCGAGGTCGTGCCGCGCGAGGCCAAACGCAAGGGGGCCGAAGGGGAGCGCCGCAGCCAGCGCGCGAGCCCGCCGCTGAAAGAAGTGCCGCTCCGCATGGGCAGCCAGCGAACTGACGCCGCTCCGGCAGCCGACAAAGCCGAGCCGGCTGCCGAGCCGCAGGACGATGTGCGGCGCCGTTCGGCCGATCTGTCCCGCCCCCAAACGCCTGTCCTGCTGGCGATGAATCCCGTTTCTTCGACCGCGGAGGCGGAAAAGGCGGCCGATGCCAAGGCGAAGCCTTCGGATGCACCGGCCGCTGCGAGCGACGCCCAGGGAGCGGACGAAGCTGACGGGCCGGCGCAAGAGGCGACCCAAGCCGGCTCGCCAGTCCGCGTGACCGAAGGCCCGGATGGCCAGGTGATCGTCACCTCGCCTGATCCCGAGGCGCTCGACCGCGTGGAGCGGCTGCTGCAAGAGCTGTCGCCGCCGGAGCAGGACTTCCGCCTCTTCCGTCTTCGCCATGCCTGGGCGCCGACGGTGCGGATGAACCTGGAAGAGGTGTTCGGCGTGACGCCGGCGAGCGCGGCCGCCGCGAGCGCCGCGAACCGCGGCTTTGGCGGGCAGCGGGGCGGCGCCGGTGGTGGGTACACCGGCGGCGGGTTTGGCGAGCGGCAAGGGGAGCGCGGCTTCGGCCGTCCGCTGGGAACGAGCGCAACGCCACAACAGCGGCTCTCGCGCCGACAGCCTCTCAAGCTCATCTCCGACCTCGACTCGAACACGATTCTCGTGCAACACGCCTCGCCGGAGCAGTTGCGCACGATCGAGGAGCTGATCGAGTTCTACGATCAACCCGAGCCCGAAGACTCGCAGTCGGCCCGCCGCACGGAGCTGGTGCAAATCCAGCACTCCAAGGCCACGCAAGTGGCCGAGGTGGTGAAAGAGGTCTTCCGCGACCTGCTGAGCGAGAACGACAAGGCCCTCGCGCAAGGCCAGCAACAAGGGGGCGGCCGCGGCGGCGAACAGCGCCGAGTGGTCTATCTCGGCGGTGAGCTGACCAGCACCAAGAAGCCGCAATACAAAGGCCAGCTTTCGCTGGGGATCGATGAAGTCTCGAACCAGCTCATCATCTCGGCGCCTGAGTTCGTGATTCGCGAAGTGCTCGCGCTCGTGAAGCAGGTGGACCGCGCCGCGTCGGAGCGCAACGTCGCCGTGGTGCCGCTGGGACGGAGCGTCGACGGCGCGAGCATGCGTGAGGTGCTCGCTCGCGTCCTCGGTCAACAAGCCGGCGCCACGTCCACGGCCGCCAACGCGCGGAGCCAAGGCGGCGGCATGCGGAACGGCGGCGGCCAACAGCGATTCGGCCAGCAGGGCGGCGGTTTCGGCGGCCAACGCGGCGGCTTTGGCGGCGGGGGATTTGGCGGCCGATAGGCCTCGCGGCTACCACCCACGCGGGTCTTGGGCTACGATCGGGCATTCGTGCGCGCATCGGCGGCGGTTTGCCGTCCGGTGGCTGCGCGGTCCGCGCCCCGATTCCCTCGCCCGACTCCCATGAATTCTCGCGAACAAGAACTGCTGGTGCTCAGCCAGCAACTGCTCGACAGCATCGCCGCCGGCGACTGGTCGACCTATGAGCAACTTTGCGATCCCACCCTCAGCGCCTTCGAAGCCGAAGCCCGCGGCCACCTCGTGGAAGGGCTCGACTTCCACCGCTTCTACTTTCAAGGGAACGGCGGCGGATCTCCGATCCGCAAGCTGAACACGATCACCTCGCCCCACGTCCGCCTGCTCGGCAACGACGCCGCGGTGGTCAGTTACGTGCGGCTCATTCAGCGGCAAACCGCCGACGGCGCGTTCACCACCGATTGCTGCGAGGAAACCCGCGTCTGGCAAAGGATCGGCGGCGGCTGGCGGCACGTCCATTTCCACCGCTCCGGCAACCCCTAGATGCCTCCGTTCACGAGCCACATCTTCGTCTGCTGCAACCAGCGCGAGCCGGGTCATCCGCGCGGCTGCTGCGATCCCGAAGGGACCGAAGCCCTGCGCGAGTGCTTCAAGACAGAGCTCAAGCGGCGCAAGCTCGGACCGCTCGTGCGCGCCAACTCGGCCGGCTGCCTGGAGCAGTGCGAGTATGGGCCCACGGTGGTGATCTACCCCCAGGGCATCTGGTACGGCAACGTGACGGCGGCCGACGTGCCGCGGATCCTCGACGAAACGGTCGTGGGAGGCCGGCTGCTCGAGGACCTAGCCATCGATCAGGCGGCCTTGAACACCAAGGGGCAGGTCCCCTGGCGGCGCAGCTCGTAGGCCGCCGGACTCATCCGTCGTTTCGTATCAGGTCGAGCGCGCGTTGAGCAACCGCACAGTCGCGTTCGAGTACCATAGCGCGCCAGTTCGCATCCGCCGGGCAGAAGACCTCGAGCAAACGCTGCCTCGAGTGCTAGGCCGCTGGCTGCTCTCGCTGGGCATAGTGAAAGGCTTGGTTCTCCGCCCGCATTGCTGCGAGGACTTGTAGCGGCGCATACGTGCCGAATTCGGCGCACCTGTCCACATAGTCGCGTCTGGCCCGCCGAAGCGTCGTGCGATTGCGAGTTGGTATGGCCCCGCACCATGGCTGCGCCAACAGCAATCCGCCCGACTTCTGGCCTGGAGCACCGGAACACGTCATACTCAGCGGCGACCGCGGCCGCGACCGAGGAGGCGGCCTCAGCGCACTTCGTGGCGCCGATCGCCGCGTTTGGCACGAGGCCCGCGACGGCTCAATGACGGCCATCGTCATACCCTCCGGGCAGTTTTAAGTCAGCGGCTGGCTCACACAGCCGTGATCGACGGAGTTGTCACCGGCTTGCAACGCGGCCGGCGACAATCAAGCCAGTCGGCAAGTCAGCTTGTGAATCTCTCCGTTCATCGCCTCGATGCGGGACGTCATGATCAGCGGATCAGGCAAGCCAGTTCTGTCGAAGGTTCCGTCGACCTTGGCGGTGATCGTGGCATCGTTTTCGTCGCCACTAAAGTCCAGCAGATCGAAGGTCACGTGGGCCGCGAAGATGTCGCTGGCCGCCCACGCTTGGATGGCCTCGCGGCCAGAGACAATGCGCCCGGCGTCGTCGACCACAGCGTCGTCGGCAAACAGGGCGATGAGTCCGGCGGGATCGTTTCCGTTGCATGCACGGACGTAGTTGGCCGCGGGTTCAGGCAATTGCTTCGTCATGACTTTGCTCCTGATTCTGAGTGGCTGATTCGATTTTGCGCGCTCGAGTTCCATGAGCCCGGTTGAGCTCGGGCACAAGGTTGCGGCCTACCCTCGTAGACACCTCGGGAGGCCGAGTGTGACAAGCTTCGCGAGAATTCTTCAGTCGAGGCGCAGGGCCGTGCGCACCTCCGGACGGTCGAGCGTTCTCCGCAGCCAGTTCACGTGGTCGGACGGCTCGAGGAAGGGGTGATCGCGGTAGATGGCAGCCTGCTGCCGGCCGGCGGCGTCTTCAATCTCGCGAACGGTCTCCGCGGCGGCCTCACTGACCTTTTGAACATGCACGGAAACGAAAAGCAGGCGGTTGGGGTCGACATGCCCCTCGTGGATGAAACCCAGCGTTTTTTTATGGCAGCGGCAGGGATTGCTCGGATTCACCAGCCCACATTGCCCGGTCATGAACCGAGAGAGATCGTGACGGGCGCGCGAAAGGACCTGCCGGAAGTTGTCGGGAGTCATCTCCATGACTTCGCTGCCCACCGTGTCGCTGGCGCCGAAAATCTCGCCCAGCGTAAAGACCAGCCGTTGCCTGCGCTCGAGGCAAAGGAGCATCCCGGTGGTGCAGGCGATCTTGGCCTCTTCCACAAGCAACGGCAGATCCACAGGCACGGTCTCAGGATCGGGCAGGTCTAGGTCCGGAATGTCGTTGATCGCGGCAGCATACGCGGAAAACGCCTGAGGCGCGCTCTCCGCGCCGCGACGCCGCATGTTGAGGACGTGATTGGTTGTGATCCGGTAGAGCCAGGTCCGGAATCGGCTCTCGCCTTGAAAGGTGCTCAGCCTGGTGATGGCCTTGATGAGCACCTCCTGCGTCACCTCTTCGGCGTCGTCGGGCAGAAACACCATGCGAATGGCGATGTTGTAGATCCAGGCTTGGTGCCGTAGGACCAGTTCTTCCAAGGCCTTGCGATCGCCGCGTTGAGCGCGGCGAACGAGCTCGATGTCTTGGTCGGCGTCACCTGTGACTTCGGCGAAAGGATTGTGCATGGCAGGTGGTTCGTTGGCGGGATTCGCTTTGCGGTCCGAAGACCTTGCACTCCTTAGACCTTTGCGACGGCCGAGTGTGACGTGAGCAGCTTGCCGTGGGCAAATACCCTGGTTGTCGGAATCGGCCGAAGATTTTAGCCCCAGCGTCTCGTCTAAGGCAAATTGGTGCACTTGGCCTCAAGTGGTTGTCGCAAAACGCCTTGCGCTTTGAGTCACACGCGGTTGCCCGCCCTTCCGACCCTGGTAGAATCCAGTTCGGCAGCTAGCAGGCCCGATCAGGCCCTGCGTCGCAATCGGTTCGCAGCACCGCTCGGAGGCGCCTCTCGATGTCAGGCAGACCGTTCGTCCACCTTCACTGCCACAGCCACTACAGCCTGCTCGACGGCGCAAGCCCCATCGGCGGGCTGGTCGAGCGGGCCAAGCAGCACGGGATGAACGCGCTGGCGCTCACCGATCACGGCAACCTCTACGGAGCGCTCGAGTTCTACAAGAAGGCCAAGGGCGCCGGCATCAAGCCGATCCTGGGCTACGAGGCCTACATCGCCCCCGGCAGCCGCTTCCAGCGCGACGGCGGCAGCCTCAAGGAAAACGCCTACCACCTCACGCTTCTGGCCGCCAATGGCGCCGGCTTCAAGAACTTGACGAAGCTGGCCTCGGCCGCGTTCCTCGAAGGCTTCTACTTCAAGCCCCGCATCGACAAGGAGCTGCTCGCCGCCCATAGCGAAGGCATCATCTGCCTGAGCGGCTGCGTGTCGAGCGAGTTCAGCCGCGCGCTGCTGCGCGGGCAGGCCGACTCGAGCGATCTGGCCAGCGCCCTCGACATCGCCGGCTGGTTCCAAAAAGTCTTCGGCGACCGCTACTTCATCGAAATCCAGAACAATGGCGTCGACATCCAGCGTCAGCAGCTCGAGGCGGCCGTCGACTTTGCCCGCAGCCACGGCTTTCCGCTCGTCGCCACGAGCGACGCCCACTACGTCGATCAGACCGACGCCGAGGCGCAAGACGTTCTGCTCTGCATCAACACCGGCAAGTTTCGCACCGACACCAACCGGATGCGGATGGAGGGGGACCAGTTCTACCTTCGCGCGCCGGAGGATATGTACGCGGCCTTCCCGGGACTCGAAGAAGCCGTGGGCCGCAGCCAGGAGATCGCCGACCGCGTCGACATCGAGCTCGAACTCGGCAAGCGGCACTTCCCGAACTTTAGCCCCCCCACACAACAGACGCCGCAAGAGTATCTGCGCGAGCTCTGTCTGCAGGGGCTCAAGGAGCGCTATGCCGACCGCCCCGATCGCTGGGAAAATGGCGCGCTCTCGCAGGAAGTGATCGACCGGCTCGATCGCGAGCTCTACGTGATCAACGTGCTCGGCTTCCCCAATTACTTCCTCATCGTTTGGGACTTCGTGCGGTATGCCCGCGAGCAAGGCATTCCGGCCACGGCCCGCGGATCAGGCGTGGGCGCCCTCGTCTGCTACGCGCTCTACCTGAGCCACGTGTGCCCGCTGGCCTACGACTTGATCTTCGAGCGGTTCCTCGACGAGAACCGGCTCGAGGCGCCCGATATCGACATCGACTTCTGCAAGGAGCGCCGCGGCGAAGTCATCGACTACGTCAAGCAGAAGTACGGGGCCGACAACGTCGCCCAGATCGGCACCTTCGGCACCCTGGCTGCGCGGGCAGCGATCCGCGACGTGGGCCGCGCCCTCGGCTGGCCCATCCCGCGAGTCGACTCGGTCGTGGCCATGGTGCCTGAGGAACTCGGCATCACGCTCGACGAGGCGATCGAGCAGAGCGCCGATCTCAAGCGGGCCTACGAGCAAGACCACGAAGCCCGCGAGCTGCTCGACCTCGCGCGCAAGATCGAAGGCCTGGCGCGCAACGTCGGCACGCATGCCGCGGCCGTGGTGATCGCCGACCGGCCGCTCACCGAATACGTGCCGCTGGGTTGCGTGCAAGGGAAGGAAGACGTCATCACCCAGTGGGCGATGGGCGACGTCGAGGCGGCTGGCCTCTTGAAGATGGACTTCTTGGGTCTCCGCAACCTCACGATCCTGTCGAAGGCCGTCGACCTGATCGAGCAGACCACGGGCAAGCGGGTCGATCCCTACAAGTTTCCGCTCGACGACAAGCCGACCTTCGCCTTGCTCTGCCGCGGTGAAACCAAGGGCGTCTTTCAACTCGAAAGCGGCGGCATCCGCGATCTACTGCAGAAGATGAAGCCCGATCATTTCCGCGACATCATCGCCACGAACGCCCTGTATCGTCCCGGTCCGCTCGAAGGAGGCATGGTCGACGACTATGTGCAGGTGAAGCACGGCCGCAAGCCCGCCGAGTACAAGCACCCGGTGATGAAGGACGTCCTGGAAGAGACCCACGGGGTGATGGTCTACCAGGAGCAGGTGATGCGGATTCTCAATCGCCTGGGGGGCATCGAGCTCTCCAGTGCGTATACCTGCATCAAAGCGATCAGCAAGAAAAAGCTCTCGATGATCGCCAAGTTCCGCGAGGAATTCGTGGACGGGGCGGTCTCCAAGGGGCTGCCGAAGCAGGAAGCGATCGACCTGTTCGGCATGATCGAAAAGTTCGCCGGCTACGGCTTCAACAAGAGCCACAGCACGGCCTACGCCGCGATCGCCTATATCACGGCCTACCTCAAGGCCCACTACCCGATCGAGTTCATGGCCGCCTTGCTCTCGGGCGACATCCCGGGGCGCAACTTCAAGAAGAAGGACGCGCTGGTCGAGCATCTCGAAGATTGCCGGCGGATGAACATCGAGATCGTGCCCCCCGACGTGAACCGCTCGGAGGGAGACTTCATCGTCTCCGAAGGCAAGATCGTATTCGGCCTCAAGGCGATCAAGGGCTGCGGCGGGCCGGCGAGCGCCGCGATCGTCGCCGAGCGGCAGGCCAACGGACCGTTTCGGAGCCTGTTCGACTTCTGCGAGCGCGTCGATCCCTTAGTGGCCAACCGCGCGACCTTGGAGACTTTGGTCAAAGCCGGGGCCTTCGATTCGCTGGGCGCTCGCCGGGCGCAGCTTGCAGCCGTGGTCGATCGGGCCGTGCAATCGGGCGCGGCCGCCGTGGCCGATCGCCGCGCTGGCCAGAAAGGCTTGTTCGACGCCGATGACGACGAGCCAGCCGCACCCGGCGTCGCCAGCGGTTCGCTCCCCGACGTGCCGGAGTGGGAGGAGCGACAGCGGCTGTCGAACGAAAAGGAGGTGCTCGGCTTCTATATCACGAGCCATCCGCTGGCGGAACATGAGGCCACGCTCAAGACCTTCTGCACCCACAGCTCGAGCAGCATGGGCGAGTTGCAGCATCGCTCCGAGATCCTGCTGGGCGGGATGCTCGCGTCACTCAAGTTTTCGCATACCAAGAGCGCCCGTCAGCCAGGTGGCGACACGAAGTACGTGATGTTCGACCTCGAGGACATGGACGGCATCGTCCGCTGCATCCTCTGGCCCGACCAGTTCCGCGAATTTGGCCACCTCGTCGTCGCCGACGCGATTCTCGCGGTCCGCGGCGTCGTCGACCGCCGCCCCGGCAGCGAGGAAGCCAACTTGGTGGTCAACGAGCTGATCCCGCTCGACGAACTCGCCCGCCGCTACACGCGGGGCCTCATGGTCCGGATCGTGGAAGGGCAGCACACCGAACGGCACATCGACCAACTTCGGGAAATCGTTCGCGGCTATCCCGGCCAATCAGAGCTGCAACTCGTCGTCTCCTTTAGCGACGGCGCCCGCATGATGATGGCCTGCGAAAACCTGCGGATCGAGATCGGCGCGGAGTTGCGGGCGCGCGTCGACGATCTGCTGGGCCCCGGCAACTTGAAGCCGCTGGCGGCGCCGCCCAAGGCGGCGCCCCCGCCACCGCAACGCCGCGGGGGGAATGGCGCCCCGGCGATGGCGCGGCGGTGATTACGCCTCGTAGCCGGCAGACTCCGTGTGCCGAGCGCTCGAGCGGCGACAGCGCTATTCGGCGAGCGACAGTTCATACGCTCAGCGTGTTCCCTCTCGGAGAGAGTGAGCTGGATTGATGCGGTATCGTTTGGCGCTCGCGCGCTATAGTTCCGATGAACGGGTTGCCGTGAGATGGACGAGTTCGACGATCCGATCGATCCCTGCAGTCCTCCGATTCGTAGGTTGGTCGACATCATGCTTGCCGAAGCCGTCGCGGAGGAGTCGAGGCAGATCCTAATCGCCGTCGCCAGCGACCGATTCACCGTATGCTTATTGCGCGACAACGAGTGGAGCTTCCGGGATAAGATTCCGCGGAGGGTGTTCCCTCCCTTAGTAGGCCGCCTGCAAATGCTGGCCGGAACGGCTGGCAAGGACACCTTTGCCTGGACTCACCCGGATGGCAGCGAGTTTTTCGTCCATGTGGCCTTTAGTGGCGACCAGACGATTCTGACCTTGGAGCTGCACAAATCCTAGCCCGCGCGCCCGCACGAAGCCTAGAGACGCCCACGACGAGGGCGATTAGCCACACGGCCAGCGTCATCCCACCCGGCTCCGGCACGGCCACGATGTCTCCCGCCTGCCCCGCCACGATGCCCGGCTGATGAAAGCTGAACTGATAGGCCGGGTCGTCCGCCACTCCCGGCGCCGTGCCGACGCGGGCAGCGATGCCTGCGAAGCTGCCGACGAGCGGCTGACCGAGCGCGAATCGCTCGCCGGGCTGCAGGACGCCGTAGGAGCCGAGGTTTAGTTCCGCCAAGCTAGAGCTGCTTGGCTTGGTCTCACCAAACGTCAGGGCACCCAAACCGAGCGAGCCAACCACGGCGTCCGACTCGAAGTCGAGCGAGTAGTCGGAGATGCTCCGCCAGCCGGAGGGATCGAGCAGCGACTTCGAGGACTGCAGGTGGTAGCCGTCGAAAGCCAGGGGCTCGTCGCCGGGATTGAACAGATAGGCCGTCAGGTCAGGCTCGACCAGCAGCCAGAGTTCGGCCCCGTTCGCGCTCCCCGTGAGAAGCAGCGAACACGCCACAGCCCAAAGCACACCCCTCATCCCAGCAGCCCTCACGATCCGTGACTCGTTCCACTGCGTCCGAACGATTTATTGTCGCGCGAAGTGCGGAAAGCGGCAACGAATTGGTGCGCGGACCGCCGATGGAGGGGAATCGGATGAGCGTATTGAGCGGCGCAGCAGCGTGGTTGAGGAGCAGCGAATGCGATGGCCGACCGCCCTCGCCCTGCCCTCTCCCGAGGGGAGAGCGTTCAAACGCGACGGGTGAACAAGTTTTGTCTGCGTCTTACTTTGCGGAGGGTTGGGCTTGGCGGTTGGCGGCCGCCTGTTCGGCGCTCTTTTGGGCATCGACCAGGATCTGCTGGCCTTTTTCCGACACGCGTTTGACGACCTTTTCGGCGCCTGCCTCGAGCCGCTTGGTGTCGACGGTGATCACCGCCTTGTCGCCGTCCTTCTGCACGTAGATGATCCCGGTGACGAACATGGCTACGACGGCCAACACGGCCAACCCAATCAACAGTCGCATGGCTTGCGTTCTCGCGTAGTTCAGAATGCGTGGGCCGAAATGGCACACCTGCCGCCTAGCTTCATACGCAATCGCCCCGATTCCGCCTAGATGAGTTAGCGCCGCGTGCTAGCACCGATGCGAGTCGGTTGGCCGCTAGGGCGCCCACACGGTCCGTCCCCCGTCTACCCGCAGGCAGTCTCCGGTCACGAAGTCGTTGTCCAACAGATAGAGCACCGCCTGGGCGATGTTGGCCGGGCTCCCCTCGCGCTTGACCAGCGTGGCGTTGATCGCTTCTTCGCGCTCGGCCGACGGCAGATCGGCCGGCAGCATCACGGGCCCCGGCAGCACCGCGTTCACGCGCACCCGCGGGTTCCGCGTGCCGAGTTCCACCGCCAGGCAGCGAGTGAGCGTGGGGATGGCCCCCTTCGAGGGGAAGTAAGCCGCGTAGTTCAGATAGGGCCGGTCGATCGCCCAATCGCCGAGCGTGACGATGCAGCCGCCGCTCGGCTGCCGCACCATGGCCAGCCCTGCGTGTTGCGAGCAGAGGAACGTGGCCAGTGTGTTGGCCTCGAAGTGCTCGCGCACGTCGGCCGCCGTCACTTCTTCGAGCGGCTTCGAACGCCAGATGGCGGCGCAGTTGACGAGTGCATCGAGTTGACCGAAGCGAGCCAGCGTTTGCTCGATCAACCGGCGGACGTCGGCCTCGTAAGTAAGGTCCCCGGCGAAGGCCTCGGCCTCGAGCCCGCGGGCGCGATACGCCCCCACGCGCTCGGCAGCCTCGACCGCCGAAGAACGATAGTGAATGGCCAGCGAATACCCTCGCTCCGCCAGCGCATCGGCCACCGCCCCGCCGACGCGCTTGCTGCCGCTCCCCGTAATCAAAGCCACAGGCATCGCGAAACCTTCGCAGAATTAAAGCCTCTTTTACCGCAGAGGACGCGGAGGGCGTAGAGAAGAAGCATCAAGCACTTGCATTGCTCTGCGTCCTCCGCGTCCTCTGCGGTTAAGAATCTCTCCTAACACTTAGAGTCTAGCTCGGGCGGCGTCTTCCAGGGCTTTGTCGGTGCTGCTGGGGTCGACCTGGCGGCAGCTTGCCGTCAGCCGGTCGGCGAGGTCGCGGAGCTCTTCCTGCCAGGCCTGCGGGTCGACCTCGGGGGGCGTGAGTTGACCGAACTCCTTGAGCAGCAGGATCAGCCGCAGCAGGTGCCGGAAGATCACTCCCTCCTGCTTCTGCAGGCTGCGCGCGGTGACGTATTTGTTGAAGTCGCCATTGAACTCGAGCACCTCGCCCGCCGCCCAAGCGGGCATGGTGAACAGCGAGTGGACGTGCGGGAACTCGGCGTCGAAGAGCAGCCGCAGCTTCTCGGCGATCGTCAGCGGCCACACTCGCTCCTCGAACATGCCGGGGCGGTCGCGCGGATCATCGTCCTCGCGCGCCTGCTTGGGTCCGAGCTGTTCCGGCAGAGCCAAACCCATCCGCAGCAGTTCTTCGTCGAGCCGGAGCGTGGCGAGCGGACCGGGCGGAATCTCCTCGTAGCGCGGGGGGCGCACGAACTTGGCCACCGAGCCGGGCAACTCGAGCACGCTCTCGAAGGCTTGAATCCGTTCCTCGCGGCTGGCGATGCCAAGCTGGTTCACCAGGTACACGCCGTAGAGCGGGTTGACGCCGCGGAGCAGCAACAGCTTGGTGAGGTTCTCCGTGGGGTGAGCCAGCTCGGGGCGATAGGCCGGCAGGGCCGGCTCGGCAGGCGACTCCTGCGCCGCGCGGCTCTTGGCTGCGGGCGGCGCGGAAGCGGCCGGCGCGAACAGCCCGCGCAGCACCGGCTCGATCTCGGGCACAGGGGGCGGCGCGGGCTTCTCGCCCAGCGCCGGCTTCGGGGGTGGCGCCGGTTCGAGCCGCACGTAGCCGGCCGCCCACAGCGTCATCAGCATTTGTTCGAGCTGTTTCTGGGCCGCGGCCAGGCGCCCCGCGTCCATCAACCGTTTGCCCACTAGGCGGCGGAGCGGCTCGATCTCGGGCGAGGCGTCGAGCATGTAAGCCAAGAGCCGCCAGGGAATCGGGCCCCGGCTGTAGAGCTTCTGCGGCGGCGCGGTCTTCAGCTTTTCCCACTGCTGCTCGTTCCAATATTGCTCGGTGCTCCGCCGCGTCGGCATCTTCCGCTTGAGGTCTTTCTTGGCGCGCAGCAGGCCAGGGTCCTTGGTGTTTTCGGGGATCTGGTCGAACTTCTCCTTCCAGCGGGCGATCTTCACGTCGTCTTCGTGGGCCAGCGCGAACACATAGCCCTGCGTGTCGAACTGCGGCCTGCCTGCGCGGCCGAAGATTTGGTGGGCGCTCGAGGGGTCGATGACCTTTTTCTCGCCGGGCTTCCCTTTGAGCAAGGTCGGCATCACTACGCTGCGGGCCGGCAGGTTGATACCGGCGGCCAGCGTTTCGGTGCAAACACACACGGCCAGCAGCTTCTTCTGAAACAGCTCTTCGACCACGCGGCGAAACTTGGGCAGCACGCCTGCGTGATGCACGCCGACGCCTCGCTGCAGAATCGCCTTGAGTTTGGGGCCGGCGCCTTGCGACCAGTCGTGCTTGGCCAGCTCGTCGGCCAGTTGCTTCTGCTGTCCGGAAGCCAAGAGCGGCTTCCCCTTGAGCGCCTCGGCGATCCCCCAGCATTCGTCGCGGCTGAAGCAGAAGAGCAAGGCCGGCGTGTAGCGGGTTTGCTCGTCGCCGTCGGTCATCTTCTCGATCTGCTCGACGAGGAGCTGGTCCCCGACCCATTGGTAGGAAAGGGGCACCTTGCGCTCGCGCCCTTCCACCAGTTCAAGCGACCGCTCGTGCGAAGCCTTGAGCCACTGGCGGAACTCGAAGGCGTTGCCCACCGTGGCCGAGAGAAGCAAGAGCCGCACGTGCGGCGGCAGCAGCCCGAGGGCCAGCTCCCACACGATCCCGCGCTCGAGGTCGGCGAAGTTATGGAACTCGTCCATCACCACGGCCGACACGTTGTGGAAATCGACCGCCGACGGCAGCTCGTCGTCGGCCTCGTGAAACTTGTGCTGGTCGCCGGGCCGCGCGTGCAGCAGCCGGTTGAGCAAGATTTCGGCCACCACCACCAGCACGGGGGCATTAGGGTTCACCCGGCGGTTGCCGGTGACCAGGCCGATGTGGTCGGCCGAAAAGCCCCAGCGCACCGCGGCCGCCTGCATCTCGACGAGCTTCTGCTCCGTGAGGGCGATCAGCGGCGTGGTGTAGTACGCCCGCGTGCCGGTGTGCAGGGCCTCGAAGAGGGCGGCCTCGGCAATGAGCGTCTTGCCGGTGCCGGTGGGAGCGCAAACCAGGGCCCCCTGCTCCGACATGAAGTAGGTGAGCAGCGCCTCTTCCTGCACCGGGTAAGGGGGAAACGGCAACTGATCGAGATACAGCGACGCGATCTTGTCGCGCGTAGGGACGCTGGAAGGAGGCAAGGACGAAGCAGCGGAGCCGGTCGCGGGGTTGGGCATAGAGAGCCATTGTCGCCGGGGAGGCGAACGGGGCAAGCCGGTGCGGCAGTCCTGGCGTGCCGCCGCTTTCGAGCGTAGTCTGCAAGGATGACTGCGGAGTCAACGATGCCGAAGCAGCCGAAAGCGATCTCCTTGTGGTCAGCACTGCTGATCTTCATCTTTGGGGCGCTATTGTTCGCACCGCTCTTGCTGATGAGAGCCGCCTGGGTAGGCCGCAAATCGTTCCCGGTCGAGGTGACGGTCGTCGACAAGGAGACGGGAGAGCCGGTCGGCGGCGCCCAGGTGCAGGTAGGCGACGGGCACATCCACTGGGGTGATTCGTCGATCCATTGGCAGGCAGGACAACCGCCGCAACAGGCCGCGACCTCGCCCGCGGGCGTGGCCTCGCTCAACGTTTCGTTTACAACCGCGGGCCTGGACTATCTGTGGACCTATTCGGGGAGCGCGAGCTTTGGGCCGGTCTGCCTCGAGGCCTCGGCGCCAGGCTACCGAACGCGCAGGGTTGAGCTCGCCCAATTGGCCGGTTCCGGGCGGGAAGACGATCCCGAACAGTGGCCACTTCGCGTGACAGTGCCGCTGGCGCGCGAGACGCGGTGAGCCCAGCGCCAAGCAAAGAAGTCATCGCCTTTCCACCGGCGGCCAAGCCCAGCCGGCGGGAAGACGCGCGTAGGGATGGCGTTAACTGCCGGCGACGGGTCTACGTCGCCGCGCCGCGCAGCTTGTCGAGCATCCGTCCCGGCGAGCCCATCACGTTGTAGCCCCCATCGACATGCAGAATCTCGCCGGTGATGCCGTTCGAGCAGTCGCCCAGCAGGAAGGCGCCCGAGCGGCCCACTTCTTCGTGGGTGATGTTGCGGCCGAGCGGCGACATCTGCTCGTAGAGCCCGAGCATGTCGTCGACGCCGGCGCCGCGGCCGGCGAGCGTGCGGAGCGGACCGGCGCTGATCGCGTTCACGCGGATGCCGCGCGGCCCCAAGTCATAGGCCAGGTACTTCACGCTGGCGTCGAGGGCCGCCTTGCAGATGCCCATCACGTTGTAGCCCGGCACGCAGCGCTCGCCGCCGAAGTAGGTGAGCGTGAGCACGCTCGCCCCGTCGGCCAGCACGCTGCGTGCAGCGTTGGCCACGGCGATCAGGCTGTAAACGCTGATCTCCATGGCCATCTTGAAGCCGTCGCGGCTGGTTTCGATGGTGTCGCGCTTCAGGTCGTCGAGCGAAGCGAAGGCGATCGAGTGGAGCAGGAAATCGATCTTGCCGAAGGTTTCACCCGCCTGCCGCATCACGGCCTGAATGTCTTCGTCCTTGCTCACGTCCATGGGAACGAGAAACTTGGCGTTGGGCTGCGGGTCGGTCAGCAGCGACACCCGGCGGCGGTTGCGCTGCCGCTCGTCGCCGGCCCGGTCCGGCAGGTGGGTGAAGCCGCACTGGCCGCCGGCGGCCATGATCTGCTGGGCGATCGCCCAGGCGATCGAGTGATCGTTGGCCACGCCCAGCACCAAGCCCTTCTTGCCCTGAAACGACGACATGCGGCGAACTCCCAACTCGGAAAACGGGTGAAGGGGCGGACGGGCGCGGGCGAAAGTTCGGGCCGCGGCAAGAGGGCCAGAATAGCCGATTTCGGCGTGGGTCTCAACGCGGCGGGATCCGCTCGACGCTGCGGCACGAAACGGCGCAGGCTATGATGAAGGCATGAATAGACTTCTGGATGCAAGAACATTCGTTGGCGGCGCGCTCGGACTGCTCGTCGGCGCCGTCGTTGCCCCCGCCGGCCAGCCAGACGCCGGGATCGCAATGGTTGGCGGGCTCGTGGTTGGCTTGGCAATTGGCGGCGTCCTTTGCCTTGCCAACGCTCGCCGCGACTAGGAATTTGGCTCATCAATCGTTTTGTGGGCCGCCGGTACATCGCCCACGTCCTTCGCTCCCCAGCGCCAAGGCGCGGCCATCACGACGACGGCCGTCAGGATCAGCCCCATGCCGGCCCACTCATGCCAGCGCGGCGTTTCACGCAGATAGAGAATGCTGAAGACTACGAACACGCTGATCGAGATCGCCTCTTGCAGAATCTTGAGCTGCGGGGCGGTGAACTGGCCGTGGCCGATGCGATTGGCCGGCACCTGCAGGGCATACTCCGGCAGGGCGATCAGCCAGCTCGCCAGGATCACGAGCAGCAAATGGCTCGTCTTGAACTTGAGGTGGCCGTACCAGGCCACGGTCATGAACAGGTTCGAGAGGATCAGCAGGACGACCGTGGTCACGAAAGCTCCTCGAGGAGACCGTTGTTAGCGCTCGAAATGGTCCGCACAGCGGACCCTACGTAGGGTCCGCTGTGCGGACCATTTGATGTGCGATAAACCTTCTTAGGCGGCCGCCGGCAGCGCGCTGCCGCGCGGGCGGGTGAGCAGCCAGGCCCAACCAGCCGCCAGAGACACCAGCAGGCCGACGCTGATCGTTTGCGAAATGCTCAGCCCCGTGCCGAAGACCGACGGCTCGTCGATGCGGATCACCTCGAGCAGATAACGTGTGATCGCGTGCAGCGTGAGCCCCAGGGCAATCACTTCGCCATCGCGGCGGCGGAACGGGTAGTAGGCGAGGAGCAGCCCGCAGAGCAACAGGGCATCGAACGCGCTGTAGAGCTGCGCCGGATGGACCGGCCGGCTGCGCGGCAACGGGACGGAGGTGGCCCACATCAGGGGAGGTTTGCCTGCCACCGTGACGACCAGCTCTTCGCCAGGCGGTGCGCTGACCAACATCGCCAGGGCCTGCTCGCTCGAGCCGACGCGCTGGCCGTCGATCTCCTCGAGCCGATCGCCCGCGGCGATGCCTGCGCGGGCGGCCGCCGACTCGGGCTCGACCTTCGCCACCACGGGTTCTTGTTTCGAGTAGTCGAGCCACAGGCCGTGCAGATCGGTTTGCCCGGTGCGAATCTGGTGAACGTGCGGCGCCGTGCCCCAAGGGAAGGTCACGGCCCACGGCAGATCGCAGGCGCCGCCGAAGCAGCAGCCGCTGAGAAAGCAACCCAGCCGGCCCAAGCCCTGCCCCAGCGCCAGGCTCGGGGCGATCAAATCGGCGATGGCCAGCGTGGGCAGCTTGCGCCGCCAGCAGAACGCGAGAAACGCGATTGCCGCCCCCGCCAGCGCGCCATAGACGACGAGGCCCCCGCGCGTGTAGTTCACCAGCATGCCGAGCAACGACAGCAGGCTCGGGGCCTCGAGCCGCGAGCGCATTTGCGACCAGTACTCGACGACGTAGAACACCCTGGCGCCGACGATGCCGCTCACGAACATCCAAAACGCCAGCGACACGATCAGATCGGGATCGAGCCCCATCCGTCGTGCCCGTTCGAGCGCCAGCCACATGCCGGAGCCGACCGCCAGCAGCATCATCACGCCGTAGCCGCGAATCGGCAGCCCTTCGCCCGGCTCTTCGACCGCCGGGAGCACCCACAGGAGCACGGCCCCCACGACGAGCAGCACCGGCACGAGACCGCGGACCTCGGGTGAGAAGCCCTGCTTCGCAATGAGCCAGCCCAGGTAGCCCAAGCTGGCCAAGGCCCAGATGGCAAAGATCCAGCCGAAGCCAAAGACCGGCAGCCCGGCCAGCTCGTGGGGAATGAAGAACAGCGTTTGGCGCATGGGACAGTGAGCGATGCGGACCCCGGGTTCCGAATTCCTGCCCGCGAGCGGCCCGCCCGAGTCCAGCGACGCGCCTTCGCCTGCGGGGAATTGTCGGGTGGTCTGGGGGCCGCGGCAATGTCAAGTTGCGCGCGATTGCAGGGCGCCCCTCACCCTGCCCTCTCCCAGAGGGAGAGGGTTCGAACCAAGAAAGTGCGGCTCAGATGTAGTACATCGAGTCGGCTTCGCCGCGGGCGCGCTGGGCCAGATCGGCCAGGGTGATGCCGGCCAGCATCTGCTGCTCGACCTCGGTCACCTCGCGCCAGACGCCGAGCAAGGCCCGCGCGCTGGGAGTGTCGATCGCCGAGGCGGCGGTCGGCTGATTCTCGGGGCCTTCGATGATGCCTACGACGTCGGCCAGCGTGATCTCTTCGGGCGCTCGCGACAGCTGATAGCCGCCGGTGGCGCCACGCGTGCTCTGGACGAAGCCGGCCCCCTTGAGCTGCAAGAGAATCTGCACCAAGAACCGCGAGGGAATGCCGTGGTCGTCGGCGATTTCCCGAATGCGCACGGGATCGCCCGTGCTGTACCGTTCGGCCAGCTTCACCAACGCCAAACACGCATACTCGGTCTTCGCCGACGCTCTCACAAGAACTCCGACGCGCTATTCACGCGTGTGCAGGCCGCACTCCGTCTTGGCCGAGCCGCTCCAGCGCCCCGCCCGCTCGTCCTCGCCAAACAGCACCGCGCGGGTGCAGGGCCAGCAGCCAATGCTCGTGTAGCCCTGGTCATGCAGCGGGTTGTAGGGCACGTCTTCTTTGGTGACCACGCGCCATACGTCGCGCTTGGTCCAATTGGCCAGCGGGCTGATCTTCACCAGGCTGAACTTCTTGTCCCAGGTCACGATCGGTACGTTCGCCCGGTCAGGGCTCTGATCGCGGCGAATGCCCGACATCCAGGCATGAAAGCCTTGGGCGGCCTGACGGAGCGTTTTGATCTTGCGGTCGAAGCAGCACTGATCAGGGTTGGTCTTGTAGAGCGGTCCGCCGTGCAGCGCTTCGTATTCGACGACCGTGGTCTCGGGACGCAGCAGATCGACCTCGATGCCGTAGCGCTGGGCAATGCGGTCGCGGAGTTCGAGCGTTTCCGAGAACTGATAACCCGTGTCGAGGTTGAAGACGTAGGTTCGCGGGTCGACCTGCGCCAGGTAGTGCAGGATCACACAGCCTTCGGGACCGAAGGCGGTGGCCATCGTCAGGTGCGGAGCGTAGTGCTCCACGGCCCAGGCGATGATCTCGCGGGGATGCGCGTCCTCGAGTTGTGCGCTGGCGGCGGCTAGTTCCGCGAGCAGCAGCGGAGTGGCTTCCAACGGCGGGACCGGCGCCGGACGACCGAGCGTCCGGACACTTTCCGATTCCACCGCAACGGCGCCAGGAGTCATGTGTGAGCTCCAAACGCTGTTGAGGCAACAGCTTGTGTGGTGTGGAACGGTCTTCGCCCCAAACGATTCATGTCAATCTTAGTAATCATGGTGACCTAAGTCAACATTGCGGCTCTTGGTTTCCATCGACCGGCCTGGGTCCGATTCTTCAGTTTGGGCGGATTCCACCGGCCACGCGCGGCCAACCCAGTGCCCAACACAAGGCTACGACAATACTTGACGCGACCTTTGCAGGCGGTCACGATGCGGCCAAGCCCGCAACCCGTCCCACCTTTTTGCTTCCCTTCCATGCCCGAGAAAGTTTATTTGGCGGTCGATTTGGGCGCCTCGAGCGGCCGGCACGTGGCCGGCCTGTTCAATGGCCGCCGGCTCGAGTTGGCCGAGGTGCATCGCTTCGAGAACGGGCCTTCGCCTGCCGCGGGACGGCTCTACTGGGATTTGCTCCAGCAGTGGAGCCATGTGCGTGCGGGGCTGACGGCCGCGGCCACAAAATACGGTCCGCGGATCGCCAGCGTTGGGGTCGACACTTGGGGGGTCGATTTCGGCCTCCTCGGCCGCGGCGACGAGTTGCTCGGCAACCCGTATCACTATCGCGATCACCGGACAGACGGCCTGCTCGAGCGGGCCTTTCAGGTTGTGCCGCGCGAGCAGATCTTTGCCGCGTCGGGGCTGCAGTTCATGCAGTTCAACACGCTCTATCAACTCTGGGCGCTGCGGCTCGCGCAGTCGCCGCTGCTCGATGTGGCCGAACGACTGCTGATGATGCCGGATTTGTTCCACTGGCTCATGACCGGCGAGAAGTCCAACGAGTTCACCGACGCCTCGACCACGCAGATGCTCGACCCGCGCAACCAACAGTGGTCGGCCGATCTCTGCACCGCCTTCGGCATCCCGCGGCATATTCTGGGCGACGTGACGCCGCCTGGCACGCGGCTCGGCAAGCTGCGCCGCGACGTGGCGGCCGAGACTGGCCTCACTTCGGCCGAAGTCGTTTTGCCTGGCACGCACGACACGGCCAGCGCCGTGATGGCGGTGCCGGCCGCCAGTCCGCCGGCCGAGAAACCCAACTGGTGCTACATCAGCTCCGGCACCTGGTCGCTGATGGGCGTGGAAGTGCTGCGGCCGGTGATCAGCGAGCAGTGCCGAGCGCTCAACTTCACCAACGAAGGGGGCGTGGGGGGCACCGTGCGGCTGCTCAAGAACATCAGCGGCCTCTGGATCGTGCAGGAATGCCGCAAGGCGTGGAACCGCGCCGGCGGACATTTTGGTTGGGAAGACCTGAACTTGCTGTCGTCCGGCGCCCCGCCGCTGCGCTCACTGATCAATCCCGACGATCCGGCGTTTCTCTCGCCGCCCGACATGCCGGCGGCGATCGTCGACTACTGCCGCCGCACGGGGCAGCCGGCGCCGGCCGGTGAAGGCGCCGTGATTCGCACGGCGCTCGAGAGCTTGGCGCTCAAGTATCGCCAAGTATTGGGCTGGCTCGAGGGGCTGACCGGCGGGCGGATCGAAACGATTCACATCGTCGGCGGCGGCACTCAGAACCGGCAACTCTGCCAGATGGCGGCCGACGCCTGCAATCGCCCGGTCGTCGCAGGTCCGATCGAGGCCACGGCGATCGGCAACCTGATGATGCAGGCGGTCTCAGCCGGCGACGTAAAGTCGATCGCCGAAGCCCGCGAGGTGATTCGTCACAGCTTCGCGGTGGAGGATTACGATCCGCGGCCGGATGCGGCTTGGGACGAGGCGTATGCGAAGTTCGAGGGGTTGGTGGGGCGGTAGGTCGCCGGCTGGATGTCAACTCGGCTCTGCACCGGTCTCGGACGGGCCTGTGGCAACGATTCCGGGAAACCGAAGGAAGTCGTGCTCGTTGAGCGTCAATATTTGCGAAAGTCCCGCGGCCAACATCACCGCTGCGATTCTCGCGTCGTGAACCGCTACTCCTGTGAGTGATAGGTCCTCAACCAACCCGCTCCAAATCTCGTGGGCTTGCGAACTTTCGGTAAGGATCTCGCAGGATCGCTCGATGAATCGCAGCCGCGGCAGCGTTTCTGCCACCGTGTAACCATATCCGCCACGCGCGGTGGTCGGTCGCGTGGACACGTTCCAGAACTCGGCGAGGTTTTGCAACGTCGTCGCGAGCCGCTCTCCTCGAACGTGCAATGACCGCAGCGTTCGACGGATTGCTCGGCGCCGGGGCTCGCTCGGCTCGAACGCTCGCAAGAGAACGCCGGTGTCGAGGACGATTGTCATGCGGCCGCCTGATCAATCGTGATCGCTGTAGATGTCCACCCTGGAAAAATCGGCCGGCAACGGACGAGCATGCCCCGACAACTCGTCGAGCACGCGGTCGAACTCGTCGGCCGTCAGCTCCTGTCGCGGGGCTCGAGAAAGGGCAATCCATCGACGCAGCAGTTCGGCTACGGTGATCCCTTGCGAGGCGGCCCTAGCTGCGATGGCTGCGGCCGTATCCTCGTCTACCTGAATTGTCGCCACGGAAACACCTCGAGTCTAAGCAGTTCCCATGGACACATTTTAGGCCGGGGTCAAAGCGACGAACACCCTGCCGTCGTCCGCGGGCTCGGTCGCCTGAGCGGCTCTACTCCGGCTTCGGCGCCGGGTCCGCCGAGGTCAGCTCCGCCTTGGCCGGCGTGCTCGTGCCAACGTACTCCCGCGGGCCGAATCGGCGCTCCCGGTACAGATGCAGCCCGTGCGCCGCGTGGTAGAGAGCGCCGCATTCCAGGTCTTCGTTGCGCGTCTGTTCGAGCAGCGTGCAGAGGAACAGCACCGCGCTCGTCACCCAGGGCTGCTTGAGCTGCTCGTCGTCGAGAGCCACCGTGAGGAATTCGAGCGTGTGCCCCGTGGCGCCGAGCTGCGCCCCCAGGTCAGGCGAGTTGCCGGCGCGGGCGAAGTAGTTTGTCGAGAAGGCGCCGGTCGGCTGCTGGAACCGCCGGGCATTCTCGGCTTGCGCTTGGACGTGCTTCTGCGCCGCCAGCCAGCCTCCCTCGAGCTTCACGTCGGGGTTCTGCTCCAGGTAGTGCTGCAGCCCAAGCGCGATGCCGTACATGCGGTGGGTGCCGCCGCAGGCGCTCGTGTTCACGTCCTGGTTGGTTTCGAGCTGAATGATCCGCTCGAGATCCCACTCCTCCCCCTGCTTGTTCTGCCACTTCTCGCTGGCGGGAAGATAGGTGGAGAGCGACATCAGCGTCCAACTGCACTCCTGGCCGTTGTGAACGTCCCAGCGGGCCTGATCGAGCAGATCCTGAATCTGCCGGGTTTGCCCCTGAACCACGATCGGCTGCTCCGGAGCGAGCTGGCAGTGGGAGAGATAGCCCAGCCACTGGTCGGGGTGCCCTTGTCCGGTCTTCGTGCCGGGGTCGAGAATCGCCCTCACGCCGTGGTCGCCGTTCTCGAGCGTCCAGCCGCGCAGCGTTCCTCCCTTGAGCAGCCAATCGAGCGCGGGGCGCACCTGACCGTCGACGCGCACTTCGTACGCCGGGCCGAAGGCCATGACGCCGTGGACCACCTGCCAGGCGGCATTCACATTGGCGTCGAGCTTGCGCGCGAACGTGAAGTCGAGCACTTCGTCGAGCTTGCGCTGTAGTTCGGCGTCGCTCGGTTGATTGGCGACGGCGGTCGTCACGCCCGCGGTCGGCGGGGCTGACTGCTCGCCACAGCCGCACAGACTCACGCTTACGAATCCCATGAGCAGCACGATCAGCAAACGGGCAACAGACACGGCAAACCTCGGGGGAAGTCGGAAGCGGATTCAGGCCAGCCGCCGGGCGAGCGACAAACAGCCAGCATGGAGCTTTGGGTGGATTGCGTCAACTGGACTGATTTTCACGGGTGATTCCCGCCGGCCGCTTACGCAACCAGGGGTGAAATTCGGGCCGCGCGTAGCGAAAACTTGGGCAAACCGTAGCGGTCCGGCAAATACGGAAGGGCGCCTTGCCGGCCGGTCGATGCCATCAGGTAGAGCGCCAGCTTCTCGGCGCAGAAAGGCCGCCCGCCATGTCGACACGCATCGAGGCCCCCGAAGGCCCCCACCGCATCGCCCCCTCGTCCGTTCGGTCGAAGCCAAGTATGAGCTTTGGCGACGCCGCCTCGAAGGACGTCCTCGGCGGTCTCGCCCACGACCTGCGGGCCCACCTGGCGCTGCTCGAGAGCGGGCTAGGGCAACTTCGCCGCGAGCGCGATGAGCGCCGCCGCGAGGCCCGCTGGCACCTCATCGACCGGACCCTCGAGCAGACGCGGGCGTTCGTTGACGACCTGGTCGAACTCGGCCGCTCCGGTCAGGTGCAAATGGACGCCGAGCGTGTCGAACTGGCGGCCATCGTTTCCGCGGTGCTGGCCGAGCAGCAGCCGCTGCTCGAGCAGCGCGGCATCGTGGTTGGCGTGCGCGGCGAGCCCATGGCGGTGTGGTGCAACGAGGCCCGGCTGCGGCAAGTGCTCACGAACCTGGTGCGCAACGCCGCCCTGCACGGTTGCGACATCGCCAACCCGCGGCTGCTCGTGGCCTGGAGCCCCACCTCACGGCCTGCCTGGGTCCGCGTGCGCGTGATCGACAACGGCCTGGGCATTCCGGCCGAGCACCGCGAAATGATCTTCGAGGCCGGCAAGCGGCTCCCCGGCGTGCGCACGCCCGGCTCCGGCATGGGGCTGGCGATCGCCCGGCGACTCGTCGAACACTACGGCGGCACGATCGCGGTGAACCCGCACTTCCAGGAAGGAACGTCGATCGAGTTCACGCTGCCGGCCGCCGCCGACCGGGCGAGCACGCCGCACGGTCGATAGACGGCGATCTTGCAATCCCTGGCATTGGCAAACGGCTGGGGTAAGCCGGCCGCGCGCGCTTCGTGAGGGGCGCAGCTTTTGGCGGGTTTGGCCAGGTGGTACGATGGGCGTATCCCGCCTGGCCTCACCTTCGCCCGCCCCGCCCCCAGGAGGTCCGCCGCATGCCGCGCTCCTTCGCCTGCCCGAGCTACCGCTCAACCGTCCTGGATCGTCTGGGCTTGGATCGCCGGGCGGCTCTCAAGATTGGCGGGGCGGGGTTGCTGGGGCTTACCCTGCCCAAGCTCCTCCAGGCGGGCGAAGCCCCGGCCGCGGCGCCGAAGGCCCGCGCCAAACAGGTGATCTTTCTGTTCCAGTTCGGCGGGCCCAGCCATCTCGACACGTTCGATATGAAGCCCGGCGCCCCAGAGCAGATTCGCGGCCCCTTGAAGACGATCTCGTCGAACGTGCCAGGCCTGCCGGTCTGCGAGCATCTGCCGCGCTGCGCCCAGATCATGGACAAGGTCTGCCTGGTGCGGAGCGTTCATCATGAGATGAAGAACCACAACTCGGCGGCCTACTATGCCCTCACGGGGCATGCTCCGCCGCTCGACGACATTCGCCTTCGCGATTCGCTCGACCTGTTCCCCTCCTACGGTTCGGTGGTCGACCATTTGGCCCCCGGCCCGGCGGGCCTGCCCACCTATGTGGCCTATCCCTACGTGATCAGCGACGGCATTCCCACGCCGGGGCAGCACGCCAGCTTCCTCGGCAAGGCGCACGATCCGCTGCTCGTGACGGAAGACCCGGCCACGCCCGACTTCAAACTGCCTGAACTGAGCTTGCCGGCGAACCTGAGTCCCGCGCGGCTCGACCGGAGGCGCGAGCTGCAAAGGATCGTCGACCGGCAAACGCGGCTCCTGGAAACCTCGGCCGTGGCCCAGGGGCTCGACGCCTACTATGACCGCGCCCTCGGCATGCTCTCGAGCGACGCGGTGCGGCGGGCCTTCGACCTTTCGGCCGAGCCCGAAAAGCTCAAGGACGCCTACGGCCGCCATACCTATGGGCAAAGCCTGTTGCTCGCAAGGCGGTTGGTCGAGTCGGGCGTGAAGTTCGTCACCGTGTACTTCTCCGACAACATCGGCGGCCAGAGCACCGACAGCGGCGGCTGGGATACCCACGGTTTCAACAACACGCGGATGTACCCGATCATCGAGAAAAGGCACCTGCCGATCACCGACCAGACTTTGCCGACCTTCCTCACCGATCTCGACGAGCGGGGTTTGCTCGATGAGACGCTCGTGATCTGGATGGGGGAGTTTGGCCGCACGCCGAAGATCAACGACAATAAAAGCCGCGACCACTGGCCGCAGTGCTACACCGTGCTGCTGGCCGGCGGCGGGCTGAAGCGCGGTTTCGTCTACGGCGCCTCGGACAAGAACGGCGCCTTCCCGGAGCGCGACCCAGTGCGCCCCGACGACCTGGCGGCCACGATGTTTGCCCTGCTCGGCATCGACCCCGGCACGGAAGTGCGCGACCCCGCCAACCGCCCGCTGCCGATCGCGGCGGGGCGGCCGATTGCCGAGTTGCTGGCGTAGGTCGATTCTATTTGACCGTGCCAGAGGGCGGCCTTAGGCTAGCGTCAGGGCTGATCTTCACGACGAGCAGGCGCACGCATGGTCCAACGCAAGGGGTTCACGCTGGTCGAACTGTTGGTCGTGATCGCCATCATCGGCGTCTTGATCTCGCTGCTGCTCCCGGCCGTACAGTCGGCCCGGGAAGCGGCCCGGCGGGTGCAGTGCGTCAATCACCTGAAGCAGGTAGCGTTGGCCTCGCTCGTGCATGTCGACCGAACGAAGCACTTGCCCAGCGGCGGCTGGGGCTACATTTGGGTCGGCGACCCAGACCAAGGCACCGGCCAAGACCAGCCGGGCGGCTACTTCTACAACGCGCTGCCGTTCCTCGAGCAGCAAACCCTCTACGACCTGGGCAAAGGACTGGGGCACGGCCGGCCCAACAACGACAAGGGGAAGCTGGCCCTGCAAATGATCCAAACGCCGCTGGGCATGCTCTCGTGCCCTTCGAAGCGGCAGGCCAAGGTCTTCGCCGTGCGGGCGAGCCGCGACTGGATGGTCAACACCCTGAAGCCGCCCAGCCTGGAGTTCGGCTGGTATCGCTCGTGCTACAAGGTCAACGCCGGCTCGAACCCCGTCTTCTATGGCACAGGGCCCGGCGATTGGAACGCGGCCGACAAAGGGCAAGGCTTTCAGCCCGACAGCGCTTTCATTCAGGTCAACGGCGTCGCCCATCAGCGGAGCATGATTCGGCTCGCCCAGATCGAAGACGGGACGAGCAACACCTACATGGTGGGGGACAAGTATTTGAACCCCGACAACTACGAGAACGGCAACGACTATAGCGACGACGAGCCGGCCCTCGGCGCCGACGACTACGATCTACACGGTTGGGGCCACGTGCCGCCTGCGCGCGACACGCCTGGACTGGCCCTCTTCTGGAGCTTTGGCGGCGCCCATCCGGGCGGCTTCAACATGGCGCTGTGCGACGGCTCGGTGCGCGGTCTGCGTTACGAACTGAGCGCCGACGTCCATCGCCGCCTGGCGAATCGCGAGGATGGCCAGCCGATCAGCGAGTCCGAGCTGTGAGCCGACTGACTGCGGCCGTCTCGCTCGCGCTCCTCTCCGCCGGCTGTTCCGGCAGTCCTGCCCGCGTCCATGCGCCCGCGTTCGATCCCTCGGCCGCGGCCGCCAAGGCGATTGAACTTCACGATAAGAACGGCGACTCCCAGCTCTCGCAGCAGGAACTCGCCGACTGTGCCGGCTTGCGTTTGCTGCTCGCCCGCTGCGACGCCAACGCCGACAAATCGCTTGACCGCGATGAGCTGGCCGCCGGCGTGCAAACCTGGGTCGACGACCGGCTCGGCATGGTGCAGGTGGGCTTTCGCGTGCTGCTCGACGGCCAGCCGCTGCCAGGCGCCGAAGTATCGCTTGAACCCGAGCCCTGCTTAGCTGAGACGATACCCACCGCCCAAGGCACGGCGAGCGATGCAGGCAGCGGAGACCTGCAATCCGACCCGCAAACGCTGCCCGAGCAAGTGCGGCAGCTCCGCGTCGTGCGGCCGGGCGTTTATCGGGTGAGGATCACGCATCCCATGCGGAGAATTCCGGCCCGCTATAACACGCAGACCGAACTCGGCCTCGAGGTCAGCCAGCGATCGCCGGGGCCAGCGCCAGTGACTTGGAGCTTGCGCACCAAGTAGCCGGCGCTACTCTTCCGCGTCGCTCATGCCGAGCGAACGCAACTCGGCTTCGACGGCGTCGATCGTGGCCTGTTCTTCGGCGACACCGGACGCCGCGGGGCGCTCGAACGAAGCCTGTTCCACGGCCGGGTCGTCCATGGCGTCGAGCGGCGTAGCTGCCGACGGTGCGAACTGGCGATTGAAGATCTCGGGATCGAGCGGATCGCCCCCGCGCTGGGGGGCGGGCCTGGCGGCGGTGCGCGGCGCAGCGGCTTGGCCGCCGGCCGGGGGTGCGTCGAACCAGGCCGCTTGCGCCACGCCGGATTGGGCTTGGTCCGCCAGCGGCTCGGGCGCACGGCCTGTGCCCATGCGTCTCAGGCGTCCCTGGCGGCTCGCCACGGGGCGCAGCGCCGTGGCGTCGCTCAGCGGCGACATGGCCAGCGGCACCGGACTAGAAAGCGGCGCCGGTTCTTGGCTTTCGGCCTGAGCCGCGCTGCCGAAGCTGGCGATCCAAGTGGCGAGTTGACGATAGTGCGTGGCCTTGGTGCGGCTGAACACCGGCAGACTCAGCCCGCCGTGGGGCTCGCCGGCCGCGGTGAGCAGGCGACTGCGGGCCGGGTCGGCCCGATCGATCCAGGCGACCGTCGCGTGCAGGTTGCGGTGCGTCAGCCGCCGGCTCGGGCCGCGGCTAGGCTTGAGCAGCCGGAACTCGGCCGTCGAGCGCGGGCCGTGGCAGCCGGTGGCCGCGCAGTTGTTGAGCAGCAGCGGCTGAATGACGTCGGTAAAGTCAGAAACGGTGCTGGCCGGCAGCCCGCGCACGAGCAATTCGAGATCGGAACTTCGCGGTCCCACGGGACCTGCCTCGGCTTTCGCGCGCGGAGTCGTCAGGTCGCGGCGGCGTTCGGCGATCTGCTTGGCCAGGCCGTCGGCCCGCCGACTCTGCGGGGCGACCGCCAGGATCGCCCGGATTTGCTCCTCGGCGCCGTCGAGCACGTCGTGCCTTAGACACCACGTCGCGAGCGCGAAGCGCGCCTCCCAGTCGTCGGCAGCCACGGCCAGCCGCTTGCGGCTGTAGGCCTCTTGCAAGTCGCGGCAAAAGAAGTCGACGTCGCCTGCCCGCAGGCGGGTTTCCACGCCCTGGCCGCTGATCAGGTAGTAGTCGCCGGCGCGCACGACTTGGCCCGTGATCACGTTGCCGTTGCGCAACACGAGCACGCCCGCGCTGTCCGGCGCGTTTTCGGCCGCGGCAGCGGCCGTCGCCACGAGGAGCGTGATCCCGACCCCGATGAATGACAGTTTGCCCAACATAGGGCGGGGAGCTTAGGGACGCAGCGAATGCCGGTCAAGAGAGGTTCGGCGGATTCGCACCGCCGCCCAGTTACAGCGCCTTCCGCAGGGCCGCCAGCAAACGGTCGAGGTCCTCTGTGGCGTTGTACCAGTGGCAAGAGACGCGGATCAGCCGTTGCCCTTGCCAGTCGAACACCGGGATCTCGACTCCGTAGTCGCGCCGCAGCGATTGGTGCAGCAACTCGGCGTCTCCCGGCGGCAACGGCATGGCGGCCATCGTGCCATACCAGCCTTTGCCCTCCGGCACGAGCGGCTCGAACCCCGTGAGTTCGGCCACGCGGCGCCGCGCTTCGCCGGCCAACGCATGGCCATGCTGGCGGAACTCCTCGAGCCCTGCGGCCTCCATGAACTCGATTGCCCGCGGCACGCTGAGAAACGCCGCAAGGTCGCGCGTGCCGGACCAGGTGAACTCGTCGCGCCAGGTGGGCTCGGCCTGGGGCGCTGGTCGCCCCCAGCTCAGGACGGGTGGCTGCATGGCGGCCTGGCGCCGCGGGTGGACGTAGAGAAACCCGGAGCCGATGGGCGCCGCCAGCCACTTGTGGCAGCTCGCCGTGTAGTAATCGCAGTCCAAACTCGCGAGCTCGAGCGGCAACACCGCCAGGGCATGCGGCCCGTCGACGCACACCGCCACACCGCGCTCCCGCAACCGCCGACAGAGCTCCGCCACCGGAAAGATGAGCGCCGTCGGCGACGTGATTTGGCTCACCACCACCAACCGTGTGCGGGGCGTCAGCGCGTCGAGCATCGCCTCGACCACCTCCTGCGGCTCACGCACGGGCCACGGCAGCGGCGCGTCGCAAACCTTGGCGCCCGCCCGCCGGCAAGCGCGCTCCCAAATCCGCCGCACGGCGCCGTACTCGTGAACGTTGAGCAGCACCTCGTCGCCCGGGGCCAGAGCGAAGCTGTCAGCCACGGCGTTCATGCCGGCGGTCGCATTGTCCACCGGCACGAGATCGCTCCCCCGCGCGCCCGCGAACGCCGCCAGGCGCTCGGCCGCTTCGTCGAGGCGGGCATGCCAATGCCGCACGAGATAGTCCATCGGCTGCGTTTGCAGCAGCTCGAGCCAGCGGCGCTGCTCCGCCTGGACGACGCGCGGTACGGCCCCAAACGAGCCGTGGTTGAGATAGGCGATCGACGGATCGAGCGACCAGTCGGCGGCGGAAACCGGGGGCCGACGCGCCGTCACAGGCTCGACTCGTCCATGATCTCCACGGCGTTGCCCGCCGGATCGGCAATGTAGACGCTTCGCGTGCCGTCGCGATGCGGCTTGAGTTCGCCAAACTCTTCCGCCCGCGGGCTGCTGAAGGCCACGTGCGGCGGATGCTGATCGGGAATCACCAGCGCCATGCTCAGGTTGGCGAACTTGAGCAGCGCCCAGGTGGGGTCTTGGTAGGCGATTTCACAGCGAAACGTCTTCGTGTACCAGTCGACGGCCTTGGCGATGTTGTCTACCGAAATGGCCACGTGGTGCATCGAATCGAGAGAGGCGGTCATGCGAACATCAGGGGGAGGGGAGGCGAAAAACAGGGCCACCGGCGCTTGCCTCTGGCTCCGCTTCATTCTACCGCACTGCGGGCCGGCCGCGCAGGGTAGAGAGCCCGCCGTCGACTCCCAGCACCTGTCCTGTGACCCAACTCTGCTCGGGATCCAACAGCCAGGCGATGGCCGCCGCCACGTCCGCCGGTTTTCCCAATCGTCCCAGCGGGTGCATTGCCAGCGAGGCTTTGGCCGACAGCTCATTCTCGAGCAGAGGCGCCGCCAGCGTGGTTTGGGTAAGCCCGGGAGACACCACGTTGACGCGAATCCCGCGGGGAGCATAGGTGGCCGCGGCCGAGCGACCAAGCCCGATCACGCCGGCCTTGGCCGCCGCGATCGCCTCGTGGTTGGGCAGCCCGACTTCGGCCGCGGCGCTCGACACGAGCACCACGGAGCCCCCGGGCGAACGTAAGGCCCCGATGGCCGCGCGGAGGACGTGGAAGGCGGAAGTCAAATTCAGCGCCAGCGTGTCGATCCACTGGGCATCGCTCGTGGCGTGCGCCGGTCGGAGCAGGATCGAGCCCACGCAATGGGCCACCCCGTCCAAGGGCCCGAGGGATTTCGCAGCGACGGCGAAAGCCGAGTTCACCGCGTCCGAATCGCGCACGTCGGCAGGATGGAAGGGACAGTTCAACTCGCTGGACAGGGATTCGAGACGTTCGAGGTTGCGGCCAGAGAGGAGCAAGCGGCTGCCGCCGGCTGCTAGTCGACGCGACAGACAGCCGCCCACCCCGCCGGTGGCGCCAAACACCAAGTACGCCGGCGGCAGCGTGCGGTCCGAAACCATCGCAGCTCAGTCGTCCCCAAACGTGTCGAGATGAGCTTCTTCGGCCAGCAGCCGCAGTTTTTCCATTGCCCGCACCTGAATCTGCCGTACCCGTTCTTTGCAAACGCCGAACTCGTCGCCGAGCTGCTGGAACGTCTTCAGGCGGCCGTCGCCGCCGAAGCCGAAGCGGGCCTGCACCACGCTCCGCTCGCGGTCGTTCAGGCAGTCGAGCAGGCCGGCCAGGCGATGGCGGAGGTCGAGCACCTGCTTTTCGCCCAAGGTCTCGGGATCGTCGACGGGTGCAGCCGTGGCGAGCAGTTCTTCGTCGGCCAGAGGGCAGCGCTGGCGGTCCTCGCGGCGTTTGATGACCGTGCGGAAGAAGTTGCGGCGGACGGCGTAAGTGGCGTACGTGCTGAAGCGGTTGCCGAGGTAGTAGTCGAACTTCTCGACCGCGCGGATCAGCGAAATATTGCCGTCGCTCACTAGCTCGTAGAATGTGTTCGAGGAGTCGACGAACCGCTTGGCGATCGACACGACCAGCCGCAGATTGGCCCGGATCAGCAGCGCGCGGATTTGCTCAGCCTCGTCGACGAGCGCTTCGATCTCCTCGACGACCGCCCGCCGCGCTCGGCGCGGGTTGAGCCCCTGACGCAGTTGGTCGGCCTTGAACTTGGCGTAGTTCATGCGGCGAAACAGCCGCCGCTCTTCGTCGGCCGGGAGCAGGCGGGTGGTGAAGAGGCTCGCCAGGTAGGGCGGCAGGCTCTTGCGGGCCTTGCGCAGTCCCGCGTCCGACTCTCGCAAGGCGAAGTCGGCCGGCAAGCCGCGGTCGGCCTCGATCTCGGCAACTCGTTGCGCATCGCCGAATTCGGGGCTGGCGATGCACTCAATTTCCAGGGCCACGAGCGCGGCCGCCCGCAACCGCAATTCGTGGTTCACGGGCGAACGAACGGCGGCCGACGGTTGGCGGCCGGGGCGGCCCTGGGCAGGCCGGCGGATCGCGGTCATAGGGTTGCTCCTCGAATAGGTCTTTGTCGGGCGGGCCACGCGGCCTGCCTCGAGCCCCCTGTGAACCATCCAATGCCGATTCTTGACGCCCCCCAAGCGTGGTTGGAGGCGAGCCGCGCGTCTCGCCTCCAACCGTGCAATGGATCCTCACTTCAACAGCTACTTCTTGGCGGCCTTCTCCGGAGGCAGGAGCACGGAGTCGATCACGTGAATCACGCCGTTGGAGCAAGCGATGTCGGCCTTCACCACCTTCGCCCCGTTGATGAAGACCTCGTGCTCCTCGACCTTGACCTTCACCTTGGCCCCCTGCACCGTCTCCGCTTCTTCGAGCTTGACGACGTCCTTGGCGAGCACGGCGCCGGGCAAGACGTGATAGGTGAGGATTGCGGTCAACTTCTCTTTGTCCTTCAGCAGCTTTTCGATCGTGCCTTCCGGCAGCTTGGCGAACGCCTCGTCGGTCGGGGCGAAGACGGTGAAGGGGCCTTTGCCCTTAAGGGTTTCGACCAGCCCGGCGGCCTCGACGGCCGCGACCAGCGTCTTGAAGGACTTGGCCTTCACTGCGGTGTCGACGATGTCGGGCTTCTTCTCCGGGGCCTTGGCCCAGCCGGCCGGCAGACCCAGCAATCCAACCGCGATCAGCACCAGGGTCTTCACTGCGATCCGCTTGTTCCACGCGCTCATCGTTCGTTCCTTTGCACCCCAGGGGGCGACTTGGAGAGAATTGGGGAGGACCAGACGTCCGATCCTCAGCGAGTGGCCGAAATTCGTTCAAATCGGCCATCAGTTTATAGGGAGCCCACGCAGGCCGTCAATGGCCCAGGGAGCAATTTTTTGCAATAGTTGCGTAAAAAACCATCGCTCTCGCTGTTGCTGGGGTGCTCGCTCGGTGTCTATAATCGGTCAAATCGTCCACAGAAGGGCTCCGCATGGCCATGGCTACCCTGCTCACTCCCCGCCAGGTCGCGCTCGCCATTGGGGCAAGCGAGTCGTCGCTCAAGCGCTGGTGCGATAAGGGGACGCTGCCTGTGGTTCGCACCGCGGGGGGACATCGGCGGCTGGCGGTCGACCAGGTGCTCGAATTCTTGCGGCAGACGGGGCAGCCCCTGGTGCGGCCCGAGTTGCTGGGGCTCCCCTCGGCGACCGGCCAGGGGGCCTTTGTCATCGACCGCGCGGCGGGGCAATTGGCCGCGGCGCTGTTGGCCGGCGATGAAGAGCAGTGCCAGCGGATCGTGTTCGATCTCTTTCTGGCCAAGCATCGCCTGGCCGAGATCTTCGATCGCGTGATTGCGGCGGCGTTCGTGCAGATCGGCCAAGCTTGGGAGTGCGGCGAGGCCCAAGTGTATGAAGAACGCCGCGGCTGCGAGATCGCCCTGCGACTGCTGCACCGGCTGCGCACGATGCTGCCGGCGGCCGGCCCCGCGGCGCCGCGGGCGATGGGGGGCACGCTGAGCGGCGACCACTACCAGCTTCCCACCGCGATGGTGGAGCTCGTGCTGCGCGATCTCGGCTGGGCCGCCCAATCGCTGGGCACGTCGCTGCCGCGCGAAACTTGGCTGGCGGCGCTCGAAGCCGAACGACCCCAGTTGCTCTGGCTAAGCGCCTCGCATCTTCCCGACGAGGCCCAGTTCCTGGCCGACTACGCGGCGATCCAGGCGGCGGCCGCCGAGCGCGGCGTGCCGGTGGTCGTCGGCGGCTACGCGCTGACTCCGGAGGTGCGTTCGCGGATGCAGTATGCCGCGCATGGAGACAATTTGCGGCACTTGGTGGGGTTTGTGCAGGCGCTTCGGCCGAAGCCGGCGAAACCCGGCCACGCTAAGTAAATGCTATCCGAGCGCCCGAAAATTCCTCCACCACCGCTCCTCCAGGCGAGTGCAAGAGCACGCTCTTCATTTGGCTGCGACGGTTCTCTGCTTCGAAGAGCGCGGCCCGCTTCCGCAGACTCGCAAGCCTGTTACGGCTTACACCCGCGCACGCGTTAGGATTGCATGAACCGCATGGCTGTGGTCGGAACTGGCCCCAGGAACGGCCCCGAGCGGCCCTAAGTCCGTTGCCGCACGGGGCGTTTTGACGTAGCATACGGCAGCGTCCCCCTACGTTTCGCACTCCGTTCCGGTTCGCGGCCCGCTCCATGCTTCAGGCACACATCGGATTCCTCGGCGCGGGCCAAATGGCCCGAGCGCTCGCCCAGGGATTCTTGCGGGCGGGGCTCGTCGAGGGGCATCAACTGGCGGCCGCCGATCCCGAACCGGCGGCCCTCGAGGTCTTCCGCGGCTTCGCTCCCCAGGCTGCGCTCTCGGCCGACAACCAGGACGTTGCCGCGAAGGCCGACGTGCTGTTCCTGGCGGTCAAGCCCCAGCAAATGTCCGCCGCACTCGCGGCGCTCGCGGGGCGTCTTGGCCCCGACACGCTCGTCATCTCGATCGCCGCCGGCGTGCCGCTCAAGACGATCGCGGCCGGTCTTGGCCAGACGAAGGCTGGCGCGCCGCGGCTCGCCCGCGTGATGCCGAACACCTGCTGCCTGGTGGGCCAGAGCGCGAGCGCCTATTGCCTGGGGCCCGGCGCCACCGAGGCCGATGGCCGGCTGCTGGGCGACCTACTCTCGGCCGTGGGCAGGGCCTGGCCGGTCGACGAGAAACTGCTCGACGCCGTGACCGGCCTCTCGGGTTCCGGCCCGGCTTACGTGTTCCTCGCCATCGAGGCCCTGGCCGACGGCGGCGTGCAGGCAGGTCTGCCGCGGGCCACGGCGCTCGCGCTGGCGGCGCAAACCGTGCGGGGAGCGGCCGAAATGGTCCTCTCGGGCGGCGAGCACCCGGCCGTGCTCAAAGACCGCGTGACGAGCCCCGCCGGCACGACGATCGCCGGGCTCGACGTGCTGGAAAAGGCCGGGGTGCGGGGGGCGCTGATGGGGGCGGTGGCGGCCGCCGCCCGCAGATCGGCCGAGTTGTCCGGTGTATCATAGAGGGTAGGGCAGAAACGCAAATCCGGGCGACCCGTTCGCCGCGGGTTTGCAGGCAGCAAGTTGGGTCGCGAGAGGGTTGCCGCCATGTCGGTGTTTTGCGTGGTCGACGACAAACATGTTCCGCTCTACCGCGTGATGTGGATCAGCGCCGTGCCGCACTTCTGCGGCGAGGACGACTGCGAGCGCGAAGGGCAGTACGAGGTTCGGCTCGAGCAGGGCGAAGTGGTGTGGGCCAAGCGGCAAGAGCGCGACGAACTGCTCGAGGCGCTCGAGAACTGGCAGGGGGGCTTGGGGCCGGAAGGTCAGGAAGATTGGTAGCTCTCGCCGTCGCCGGCCCAGGCGGGCCGGAGCCGCGACGCGCGTTCGCCGCCCCCCAGAGGAGTGTCTGTCCGGTGTCCACCTTCGAGAACAGCGACTACCACTGGCGGGAAACCTATTTCATTCTGTTCGAGTCTTCGCGCCGCCCTACCCAGGAGCAGGTCGCCCAGGCGCTGCGGGGGCTGGGCAAGCGGTATGAGCTCACGAACGAGCGGAGCGAAGACGACGGCCTGTTCGGCTCGCTCACCGTGGTCTCGCACGACGACTTCGCCGCGCTCGACGTCAGCTACCTCGACGGCGAGGAGGTGAACGAGCTGGTCGAGCAAATGATCGCCGAGCTCAAGCCGATCGCCAAGACCGAGGCCGAGAAGGCGCGGCTCAAGCGGCTGGCGCGGTGCGACGCGCGCTTCGACGTGCTCCACTTCGAACACATTCTCGCCGAGGGAGACCCCGACGACGCCGACGACGATCTGCTCGATCCCACGGCGCTGTTGATTGTGATGGAAACCCTCACTAAGCTCTGCGACGGCCTGGCCATCGACCCGCAATCGGGCGCGTTCTCGTAAGCCCAGGCCAGTACTGCTGCACGTTGGTTGACCGCGGATTCGAGCACGCCTGCTATTCGTCATGGCCGAAGACTACTACAAGACTTTGGGAGTCAATCGCGACGCCGGGGCGAGCGACATCCAGAAGGCCTATTTCGAGCTCGCGCGGAAGCACCACCCCGACCTCCATCCCGACGACAAGAACGCCAAGCAGAAGTTCCAGGAGGTGCAGCGGGCCTTCGAGGTGCTCAGCGATCCCTCGAAGCGCGAGATGTACGACCGCTATGGCTCGGCCTTCGAGCAAGCCGGGCAGGCGGGCCCCAGCCCGCGGGGCCCCCGCGGCGGCCGGCGGGGACCGCAGCCGGGCCCCGAATACCAAGACTTCGACTTCAGCCAGATCTTTGGCGGCGGTGGCGGCGCCGGCTTCGAAGGGGCCGAGATGGGGGGGGGCGGCGGGTTCGCCGACTTCTTCAGCCAGTTCCGCCGCGGAGGCGGGGGCGGAGCGCGGGCCGAGCGGCCGGCGCCGGCCCAGTACGAGATCGAGATCCCGTTCCAAACGGCCGTCACCGGCGGCGAGGTGCAGCTCGAGCTCACCCGCTCCTCCGGCAAGCACGAAACCGTGGCGGTGCGGATTCCGGCCGGCATCGAGGACGGCAAGAAGATCCGCCTGAAGGGGCAAGGCGAACCGCAGGGGGAGGCCGATTTGCTGGTCAAGGTGAACGTCGCCCCACACCCCTATTTCCAGCGGCGCGGCGACAACCTGGACGTCAAGACGCCCGTCACCGTGGCGGAGGCGGCCCTGGGGGCCAAGATCGACGTCCCCACGCCGCATGGTACGATTACGGTGCGGGTGCCAGCCGGCTCTTCCACCGGCTCCAAGCTCCGCCTGAAGGGGCAAGGGGTCCGCGCCAAGAACCGGCCGCCGGGCGATCTGTTCGTGGAAGTGCAGGTCGTGCTTCCCAAGCAGCTCGACGCCGAGAGCCAAGATCTGATCCGCCGCTTCGATGAGCGCAACCCCCAGCAGCCGCGAGCCGACCTCCGCTGGTGAGCCGGCGGCCGCCGCGTCAGCGAGTTCGCGCTTTCCCAAGGCCATGCGCCTGCTGCGGCCGGCCGAGTTCAAACGAGTCTATGCCCGGCGAAGGTCCGCCAGCGATGGCGTGTTGCGCGTGCAGGCCTGCGAAAACGACCTGGGACATGGCCGGCTGGGGCTGGCGGTCAGCCGCCGCGCCGGCAACGCCGTGGTGCGGAACCGTTGGAAGCGGCTGCTGCGCGAGGCGTTTCGCCACGACGCGCGGCTCCGGCAGACGAGCGTCGATTGGGTGGTTCAGCCCAACGCCGCGGCGCCTCCGGCGCTCGCCGAGGTGCGCGAATCGTTAGACCGGCTGACGCGGCAACTCGCCAAGCGTTTGCAGGGAGGCCGGCGATGACGACGGTCTTAAAGACCCTGCATGACCTACCCGCCGCGCTGCTGATTGGCCTCGTGCGCTGCTACCAGTGGCTGATCAGCCCTTGGCTGGGGCAATGCTGCCGGTTCGAGCCGTCGTGCAGCAAGTACTTCGTGGGCGCGGTGCAGAAGTACGGCGCGGTGCGCGGCGCTTGGCGCGGCACGCGCCGCTTGCTGCGCTGTCACCCCTGGGGGGGAAAGGGCTACGCCCCGCCTTAGTTGAGCCGAACAGTGTCACAGCGAGCGGCCCGGCGTAAGCCGGCCGACCCAACGCCGGTGAGGCCGTCGACGTGG
>JBGAPH010000047.1:0-51768 GCA_044221365.1 Pirellulales bacterium
TGGGCGCGCTGGCCGAAAATGCCGCCCGGCCCGTGCAGGGGTCTGCGAGGCTCGGCCAGGGAAACGTGGCTCTCCCTTGCTTGCGCTGCGGGCTAGTATCGGAGGGGCAACCCGAACTTCTAGCTGTGACGCTGCACTAGGGTGGTCAAGCCAAACGAAAAGAGTCTGGGGTAGCTCCTTGCAATCGCAGCAAAGTTGCTGCCCCGCGCCGAAGCTTAACGTCGGGCGACGAGTGGGGCGCCTCATCGAGAGTCGCCAGTCACGCGCCGCAATCCCATCACGGGAATGCAGTTTGCACGGGCACCAGGGTAGAACCATGCAAGTAGCTCTCGTCCACCGGGTAGTTGCGCCAGCGGATGGAGTAGTTCTTTTCGAACCACGCCTGAATGTCGCCTTCAACGCCTCGGTCGTACTCAGGCGCCACGTGCAGCGTCTTGCCTAACACCGGGTCCCGCATCTCTCCTTGGTCGATGACGACGCGGCCGCCCTTGATCACCATCCGCGGCAACTCGAACATCGTTTCCTTGTTCTCGTGGGGCGTGTAGATCGTGATGTCGGCGTCGGCGCCCGGCCCGAGGTGGCCTTTGTTCTTCAAGCCGAGAATCTTCGCCGGGCCAGCGCGCGTGATGATCGCAATTTCGCTGAGCGTGTATTCGCGCGTGATGTCGGCCAGTTGGCACCGCTCGCGCACCAGGGGGTGACACGTCTTCAGAATGTCGGCGCGATAGGTGCGGTCCATCAGCAAGCGAATGATCTGTGGATAGGCCAAGAAGGAGCCGCCGTTCGGGTGATCGGTGCTCATGACCACTCGCCAGGGGTCGTTCACCAGCAGATACCATTCGAGCCCGATGGCCCATTGCAGGGCGTGAACCAGCGTTTTGTTCTTGTACTTGATCGGAGTGATGCCGCAGCCTGATTCCATTTCGGTGTCGCTGCTGAACCATTTGCCGCCGTACACCTTCGAAAGAAAGTAGCCCAGCGGCCCGTCGCCCGTCATGCTGGTCGTTTCGCCGAAGAGCACCTGCCCGACGTCGATCGTCACGTTCTCATGTGCGTTGACATAGTCGGCCAGTGGAACCACCTTGCTGTTGAAGGTGTTCTCGTCCCCTTCACCGCCGCCGTAGCTATGAAACTGCGCGTGGGTGATGTGCCCGCGGTGGCCTTCGAGGGCCTTCATCGTCTCCAGCGTGGTGGTCCAGTTGCCCGGCATCCCCAGGTTGTTGCAGTGGATGTGGACGGGATGCGGCAGCCGCAGCTCGGCGGCCGCCTTGGCGACGCCGCCGACGATCTGCCGCGGCGTGACGTGGAAATGGTCGACGACGGAATCGAGGCCACTAACGTTGCCCGCCTGATGATTCTTCCACACCTCGACGCCGCCGGGATTGACCAGTTTGGGAGCAAAGCCCTTGGCGGCCGTGAGCAGCCAGCCGATGAACGCTTTCAGCTTCTCCGGCTCTTTCTCCTGCAACGACCTCATGACGTAATGGTTGTTGCCCATCAGGACATAGAAGCCCTTGTCGATGCAGGGCGTGTCCTCGAATTCCTCGTGCGCATGGCGGGCGCCGAGCGGCGGGATCGCAGCGTCGAAGGCCGTCGTGTAGCCCATGCCGGCATATTTGTATCCCGTGGCAAACGTGCTGGGCACGGCGCCCATCGTGCCGCTATGCGTGAGGCTGGTGCGGTGGAGCAATTCGCCCCGGCGCTTGTCCTCGGGCCGCAACTTGCGCGCGACATTGACCTTGGGACCGGCGATGTGGCAATGCATGTCGATGCCGCCCGGCATGACGACCATTCCCCGCGCGTCAATTTCGCGACTCGGGCGAACCGCCGGATCGCTGGGCGCGGCGACGATGCGGCCGTCGACGATCCAAAGATCGCGCACGGCGCCGTCCACGCCATTGGCCGGATCGTAGACTGTGCCTTGCGAGATCTTCGTAACGTCCGATTGCGATGTCGTCGCCATGCGTTACGCTCGCACTCCGAGCAGCTTCTTGACGCGCGCTTCGATGGCGGTGAGCACGTCGAAGTCGCTGGGATGCGGCGAAGGGAAGGCTGGGCGCAGCGGAATGGGCACGTCATCCATGCGGTACACGGTGCCGCCGGTGTTGATGCCGTAGGTGGCGACGGTGAAGGCGACGGCGGCGGCCCGCGTCGTCGGGGTCTCCTTGGTGTCGAGCGCGATGTAAGGAATCGACGCGAGGTGCTTCCGCGCAGGCTCGGAAAAGTTGGCCATTGGGTCGCAGGCAATCATCATCGCCGCGTCGGCCTCGCCGCGGGCCAGAGTGTCGGAGGTCGTGTATTCGCCGGGGTTGAAGCGCGGATAACCGCGCGCGTGGTTGACGCCGAACTGATAGCCAGTCCGCCACGCGACGACGTTGTCGGCGCCGGTCACGTTGCCGTGCCCGCGGTTCGGTTTGGCGGTGAAGCGCGTAAAAGCGTTCATGTCGCGCGTCAGCGCCAAAAGCGCTTCGCTGTTGCAGTGCTTGCCGCGGGTCATGGTCAGGCCCATGCCGAAAAAGATCACGCCGAATTTGCAGGCCTTCATGCGCGCCATCAAGTCCTGAAAGACGGCCAACTCTACGCCCGTTTCACGCAACGTGAGCGCGGGATCGAGCTCGACGCCCTTGGCGAGCGCCCGCAACGTCCAGAGGGCTTCGAAGTCTTTACGAGGCTTGATCTGGATGAAAATGTCGGCTGCCTTGGCGCTCTTCGTCTTGCGAACGTCGACGATGACGCAGGTCCTGTCTTTGCGCCCATTCGGCAGGAACATGCCTTTCGGCATCAGGCTGTACTTGGTGAAGTGCCGGGGGTGGCTTTCGGCTGGGTTCGAGCCCCAGAACATGATCAAGTCGCCGCGGTTGGCCACTTCGCCCAGCGTGCAGGTCACCTCGCCCACGCTCTGAAAGGCCATCCCGGAGGGGCCGTGGCAGACGCTGGTGGTCGTGTCGATCGTGCCGCCGATCCAATCGACGATGCTCACGGCGACACGCTGCGCTTCGCACGGCGAATCGCTCAGACCGTAGATGATCGGGTACTTGGCAGCGGTGAGAATGTCCGCGGCGCGCTCGTACCCGGCCTCGAGCGAGGCAGGCTTGCCGTCGACCAAACAGCTAGGGCGGTCCTCGATGCTGTGATTGAGAAACCAGGCTTTGCCCAGCACACAGGCCCGTTTGGCCTCGATGATGTGGCTGTTGTCCTGGACGGTCAGATCGATATCGTCGCACACGCAACCGCAAAAGGTGCAGGTGGCGTCGGTGATGACCTTGAGGTTGGCTGCCGGTGCGGTCCCAAGATCGCTGGAAGCTGTCGCCATAGCATGCTGCGCTGGGGCTGGAGTGGGATTCTTCGACCGCGACCGACGGACGGCTGAGCGGTGCTCGGCAGTGCTCGTTTATTCTGACCGCCTGCTGGACCCAACGCAACCAAGGTGTGTGGCGTCAGGCTGGAGGTACGTCAGGCGGGCGCGAGACCGCCGCCGCCGCTTCATGCCTTCTCGAGCACTTCCAGCTCGACATCGATTCCTTTGCTCGTCGGCATTCCCGAGCCATGGGTGTCGCCCCCCATGAGCCGGCTCGAGATGTTGCCGTAGGCGATGAACAGCAGGCCTTCGGGCAATTCGTCTCCCTTCGCTGTGGCGACACGCACCTCGACCTGCCCGTTGTCGCTGGTCAAGCGCACGAGGTCTCCATCGGCGAGCCCTAAGCGTTTCATGTCGCCGGGGGGCACCTGAAGGGTGTTGATCTCACGCTGGTACTTTTCTAGAAACTTTCCCTCGCTGATGCCGCACCCCTGATCCGTGGTGCGGCCGGGAATGAGGATGAATGCTTCAGGCATGATCGCTTTCGAGATCGCGGGCGTAGTACGAGGTGTAAAGCTCAGCTCAGCCGTGCGCAGTGGTTTCTGCCGGCAGCCACCCTTCCGGGCTCCAGCCGCGGACGTGATTGTAGGCCGCGACCAAGGCGGAGAGTCGCTCGGGCGTGAGGCGGGCTCGTGCGTCTTCAGGCAGGGCGTCGGTTAGGAGGCGATCGGGCAGCGTATCTTCCGCAGGAGTCCATCCGGCGCGGATGTTGAAGCGCTTCTTGGCGGTCACGATTCGCGCGGCCGTCCGACGAAGCTCCGCCGCCGTCACGTCCCAACCGGTCACCAGGCAGAGAATCTCAGCCGCCTCGGCGAAGAAGTCGTCGAAGACGCCGCGGAGGAACTTGCAGAGAATGAGCGAATCCATGATCGCGGCTTTGTCTTCGGTTTCCACGGCCAACGCCGCAGCTTCCGGCCCAACATCGAACCGATCCACGGCCTGGGAAAAATCGACTTCGTAGGCGCCCGAGCGATTGTGGTCGGCGCCGCGGCTGCCTGTGGCGAAGCCGAGCGCCATCGTTTGCAGGCCGCGCGGGTCGTACCCGGGGATTTCGAGACCTTTGACCTGCGGCGCGAAACGAATGGCATCGTGACCGACCTCCAGCGCCATGGCGCGGCTGCCTTGGGCCAGCAAACTTCCGACCCCGTCGCGGCTGACGATCAAGTCTAAGGCCCGCAGGAGCGCATCGCCGTCGCCGAAGCGGAGCCACGGCTCGTTTAGATAGCCCCGCTCTGCGCACTCCATGGCAAAGGCAATCGTGCCGCCGGCGCTGATCGTGTCGAGGCCCAACTCGTCGCACCGCTGGCAAGCCAAGAGCACCACGTCTGCATCATCGATCCCGCACAGGGGGCCGAAGGCGAAGAGGTTCTCGTATTCCAAGCGAACCTGACCGCCCTGGCCGTTCTTCATGCCGTAGAGATGCTCGCAGCCGATGGTGCAGGCCGCGCATGAGGACCGCGTTTTCTCACGAGCCATGCTGAGCTCTTCAGGCGAGACAGCGACGGCTCCAATAAAGCTCCCCTGTTGAAAGTTGCGCGTCGGCAACACGTTCAGGCGGTTGAAAGCAAGTAGATTCGAGGCGGTGCCCAACTCGCGGTATTTCGCCGTGGCCGGTCCGAACGATTTGTCGGAGAGCCGCTTGGCATAGGCCACGAGCGCCGGCGGATCGGCCCACGGGCAGCGTCGTGAGCCGCGCACCGCGATCGCTTTGATGTTCTTTGAACCCAACACGGCGCCGCTGCCGCCCCGACCGGCGTGACGACCGTCATGGGAGATCGTGGCATAGGGGATCAGCCGCTCGCCGGCCTGGCCGATCGTGGCAGTCTGAAAGTCGGGGCCCAATCGCTGGCGCAAGCGCAGTTGAGCGTCGCCGTTCGATAGGCCCCAGAGTTCACTGGCAGGCTCCAGCCGAACCTGGTCGTCGTCGACAATCAGAATCGAAGGCTCCGGCGCCTGGCCGACGAGCACAATGGCATCGTGCCCTGTTTTCTTGCCTGCCAGCGCAAAGCCGCTGCTGGCCAGCGAGTCATTGATCCGCTGCGTCAGCGGACTCTTGCTGACAACGGCAAACTTCGCGGACGTCGTCAGCGGACTGCCGACCAGCGGACTGAAGACGAAGGCGAGCGCCGCCGGGGGCGAGAGCGGTTCCACGTCGGCCGCGCCCTCGCGCAACAAAAGGGCGACCCCCAGGCCGCTGCCGCCGAGGTAGTTGCGCAGCAGGCTCTCTTCCAAGACGACTCGCTCGGAAGAACCGGCGGTAAGATCGACTCGCAAGTAAACGCCGTGATAGCCCGGAACGCTGCGCCGCACGCCGGTTTCGCGCAGTTCTCGGTTCATCCGCCGGCGTCCAGCGACAACAACAGCACCGTGTCGCCTTCGCTAAGGGGCGTTTCCGGCGCACTGACAAACCGCTGCCCGCCCAGATTGGCGGTAAAGCTTGGACGCAGTTGGCGGCCGTCGATGCACGTTTCGGCCAGCGCCGGAAATCTGGCGGCTAGATCGAGGAGCACGTCGCCCAAACAGCGACCCTCGGCCGTCGTACGTACGACCCCGGCGCGGGCCCGAGCAATTCCGAACAATTCGACGGCCACCTGCATCGTCAACGCCCAGTCCGCCAGAAGGAAACTCTCGACCTTTCGATGGTACATCCGTGGCCTCACACGGGCAACGTCGCCAACGTCGAGTAGTGTCCTAGTACCCAACAGAAGAGACGTGCCGGTTAGGGGAGGCCGGGGGCGGGCTACGGACTTGATGGCTGGCCAGTTGCCGGCATGGGTCGCCCAGAGGGACGCGAAGCGTCGTTTTGCGACGGATCGTCGCTGAGAACAAAGACAAGCGCCGCCATGATCACAAGGAAAGCCAACAGGGCGGCGAGTAGTCTCCAGAGCCATCGCATTCCCCCATCTTAGTGTCGGGCTGGCGGCGGCAGCAACTCACTGTTCGGACAAGTACCCAAAATCGCAAGGCCAGACCGTGGGTTAGCGCGCTCGGGGAGAAACGACCGACGGGACCTCCCAAAGACAAAGTCGCGGCCCCCCATTCGCAGCGCGCGACTTTCTTGCTGCACACGGGCGCTCTATAAGAGGGCCATGTCTGCGCCCAGGCCCAAACACCCGAACAGCGACGTCCGAATGCGAGGTTTCGCGGAGCGGACCACGGTGGAAGACGCGCTTGCGTGGCTCGACTCGGTTCTTCCACCCCTCGACGCATTGGCGACGGAAGAGGTGGACTTGGGCGACGCGGCGGGCCGTGTGCTGGCGCGCGATGTCGTCAGCAGCGTCGATGTGCCCAGCTTTGCCCGCGCGATGATGGACGGGTTTGCGGTGCGGGGAGAAGACACGTCTGGCGCCTCTCCTTACAACCGCCTACCGCTCGAGATTCTCGGCGTCTGCCTGCCGGGCAAGCCGTTCTCGGGCCGCGTCGCCGCAGGCGAGGCCGTGCGGATTATGACCGGAGCGCCGCTTCCCGCCGGGGCCGACGCCGTGCTCCCCGTGGAGATGGCCGAACTCGCGGGGGCGGACTTGCTGGTCCTGGACCAGGTTTCGCAGGGTAAGCACGTCGGGCAGCGGGGGGAAGACCTCCGCGCGGGCGAGTTGGCGGCGCGCGCCGGGCGACTGCTGCGGCCCCAGGATGTTGGCCTGCTCTCCTCGTTGGGATGCAGCCGGATCCCGGTCGTTCGCCGGCCCACGGCGCGCATTCTGATTACCGGCAACGAGATCCTCCCCGCGGGGACCCCTCCCGAGGGCGCCCGCATCGCCGACGCCAACGGACCGATGCTTGCCGCCTTGACGGCGCGCGACGGCGGCCAGTTGCTCTCGTCGGAAATCGTTCGCGACGACCCCGACGCGCTTCTCGCCGCGCTCGCCCAGCCGGCCGACGTGATCCTCGTCTCCGGCGGCTCGAGCGTCGGTCAAGAAGACTATGTGCCTACGCTGCTGGCGGAGCGCGGCGAACTGGCGGTGCATGGCGTGGCGATGCGCCCGAGCAGTCCGACTGGCTTGGGCCGCTTACAGGGGGGACTCGTCTGCTTACTGCCAGGCAATCCCGTGTCCTGCCTTTGCGCCTACGACTTCTTCGCGGGTCGGGCAATTCGCGCTCTCGGCGGCCGCTCGCGCGATTGGCCCTACCGCAGGATTCGCGCTCGCTTGACTCGGAAGCTCGTCTCGACCGTCGGCCGACTCGACTATGCGCGCGTCGGCGTCACGGGCAACGAGGCCGAACCGCTGGCCATCAGCGGCGCCTCGATTCTCAGCTCCACGACGCGCGCGGACGGCTTTGTGATCGTTCCCGCAGATAGCGAGGGGTATCCGCCCGGAGCGGAAGTGGAAGTTTTCCTGTATCAGTGATTGCGGCAGCCCCGATGTCGGATCAAGAACAGTTTCTCAACGTCATCGATCGCGACGAGGCGGAAGCCCGCTTTCGCGCGGCGTTGAACCTTGCGCCGCTGGATGCGGAGCGAATTGCACTGGGCGACGCCCTCGGCCGCGTGCTGGCGGTCGACGTCCGTGCCCTCGTCGATGTGCCCTCGTTCGACCGCTCGAACGTCGACGGTTTCGCCGTGCGCGCGGGCGACACGTTTGGTGCGACGGAGCTGGCTGCTAAGAGCGTGCGGCTCCTCGGCGACGCGATCGAGGCAGGGACGGCCCCGCGCGTCAACGTGGGGCCAGGCGAGGCGGTTTCCATCGCCACCGGCGGCATGATTCCCCGCGGGGCCGACGCCGTCGTGATGATCGAACACTGCGAGGTCAGTGGTGGCCAGGTGCTCATTCGCCGCGCGGTCAGTCCCGGCGCCGGCATCGCGTTCGCGGGCTCCGACGTCGCCGCCGGCGAAACCGTGCTGCGCGCGGGCGTGCTCCTCACAAGCCGCGAAACGGGCGTGCTGGCGGCGATCGGGGAGAATCGGATCTCCGTCTGGCGCCAGCCCCGCGTGGCGATCATCTCGACCGGCAACGAAATCATCGCCCCCGGCGAGCCCATGCAGCCGGCGCGCGTCTACGATTCCAACTCGCGAATCCTCGCCGACGCCGTCCGCGAACTCGGGGGTGCTCCGCGGTCATGGGGCATCGTGCGAGACGATTTGGACGCACTAAGGAACGTGCTTCACGCGGCGCTCGACGAGTCGGACCTGGTTTTGCTCTCCGGCGGTACGAGCAAGGGCCAGGGCGACCTGTGCTATCGCGTTGTCGCCGAACTGAACGACCCCGGCATCGTAGCGCATGGCGTAGCCTTGAAACCGGGCAAGCCGCTCTGCCTGGCGGCCAGTCGTGGCACGCCCGTCGTGATTCTGCCCGGCTTTCCGACCTCGGCGATCTTTACCTTTCATGAATTTGTCGCCCCTGTCATTCGGTTGCTCGCGGGACGACGGGCGGACCCACAAGAAACCGTGCGGGCGACGATGGCGGTAAAGACGAATTCTGAAATCGGCCGCACCGAGTACTTGCTCGTTGGGCTCGTCGACACCGAACAGGGCCTGGCGGCCTTCCCGATGGGCAAAGGCTCGGGGTCGGTAACCACGTTCAGCCGGGCCGATGGTTTCGTGACGATCCCGCGCCACACGGAAATCATCGAAGCCGGCCAGCAAGTCGACGTGCGGCTGATTGGCCACGGCTTAGTGGTCGCCGACCTGATCGTGATCGGCAGTCACTGCGTCGGACTCGACCATATGCTTTCGCAGCTCCAAGGGCGCGGTGTCACCTCGAAGCTGCTGGCGGTCGGAAGTTCCGCCGGACTGGCGGCGGCCAAGCGAGGTGAATGCGACCTAGCGGGAATTCATTTGCTCGACCCCGAGTCAGGCCAGTATAACCGCCCCTTTCTGTCGGACACGGTGGACCTCGTCCCCGGCTACCGGCGTTTGCAGGGAATCGTCTATCGGCGCGGAGATCCCAGGTTCGAAGGGCGGACCATGAGCGACATCGTGGCAAGCGCGACGCGCGACCGCGATTGCGTGATGGTCAATCGCAATCAGGGGAGCGGCACGCGGATTCTGATCGACCGCTTGCTCGCCGGCAGCCGCCCGAGCGGCTATGCAAACCAACCGACGAGCCACAACGCCGTCGCGGCGGCCGTTGCCCAGGGGCGCGCCGATTGGGGACTGGCCATTGCGTCGGTCGCTAGCGCCCTGGACCTCGGGTTCGTCCCCTACCAAGAAGAACACTACGACTTCGTCGTGCCGAAGAGTCGCCGGACTCGCGCGGCCGTGCAGGCCTTCATCGCCTTGCTCAAGGAGGAGGCCACCCGGATGAAGCTGGTCGAGCTCGGTTTTCGCCAGAGCTAGCGCTTCGTCACAGCTAGAAGTTCGGGTTGCCCGATCGACACTAACCCGCAGCGCAAGCAAGGGAGAGCCACGCGTCCCTGGTCAAGTCTCGCGGACCCCTGCACGGGCCGGGCAATATGTTCGGCCAGCGCGCCAGCGGGCGCTCCCGTCCCTTGCTTGCGCTGCGGGTTAGTGTGGCGCACACGAAAACCAAGCTGTGACACGACACTAGCTAATTCGTTCAGGCGGCGTGTCGAAGGAAAATCTCGCCCTTGCCGAGCGCAACGAGGTCGCCGTGGTACAGATCGAGGTCGGCCGACCAGAGCGATTCATCGACGCTGAATCCCTGCCGTTGCAAATGGCGTACGATGATCTGGAACGTCCGCGACTGGGACCTCGAGGCGAAACGGAACGTCGACAAGAGCGCCGGCGGGTTCGGGCCCATCAGGCCGAGTGTTCCGCGACGCATGCCGGCGCCGGGGCGGATGCCGCATTCACCGAACACCAGCGCGGTGCCGGCGATCATATTGAATCCCAACATGTCGCCTGCCGAGCCGCCGATCGCAATCATCCCCCGCCGCATCGTGTGGCCGATCTCGTTGCCCGCGTCGCCGCGGATCAGAATCGTGCCGCCGGTCATTCCTTTTCGCGACCCCCGATACGCCGCGCCGACCAAGTGGCCGGCGTTCCCCTCCACGAGAATCAAGCCGCCGTGCATTTCCGCTCCAACCCAGCCGCCGGCATCTCCCTCGACGCGAATCTCACCGCCACGCATCTCGCTGCCGATGTGCCGGCCCGCGGGGCCGTGGACGTAAATCTGACCAGAGTGCATGTGGGCGCCGATCCAGTGCACGCCCGCGAGATTCCCCTCAAAGTCGAACCGCTTGTCGCCCGCGTCGCCGGAGACGGCGAACAGCTCGGCCAAGGGAATCTTACGGTTGCCATGAAAGACAACGAACTGCTCGATCTCGGCCAAGGACTTGTCGCAGGCCCAGTCGGGCGTAAGCCCCTCCACCTCGACGGGAACCGAAGTCTGGCCGTGATACGTCAGCCGCAGCGCCATGAAGCGTGGTTTCCTGTAATCTGGTGAGACGCCGCGAACCAAGCGCGCTCGACGACCGCCGCCGGCTCGCTTCGACGATCAATCAGTATCGAACGCTGCAGGGCTGATTTCCAGATGGAAAAAGGTGCGATCATTCTCTGCGGCGGCAAGTCGAGCCGCATGGGTCGGGACAAGGCCACGCTCCCGTTCGGGCCCGAACAGATGCTGCAGCGCGTCGTCCGCCTCGTGGGCAAGGTCGTCGCGCTCGAGAACATCGTGGTTGTGGCGGCGCCCGAACAGACGCTGCCGGAGTTGCCGACGGCCGTGGCCGTCGCGCGTGATCGCTGCCAAGACCGCGGTCCGCTGGAAGGGCTTGCGGCCGGCCTGCGGGCGCTTACCGGCCGAGCGGATGCGGCGTACGCCACGGCTTGCGACGTGCCGCTGTTGGCGCCGGAATTCGTGGCCCGGATGTTCGAGCTCTTGGGCGAGCACGAGATTGCCGTTCCTCGCGACGGCGAGTTCCATCATCCGCTCGCCGCCGTCTATCGTGTGACGGTGCTGCCCCAGGTTCAGGCACTGCTCGACGCCGACCGCTTACGGCCAAGATACCTGTTCGACGAAGTCGACTCGCGCCGCGTTGAGGTCGAAGAGCTGCGCTCGGTCGATCCTCGACTCCTGACGCTCGAGAATCTGAACCAGCCGCAGGACTATCTGGCGGCGCTGGCCACGGCCGGTTTTGCTTAACTGCTGGCCCCAGGCCTTCTTCAGCGCGACCGACGACGGCCACCGCGCTGGTCTCACTCACCTGGTGTCGTGTGCTCGTTCGCAGGGCGATTTGCCGGTCCGCCAAGATTTTCCGTCCGTATGCGCTATGCCGTGCGTTGCAGTGGTTGGCCGCCGATGCTGTTCGTTTGTCAGGGGACGTTTTCGCTAGCTGAGAGTTCACTAAGGGAGTCACGCACCATGAGGCTCGTTCGAAACCTGCTTTGTGCGGCAGTTTGGTGGGGGCTGATCGCCGCGTTCGCCGGAGTGGCGAGTGCGGCCACGCCACTGGTGATCTGGGTCGAGGTGGATGGTTCGGCCTACCTACGCAACACCACGGCAGCCCCCATCTCGTTCGACGGCTACCAGATCACGTCCGAGACCAATCGGCTCGACCCGGCGGGTTGGAAGAGCATTGCCGACTATGTTGCTGGCGGCCAGTTCACCGACGTGATTGCCGCTCTGGGCCCCGGCGGCCTCACCTTTGGTGAAGCCAACCCGGGGCCTGGCAATCTGGCTGAGCTCAACTTGGGCGGTGCCGGCACGCTGCAGCCCGGCGCCCAGTTTGCCATCGGCAAGCCATTTTTGGACCGTGGCTACGTCTCCGTCGATGCCACTGCGGACTTTTACTACATCGTGGCGGGCACGAGCGCCGCACGACCGGGCGACATCATCTCCCCCGACCCCGAGCCCTCCACCTGGCTGCTCGCCATTCTGGCGGCGCTAGGCATCGTGGCGACGCGGCGTCGCTGGCGGCGCTAACCCACAGGGTGCATCGCACAGGCAGATGTGCTGCTCAGCGTTCAGCCCCTTACGGCGGCACGAGGAGGCTCGTCAACCGACCTCGGCCAACGAGCTTCGCCAGCACCGCCGCGGCCGACTACCGCTCGACCACCCAGACATTCCGGTAGCGCACCGGATTGCCATGGTCCTGCAAGTAGAGTGGACCCGGCTCGGGACCTTCGGCAACGGGCGCCGCGGTGGTGGCGTGGGGAACGGAAACGTCTTCGTGGATCAACACGCCGTTGTGCTTCACGGTCAGCTTGGCGTCGGCCGTTTTCTTGCCGTCGGCGTCGAACCGCGCCGCCGTGTAGTCGATGTCGTAGGTCTGCCAAGCGAGCGGCGGCAGGCACATGTTCACCTTGGGCTTGGCCACCGTGTAGATGCCGCCGCACTCGTTGTCTTGGCCTTCCAGGCCGAAGGAGTCGAGAATTTGCACCTCGTAGCGGCCCTGCAGATAGCAGCCGCTGTTGCCGCGCCCTTGCCCTCGATCTTCCGGCTGGTAGGGCGTGCGGAACTCCAGGTGGACCGTGCAGTCTTGGAACTTCCGCTTGCTCGTGGCGCCGTTCCTGAGCAGCCCGTCTTCGGTCAGCCGGCCGCCGTCGAAGGCGTCGGCCGATTTGCCGTCGAACAGCACGACGGCGCCTCCCGGCGGCTCAGCCCCCAACGTCGGGCTCTTCCGCACCACGCGCTGGAGGCTGCCGAGCTTGGCGCCTTGCCGGTTCGACACGACCAGCTTTCCGTCGACGAGCTTGGCCGAGCCGCGCTCGCTCTTGAACGTGGTTTGGTCCCCCTGGCGTTCTCCTTCGCCGGCGACCGCTGCTTCTCCATCCCAGCCCTCGCCGGGCAAGCCGCCACGGTAAGCGACGCTGCGAAACTTGCCTTCTCCCAGCGCGATGATCTGCACGCCGAACGGGTCCCCACCCAACTCGCCGACGTACTCCCCCTGTACGGCGAAGTCATCGTCGGTCTTTTCCGGATCGGTGAAGGTTGGGCCGGCGGCGCCGACGATTGCCGCGTGGCAGAGCAAGAACAGGGCCGCAGAGACGGTTCGGAAGGCGCGCATCGTGGGTTCACTAGGGGGGGTGTTGTCGGGCGGGGCGTCGTCAGAGCCGGTCCATTGTAGTCTGGCAGCGGCCTCGAGCCGAGATTGCTGTGCCTGTGGGCGGCTAGCCGAATCGTTGCGGGTCAGGCAGGATCGCGCTAGACTCGAGTCAGGGGCGACGACGACAACGAGTTCCCCTCCTGCGCGGCTTGACCGATGGCTAGATTCTCGCTGTGGGTGCTGTTTGTCGTTGCAGCCGCCGTGGCTGCCGGTACGCGGGCCGCGATGCATCCGGAGGATTGGTATCCCTTTGCACGATCAGCGTTCGGGCTCTTCTTGACCTGGTGCTTGCTGTGGGGCTGGCGCCGCCAAAGCGCGTTCTGGTTGGGGTCCTTCGGCACCGGCGCCGTGGCGATCGTCGCCGCTTCGCACCGCCCGTATATCGTCAACTCGGCGTTCGAGTGGCTCTGCACCCAGCTTCTGGAAAGTCGAATCGAAGAAGATCCCATGCTGCTCGAGGTCCTCAACATCGAATGGACGATCGTCCTCTCCCTGTGCGGTGGGCTTGCGGCCGCGGTGCTTCAGCAGCGGCAGGCCAACGCAAAGAGTCAGGCGAACGCCGAAATCCTTGAAGTCCGCAGACCCCGCACCGTCTCGACCTCTGGCGTAATCTGGTGCGCGGTTCTCAGTGCCGTTCTGCTGGTGTGGTGGCTCGACCATCGGCATTTGGACACCTACCGGCAACTCGTGAATCAGGCGGCGATTGCAGCCGTCGACGAAAACGCCGCTGATGTGCGCCGACTTCGCATGGAGAACTTGGAGCTGCGACGCGACCTGGCCGCACTGCGAGCCAACGAAAACGAAGCAGCCGCGAACGCTTCCGCGCCTGAGTGAGGATTACGGCCGGCTGCCTCCGGAGCAAGGACAATCAGGTGCGGCTGGGTTTTCGGGGGAACGACTGCATGAAACTACAGTTCAGCTTGCGCACGATGCTGTGGTTGGCGCTCGTCGCCGCTGTGGCGTTTGGCTGGTGGCGCGATCATACGCGGCTCCAGGGCATCATCCGCCAGAAGAACGAAGAGAGCCTTTCGCTCCTTGCAGAACTGCTCAAGGTGACCGTGGAACCAAACAACTCCTGGAGCGAGCGAGGCGCAAGCGCTGATTCACCTTGACCGCGCCTCAGCCAGCGCGAGATTCGTCGGCCTTGGACCTCCCAGCGCGCGGGGTAGCCCCGCCGCCTTTTCGATAGGCCGCCATCAGTTCGTGCGGCAGCCACCGGCCTTCGTCGCCAGGGCGCGAGGCGAGGCAACTCGTCACGAATCCGCCCAGCAGGCCGAAGAGGATCGTCCAGAGGCTGTGTCCGACGATCAACAGAGCAATCTGCCGGTGACTGGGAAACTCGCCGTAGAGCGGGTCGGCTGCAGCGGGATCGGGCACGAGCCACAAGGCGACGTGCATGAGGGCGGCCGCCGGAAACAGCGTGATGAACCAAAAGGGCGGAACGAACGCGAACAAGAGGAACACCCCTGCGGCCACGGCGTAACCGCGCCCGAACGGCTGACCGGGATCGAAACAGACAACACCGGCACAAATGACACTCCCCAGGGCCACCAGCGGCGCCACCAGGCCCACGCCCTCCGGGTCGGCCAGCGCTGCGGCGAAAAACGCGGCGATCGCGGTCATGAAGAACAGCGAACGGAGCGACCACCTGGTCGGTGTGGACTCTCGCGGGGCTGGGTCGTCGCTCAGGCTCATTGCTTTGCCGGCTTCATACTCCGTTCCGGTCTTGTCCGATGCACCACGGGCGAGGCTTGAGCCGGGTTTCGGCGATCGTAGGTGAGCGGAGGGCTGCCGTTGTATCTGAAGGTCTGCATCCACAGACTCGACAGCCGATCGTAATCCTCCGCCGGAAATGCCCGCCAAACCACGACCTTGGTGATCAGCTTGGCGTCGACAATGGCCTCAACCAACTCGGGCGACATCGTGCCACCACCAGACACCAAAAGAACCTCCCCGTTCTCGCCTGTAATTTGCCATCTGTTGTAATCGAGCCCGGCCAAGTGTTTCACCGTTTCAACTCGACGCAACTGCCGACGGTGCTCCGCCCAGGGGCTGACATAGATCGCCAGCCCGATCCCACATAGGGTCACGCCGACAATGAGTGAGCGTAAGCTGAACGTCCGAAGTTGGAATGTGGGTTTCATGGCTGCGCCATCGTTTTCTCTTCGGAACCTGACCAGCGGCGCTCATAGTAAAGTGCCGCAATTCCGCCGATTGATGAGAGCACGACGGTAAACATGTGCTCCGCAATCTTTCGCCTTCGCAGGTCAGTTCTGTCTTCAATGAACAACGAGGGTGAATCGATGAACTCGAGTGCATCGATTGGCAAATCGGTTGTGTAGCAGAATGCTGCGGTGATCGCAAAGCCGATCGAAAACGTGGCTTTCCGCCCGTGGAGCAGCCCGCGAAACGCAGAAAACGAGCAAAGCCCCACCATGACCAGGCAGCTCGCAAACACCGTCGACCTGGTTGGGTGCAAAACGGCCGTGATCAGGAGACCGATAACGGCAACGCTCAAGAACAACCACTTCAGTGAAAACCGAGCCATCGACTTGAACCTTGCCGCTACGTGGTCTGGAGGCTGAACGTCCGAAGTGGGAATGTGGGTTTCATGGCCTCGCCTTGCCAAGCTGTTGCCTAAGCTCGGCGTTCTCTCGCTCGAGTTCACCAAGCTTAAGAATTTGCCGAACAGTTTCCGCTTCCGAGAGGTAGAGTTGCACTCGATGCTCGTTGGTTAAGCGGCGACGGTCCACAATCCATCCGCATAGCAAAGCGAGAAAGGCAATGCCGACGAAGAGCCACTTCAGGGAGTAGGAACGTTTCATGGCTACGCCAATCAGGGTTCCCGCCTCCGCAAGGCCACCACGGTGTCCTTGATGAGCTTCTTCAGAAAAAGGTAGAGGGCGCCGTAGGCGGCCCCCGAGAGCAGAATGTCTTCCAGGAACACCCACTTCAGATCGCGGGCGGGGTCTGACACGAGGACGCAGACACCGCTCAGCAGGCTGACCCCCAGGCATTTTGCCAGCAGCCCAAAGAACAGGCACTGCAAGACAATCCGCAAGCACTTCGCCGCAAAGCTAGCCATCGCGTGACCCTTGGGGCGCCCAGACGACATTGTCCCGCACCGCAACAACGGGCTGCAAGGTCGCGTCTTCGAGAGTCTCGATCCTCCTCTCCTCTCACCCCCCCACCCGCTTCCTCCCCAACCCAAACTGATCCCCCGCCGCCGTCGGCTTGCCCTTCTGGAAGTCGATCTCCAGCATCTTCTCGCTCTGCACGTCGTGGCCTTGTTCGTCGCGCAGCGTGGCGACGATCTTGCGCGTGCGCGTGTCGATTACTTCGCCGGTCGAGGGATAGGCGTAGCGGCCGTCGAGGCTGAAGGTGACCCAGCCCGGCTCGTCGCGCAGCGCGATGCTGGCCACTTGCCGCGGCGGCAGTTGTTGCAGGTCGAACAGGTGGAGCCGCTGGTTGGCCGCGTCGGTCACCCACAGTTCCCGCTCGTCAGGCGTGAGGCCGATGCCGTGGCTGGGGCAGCCGTGGCGCTTGACCGGGCCTTGCTGGTAGCCCTCCACTTCCACGCGGTGCAGCTTGCGGCCGGTCTGCAGGTCGCCGATCTCGAAGCCGAGCAGGTTGTTCAGGTTCACGAAGCACAGCGTTTGCGCGCCGTTGACGGTGAAGGGGCGGATGCTGTCGGCAAAGGGGCCGACCGTGCCGACGACGTCGAGCGAGTGGGCGTCGACCACGGTCAAGAGCGGCGACTTGAGCCCCGCCAAATACGCCCGCCGGCCGTCGAGCCCGCAGATGGTGTTGTGGGCGCCGGAGTTGGGGGTGATCTTGCGGAGCACGTCGCCGGTGGCGGCGTCGACCACGTGCCAGTGCGGCCCCTCGAGCGACGGCAGAAAGAGGCGAGCGCCGTCGGGCGTCAGCGACATCCGGTCGCAGCCCCCTTCGTAGCCGCGCTCCCACAGGATCTCGTCGGTCAGCAAATCCAGGCACTGCAGCTTGTCGAGCGTGCTGATGTAGAGCCGCCCCATGCCTGCGTTCGCGCACAAGCCCTTCACGTTCGAAGGCTTTCCCTGCGGATCGAGGCCACGGGTGGGGATGCGGCGCACGAAGCGGTGCCCGTTGTCGATGTCGAACACGAGCACGCCGTGCCCGCCGTATTCGAGCAGATTGCGGACCCCCGGCACGGCGACGTAGAGGCGGCGGCCGGACGGGGCGGCTTCTGGAGAACGCGCAGCTTGCTGGGCGGCGCTGCTCGAGGCAAAGACGGCCAGCAGGACCAGGGACAGGGCAAAGCGCGACGGACGCATGGGGAGTCCTCGGGAGGGGTGGGTCGGACGGCCGTAGTCTACCAGCGCCGCGGCCTGGCGCTGCATCGCGGCGAAAACTCCGGTCGACGCCGCTCAAACCCTCCGCATAAGACTTGCGCAACCGGCTTGAACGGGTAGACTCAGGTGCATGACAGGCAAGAGCCACTCGCTTCATCAACAAGGAGACCGCTCATGGCTCGCGTAGTCCGCTTTCACGCGCTCGGGGGCCCCGAGGTTCTGCAGGTGGAAAATGTCGAAGTCCCGCCGCCAGGGTCGGGTGAGGTGCGGATCGCCGTCAAGGCGCTGGGCCTCAATCGGGCCGAGGCCATGTTTCGCGCAGGCAAGTATCTGGAGCAGCCGAGCTTTCCCTCGAAGCTGGGATACGAGGCCGCCGGCACGATCGAGTCGATCGGCCCCAACGTGCCCGACTTCCAGGTCGGCGACGCGGTGAGCACCATTCCGGCCTTTTCCCAGGGCCAGTACGGGGTCTATGGCGAGCTCGCGGTTGTGCCGGCGGCGGCCGTGGCCCGGCATCCCGAATCGCTTTCCTGGACGGCGGCGGCAGCGATCTGGATGCAGTACCTCACCGCCTACGGCGCCCTGATCGACATCGCCAAAGTCGGCCGCGGCGACTTCGTGCTCATCCCGGCCGCCTCGAGCAGCGTCGGCATCGCGGCGATCCAAATCTGCAACTTCGTCGGCGCCACGCCGATCGCACTCACGCGCAAGAGCGACAAGCGCCCTGCGCTCGAGGAGCAGGGAGCAACACAGGTGATCGCCACCGAGGAGCAAGACTTGGTGGCCGAGACGCAGCGAATCACAGGCAGGCGGGGCGCGCGGGTGGCCTTCGATCCGGTCGGCGGCCCGTCGATCGCCAAATTGGCGGCAGCCCTGTCGCGCGGCGGCATTCTCTTCGAGTACGGGGTGCTGAGTGCAGAGCCTGCCGTGCTGCCCACCTTGGACTTGATCGGCAAGTCGCTCTCGATCCGCGGCTACCTGCTGTTCGAGATCACGTCTGATCCCGCGCGGCTCGAGCCAGCCAAGCAGTTCGTGTTCGAGGGACTGAAGGCAGGGCGGTTGAAGCCGGTGGTCGCCAAGACGTTTCCGCTCGAGCAGATCGTCGACGCGCATCGGTACCTGGAATCGAACGCGCAGATCGGCAAGATCGTGGTCACGGTTTAACGGCGCGAGGCCATCGACGGGCTTGCTCGCACAACGGCGAGCGGCCCGGCGTAAGCCGGCCGACCTACCCCCGCGACGCTCGCCGCCACGCCGCCAACCCGCATAGCGCCAACGCCTGCAGCGCCGCCAGCCACGTCGCCGGCTCGGGCACGGCCGCGGCAACGCCGCTTGTCTGACCGAACTGCCGCTTCAACAGGCCGAAATCCCCCAGGTCAACGGCGCCGTCGCCGTTCAGGTCGCCGATCGCCGGACCAAGCTGGCTGCCGAGCCCGCTTTTGAGGACGACGAAATCTCCCACGTCGATGCGGCCGTCGCCGTTGAGGTCGCTGTCGCCCGACTGGGTTTTGCCGTAGTCAGCCTGGAGTGCCGCCACATCCTTGTCGTTCACCACGCCGTCTTGATTGATGTCGCCGTAGCTGGCCCAAGTGCGGCCGAAGCTCGACTTCACGAAGGCAAAGTCGGTGAGGTCGACCTTGTGGTCGCCGTTGGCGTCGCCCAGGAGAGTGTCGGGCGCGGTGATCGCCTGGTAGTGCGAGTTGATTTCAGCCTTCGAGAGCGGGCGGTTGTAGAGCACGGCCTCGTCGAGCACGGCCAAGATCGACTCGTTCGAGTTGTCGCCGATTTGGAACCGCGGCAGATCGACCGACGCCGAACTCGTCCCCTTCAGTTCGCCGTTCACGAACAGGCTCATCCCGGCCTCGTCGCGGCGGAACACCAGATGGATGAACTCGTTCACCGGCGCCGAATAGCCGGAATCGAACAGGTAGTTCACTTGCCCGAACTCGGTGAACCCGACTTGGTGCGTCAGGTAGAACTGGTCGAGCTCGAGCGCGCTGCCCGGCAGCACGAAGGGCGCTCCCCGCAGCAGCTTGCTGGAGCTGGGAGTGGAGCCGGTTTTCTTGATGATGAACTCGGCCGTCCAGTTGCCCCCCACCGGGGCGCCGTCGAGCACGATGCGGTCGTCGATGCCGTTGAACTGCACCGCCTTGCCCACGAGCCCCGGCACATTGAGCACCGGACCATTCGAGCCGGGGTCGGCCCTGCCGGACAGGGGATCGCTGCCAAGGTCGGCGAAGGTGTCGCCCGTCGTTTCCTCGAAGGGGAGCCAGTTGAGCGGGGCACTGGCTTCGATGCTGGTGATCCAGCCCGCCTGCGCCGTGGCGGGCGCAGCGGCGGCGCAGCCCAGCCCGAGAGCGCCCGCAGTCAGTGGCCGCAACCAGCGGAAGTTTGGCATCGGAAACGTTTCCCCGCGAGGAGTAACTCGGAATGGTGCGGTCTTAGGCGCTGGCTGGCCGGCGCGTCGCCTGGTCCATCGCCAGGGCGAGCAGCACGTCGTTGTCGACCTCGCCGTTCGCGCCGAAGCTGTTCTTGAGCAGGCCGAAATCATTCAAGTCGACGCGGCCGTTGCCGTCGGCGTCTCCCTGGGCGAGCGACGTGCCTGAGCCGAAGTTGGCCTTGAGCAGGCCGAAGTCATCGAGGTCGACGTCGCCGTCGCCATCAAAGTCGCCGCCCAGCAGGGCGGCGCCGGCGGCAACCGTCACGTTGATCGTCACCAGCGTGGGGCCCGAGGCGAAGAACCCGTCACTCGCGCGATACGAAAACGCGTCCTGCCCGACGAAGCCTGCGTTGGGCTTGTAGACGAAGGAGCCGTCGGCGGCGAAGGTGAGTTGGCCGTGCTGCGGTCCCTCGGCCAAGGTGGCCGTAAGCGCGTCGCCATCGGCGTCGGTGTCGTTGGCCAACACCGTGAAGTCGGCCTGCGACGACTGATAGTGGCGGGCGATCTCCCCAGGCGTGAGCTCGCGGGCATAGAGGGCGATCTCGTCGAGCCCGCCGTGCCAGAATTCGATCGAGTTGATCGGATTTCGGCCGATCCACACCGTATCGGCGGAGACTCCGGGCTGGATGTCCCCGTCGACTTTGCCCTTCAGTTCCCCATTGACGAAAAAAGTCGCGTCGAAGCCGGAATCAAAGACTGCCGCCACGTGCGTCCATTGGTTGGTCGGAATGGAGTAGTTGGGCAGCCGATAGTTCTTGTAGTCGAACGTCGTGAACATGAGCTGCGGGCCATCGGAGCCAAAGGCCCAGCCACTGCCGAAAACGTTGTCGCGTGTCGTGATGATTCCCTGCACCGAGTTCGTTTGTGAGGGGCGGATCCAGGCTTCGATGGTGAAGCTTTGTTGCAGAGATTTCGCCTGGCCGCCAAACGGGACCGAGGCGCCGCTCTGTCCGTCGAAACTGACCGAGGCGTCGTCATCGTGCGGCAGGGCCGACGGCTTACCGAGTTGCACGTTGCCTTGGAACCCGCCGCCGCTGTAATTGCCCGCCGTGTCGACGAAGTGCGCCGCTTCCGGCGCTTCGCCCAATCGCCAATAGGCCAGCGGCCCGTCGGCCAGCACCGCTTGGGCATAACCCTGTCGGCGCAGCTCGCCCCCGGCGGCTACGTCGTAATGATCGGCGACCCCCGCGGGCCGATGATTCACGACGATGGGGGCCACGAGGGCGGTGCTGAGCGGCGTGCCCGAGCCAAGGAAGCCCTGATCGTCGGCCGTGAGCGACAGCTTCGTCTGGCCTGCGAATTCGCCGGGCGCTTCGTAGTTCAGCGTGGTCAGCGCCACGTTCAGCTTGGCTAGCGGTCCGACGACGGTCACAGCCGAGGAGTTGTTGGCGCCGTCGGCGATTTGCAGCCCGTCGAGAGATCCGAACGAGAGCTTACCTTGATCGACCGCCAGCGCCAGGCGGAATTCGGCCTGCTGGCCCACGTCGCCGACGACATCAGGATCGCTCACGCGGATGCCTGGCAGAGGCCCCGCTTCGCCCGTGGCAGCCGCGAGTTGGCCCGGCACGATCACCTGCGGCGCCTCGTTCACGTTCGCAAGCTGCACGACGAACGTCCGCTCAAACGTCAGGCCACCGCCGTCGGTCACGCGCACTCGCACCGGGTAGCGCGGATTCGCCTCGAAATCCCAGTTGAACCCCGGCGCCGTCCGCAGTTGGTTGCCAGCGATCTCGAAGCGGCCCCCCGCCGAGTCGACCAGCGAGAACTTCAGGGGCGTTTGATCGACGACCGCCGCGGTGAAAATGCCTTCGCTCGGTCCGACGGCGTGGTACGTGAGCTGGAAATCGGCCGGCGAGTTCGACAGCAGCGGCTTGCCGAGCGGGACGACCTCGTTTGGCGAAAGGACCGCGGCGCCCGCAACATTGAACTCGCCGAGAAAGTTCGGATAGAGCCCGGCCTCGAGCCAGCCGCTAGCCGCACTGTCGCCGCCGGGACCGAGCACCGCAAGCGCATCGGCGTGTCCCTGCGGCCCAGAAGCCGACCAATCCGCAATGCTGCGCCAGCCTACGGGATCAAGCTTGCCCGCCTGCGATTCGATTTGATAGGCGTCGAACGTGATGGTGTCGGGGCCCAGGTTGGCGAGCTGCGCGGTTCCATCGGGCGCGAACAGCAGCGCAAGCCCCGCGGCCGCGAAGTCGACGTCGGTCGCCGTCAGTTCGCCGACGACCGTACCGGCAGGCGAGTTCTCCGGGAGCGTTACGTTCGAAAGTTTGAGCTGCCCCGGCCGCTCGTTGACGTTCGTAATATCGATCGTCAAGTCGCGCTCGAAGAACAGGCCGCTGCCATCGGTCGTGCGGACGCGAATCACCTGGCTCTTGGCCGCCTCATAGTCCAGGTCGGCGTTCGGAGCGACGGCCAACAGATCGCCAGAAATCTCGAAGCGCCCGCCTGCCGAGTCGATCAGACTGTAGGCGAACGTGTCGCCCACGTCCTGATCGGTCGTGGCGAACTTGCCGATCACGAAATGGGCGGGCGAGTTCTCCGGAACCTGCGCGATATCGAGCTGAATGTCTGTCGGCGGCTCGCTGACGTCGGTCACGGCGATCGGCAACGAGACATCAATGCTCAACCCGCCGGCGTCGATGGCCCGCACGGTGATCGAGTGGGAGGGCCCCGTCTCGAAGTCGAGTTGCGGGCCCGCGGCGACGACCACCTGGTCGCCGTCGAGGGTAAACCGCCCGCCGGCTGAATCGAGCAGGATGAAGCGGTGCGTGTCGCCCGCGTCGGGATCGCTGACGTGCAACGTGCCGACCGGTGCGAGCAGGCCGGAATTCTCCGGCACGCTCGCCGGATCGAGAGTAATCCCGGTCGGCGCAACGTTGAACGCCCACCGCGGCTCCAACCGCTCGAGTTCACCCCGCCGGCTCCGTCGGCCGTGCGCCGCGCGCTGATTCCGCCTCATTGCATGCCCAGAAGAAAGACCCGGTGATTCCGAAGACTCGGAACTAGTCTAGCCGGACTTGCCTGGGTTTGCACGGATTTCGTTTGAATCCGCCGCGTGCGGCGGATTTGCTTCGCTCCGCGAACCGCATCTGGCGAGACTTGTCGCGGGAGAGCGCAACCGCGGATGGCGGTCGACCGACGCCCTATTTCGTGGCCGCGGCGCCCACGTCCTGGTACCAGGCCGCCGGTTCGAGCGGGAAGGTTTGCAATTGCTTCGACAGTGGGTCGAACGAATCGAGCGTTGCCCGGCGGAGTTGCAGGTTGTCGTAGGTGCGGAAGTAGAACACCCGCTTGGTGAGGTCGGAGACCGACACCCATTCGGTGCGATCGAAGTGGTCTTGCCCGTTCGCCAAGTTGGCGGCCGGGCCCACCGGAATGTCGACGTTGTTGAGCAAGTGCAGCGCTAGGTTGACGCCGGCCTTGGCGTCGGCTGCTTGCTTGGCGAGGCCCTGCAGGATCGCAGCCCGCACGAAACGGGCGGCCGGTGAATAGTCGCCCGGCAGCCCGCGGAGTCCCGAGCCCATTCCAAATTCCGTGATCGTTTGTCCTTCGAGCTCCAGCGTGGGCACGTCGGCCGCCTGCAAGCTGGTGTAGTTGCCGAGGTTGGTGATGTGCCAGTCGTAGGTCGGCGAGTTGGTGATGATGCCGAGCGGAGCGTCGTGCAACTTAAGCGTGCCGCCCTGGGTGTACTCGATCACGAGCGCGGCGCCCGTGGCATCGGTGACGCGGAAGTGGAGCGGCATCTCGAGCGGCACTTGCGGCAGCTTGCCGCTCACCACGGTGATTTCGTGGATCCGCTGTTTCGTCTCGGCCACCGTCGCGCAGTTGCCCAGGATCCACGACACGACGTGGACCGAGAGCACTGCTTGCTCGAGCTTGGCTTCACCCGGCGGCGTGAACTGGGCATAGCCTGGCAGGTAGAACGCGCCGCAGCCGAGCCCCGCTTCATTCAGCCCTTCGCCCAAGAACGGCTGTCCGAAGAAGTTGATGCCCAGGCAGGCGTAGCGTGGCGTCCAGGTTGCGCCCTGCTTGCCCTCGCCGAGGTCGGCGGTCAGCTTATAGCCGCGGGGCACGAACAGCAGCGAGGCGTCGAGATCGATGCCGAACTCGAGCGAGCGGGCGCTGATCACTGTGCCGTCTTGGGCCACCACGGTCACGCCCGTGCAGGCCACGCCGATTTGTGCCGACAAAAGGACAACGGCCAACAGGCCCAAGAGTTTCGCGTACATGCGGGATGCTCGCTACGGTGGGATTGCGGTGGGAAAACCATGACCCGGCGGACGGAGCAGCCCGCCATGCAAGCGTAGCTTGCAGAATTGCGCCCTCGGCTCGCCTGGCAGCTCGTTAATCCCGCTTGAGGGCCTTGAGCTGCGTCGCCTCGGGGAGCGCCTTGTAGTAGGTATCGAGCGGGTAGCAGCCTGAAACGAGCCCCTTGCGGGGGGCCGTGGTGCAGTCGCTGAAGGTGCGGCAAATCTGTTTGCGGGCAAGCGTTCCTTGCTCGAGCGCGTCCGCCGGCAGTTCGGGATACGAAAGCACCATGCGGCCGAGCCCCACAGCGTCGATCCACCCCGCCCGCACGACCGCCTGCGCCACCTGCGGCAGGAAGTCCTGCAAGTAGCTATAGCCCGTGCCGACGAGCGGCAAGCCGGGGACCGCCTGCCGGCATTGCCGCGCCGCCTCGATTTGCCTGCACACTCCCACCAGCGGATCTTCTGGCGGCGCGTAGCCGTCGCTCGGCGGGAAGAGGGCCGGCCGCTGCAGGTGTGGGTTGTAGTAGGGGCTGCCAGCGGTGAGGTTCACCGTGGCGACACCCCATTCCTGCAGCCAGCGGAGCAGCTCGAGCGGTTCGCTCAGGTCCATCCGCGTGGGGTCGTTCGGATCCACGCCGAAGCCGCAATCGTAGGGTAGCAGCTCACCGTGCGGCATCGGCACGCCTACGTCGCCGCCGGCGACGTAGGGGACGCTGTCGAACACGCTCAACCGCACCCCGATGATTAAGCCCGGCGCTTCGCTGCGCACGCGCTCGATGATCGTGCGGAGCAGCCGCGAGCGCCCCGCCAGGTCGCCGCCAAAGGGGCCGGGGCGGCGACGGGCGCTCAAGAACTCGTGCAGCAGGTAGCCGTGGCAGGCCTTCACGTCGACAAAGCGAAAGCCCACCTGCTGGGCGAGCTTGGCGGCCTCGACATAGCGGTCGACGAGCCGCTCGAGATCGCTGTCGGTCCACACCGCTGAGTCGTCTTGCGGGGCGATGCCGAACTTCGGGTCGAGCAGCGGATGATGGTAGGCAATGCGCGGTTCGAAACGCGGCCCCGTGGGCTTCGAGAACCGTCCCGAGTGCGTGAGTTGCAGTCCCACGAGCAAATCGTCGTTCCGCCCGAAACGCTCGCGGTGGGCGCTAGTTAGCGCCTCGAGCAGCGCGGCTAAGCCGCCGCGGTTCTCGGGCGTGGCCAGCGTTTGCCGAGGATTGGCCCGGCCATCGGGCTGCACGGCGGCCGCCTCGCCCCCCCAGATCAGTTTGGCGCCGCTCAAACCAAAATTCCGCCACCGCCGCAGCGTATGGGGCGAAGGAGCGCCGTTGAGTTCGGCGTCCCAGCCTTCCATGGGATGGATGCACCAGCGGTTGCCGACCGTAAAGCCCCCGATCGCGAGCGGCGCGGCCAGCGGCGAGCCCTCGGCGGCGGTAAGAATCTTCTCGTCGACGGGCAGTTCGCAGCCAAGTTCGGCCAGCCGCTGCGTGAGTCCGGCGGCCCCTTTGAGCTGAGCGACGCGCGGAATCATGACGGCGTGGCCGCCGCACAGGCTGTTGCGGCCGGCGCGGCGTACATCCGCTCGATCACCTCGGCATAGCGGCGCGCGATCACTTCGCGCCGCAGCTTGAGCGTGGGGGTGAGCTCGCCCGATTCGATCGTGAAGGGATGCTCGAGCAGGGCGAACCGGCGGACCTGTTCGCAGTCGGCGACGCTCGCCAGCCGCGCCGCGATTCGCTCGGCGACGACCGCGCGGACCTCGGCCTCCTCGAGCCGATCAGGCAGCGCGGCGGCCACGCCGCGCAAGAGCAACGTTTGATCGAGCTGAGCGAAATCAGGCACGATCAAGGCCGCCAAATGGCTGCGGCCGTCGCCGAGCACGACCGCCTGGGCGATCAGCGGATCTTCGGTCAGCAGGGCTTCGAGGTAAACGGGGGCCACATTCTTGCCGGCCGAAGTGACGATCAGCTCCTTCTTGCGGCCAGTGATCTTGAGGTAGCCGTCGGCGTCGATCTCCCCCAGGTCGCCGGTGTGCAGCCAGCCCTCGCGGACGGTGGCGGCTGTTGCCTCGGGCAGATTCCAATAGCCCACCATCACGTGCGGGCCGCGGGTAAGGATTTCGCAGTCGTCGGCGATGCGAATCTCCACGCCGTCGACGGCCCGGCCGGAATACCCAATCCGGTAGGCATTCAGCGATGAGGCGCTGATGACCGGAGAACTTTCGGTGAGGCCATAGCCCTGCAGCAGCGGCACTCCCTGGCTGAAGAAGTACTCCGCCAAATAATCGGGCAAGGCAGCGCCGCCCGAGCCGATGGCGCGCATCCGGCCTCCCAGGAGCGACTGCAAGGCGCCTGCCGTGTGGAGTTGGCCGACTTCGGACAGGCGGCGATAGAGCTTCTCGAAGAAGTAGGGCACGCCGCTCATGATCGTGGGCCGCAGCCGCACGCAATCGGCGATGATCGTTTCGCGGCTGCCCGCCAGCGCCAACTGGTAGCCGCAGGCTAGCCACGAGTAGAAATCGCAGGTGCGGGCGAAGATGTGGCTCAACGGGAGCCAGCAGAGACGTAGGTCGTCGCCCGTCATCTCGAACGCCTGCATCGTCGCCAGCGCGTTCGTGGTGAGGTTGCGATGGCTGAGCATCACCCCCTTGGGCTCGCCGGTCGTGCCCGAGGTGTAGAGGAGCGTGGCGAGATCGCTGGGTTCGAGCTGCTCGAGGGCTGCTTGCTCCAGGCGTTCGCCCGCGGCCGTGTCCTCAGCCGCCGCCAGTTCGGCCAGGATCTGCAGCGGTTGCCCGCCAAAACGGACGCCGATCGCCTCATGCGCGAGGAACCGCTGCGGCGTCGACAGCGTGTCGGCGGCGCTGGCCAGCCTCTCGGCAAGTTCGGCGTTCGAAACGATCGTCAGCCGCGCGCCGGAGTCGTTGATCTGGTACACGACCTGCGGCCCCGAAAGGACCGCATGGATCGCTACGTGAACGCCGCGACAGAGCTGCACCGCGAGATCGACGATCAGCCACTCGTAGCGGTTCTCGCACACATGGGCCAGACGGTCGCCGGGCTCGAGCCCCAGCCGCGCGAGCGCTGCGGCCGTGCGGCGCACGTCGCCGGCGAACTCAGCCCAGGCAATCGGGCGATCGCCGCCGCTGGTTCGCTGCCAAAACGCGACGCGGTCGGGCGTCGACGCAATGCGGCGGTGAAACAACTCAACGAGCGTTTGGGGATGGTTCGTCACGGGCAGCAGCGCGTCGATGCGAGTGGCGGGTTCAACCGACGGCTCGCGAGGGCTGAGTGCCGCCGGTCCGACCGATTCTACTAGCGGCCGACCGCCATTGCCACGCAGCCAACCTCAGCAGAGGCGTTAGCCCGCCGCCATCGCGCGCATTTCGGCTTTCCCGGCCGCTGAGCTCGTCTGGCCGCGCCGCGTGGGACGCAGCACCTCGGATTGGCCGCGCTTGGCTTGACCGGCGGGGGGCCGCGGGCCGAACACCATCCGCACCCATTCGGGCGGCACGAACGCCAGGTTGCAGATCAGCATCGCCAGACCAAACGTGGGCATGCCCAAGAAGAGCACGATGCCCAGGTGCAGCGGCAGTGCCAGCAGCAGCATCACGGGGCGCGTGAACCGCGGCCAGATCAGCGCCGCGTAGAACAGTTCCCAGAACAGCACGGCGTGCGTGGCGAGCGCCACGAGCACCGGGTGGTGCGCGAGCCAGGTCATGTCGATGGATTGATACTCTTGGATCGCCACCGCGCCCCACATCGCTGTGCCGTCCCACCAAGCCGCGCCTTGCAGCTTGGCCATCCCGGCGAACATGTAGATGATGCACAGATGAATCTGGGCGAGACGGATCGCCACGTTGGTGTTGATCCGCGGCGCGGCGGCCGGCAGCTTCAGCCCTTCGCGCCGCGCGGCCAACCAGCGGTCGAGCGAATAGGCCTCGCCGCACGGCCCTACCGCCAGGTACATCGCCAGCATGGCGTTGCACTGGTCGAGTCCGTAGAGCGAACCGGTGAGCCGGTGGATGTACGAGACGGTGATCAGGAACGACAGGCCCGCCATCAAGCGGCTGTAGAGCCCGAGCGTGAGCAACGCGAAGACGCACAGCGCCCCCAAGTGCAGCATCCAGAGCACGGCCGGCGAGCGGATCAGCCAGAAGTGGCTCCAGGCCCAACCATCGGCTTGCAACCGCGCAAGCAGATCGAGGTCGACCCAGGGGTTCGGCCCGAAAAACGCCTGAAAGTCCTTGGCCCACACCAGGTGGGTATAGAACAGCATGGCGCCTGCGAGGATGCGGATCAGCCCCAGCGTGGCGGCGTCTTGGGGCGTGAACCAGAAGCGGTTCCAGCCCTCCCAGGCGGTTTGCAGCCAGTCGACGATCGGCCGAGTAAAGCGGTTCATCGCAGTTGCTCCGCCGTGAACGTCGCCAGCACTCGGTCGGGCGGGTAGGCCCGCGGATCGTCGAGCTTGGCCCCTTGCGCCACTTCTTGCGGCGGGGCGATCAGGTGCCGCCGCAAGTAGAGCGTCACCTCTTCGGCCCCCGTGGTCTGCGCCAAGTGCTTGGCGAAGGAGCGGACCATGGCGTCGCGCAGCTCGTTCTGCTGCTGACTGTCGAGCGTGTTCACGAACTCGCTGAGCATGAAGTGGCGGTGGTAGAGCAAACGCGGCCACTGCTCGGCGACGCTCGGGAAGATGCCGGTGGTCTGGGAGCCGTCGGGCAGCTTGAGCTCGTAGCGAATTAGGTGCGCCGGCCCAGGCTCAGGGGCGAAGAAGCGATAGCCATTGTCGAGGAACGCCAGCCGCAGGTAGGGGTGCAGAGCCGACTGCAGCGTGCCTGAAAGGGCCGAGGTGGAGGGGGCCATGGCCCAAGGGCCGACGAACACGGCCGTCACGTGCAGGGCCACGAGCGCGCTGATCACAAGGCGCCAGCGCAGCGCCAGGGGCGGGGCGGCTGGAGCGGTGGGGGATGCCGTGCTCATGAGGGCTGCCGAGTGCGAGGGCTCGAGCGGGGCAAACCGAACTCGCCCCGACATCAGCCCGTTATCGGCCGCCGCACGCCCCGCGTCAAAGCCATTCGCCCCCGCCGGCCGCGCTCTCCCCAAAAAGCGAAACCCTCACACGGACCGCGGTCCGTGTGAGGGTTAATCGCAATGTAGCGTTGCACGCTTGTGGGCCGACAAGGCACGCGAACGCGCCCCCCGAGCCCAGCAGCGAGCGGTTACTTCGCCGAAGCCACTTCGGCGGCGGGTTGGGCCGAGAAGTCGAAGCTCAGCTCGGTGGTCTCACCGGCCTTGAGCGACACCTTCTCGTCCTTCACCTGGGTCCGACCGTCCTGCGTGTATTCGACACGCACGTCATAGTCGGCCCAAGCGGCGCCGGCGGGCAGCTTGGTGGTGGTGAACTCACGCACCGTGCCCGTGGCCTTCATCTCGTGGCCGGCCAGGGTCACCTTGGCGTCGGCCGGAACGTTCAGCACCAACTTGGTCGGCGCCTCGTCCTTGGCCACGGCGGTCTCGCCCGCCAGGTCGAACGACAGGTCGGCCCGCTGGCCTCCCTGCAGGCGAACCGTCTTCACCTGCTCGATCGTCTGACCGTCGCGGACCAGGGTCGCCTTGACCTCGTACTTGTAGCGGAAGCCCGGCTCCAGGCCGCGCGACACGAACTGGCGATCGTTGCCGGTGCTGCGGGTGGGCAGGCCGTTCACCACGACCTGGGCCCCAGCGGGCACCTGCACGTTGAGCAGAGCGCTGCGCTCGAGCTCATCGGCCGGCAGATAGAGCGACGCGCCGGCCGGGGGGGTCGTGGTCGTTCCGGGATTCAGCAAGTCATCGGTGGCGGGCGCAGTCGGAGCAGGCGTGCCGCCTTCGACGGGCGCCGCCGGCGCTTCGGCCGGCCGCATCGTCGAGGGAGCGCTTTCGACATAGTCGGGCTCAGCCACGGTCCAGCCGCCGCTCGAGCCACCCGAGGATCCGCCGGACGAGCCGCCGCTCGAGCCGTAGCTCCAGCCGCCAGACGAGCCGCCGCTAGAACCCCAGCCGCCGCTCGAACCGCCGGAGCTGCCGCTCCAGCGCCAAGCCCGGCGCTGGTGATGACGCCAGCCCCAGCCGCCGGACGAGCCACCGCTCGAACCCCAACCAGAGTAGCCGCCGCTCGAACCCCAGCCGCCGCTCGAGCCGTAGTAGCCCCAGCCGCCGGACGAGCCACCGCTCGAGCCCCAGCTGCCGTAGCCGCCGCTCGAACCGCCGCTGGAACCCCAGCCGCCGCCGCTCGAGCCGCCCCAGCTGCCGCCGTAGCCGCCGCTCGAACCCCAGCTCCCGTGATGGCGCCAGCCGGCTTCGGCCACGCCCGTCAGGCCCCAGCCGCTCGTGGCGACAGCCGCGGCGGCGATGGCAAACATTTTCAGACTACGCACGAACATGTAAGGTACTCCCCCCACTAGACTTTTGCGGTGTATTGGCCGTTTTCTCTCCGAAAACATACCAACCGTAGCTTGCAGTTCAAGCAAGCTGCGTTGATTTTTTTGCCTAGTAAAGGTCTTTGGGGTGAGTAGACTATGCCGCCGCGTGGGCCATGCGGCGCGCCGGTCGGCGCATAAGACGCGATAGACAGTAGTTACGGCGTCGATACAACCGGCCGGGGGGCAGCGCGCGGCTTGGGGTGTTTCTGCATCACCCACCTCGGCCGTGCGCGTTTCCAGACGCTCGATGCAGCGGGCGCGCGGATTCTGCGCTCGCTCCTCCTGACAACGTCGTAAGGAGAGTTCCGGTCGTAGCGGAGGCGCCGCTAACGCGGGCCAGCCCCCGCTTTTCGCACCGCTTCGATCTTCAAATCGTCGAAGCAAACCTCGCCCGTGGCGCCCATGAGGCCGGCGTGGATGATCGCCTCGCGCGCCGCGGCCGGCACTTTGAGCGTCCCCTTCTCCTCGCGCCAATCGAACGTCCCCCGCCACGGGCCGATCCAGGCGTGCCCCACCTGCGCCCGCCGCTCGTCGTAGAAGATGATGCCTACCGCCGCGAGATGCTCGGGGATCTGTCCCTGCCGCACGCCGGTGGCCTTGACCCATCCTGAAACATCGAGGGCCGACACCTTGCGGCCGTCGACCCCCATGCCTTGCAGCGCTTGCGCGCCGCGCCCCGCCTGCTCGTTGGTGAACCGCGCGAAGCGCTTGCCCTCGGGCGCTTGCGAATCTTCCACGATTTCGAGCTGCCGCGAATAGTGCCAGCCGGCGGGTCCGCCTTCTTTGCGAAGCTCCTCGAAACCTCCGTTGATGACCTTGGGATTCGTCGGGTCGGGAAGCACCTGGCGGTTGTCTTCCGCCGTGCCGGTCATCGGCACGAACAGCGTGGGACGCAGCGCCTCCGACACCAGCTTGCCGTCCTTCTTGGTGTAGAGATAGAGCACCTGCTGGTAGCGCTCGCCGACGGGCACGATCATGCGGCCCCCTTCCTTGAGCTGATCGATCAGCGGCTGCGGCGGTTTCTCGGGCGAGCAGGTGACGATGATCTTGTCGAAGGGCGCCTGCTCCGGCCAGCCTTTGTAGCCGTCGCCGATTTTGGGATGCACGTTCTTGTATTTGAGCTTGCGGAGCGCTTGTGCCGCCTTGCGCCCGAGCGTCGGAACGATCTCGATCGTATAAACCTGATCGACCAGCGGGCTCAGCACGGCCGCCTGAAAACCGCTGCCGGTGCCGATCTCCAGCACCTTGTCGGTGGGCTGGGGATCGATCTGCTCGGTCATGTAGGCGACGATGAACGGCGGCGAGATCGTTTGCCCCTCGCCGATCGGCAGCGCCATGTCGAGATAGGCCATCTCGCGCTGCCCCGGGGCTACGAATTCGTGGCGCGGGGTGTCGCGCATCGACTGAATCACCCGCGCGTCTTTCACGCCCGCCTTGACGATCTCCTCGTCGACCATCTCCTTGCGGGCGGCCTCGAAGTCGAGCTTGGGGCCGACCGCGTAGACAGCGGCCCACGGCGCGGTCAGCAACAACAGAAAGCCAAGGACGAACGGCGATCGGATGGTTCGCATAGCATGCCTCCTGAACTCCGCCCGGCGTCCGCATGTCCGCCTAGGCCAACCCATTGGACCCGCCTGCTCTCCCTGATTATGGCCGGAACGGCGGGCGACGCCAGATCGACTGCGGGCGGACCGCGGAAGCCCCGCGAGCCAGGCATCAACCGCCGTCGCGGCTGGCTGGTGGAGTTCGCGGCGGGGGAGATCTCGGGGCGGGCCGTCCTCCTGATCGTCCAGCCACGCCTGATGCCGCGGCGTGGTGAGCAGGCAGAGGGCCTCGGCGGCCAGGCAACGATGGGATATCGCGATGAGCGTCCGCACGGGGTGTCGTAGCGCTGGGGCGTTCGCATTCGGCTCAGTTCCAAAACGCATGTCGCTCAAAGACCGGCCGCCTGCGCAGGAAAAACCCGCCAAACAGTCTCGCCAGAGCTGCCGGACGGTCTCCGAGAGGTTTCACCGGGGCAAGTCCGGGTTGCCTGGCCGCCCTGAATGCCACAACGGGGCTGCCTACTCTCCACAACGCTCGGACCTAACACGAGTTTGGCGGGGCGCATGAAAAACCCGTTGGCGGGGCATACAAGCCAACGGGCTTTGCGATTAACGCAGGCCGCCTTGCGACGGGCGGCCTCCTTACTGTGGGCGTTGGCTGCGAACCCCGCAACCCCGCTGGTGGCCTACCGACGTAACCGGACCGCCAGCAGCCCCAGCCCGGCCAAGGCGGCGAGCCGGAAGGTGGAGGGCTCGGGGACAACGACGATGGCGCCCCATGCAGTCTCCGACTCGGGTCTCCCATAATAGACAAAGTCGGCGGTGGCATCGGGGTTCCAAAGGTCCTTGAACGGCTTGCCGATGGCGAACTTGGCGCCGGGCTGCAGCGTGGCGACACCGCCCAAGTTGACTTCGGCCAGGTGACCCGGGCCGGGATTGGCTTTCAAAAAAGTGAGCCCGCCCGGCCCTAGAGCGGCAGTCACGTCCGCGATCTGTCCGCCGGCAACGTAGTCTGCAATGCTCTTCCAACCCGCCGGGTCGAGCCGATCGGTCTCGGAAAGGATCTGGTAGGCGTCGAACGAGAAGGGGCGCGCCGTGGTGTTGTAGAGGTAGGCCGAGCCGTCCGGGTCGACCCAGATTTCCAGCGGCGTGGTCGCACTCGCCATTCTCGCGAATGCGGCAACCAGACCCATGGTGATTGCCACACATGACGGGTATCTACCAAGTCTCATGGTGTGCACTCCCTGGATTTGCAGATGGCCGACCGTCTACCGCCCCCGGACAGAGAAACTGCATCGGCGGCCCACCGCTAAAACGCAATGCGGCGGCCAGCGGACGGGTAGTCTTGGCGGATCGGCAGATCGCCGTGCGAACGAGCACGCCACGCCGGGCGAGGAGGACCAGCGCTAGCCCAAGCACTGCCAAGATGATGCTGGACGGCTCCGGCGCCGGCTTCAGCACGAAGCTCCCGATGCCGGGCTTGGCAAAAGCCAGGCCGAACATGAGCGTAGGCGGAGGTCCGCCAATGGGGATCGCGGCGCCGGGTGCCGCGGCCGCGGGCAGAAAGGGCGTCAGATCGCCGCGCAGGCTGAGTGCCGTGAAGCCGTTGGGCGCGTACTGCCTAAGGTCGACCGTTTCGCCCGCCAGACCGGCGATCCAGTTGTCGCCGCCGAGCTGCAATGCGAAGAATTGCTTATCTTCCCCGGCCGGAACGTCGGGGAAGCGGAAAGCCGTAAAGGGGGTTAGCTTTGTCATCCTCCAGGTCGAAGCCCAGACTCATGGAACTAGGATCGACTACTGGCTGCTGGTACTTCAGACCGCCGCCCTGCACGGCGTCGCCTTGAGTCGGCTCCATGAACAATTGACTGTCGTTCGCAATAGACAATGGCACGAAGGGAGAGGTCGCCGATCCTGCCGGCGCGCCGACCGACCATACGGTGATCGCATCCGCGTGAACGCCAAACCAGGGGAACCCACCGAATTCCTGCGAGTCGTCGATGACGCCGCCGTCGGTCCGAGGAGTCTCGGTTTCCTCGAATGTAAGGTCCTCAATTGCAAACGTCCTAAAAACCGGCTCGTTCGTGATTGCCGTCACCCGAACGGTCGACTTGGCCGGGTCGAAGGGGCTGAAAACGCAGCCGCTGGATCCGGAGCGGTCTTGGTCAACTCGCATCCGCGCGACGATGCTGGACGTGTTGCCGATGACCTGGATGTTGCTCGATGCGCCAGCGCCACAAATACTGCCTTCACGTCCATCGCTTTCGCTGTAGCTCGCGGCAGCGCTGAGTGCGATCGGCAAGCCTGTTGCCTTGTGGCTGTCCTGCACGTTCCCAGCGCTCGCGGTTACGTCGAGCGCGACGTCGGTGAACTGAGCCCAAAGAGCTGGCCGCGGCGCTGCATAGGATAGAATGCAAAACGCAAGTGCAACCAGCACATCGTTTACGCGAGAGCGAGAAACGCTCATGAGCAACCTCGGCGCGGACGGAAGGCACGGCCAGCCCCGTTCTGCCCCAAGAACGCAGCCGCCCGCGCCACCGGACGAAAAAATCGAGGCCCAGTTACGCCAGCACTTCCCGAATCACTCGGCCATGCACGTCGGTCAGCCGGAAGTCGCGGCCGCCGAAGCGGTAGGTGAGCCGCTCGTGGTCGATGCCCAGCAGGTGCAGCATCGTGGCGTGCAGGTCGTGCAGAATGACCTTGTTCTCCACGGCGTAGTAGCCGTACTCGTCGGTCGCGCCGTAGGCCACGCCCCCCTTCACGCCGCCGCCGGCCAGCCAGAGCGTGAAGCCGAACGGGTTGTGGTCGCGGCCATCGGACCCCTGGGCCATGGGGGTGCGGCCGAACTCGCCAGCCCAGACCACCAGCGTTTCGTCGAGCAGCCCGCGCGATTTGAGATCGCGGAGCAGCCCGGCGATCGGACGGTCGGTGGCGCGGGCGTTGTTTTCGTGCCCCTCCTTCAGATTGCTGTGCTGGTCCCAGCGATCGGCGCTCGCCACTTGCGGGCACAGCAACTCGATGAACCGCACGCCCTGCTCCACCAGCCGGCGAGCGATCAGGCATTGACGGCCGAAGACTTCGGTGGCCGGATCGTCGAGCCCGTAGAGCTGCTGCGTCGCCTGCGATTCGGCCGCAATCGACAGCACGTCAGGCACGGCGGTCTGCATCTTGCACGCCAACTCGTAGTTGTTAATCGCCGCCTCGACGGCCGGTTCGCCCGCCAGCGGCGAAAGCAGCCCGGAGTCGAGCGTGCGCAGCAGATCGAGCTTGGCCTGTTGCCGCGCGGGGTCGCCCTCTTGAGGGATCAGGTCGGTCACTGGCGCGGGGCCCATCCGCATCGGCGAACTCTGGAAGTTGGCCGGCAAGAAGCCACTGTTGAAGCAGTCTTGCCCGCCCGGCGGGATCAACCCTGAGTTGAGCACCACGAACCCGGGCAGTTCCCGGCATTCGCTCCCCAGGCCGTAGGTCACCCAGGAGCCCATGCTCGGCCGCCCCTGAAACAGGCTGCCGGAGTGGATGAAGTAATTGGCCGTGGTATGAACGCTCGAGGTGCTGGTCATCGAGCGGATGACGGCCAGATCGTCGATGCACTCGGCGACGTGCGGAAACAAATCGCTCACCGGCAGGCCGCACTCGCCACGGGGGCGGAACTTCCAAGGGGAGCGCAGCACCGTGCCGACGTTGTCGAACTGAGTCTGCGGCACCTTCATCTTGATCGGCTGGCCATGCTCGCGGTCGAGCCGGGGCTTGGGGTCGAAGGTGTCGACCTGCGACGGGCCGCCGTCCATGAACAGAAAGATCACGCTCTTGGCCCGCGCGGCATAATGGCCGGGGTGGGGAGCAAGTGGATCAGCGGGCGCGCCGGCCCACAATTCTTGCTGCCCAAGCGCAGCCAGAGCGACCGCGCCAAAGCTGTTGGCGCACCGCGAGAGCATTTCGCGGCGAGTCAGGCCAGGAGCGGCGAAGCGGCGGCAGTGCATGGCGGGACCCCAAGGGGCAGGCGAAAGTGCCTGACCTCATGGTAACCGATCGAGACGCCGCCGTCAGCCAATACTCGCTACTTCGCGTTACTTCTTCTTCACGGGCTTTCGCGGCACTTTGCCCCCGGCCCGGCGGGCTTCCGACAAGCCGATGGCGATCGCCTGCTTGCGGCTCTTCACCTTCTGTCCCGAGCCGCTGCGCAGCGTGCCTTCCTTGAGTTCGTGGACCGCCCGCTTCACCTTGGCTTGCGCCTTCTTGCCATACTTGGCCATGACAGAAAACCCTGTGCGTGAGCGATGTTTAAAGTGCCTAGTCCCGTGATCGAGATCAGCAAACATCGTGCCCGCCTGGCTGGCTCTTTGCGGCGATCGGGCATCGCCTTTGCTCCAGAGAGATGCTCATGAATAAGTCTCTTGCCCAAACTGGTCCTTCGGTCCGTGCCCGCCGCGTGGCGGCGGTAGTGCAGCGGAACATCGAAAGCATCAACCGCAACAAGCAACAGCTCGAGGCTTCCAAGAGCCGCGAGGAGCGGATTGCCGACCACCTGACCCGCTTTACCGGCAGCATGTGGTTCGTCTATCTGCACGAGGCCTGGTTCCTCCTCTGGATCGGGGTGAATCTCGGCTTCCTGGGAGTGCGCCCCTTCGACCCGCCTCCGTTTGGCGTGCTGACGCTCATCGTCTCCCTCGAAGCGATCTTCCTCTCCACGTTCGTGCTGATCAGCCAGAACCGCGAGGCCGCTGCGCAGGGGAAACGCGAGGAACTCGACCTGCAGATCAATTTGCTCTCGGAGCACGAGATCACTCGAATCCTCTACCTGGCCGACTTGATCGCCGACAAGCTGGCCGTCGAGCGTCTGTCTTCGCTCGAGCTGGAGGAGTTGGAAGAAGATGTCGAACCGGAGTCGCTGCTCGCAGAGATGCATCGCTCGCGCGCGGGCAAGGGTCCGGCCAGCTTATCTGAACCTGGCGCGTGAGCGCGATAAGAAGGGCGATTCTCGCCTCGAGTGATGATCGATCCTGAGGAGCAGGCCTTTGCTACGCGTGCGCTACTCTTCACCCCGCGGCTCGGATTGGTCGCTCCAAAGCTCTAGCGCGAGCCCCGTGACAAGGCCGTAGAGCATGCCAAAGAGGATTCCCAGAACAAAGCCCAGGCCGCCCGCGATCACGCCAGACTCGAGGCCGGGGCCGAACCGGCTGCGAAGTCCAGCGGGCGGGTGAAGCAATCCGGTCACGAATCCAATCACGGCCAGCGGAACAGCCATGCCCAGAGTGGCCCCCCTCGTCGTGGCCATAAACGAGCATCGCCAGCATCGCCGCAGCAACAGGATTCCCGTGGTCGCTCCGGTCACCATGCCAACCGCAACCCAAGTGGGTAGGCCCTGCGCCAGTGTGGCCATAACGACCGCGGCGGCCGTGACCAAGATCAGGGATTCGCGGACGATGGACCGGGTGGGCTGCATCGCCGCATTCCACTTGGCGAGCGGCCCCCGGCGGCCGACGTGTTAGAGGCCCACGGATTCAGGTTCGTGGGTCTCTGGCTTGCGCGGGCTATTCTCCGACCGAAACCGGGCCGTCGTCGGCCCCATGCCGATGGTCCCGGATCAGATCAGTGTATGGCAGGTCGGCCGGTTGGCTCGGGGCCGGATCATGGTAGAGATGGAGGGCGCCGACCCATTGCTTCAAGTTGTTGTGGCATTGCGTTCTGCGACAGCTTTCTCGGTAGGCCTGAATAGCTGGCAGGCCGGCGAAGACCAGGAGCGCGACAAGGGCTAGGGCAGCCAGAATGTTGCAGGTCTTCGGAGACATGCCTCCTTTGTAGCAGACCGCGGGGCAACACGCTGCCTATCAGGTCGGTTGTGGTCCAGTTTGCCCGGCGGTCAAGGGAAAGACTAACTAGGGGCGCGGCTGGCGATGCCAGGCCGCATAGATAGCCAACATGGCGAAGACCCAAACCGTGAGCGGATCAGTCACGTGGTTGCCGCACATCGGTTGATCGACGAACATGGCCGCAATGGCTGGCGTAAAGGTCACGAACGTGACTACAAGGCCAATGCCACTGAGAATCCGATTGCGAAGCGCCATACTCCCATCCTAGCTGCCGCCTTCGACCGCGGTATTGATCAGGCGCGCGGTCGCGAGGCGGCATAAGCAGAAGCTGGGGCGCCGCCGGCGACGAGGAGGCCTCACTCTGCGGACTCCGCGCGCAGACACCACAAGTGTTTGAGCGTGCGCACGAAGAGCTGATCGCCCGCCATGGCGGGACTCGAGAGGCAGGTTTCCCCTAAGGAATTCACGCCCACCACGTCGAGCGTGTCGCCTCGCTTGACGACAAACGTGTCGCCTTCTTCGCTCAAGCAGAAGATGTGACCGCGATATGCCCACGGAGAGGCGGTGAAGTTGGCGCCGCGATCGGCCCCGAGCCGTTGCTTGGCGAAGATCTCAACGCCGGTCTCCGCATCGAAGGCGGCGCAAAGCCCACGGTCGTAGAGCACGAACAACTGCCCCTCGTAAACCAAGGGGGAGGGAATATAGGAACCCGCCTTGGCGTGCCGCCAGGCAATCGCCTCCGGCTGGTCATCGGGCACGAGCTCGCCAGCGCCGCCGGGGCGGATGGCCACGAGTGGCTGCTTGTCGTCCTGCACGTAGCCGGAAGTGACGTAGAGCAGATCGCCCTGGGCCACGGGCGTGGGGCTGGTAATCACCGACATGCCGCCCAGCTCCCACCAGGTTTCGCCGTTCAAGGGATTCGTGGAGCGAACGCGGTTGGTGCCCACGGTGATGAGCTCCGTGCGCAGGGAGTTGCGCCACACGAAAGGGGAGCTCCAGTTCGATTTTTCGTTACGCGGTGTGCGCCACAGCTCGTTGCCGGTCGCCGCATCGAGGGCGAGCAAGAAGGAGTCGCCCTCGAAGTCACACTGCAGGAACAGGCGCCCCTCCGCCATGGCCGGACTGCTGGCCGTGCCCCAATTGAAACGAGTGGGAAACGGTCCTAGATCCTTCTGCCAGACGAGCCGGCCGTCGAGATCGTAGGCATAGAGTCCGGCCCCGCCAAAATACGCGTAGACGCGCTGACCATCGGTCACCGGCGTTTCCGAGGCGTAGCTGTTCTTGATATGCACGGGTGCACTGGGACGCGCCTGCCGAGCAACCTGCTTCCACAGAACCTGCCCCGATTCTCGATCCAGGCACCATAGCTCCCAGCGATGCTCGGCTTCGGGCGGGGCCAGACGCTCGCCGCCGAAATACAGTCCCTGCTTGGGCTCGGTCACGCCGGACGGATCGTCGATCGGTACCGCGGTGGTCAAAAAGACTTTGCCTTCCCAGACGATGGGGCATGCCCAGCCGCGGCCGTCGATGGGCGTCTTCCAGGCGACATTCTGCTCCGCGCTCCATTGCAGGGGTAACTGTTCGGAGGTGGAAACCCCGCTCCCATCCGCGCCGCGAAAGGCCGGCCAGGAGTCGGCCCAGGCGGCGCCGCTCCAGGCCAGCGCCAAGAGCCAGAAGGTCGCCACTGCGCGCATGTGAGGCCTTTTCTGAGATGTGCCCGACGGCATGGCCCATCCATGCCAGCCTGGGGGAGCAGTATATCATCCGGGGGCGACCGCGCGACGTCTTGCTACCTGCCGCCTCCGGCTTGCCTAGGGAACTCAGGACCTCGCAGAAGCGTCGAAAGCCTATACTTGTGCGCGCCCCGGCAGGCTCTCCGGAGACGCCGCGCTTCCGCCCTCCCCAACCTCAGGTTTAGCCATGACACCACGCCTTGGACTGCTCGCCGCTGGAATACTTGCCCTGGGGCTGGCGCGAGGGGCTGCCGCGCAGCCGGCGGGGGGAGCCGAACCGAGCCCGGTGCCGCTCGAGAAGATCGTGCTCTTCAACTCGGGGGTCGGCTTCTTCGAGCGCGGGGGCAAGGTCACGGGCGACGCGCGGCTCGAACTCAAGTTCAAGGCCGACGACATCAACGACCTGCTCAAGAGCATGGTTCTGCAGGACCTGGGGGGCGGCAAGATTTCGACCGTCACCTACCAATCGCGCGATCCGGTGACGCGGACGCTCAAGACCTTCGCTATCGATCTGACGGCGAACCCGACTTTGGCGCAGTTGCTTGGCCAGATTCGCGGCGAGCGGGTCGAACTCGAGGCGGCCAATCCGATGACCGGCGTGATCGTCGGCATCGAGACGCGGAAGGAAGCGGTCGGCAAGGACCAGGTGGTCGACAAGGAATACCTGAATCTGCTGACCGACGATGGCCTGCGGAGCGTGGCGCTCGAAAGCGTGGGGCGCATTCGGCTGGCTGATCCGAAGCTCGACGCCGAACTCCGGCAGGCCCTCGCGGTACTGGCGCTGGGCCACGCGACCGACAAGAAGACGGTGACGCTCAACTTCACCGGAAACGGCGAGCGCGAGGTCCGCGTGGGGTACATCCAGGAATCACCGATCTGGAAGACGAGCTATCGGCTGGTGCTCGATGACAAGGAAAAGCCCTTCTTGCAAGGCTGGGCGATCGTCGAGAACACGACCGAGGAGGACTGGAACGACGTGGGGCTGACGCTCGTGAGCGGGCGGCCGATTTCGTTCTTGATGGACCTCTATCAACCCCTCTACGTGCAGCGGCCGCTGGTGAAGCCGGAGCTGTATGCTTCGCTCGGGCCGGTGGTGTATGGGCAGGATATGGGGCGAATGAACGAGGAGTTTCGCAAGCGTATTTCGGATCTGCAGGGGCAGAATCAACAACTCGCCGTCGAGGAAGTGAGACCGGATTCTTGGGACGAAGTAGGTGACCCTGGAGCTGTCAAACCGTTCTCGACCGAACTCAGTCTCGTGATCTCCCAAACGCAAGACGTCCAAGAGCACGAGTCACTTGAGGGGCTTGCGACGTCCGTTCCGTCTCTCGCCCAGGCCGACAACGTTGGCGAGCTCTTCCAATACGTGATCGCCACGCCGGTCGATCTGCCGCGGCAGCAATCGGCCATGCTGCCGATCGTGAACGAATCGGTCGAGGCAGAAAAGCTTTCGATCTACAACCAAGCCGTCCAGGCCAAACACCCGCTCAACGGCCTGCGGCTCAAGAACACGACCGATCTCCACCTGATGCAAGGCCCGATCACCGTCTTCGACGGCGGCGCCTATGCCGGCGACGCCAAGATCGAAGACCTGCAGCCTGGCGCCGAGCGGCTCGTGAGCTACGCGCTGGACCTCGACGTGGAGGTCGCGCCTGAAAGCAAGACCGAGCCAGAAAACCTCCGCACCGCGAGCATCTACAAAGGGACGCTGCGCACGCAACGCGATCAGACGCGGCAGCAGAAGTACGTCGTCAAGAACTCGGCCAAGATGCCGCGCGATCTGTTGATCGAGTATCCCTACGACGCCAACTGGACGCTCGTGGCGCCGAAGGAGCCGCAGGAGAAAACCCGCGATCAATACCGCTTCGCGGTGAAGGCCGAGCCTGGCAAGCCGGCTGAGCTCGTCATCGACGAGAAGCGGACGATCCATCAAGAGTTCGCGATCACCAACTTCGACGACCCGACGCTCTTCTTCTACATCAACGCTCCGCAAGTGAGCCCCAAGGTCAAGGCGGCCTTGCAAGAAGTGGTTCGCCGCAAGGCCGAGATCCAGCAAATCGCCAACCACCGCGGCCAGCTCGAGCAGCAGATCCAAGTGATCAGCCAAGAGCAGGAACGAATCCGCCAAAACATGGCCCAACTCGGCCGCGACACGGATCTGTACCGCCGCTATGTGAAGAAGTTCGGCGAGCAGGAGGACCAGGTGGAAAAGCTCCGCAGCGAAATCGCCAAACTGCAAGCCGACGAAACCGCGAAACGGCAAGCCTTGGATCAGTACCTGATTGGGCTGGAGGTGGAGTAAGCGAAGAGCCGCGCGCTCCAGCCCCGCAGGGGCGCTAGATGTTAGCCAGGGGCGTAAGCCCCTGGACCCTTCGCCCCGCGAACGAATCGAAGCCCTGAAAGGGCGACAGGACGGTGCTTCGTGCCGATCAATGTCGCCCTTTCAGGGCTCTATCCATCTCTCGCTGCATTCTGCATTCCCAGGGGCTTGCGCCCCTGGCTAACATCTGACCGCCCCTCCGGGCCTGCCCAGATCAATTGCTCTGCCCGCTCAGCTCCACCACCTGCCGCTCCCCATTCCTCTCCTTCGCCATTGCCCGGATCTCCTCGGTGATCTTCATCGAGCAGTACTTCGGGCCGCACATGCTGCAGAAGTGGGCGCTTTTGAAGGTGTCTTGCGGGAGCGTTTCGTCGTGCATGCGACGAGCCGTCTCGGGGTCGAGCGAGAGGCGGAATTGCTCGTTCCAGTCGAAGGCGAAGCGGGCGCGGCTCAGCGCGTCGTCGCGGTCGCGGGCGCCTTTGCGGCCGCGGGCCAGGTCGGCCGCGTGGGCCGCGATCTTGTAGGCGATCACCCCCTGCTTCACGTCGTCGGGCTCGGGCAGGCCCAGGTGTTCTTTTGGCGTTACGTAGCAGAGCATGGCCGCTCCGCTCCAGCCGGCCAGCGCCGCGCCGATCGCGCTCGTGATGTGGTCGTAGCCGGGGGCGATGTCGGTCACGAGCGGTCCGAGCACGTAGAAGGGCGCTTCGCTACAGACCTGCATTTGCCGCTTCACGTTCATGTCGATCTGGTCCATCGGCACGTGGCCCGGGCCTTCGACCATGACCTGCGTGTTCTTCTTCCAGCCGCGCTGGGTGAGCTCGCCCAGCACGTCGAGCTCGGCGAATTGGGCCGCGTCGCTGGCGTCGGCAATGCTGCCGGGGCGTAGGCCGTCGCCCAAGCTCCAGGTCACGTCGTACTCGTGCATGATGTCGCACAAGTCCTCGAAATGAGTGTAGAGCGGGTTCTGCTGCCGGTGGGCCATCATCCACTTGGCGATCAAAGAGCCGCCGCGGCTGACGATGCCCGTCACGCGGTTCATGGTCAGGCCCAGGTGCTCGAGCAGCACGCCGGCGTGCACCGTCATGTAGTCGACGCCTTGCTTGGCCTGATGCTCGACCATGTCGAGGAAGTGCTGGGGGCGCATATCCTCGATGTTGCCCCCCAGCTCCTCGAGCATCTGGTAGATGGGCACGGTGCCGATCGGCACGGGGCTGGCGGCGATGATGGCCTGGCGAATGCCGTCGATATTCTTGCCGGTCGAGAGATCCATGACCGTGTCGGCCCCGAAATGCACCGACATGTGGAGCTTCTCGAGCTCGGTCTGCTGGTCGCTGGTGACGGCCGAGTTGCCGATGTTGGCGTTGATCTTGGTTCGCGCGGCGACGCCGATGCACATCGGCTCGAGCCGCCCCGCGGCATGCACCTTGTTGGCCGGAATCACCATCCGGCCGCGGGCAACCTCGTCGCGAATCAGCTCGGGGGCCAGGTCTTCGCGGCGGGCCACGAATTCCATCTCGGGGGTGATTTCGCCGGAGCGGGCACGTTCGATCTGCGTCATCAGAGGGCGATCCTGCTCGAAGAACTAAGGACAAACAGCGCGGCCAGCGCGCCGTGCGATAAACTGCTTGGCTGTCCGCTATCGTACCGGGCAAAGGGGGGACGGGAAAGGAGTTGCGACGCCAGGGTTGGGGGCCCTACATCCACGGGGTGGCTGGGGTCGAGCCGAAAGCGAGCCCCCGGACGGTTGACCTTCTCGTGTCTGCTCCCGTCCAAATAGCGTGGTTTGCTGGGGGCTCGCTCCGCTCGACCCCAGGCACCCCAATCAGTTCCTGGCAACTTGCTCTGGTGGCCACCGGGGTCGACAATCGACGCGAGTTTCAGGCGTCTCCTTCCCGCCCGTCACCACGCCCTCCCTGACGGTATTGATCCTATGCGTTGCTGCGCCTTGCTGTTGATCGCGTTGTTCCTGCTCGGCCCACGCCTGGCCGACGGGGCCGAGGAAAAAGCCCTCGACTTGTCGCAGGCCGTTGTGCTGGCGCCTCCAGGCTTGAAGGGCCCTGAACGCAAAGCGATCGAGCTGCTCGTGAGCGAGGTTCGCAAGCGGACGCAACTCGAGCTGCCGGTGGTCGCAGCCTGGCCCGACGGGGATCGCCCGGTGATCGCTGTGGGACAGGTCGCGAAGTCTCCGGCGCTTGCCGGCCGGTTTGCCGATGCACTCGGCAAGAGCCCCCAGCCGCTCGGCGCCGAAGGCTATGCGCTCTCGGTGTTGAGCGACGAACGCGGATCGGCGGTGTTCGTGGTCGGGGCCGATGTTCGCGGCGTGCTGTTTGGCGTGGGAGGTTTGTTGCGGGTGCTGCATATGGCGCCCGGCAAGCTCAAGCTGGCCGCCGACCTGCAGATCGCCACGGCGCCTGCGTATCCGCTGCGCGGCCACCAGTTGGGCTATCGTCCGAAGACGAATTCATACGACGCCTGGGATCTCGACCGCTGGGAGCAGTATTACCGTGACCTGATCGTGTTCGGCACGAACGCGATCGAGCTGCTGCCGCCGCGCACCGACGACGACGCCGACAGCCCGCACTTTCCGCGGCCGCCGCTAGAAATGATGGTTGGCATGTCGAGGTTGGCCGACGAATACGACCTGGACGTGTGGCTCTGGTTTCCGGCGATGGACGCCGACTACGGCAATCCGGCCACGGTCGAGGCGGCGCTCCTCGAATGGGACGCGGTGTTTCGCCATCTGCCGCGCGTCGACGCCGTGTTCGTGCCGGGCGGCGACCCCGGGCACACGCAACCGAAGCACCTGATGGCGCTGCTCGAGAAGCAGGCCAAGGCGCTGCACCGCAGCCATCCGCAAGCCGAGATGTGGGTATCGCCGCAAGGCTTCAGCCAGGCTTGGCTCGAAGAGTTTCTCGATATCCTCGAGCGCGATGAGCCGAGTTGGCTTACCGGCGTGGTCTTTGGCCCGCAGGTGCGCGTGAGTCTGCCGGAGTTGCGGGCGGCCGTTCCCAAGCGATATCCGATTCGCCACTATCCCGACATCACCCACAGCCGCCAGTGCCAGTACCCCGTGCCGGACTGGGATGTGGCGCACGCGGTGACTTCGGGGCGCGAGTGCATCAACCCGCGGCCGCTGGGGCACGCGGCGATCTTTCGTGCGTTGCAACCACACACGATGGGCTTCCTAACTTACTCCGAAGGCTGCAACGATGACGTCAACAAGTTCCTCTGGAGCGGTCTGGGCTGGAACCCCGACACGCCGGTGCTCGAGATCTTGCGCGACTACGCCGGCTACTTCATCGGCGACGCCTATCGCGACGACTTCGCACGGGGGTTGCTCGCGCTCGAACGCAACTGGCAAGGGCCGCTGCTCACGAACACGGGCGTCGACACGACCTTGGCTCAGTTCCAGGAGATGGAACGCAAGGCAACGCCCGAGGTGCTGGCCAATTGGCGGTTTCAACAGGCGTTGTACCGCGCCTACTACGACGCCTACGTTCGCCAGCGGTTGTTGCACGAAACGGAAGTCGAGCGGCAAGCCCTCGACAAGCTGCGGCAAGCAGGTGCGCTGGGATCGCTCGAGGCTCTGACGAAGGCCGAGGCGATTCTGAAAGCAGGAGAAGCAGCACAGCCGGCGGCGGACTTGAAGGCGCGAGTCGTGCAACTGGCCGACACTCTCCACGCCAGCATCGGCATGCAGCTCAGCGTTGCCCGGCACAAGGCGATCGGCGTGGGACGTGGGGCCACGCTCGACACAGTCGACTACCCGCTCAACAACGCCCGCTGGTTGCGGCAGCAGCTTGCGGCGATCCCCGAACTTTCGGACGACGCTGCCCGGCAGCGGAAGATCCGGACGATCGTCGATTGGACCAACCCCGGGCCGGGGGGCTTCTACGACGACCTAGGCGACGTGTCGTCGCAGCCGCATTTGGTGGCGGGCGAGCCGTTCGAGCGCGACCCGGCGTTCTTGGCGTCGCCGCATGCCGGTTTCGCCGGCCCAGAAACGGGCCGCGAAGGCGCCACCGCCTGGCGAACCTCCTGGCTCGATCATGCGGAGTCGCTGAACGACCAGCCGCTCGTGCTGCGATACAGTGGGCTCGATCCGGCAGCCCGCTACAGGGTCCGCGTCGTCTACGCCGGCGATGGCCCGGCGAAGAAGATCCGCCTCGACACGGGGGACGGCCGAGAGGTCCATCCCTTCATCGCCAAGCCGGCGCCCGTTGCGCCGGTCGAGTTTGCGATCCCGCCAGAAGCCACGAGCTCCGGGGAGCTCGAACTGCAGTGGCGCCGCGAACCCGGCCTAGGCGACAACGGCCGCGGCTGCCAGGTGGCCGAGGTGTGGTTGATCAAGGATTGAGCGAAGTTGCTTCTTACTCGAGCTTGTCGTCGAGCCGCTTGCAAGAGCGCGGAAGGGCGACGGTGCGCTGAGCGGGACTGGCGCTGGCTACCGGTTCCAGCGCTGCCGCGCGGTCGGCGTGTTCGCGTTGGTGACAAAGGTCTCGCGGAAGTGCTGGTTGAGAAGTCCGTCGATCTCCGGGGTCGTAGGCAGCTCGACGATCACGGCCCCCACCCTTTGCGCCGCGGCCAATTGCTCGGCGGTTTCGAACCCCAGCGCCGCGCCCCGCAGCCTGAAAATCACGCCGCGCCGCGTTGTGTTCCATTCTTGGACATAGACGCCTTCGCTCATCAAGCGCTCGCGCAGGGCCTCGAGCATTCGGTCCTGCCGCCGCCGTTCGGCCACGCGAGAGGCTTCCCACCCCAGGCCGGCGGCGGCGAGCGTAACCACGATCAGCAGGGTACGGAGAGAGAACTTAGGGGCCGACATGCTGGGAGACTCGGCGAAAGTGGCGCGGCGGATAATCAGCCAACGGGCCGCGGTCGGGGTAAACCGCTTTGCGGAGCCAGGATTCGTAGATCCGCCCCCCATGGCGCCAGGCGGTTGAACGCGTGAATTCGCCGGCGAGGCAAACCTCAGCGTGTTCGGGTTGAGGATCGCACATGCAGCGATGCCTTAGTTCGACCAGGTAGATCTGCGGGCAATCGGCGATCGCCTCGGCGACTTCGAAGTGCAGGTTGCCGCCCGACAGCCGATAACCGCGCAGTCCCTGGCAGTAAGGATGGTCCATGCGCGTGACCTTGAAGCCTGCCGACCGGGCGGCGGTGAGCGCCTCGTTGAGCAGCCAGGCTTGATGAGCGGAACGCTCAATCAGAAAGCCCAACAGCGAGATGACCGATAGAACCACCGCCGCTCGCCGCGAAAACCGCGATTCCATCCGTGACCCCTTGTCCTCGTCGGCCGTCGAATTCCACCGTGGACCTCGCGCGCCGCTCGCGCCTCTTGCGTAGTATCCTAGCCAACCACGGCCGTCAGGGGAGCGCCGGCTCGAAACCCCAGGTTGCAATAGATGGCGCCAATCCCAACCCGACGCGTAATGCGTCGGGTTGGAATGAACGTTGCCGAGGTGTGGTTGATCAAGGAGTGAGGAGTGCGGCGCTACTGCCGGATGCAGTACAAGTCATCCACCGTCCGCAAATACAGCGCCCCATCGGCCATTGCCGGCGAGGCCCAGCACATGGCGTCGAGCGGGTTGTGGGCCAGCAGCTTGAACTCGGGGCCTGCGGCGACCACGAAGGTTTGCCCGTTGCCGTCGAGGCAGTAGATCTTGCCGTCGGCCGCCCACGGGGACGACGTAAAGCCCTGCGCATCCGGCACGCGCTGGCGATAGGCCTCTTGGCCGGTCGTCGCGTCGTAGCAGGTGAGCAGGCCGCCGCGCTGATCGAGCACGTAGAGATAGCCCTGGTACAACAGCGGCGAAGCCATCGGCGGTCCGCCGCGCGGGGCGCTCCAGGCGATGAACTGCTTGCTCTGTTCGTCGTCGCCGTCGAGCTCGAGCGCTCCCTTCGCTCCGGCCTTGAGCGCCACGAGCGGCCCCGTGCCCATGCCGCCGCCGGTGCCGAAGTAGACCATCTCGTCGCTGCCCACCGGCGTGGCCGAGCAGCGCCCGTTCAAGCCCGACACTTCCCACAGCACCTCGCCGGTGGCCGGGTCGTAGGACCGCACCACCTGGCCGCCGGTCACCAGCTCCGTGCGGAGCTTGTTCTTCCACAGGTAGGGCGTACACCAGCTCGACTTCTCATCGCGCTTGGCCCGCCATTTTTCGTCGCCCGTGAGCTTGTCGAGGGCCACGAGGAAGGAGTCTTGCTCGTTGTCGCATTGCACGAACAGCAGATCACCGTGCAACACCGGCGAGCTGCCGGTGCCCCAGTCGCTGACCATGGGAAACGTGCCCAGGTCTTTGCTCCACAGGAGCTTGCCGGCCAGGTCGTAGCAATAGAGCCCCGTCATGCCGAAGTAGGCGTAGAGCCGCTCGCCGTCGGTCACCGGGGTTTCCGAGGCATAGGTGTTGGTGCGGTGCGTCGGGATCGAGGGCTTCTTTTCGACCGCCGTTTGCGTCCACAACACGTCCCCCGTCTTGCGATCCAGGCACAACACCTCCCAGCGGTACAGGGCATCGGGCGGGGCGCCGCCGCCACGGCGACCGAATCCGCCGCCCCCGCCCCCGCCGCGTCGCCGCGGTCCTTCGGCCTGATCACCGCCGGGCCCCCCTTCCGGACCGCCACGCCGTGGCCCCCGGGCTTCGCTGTCGGGCGCTTCGGGCCTGCGGCGTTCGCCCCGCCCGCCGCCAAAGCCGCCCCCGCCGGCCGAAGGCTTCTGCTGGTTCTCGGTCACCGCCGTGGTGAGAAACAGCTTGTCGCCGAGCACGATGGGAGACGACCAGCCCACCCCCGGCACGGACACCTTCCAGGCGACGTTTCGCTCTTTATCCCACTCCGTGGCCAGCGGCGCGGCGTCGGCCAGGCCACTGGCGTTCGGCCCGCGGAACTGGGGCCAATCGGCCGCCAGGGCCGAGGCGCAGAGCCCCGCGCCCAGGGCCAGCGCGCAGCATCCCACGCAGAGAGTTTTCGAGACGCGGACGAACGCAGCCAGGGCGCCAAACAAGCGCATCGCGGACACTCCCTTGAGAGGATGCTGGGCGAAGACCAAGACCGAACCCCGTGGGCTAAACCCCGCTCATGACGCGAAGTTCCGCGCCAGCAGAAGCGCGGCGGCAAACGGCCTAGCTTCGCCACGATAACAAAGTGGTGATTGAACTCTTTCGGTTGCCCAAGGCACGAACCCACGACTAAGATGACGGAAGCCAATTCGGCAGGGCCCGCGCTCCATGAAGGAGATGCGGAGTCGCTGCCGGTGGCTCCATGGCAACGCCCCAATCCGCGCGGTCACGGCCTGCTGGCCGCGCAAGGAGGTCGCATGATGATCTGCGGCAACGAGCGGCGCTCGGGCACGAGTCGCCCCGTCCGCTCGACGTCTCGGACCATGCCTGCCTGGGGGGCGCTCTGGGCCATTTTTTTTGTTGGGCTGCTCGCGGCGCCTGCCGCCGCCGAGTCGATTGGCGAGATTCGCAAGCAGCTCTTGGCCGGGCAGTATGACGACGCGGCCACCGCTGCCCAAGCGGCGATCGACGACGGCCAGCCCGACGCCGACTATCCCCTGCTGCTCATCGAAGCTCAGTTGGCCGTCGGCCAGCAGGAAGAGGCGCTCGAAACTCTCGAGTCGGCCCTCGACGAGCATCCCGGCAGCATTCGCTTGCGCGTGCTTGCGCACGACCTGTTCCGCCGGCGCGGCGACCGCGACCGTGCCCGCGCCATGCTCGAGCAGATCGACGAGCGGGTGAACGAACAGCCTTGGAGCTATACCGACGCGGCGAATCTGGTGGCGCTCGGCCAAGCGGCGCTGCGCATGGGGGGCGAGCCACGGCGCGTGCTCGAGGCGCTCTACGATCGCGCGAAACAGCTCAATCCTCGCCTACGCGAAACGTACCTCGCCGTTGGCGAGCTCGCACTCGACAAACAGGACGGCCAAGTGGCTGCTAAGGCGTTTCGCGAGGGCCTGGCCAAGAATCCTGACGATCCCGAACTGCACTATGGTCTCGCGCGGGCATTTGCCGACAGCGATTGGGAACAGACGGCCGCCGAGGTCATGAAAACGCTCGAGGCCAACCCCAAGCATGTGCCGGCGCTGCTGATGCTCGTCGACAACCAACTCGACGGCGAGCAGTACCCCGCCGCGCGGGCGGGGCTGGAGAAGGTGCTCGCGATCAATCCCAACTGCCCCGAAGCTTGGGCCTATCAAACAGTGCTCGATCATCTCGAGGCCAAGCCACAAGCGGAAGAGGAGCATCGCGCCAAGGCCGTGGAGTTTTGGAAGGGCGACGCGGGGCCCGAGCACCTGGTCGGCAAGAAGCTCTCGCGGCACTACCGGTTTCGCGAAGCGGCCGCCTATCAATACGCCGCCATCGCCCGCGACCCCACCTTCATGCCCGCTAAATCGCAGCTCGCGCAGGATCTGTTGCGGCTCGGCCAGGAAGCCGAGGGGTGGCGGCTCGCGCAGGAAGTGAGCAAGGTCGACGGCTACGACGTGCTGGCCTACAACCTCAACACGCTGCACGATTCGCTCGCGAAGTTCACCACGCTCGAGAACGAGCACTTTCTGTTGCGAATGGACGCCCGCGAGGCAAAGCTCTATGGCGACCGCGCGCTCGACCTGCTGACGCGTGCCCGCGCCACGCTCGGCGAGAAGTATGGCTTCCAGCTCGACGAGAAAGTAACCGTCGAAATCTTTCCGCAGCAAAAGGACTTCGCCATCCGCACGTTCGGCCTGCCTGGCGGGGCTGGCTTTTTGGGCGTCTGCTTCGGCCGCGTGATCACGGCCAATAGCCCCGCTGCGCAGGGCCCCTCGCTCACGAGTTGGGAGTCAGTACTGTGGCATGAGTTCTGCCACGTGGTCACGCTCGAGATCACCGGCAACCGCCTGCCGCGCTGGCTGAGCGAAGGCATTTCGGTGTACGAGGAGAACCTGACCGGCAAAGGCTGGGGGCAGCGGATGAGCCCCGACTATCGCCAGCGGTTTCTCTCCGGCAAGTTCACGCCGCTGGGGCAACTCAGTTCGGCGTTCCTTGCGCCGGGCTCCGGGGCGGATTTGCAGTTCGCCTATTTCGAGTCGGCGCTGGCGGTCGAGTATCTCGTCGAGAAGCACGGCCTCGAGCGGCTGAAACGCGTGCTCCTCGGGCTGGGCGCTGGGCAGTCGGTGAACGAGGCCCTCGAGCAGCATGTGGGGCAGATCAGCCGGCTGGAAGAAGACTTCGCCCAGTTTGCCCGCGAGCGGGCGGAGCAGCTTGCGCCGGGGCTCGATTTCACGGAGCCGCCGGGAGAGGCCGAGGAGCGCCCGGCCCCCGAGCGCTGGCTGGCCGACCACCCGAACAGCTATTGGGCGCTGGCCGCGCTGGCCGCAAAGCACGTGCGCGCGGAGCGCTGGGACGACGCGCGTCCGCTGGCGACCAAGCTGATCGAGCTCTATCCCGACTGCCACGACGGCGAGAACGGCTACGCGCTGCTCGCGGCGATCGAGCGCGGCGCGAAGAACCGGGCGGCCGAGCGCGATGTCTTGCGTCGCTGGGCCGAGCGCGACGCTTCGGCCCCCGAGTGCTACCTGCGGCTAATGGCGATCGCAGCGGAAGACCAGGACTGG
>JBGAPH010000048.1:0-49541 GCA_044221365.1 Pirellulales bacterium
GGCCGCGTCCGACGCGCAGTTCAACTCCCCTTCGATCACATCGAGCAGACCGGCCACGGTCCAGTAGTCCCAGGTGCGCTGCGGGGGGGACTGCCCCGGTTGCCGGTCGACCCTCAGCGGGCGCCCGTTGCGCACTTGCACGACGAGGCGCCCAGATTGGTTGCCCGTGAGTTCGAGCTTGAGGTCGTAGTCGTGGGGTCCCTCCGCCTGCCAACGAGCGCGGGCGGCCGCCAAGTCAGTTTCTGCGATCCGGGGCAGGCTGTCGCGGAGAAATAGGAACAGCCCCAGCAGGAGCGCGAGCAGCCCCAGCGCCAGGCCGAAAATAAGTCCGAGCACGAAGGCCTGGAGCCGCCGTCGGCGCGCCATGGATGCGGCAGAAATGTCGCTCGAACTATGCATGGAATAAGGATTTGGCCTGATGCGCGGTCGGTGCGGCTCGCCGACTCTCATCGATTCCGCTAGCTTGATGATCGAACCGGCGGCCCGCCGACCTACGATTGCTAGGCGTCGGCCGACCTGCGCGGAAATTGTCCTCGCCCTGGGCGGGCTTCGTCAACACAAAGGACCGTCTTGATGCAACCCTCCCCCGGCGCACAGCCTTTCTCGCGGACCAAGATCGTCGCCACCTACGGCCCTGCCTGTGCCGACCCCGAGCGGCTGCGGCGCGTGATCCAGGCCGGGGTCGATGTGTTTCGTTTGAACACGGCCCACGGGTCGACCGCCGAACACGAGAAGGCGTTGGCGGCGATTCGCGCCGCGGGCGAAGAGCTCAAGCGACCGCTCGGCATCTTGGTCGACCTGGCCGGACCGAAAATGCGGCTCGGTGAATTGCCCGGGGGCCAACTCGAGTTCCATGAAAACGAGCATTTTCGCTTCGTCCGCAAGCGGATTGGCGAAGACCCTCATGACCTGACGGTCACCTACGATCCCTTGGTCGACGAGCTCGATCCAGGCGACCGTGTGATGCTGGCCGACGGCACGGTGAGCCTGGCCGTCGAAGAGAAAGCCGCGGATGCCGTCGTTTGCCGAGTAGTCCAGGGAGGACTGGTGCGCAGCCGGCAAGGCGTGAATCTGCCCGGCGCCAAACTCAGCGCGCCGGCCATGAGCGATGTCGACCGGCGCTGGGCCGAATGGGCCGCCAAGAACGAGGCCGACTTCGTGAGCCTCAGCTTCGTGCGCTCTCCCGCCGAGGTGCAGGAACTGAAACAAATGCTCCGCGGCTGGGGCTCGCGGGCACGCGTGATCGCCAAGATCGAAAAGCCCGAAGCCCTCGCGGCACTCGACGCCATCGTTTCGGCCGCCGACGGCGTGATGGTCGCCCGCGGCGATCTAGGCGTCGAAATCGACGTGGCGCAAATCCCCGTGGCGCAGAAGCGGATCATCGCCACCTGCAATCGGCACCAAAAGCCGGTGATCATCGCCACCCAAATGCTGGACAGCATGCAGCGGTCGCGCTGGCCCACCCGAGCCGAAGTGACCGACGTCGCCAACGCCATCCTCGACGGCGGCGACGCCTGCATGCTTTCAGGCGAAACGGCCGTCGGCGACTACCCGGTCGAGGCCGTGCAGATGCTCAATCGCGTGGCGCTGGCGACCGAGGCGCTGTATCAAGACCGCACGCCACTGCCCGAGGGTGAAGTGCCCGTCGAGGGCGTGCACCAGATCACCGACGCCGTGGTTTATGGTTCGGCGCACGTGGCCGGCAAGCTGGCCGCGCGGCTGATCGTGGTCGCCTCGCATTCGGGCGCTACGGCGCTGGCGGTGTCCAAGCGGCGGGGATTCGTCCCGGTGATTGGGGTCAGCGACTCGCCGCAAACGATCCGGCAAATGTGCTTGTATTGGGGCGTCACGCCGCTTCCCGGGGCGCCGGCCCGTTTTCTGCCCGAGTTGCTGGCCTTTATCGACCACTGGGCCGGCGCCGAAGGCATGCTGTCACCGGGAGACCGCGTGGTGGTGATCGGAGGCAGCGGGCTGAACTCGGGCGGGCACAACGTGGTGGTTGTTCATGAAGTGGGCGCCCGCGAGGCCTAAGGTTTTTGCGGGATTTGCGGCAAACCAGGTACGGCTTGGCCCAGCCTGCTGCCGATATCCCTAGGGGGACGGCGCCCTTCCGCCGCTCCATGCCCTCTCCTTGGTGAACCGCTCCGCGAGCGGCGCCGCTGAAATGTTCCGTCGTGGAACGGCACTCTTGTTGATCATCCTGGCTTGCGCATCAACCGGCTGCGGAATGGCCGACTTCTGGATGCCCGAGCCCAAGGCGGCCCGCTGCCCGGCGGGCTGCGGCTGCCCAGAATGCCGAGCCACCTCGGCGTACGATAGCGGCGGAACGGCGGCGCGACCGCCAGCTTCTCGGATCTACTAGCGTTCCGCTAAGCGACCGTGAGTTGATGGTGAGGCGGCCGCCGCGCATTGCGCGGCTGCGCGGCGATCCCTGCCTGGCGAAGCGGCAAGCTCGCAAAGCCATTTTCCCGCCCTTTGTGGACGGAAAGTTTCGGGAATCACTGTAAGCGTCGGCGCAAGAACGGCTTGAGCACTGCGCCCCACCTTGGTGGCTCGTGGCCCGGCCGGTTCGGCACACTGCTTGCAACAGCAAGGGTCTACGGAACAGTTGCTCTCGGTCAAGTGGGGTCATGAGCACATCTCACGACGGATGTGTTCCCTGACCCGACCGAGAGTAAATCGCGGAGACAACGAGCGTCGTTTCGCTTCGGCGGCCTTTTCGCTTTGGCCGCCGTAAGAACCGGATCCTGGTCGGAATGCGTGCCCCGACCAGGATCTTTTTTTTGCGCTCGCGATGTCGATGCCAACGATCCTCGCCTCACCGGGGGAGCGTAGCCCGCGGCGGGCTACGCGTCGGCGTCTCCCGCGACGTTCTATTCCACGTCGCTGCCAATAATCGCGGTGTGCGTCACGAGCACGTCCTGATCGCGATAAGTCACGGCGGAAATCGTGTGCAGCGTTTGCAGCACTTCGATCACCGCATCGACCTGCGAAACGATTGCGCGGTATTGCTCGCTTTCGAGATCGCCGCCGGCGATGAGCCCGCTCGCGCCTGCAGTTCTCAAGCCCGCATGCACCCACGGCTTGATGAGCCGCACGGCGCCGGCCCAATCGAACGACACGAACTGGCCGGCTTCATCTTTGGCGCGCGTGACGAGCGACGCATCTCCCGCCTTGAACTGCGAAGCGGCGAGCATCCGCTGTGCTGCGCTGTCGGTGATCGCCACCACGGCCACGTTCTCGGACAACGCGGCGTGCGGCGTGACGGGGCTCTGCTCCGGCAAGGGGTAATAGTAGAGCGCACCGGCCGCGCTTTCCCGCATTTGCGGCGAGGGAATCTCGATCTCAGGCACTTCTTCCGGCTTGAGTGCGTGCAGGTCGGCCAACAGCTTGTTGATCGTCGTGCGGTACGCAGCCAAGGCCGATCGCAACAGGCCGGCGTCCTTGACGCCGTAGATCAAAGCTGGCTCCGGCAGCGGCATCTCGTCGTCGAACGGCAGGCCGAGCTTGTCGCCGGCGATCCGCAGCTCGTCGTCGATGACCAACGCGAACTGCCCGTCGAAGGAGGGAAGAAACTTGTTGCGCGTCGTTTCGCCGAGCGCGTCGATCGCGGGGAACAACAGCCCGGCCACCTGGTCGTAGTTGGCTCGCTGCTCTGCATCGAGTCGAGGAACGCCGAACTTCTCCCAGTACTTGCGGGCCAGTCCGTACCAGCGGGCCAGCATTTCCACCTGCGCGGGATCAGAGCGGCCGCGCACGGTCCAGGCCAAAAGGGGGCTGCCGCCTACGTGCGAGAGCAGGCCGAGCGGCTGATCGGTGACCAGCCAGGGCTGTTGGCCGAAATCGAACGTGAAGCTCTCGTAGCCGGTCGCGTTGGAAAACTGGATTGCCGAAACGGCGCCCGCCGGCGGGATCAGCGTCTTCAGGTCAGCGGCGACCGAGTCGAGGTCGCGGCCCAGTTCCGCGCGGGCATCGTCGTCGACGTCGAGTTCTTCGAGCGCCTCGCGTCCGGCGGCCGCCAACTCGGTCATGTCTTGCGCGTTGGCGCCGACGTGCTGCATGAAATCTTGGCTCATGTAGCTGATGCCCGTCACCGGGCGATCGCCGTAGGGCTCGAGCCGTTCGACTTCGGGCCGCGTGCGCAGCGCCGGGCCGTCGCCCAGCTTCTCCAGCGGCTCGAACGAGGGCGACAGGCAGAGCAGCAAGAAATCATCCCGCACGCCGAGCGAAATCTTCAACTCGAGCTCTTGGAGCGCCTCGACGAGCTCATCGTATTCGCCCGGCTCGGTTTCGAACTCGGAGAAGGGGATCTGGTCCCAGGGAATTTGGTCCCCCTCGAGCGAGAGCGTCAGGTAGTCGGCGCCGTCGAACGTCTGGCGACGAAACCGGCCTTTCCAGTCCTCGTTCTGCGCGAGAGCCAGGTTGGCGAGGACTTCGAGCCGCTTGAGCTGCGTCTTCGCGCGCTCGCTGTTCGACAGCCGGAAGCCGAACATCAGCGTCGGCACGTCGAGGTCGTCGCGGCCGTCGTTGAGCACTTCCAAGATGGCCACGATGCGGGCCTGCGCGTCGCTGAACTCTTCGGAATCGTCATCGTCCTCGTCGGCGGAAGCCCGCTGCAGCGCCTGCATCACGGGGGCGAAGCGCGAGGCGCCGTTGATTTCGGCGGCCAACTCGGCCAGGGCGCCCAACTCGGCGCTGCCGTAGAAGAAATGTTCTTGGCCAAAAAGATCGGCCAACAGCGCCAGCAACTCCTGGTTCTCGGGCAACTGCAACAGTTGGCCGGCCATGTAGAGCTGCGAATTGGGGTCAGTCAGGGCGGTATGCACCTGCTGCCGAAAGTGCTGAGCCAGTGGGAGCTCGGCCAACTTCTTCCAGGCGCGACTGTCGGCAAGCCGCCGCCACTCTTCGCGGCCGCGGAACGAGCCCACGTACACCGCGGCGTCGGCCGGCGCCCAATCGAGCGATTTGCCTGGCAACTCGGCCGCCGGGATCGCAGTCGGAGATCCCAGGATGGCCAACGAGAGGAGTAAGGCCCAGGGCCGGCGGGCCCAGGCGAATCGACGATCGTGACTCATGAACGCACGTGACCTGGATTGACCTTGGCAGCCAATCGAGCCGTGCGCGGCCAGAGTCGAGCGGGGCTACCGATTCCACTCGAAGCCGAAAGTGAACATGTTGACCCAGAGCGACTGCCGCACGTTGTCGGTCGTGAGGCCCATGGTCGGCATCACGTAGTCGATGGTGTTGCTGGCGCGGGTGATGCCATAGTTGTACATGCCGGTGTAGCCCGCTCGCAAGGCAACGTCGGCCGTCACGTTGTAGCTGAGAACGAACCGCAGTTCGGCCCCCGGAGCCAGCATCGAGGAGTGTGCCGAGTGGCTAAACCCGGTTGGATCCATGAAGGCCGGCGTGTTGGTGGCGCGGTTGGTGGTATTGCCGTCAACGTCCGGGACGCGAGCCACAGGACCGAGAAAGCTGCCGAGGCGGCCTTGCTGCTCCAGGGTCATGAAGTTGACGCCCAACAGGCCGCGTGCTTCTCCGGCGAACTGCCAGCGGCCTTTCGTCTGTTGGTAACGAAGTCCGATCTCGGGGCCGACCACGTTGTTGTCGGCCAATTGATTCCAGTAGCTGTCGGCGAGGATGCCGCCGGTGGCGAACACGTTGAACCGATCGCGGAACTTGAAGTACTTGACGCCGTACATGAGCTGCACGCGGCCGCCGTTGTGCAGCGGCGAAACGTAATGCGTCCGCATCAGCTCGACGCTGTCCATATAGCTTTTATTGCGAACCCGCAGCGTTTCGAACAGCACGGGCAGGCGTGCTAGATCGCCATAGTCGTAGGCGTTGGCGTCGAGGTTGTCGATCGGCAGCGTGGAATCGATGATGCCGTCGCCGTTGCCATCGAAATAGCGGCCGAACAACCCATTGTGGTTGAGGTCTTCATCGACGCCGGGGCCGATGATCACGCCACCGACGCTCGATCCAGGGGCGCGGCTGAAATTCACGAAGCCGTCGAGCCAGCCGTGGGCGCCCAGCGGAGTGCCGTAGGGCGGGTCCGAGAATACTACGTCGATGTTCTCCCGCAGCCGCATCTCGCTCTGAAAGCTCGTGCGGTCCGTCAATTGATCCTGGGGCTGACCGTCCAAAATGCTGCACAGCCAGCCATCGTCTCCTTCAACGTAGCCGAACTCGTAGCGGTTGCCCCAGGCCTGCTTGGCGTCGAGGAAGCCGGTGTTGAGCGTGCTGGTTTCCGTGCGGAAGCCGTCGCCCGCGGCCACGTCGACCGTAGTGTTCTGGCCGATCGTGGCCTGCTTGGGCGCGTTGATCCACATCACCACGCGCTCGTAGTTGAAGAACCAGCCCTGGCGGGGCGGCGGGCCGCCGTTGTAGTCGTCGTACTCGAAGCCCTCGAAGGGCGCTCCGCTTTCCTCTTCCACGCCGGTCTCGAACGGGCGGTAAGGCTGCGCAGCGGCCTCGCATGCCAGGCCCAATAGCACGGCCAACGATGCCAGTGACTTCAGGTGCATGATCCGCATGGTTACTGTCTACCCTGGCTTTCCGCTAAGGTTGGTCCGCACACATCCCCCACGCCGGAACCGGCATGACGGTTGGTGCCGTTAGTATCGGTCCTGCCAAACGCGGAAGTTGAACAAGAAAGGCAGGAGATTCCGGAAATGCCGCCAGCAGCGATTGTGCCGATCGATCGGGCATGGCCGGCGGACGCTCGCGCGGCTGCCCGCAAACTCCTAACCGCCTGCGAGCCAACCGTTAAGGAACCGTGGTTGCGGCGGTTAGAACCCGTAATCTTGTCCGCGTTGGGAGTGCTCCATGCCTAGCGGCCTACCGATCGACGTCTCGCCAAACTACGCAGACTTCCAATTGCCAGGTTGGCGGATCGAGATGCAATGGCTCGATCTGGCCTTTCTACATTGGCCCATGACGCCCGCAGCCCTGCGGCCGTGGCTGCCGCCGGGCGTGGAACTGGACGTTTGGGAAGGACAGGCATACTTGGGGATTGTCCCTTTTGCGATGCGCGGTATTCGTGCCCGCGGCTGCCCAGCGTTGCCTGGTTGCTCTCGCTCGTTGGAATTAAACGTGCGGACCTACGTCCGTTGCGGCGGCCAGGCCGGGGTGTGGTTCTTCAGCCTCGATGCACAGCATCCGGTGCTGGTCTATGGCGCCCGGGCGACGTTTGACCTGCCTTACTACCGGGCACGGATGGCGCTCGATGCTGACGAAGGGTGGACTCACTATTCCTCGTGCCGCGTGCATCGCGGCGCCCCGCCTGCCCACTTCGCGGCGGCTTGCCGAGCGTCAGGCTCGTCGTTTCGCGCTCTGCCGGGGACGCTCGAGCATTGGCTGACGGAGCGGTACTGCTTCTTCACGGTTGCCCGTCGGGGCCGCGTACGGCGTTGCGACGTTCGCCACGCCCCCTGGACGCTCGCGCCGGCCGAACACGTGATCGCCAAGAACGACATGGGGAGACTTCTGGGGCTCCCACCCTTCGGAGAGCCCACGATCTGCCACGTGGCCGCCCCTTTGACGGTGCGAGCGACGTCGCTGCGGCCAGCGCCTACCTGATTCCCATCACCGGGTGGGATGGAACGGTCTGGAAATTTGGGTTAAATGCAAAAACATTGCCGTAAGGGAGGAAAGAGGTTAGCCTACCCCTGGTGTGATTGGGCTGGCGCGCTCTCTCTTTCCCAGAACCCGTGTGTTGCAGCGGAACGGAACACCGCCTTCAAAGCGCATGGTTCGGTTTGCGGCGAAAAGGCGGACGCGCGGTCGAGCCTGGCAGCATTGTGGCGCTTGAACTCTCTGCTGGCGGTCCTCCGCCGGCAGGAGCAGCGCTAACACGGAGTTAACAGACCGACGGATCGAACTCAGGCGACCCAGGAAGGCCCCGCCGCATGAACTCGGCGCGCACTCGACCCCACAGTCAATCCACCTCGCGTTCCGCCGTACGCTTGCCCGCGGCCCACAGCCGGCATTTGCGTGCGGAACCGCTGGAAGCGCGGCGGCTGATGGCCGTGTTGCCGTTTCCTGAGCCCGAAGCCCTCGCTCCCCTGGGCGCGCAGCTTTGGACCAGTTCCGCCGAGGAAACGCTCGCGAAAGTCGGTGACTCCGATCGCTTTCAAATCGCGCTGGCCGCTGGACAGGCTCTCGACATCTCCGCGAGTCCGCTCGATCCGACTCTCGACCTGAAACTCGTGCTCCGCGGGCCTGACGACGCGGTCGTCGCCGAGACGAACGTGCAAGGAGTAGGGCAGGGGGAGTGGTTGCGCGGACAGGTCGCGCCCGCGTCGGGGCTCTACTCGGTCGAGGTGCTGAGCGCGGCCGGCGCCGGCCGCTATGCGGTGAACCTGCTGCTCGGCGCCGGATTCGAGCTGGAATCTCTGGCAGGCACGTCCAACGATGCGCTAGCAGAAGCCGAGCCGCTGCCAGCCTTTCACGCCGTAAGCGACGGCCTGGCGCTGACGGCGGTCAGCGGCCAGCGGCCGGCGCAGATCGACGAACTGCTCAACGTCGACTTTAGCAATGGTCTCGGAGGCTTTCAGCTCAACAACAGCTACGGGATCGGCGGCGGACAATGGCACGTGTCGACCCTGCGGTCCGACACGCCCGGCCATTCGCCCAACCGCAGTCTGTATTTCGGGGCCCGCGACGGTTCCGGCTACGCCGACGACGCCGAGGGCGTCGCCGCTTCCCCGTCGATCGACCTCCGCGGGGTCCAGGGGCAGATCGAACTGTCGTTCAACTACCTGCTCGACGTCGAGGAGTTCCTGGACGTGGCGAGCGTGGAGGTCGTGACGTCGCAAGGGGTCGACACGATCGCCGACAACAGCCTTGTGGGCAATTTATTGAACACCGCCGGAGAGTTCCGGTCGTTGTCCCTCGACCTAACGGCCTATGTAGGCCAGCGGGTGTCGGTGCGGTTCCACTTCGTGTCCGACTTTGTCGTGGCTTACGAAGGCTGGTTTGTCGACGACGTTGTGGTGCGGCAGATCCGTCCCCCCGCGGCCGACGTCTACCGGGTCGATCTGACGGCCGGCGAGCGGTTCTCTATTGCCCTTGCCGCGCAGAACGGGCCGACCGGGCAGGATCTCGAGTTGCTCGACGCGACGGGGCAGAAGCTCGCGGTCGGCCTGCCCAGCCAAAGCGCTCCCCAACGCGTGATCCATCAATTCGTGCCCGCGACCGATGGCGCCTATTACGTGCGCGTGGCAGGCGTTCCCGGCGACTATGGCTTATTGGTGACGCAAGACGCCGACTTCAACGCCGAAATCGGCGGTCACTCCAAAAGCGCGCAGTGGCTCTCCCCGGCGGCCAGGGCGTTGGGAAGCGCCGGCCATGGCGCCGCGCCGCTCGCGACGGAAGCCGAGCCCAACGACGATGGGCAGTTCGGTCCCATCCTCGACGATTTGCCGCTCGCCAACGACCTCTCGGGCAGCTTTGTGCCGACGACCGGCGCCGACTACCAGGCGGCGATCACGGGAACCCTCGAAACGCGCCCGGGCAGTTTCGACATCGACCTGTTCCGCTTTCTGGCATCGCCGGGAGACAGCGTCAAGATCGCCCTCGAAGGCCGCGGGCTCGGCGATCCGTTGGTCGAGCTCTACGACAACAGCGGCCGTCTGCTGGCCAGCGACGATGACGGCGGCTCGGGGCTCGATTCGCTGCTGCTCTACGATCGCTTTCCTTACGCCGGCGAATTCTTCATCGCCGCCAAGTCGTATGACCTGGGCGCCGGTGGGTATGCGCTGACCACCACGCTGACCACGCCGGCGCCCATTCGGCAGATCGACGAAGACTGGTATCGGGTGTGGGTGCAGGTGGGAGACCAGGTGACCCTGGCGACGAGCACGCCTGGCGCGTTCAGCGGAACGACGTGGCCGCGCAATACGCTCGATCCCGCGATCGAACTGTTCACCACCACCGGCGAGCGGCTCGCTGGCGATCTCGATTCGGCGGCCGACGGGCGCAATGCCTTCCTAACTTTCACCGCCACGAAGACCGGCGAATACCTCGTCCGTGTGGCGGCCGAAGAGCAAACGCAAGGTGAGTACGTCCTCAGTATTTCGGGTGCAACCGGCGAGCCCGAGGGCGTCGCGGTCGGGCTGACCGATCCGCAACTCACCGACCCGCTTCCGTACAACCTGGCGGCGGTCGAACTCCAGTTCGACTCAGGCCTGCTGCTCTCGAGCGTGGCGGCGAGCGATCTGCAGATCGACGGCCAGCCTGCCCAATCGGTCGAGGCCCTGGCGGGCGACCGCGTGCGCTTTACCTTTGCGCCGCTGGCTGAAGGAAAACATAGCCTGCTGCTCCCCGCGGGCGCCGTGCTTTCGCTCGATGGGCGGGCCGGGCAAGAGTATGCCGTGGACGTGGTGATCGACACCACCGCTCCGCGCGTGATCGGATCGTCGGTGCAGGCGGGCGATGTGCTGCCCGCAGGGCCGGTGACGTTCGCGTTCACGTTCGACGAGCCGCTGGCCGCCAGCGTCACCGCCGACGATTTTTCCCTGATCGGCAGATTGCACGGCGCGATCCAGCCAACCGCGTTCAACTACGATCCGATTAGTTCCAAGCTGCAACTCGTCTACGCGAGCTTGCCGGACGACCAGTTCAAGGTTTCGCTGCGGTCGGGCGACGGCGCGTTCGAGGACTTGGCGGGGAACGACCTTGATGGCGAAGCGCTGGCCTTCCCGCTTCCCCCGGGACATTCGGGCAATGGGCAGCCTGGCGGCGACTTCAACGTCGCGTTCTTCGTCGACGCCACGACCGCCGAATTTCCCTTGCCGCTCGTGCCGCTGGCGCCGTTGGGATCGTTGGCCTATACCGGCAAGGTGCAGGGGCTGTGGAACGCCGCGGGGGATTCTGACCGTTTCGATCTGCCGCTCGAAGGAGGGCAGGCCCTGTCGCTGGCCGTGCAGACCGATGCGCCGCTCGAGGCCAGCCTCGAAGTGCGCGACGCCGCCGGGGCGGTGATCGCCTCGCTCGTCGCCCCGGCCGGTTCGCCGCTGGTCCTCTCGGGCGTTCGCATCGAAGCCGCCGGTGTCTACTCGATCGTCGCTACGGCCGCCTCGGGCGCGGGCATCGCGTATACGATCGACCTCTCGCTCAATGCCGGACTCGAACTCGAGGATCTGCTGCCGCCCTCGAGCAACGATACGCCGGCGACGGCACAAGATTTGGAGTCAACGGCCGTCGCGCTGGCAGACGGCGCCGACCGTCTGGCGGTGCGGGGCGGCCAGACGGAAACGGCAATCGAGCGTCTCTCCCGCGATTTCGAAACCGGACTCGGCGGTTTTACCATCAACAACAACGTAGGAATCGGCGGCGGGCAATGGACCCGCACTTCATTCCGCGCCAACGAACCGGGCCATTCGGGCGCCCGCAGCTTGCACTTCGGCCGCGGCCCGACGAGCACCTACAACCCGCTCGCGGAGGGCGAGGCCATTTCGCCGCGGATCGACCTCGCTGGCGCCACGGGCCGCGTCGAGTTGTCGTTCAACTATCTGTTAAGCGTCGAAGCGCCCTACGACGAAGCTCGCGTCGAGATCACGGGCAACAACGGCCGCACTACGCTGGCCAGTTCGTCGAATGGCGCGCTCGCGCAATCGACCGACCGCTGGCGCAACGCCACGTTCGATCTCACGCAGTTTGCGGGGCAGGAAATTCGCGTTCGCTTCTACTTCATCTCCGACCCGCTCTACGAGTACGAAGGCTGGTACGTCGACGACGTCGTGGTCCGCGAGGTGCAGCCTGCCTCTCCCGACTACTACGCCTTCCACCTCGAGGCCGGGCAGCATGCCTCACTCGCGCTGGAAAGCGAAGGTTCGAGTCAGCCGAGCCTGTGGCTGTTCGATGGGGAGGGCGCCGCACTGGCGGCCGGCGCCGCAGCGGCCAACGCCACGAGCGCGCTCTCCGACTTCGTGGCCCCGGCCGCAGGCGTCTACTATGCCCGCGTGGTGGGCGGCCGCGATGCGTATACGCTGGTGGCGGTGCGCGGCGGCGGCTTCGATCGCGAACGCAACGACAGCGCGGCGACGGCCCAGGACGTTGCCGCCGGTGCGCCGGTTTTGGGCTACATTCCGCGCGCTGATGAACCCGACGCGAATTCGCTGGTGAACCCGCCCACCAGCCCGACTGACTCCGCCGCCGCGGACGCAAACGGCTGGCCGCAACCGGTGCATGGCCCGCGGCGGCCGCAACCGATCGACGCCGCGCCCAATCGGCTGATCGTGGCCTTCAAGCCGGAGACCACCCACGCCGAACGCGAAAAACTGATCGCCCAGGCGGGGCACACCATGCTCCAGCAGCTAGCGCTCATCGACGCCGTGGTGCTGTCGGCGCCCGGCGAAGGGGAACAATTGCTCGAGCAGGCAGCCTGGTGGAGCAAGCAGCCCGGCGTGGCCTATGCGGAGCCCGACTATGTGGTGCGAGCCGACGCGACCCGGCCAAACGATCCCTTCTACGGCAGCCTGTGGGGCCTGGAGAACACCGGACAGACCCAAGGCGCGCCGGGGGCCGACATCTCGGCCGCCGCCGCCTGGGACATCTTCCGCGGCTCGCAGCAGCAGGTGGTGGTGGCGGTGATCGACTCGGGGGTCGACTATCGCCATGAGGATCTGGCCGCCAACATTTGGACCAACCCCGGCGAGATTCCCGGTGACGGGATCGACAACGACGGCAACGGCTTCATCGACGACATCCACGGCATCGACACCGCCAACGACGACAGCGATCCAATGGATGACGCAGGCCACGGCACCCACGTGGCCGGCACGATCGGCGCCGTGGGCAACAACGGCGTGGGGGTCGTCGGCGTCAACTGGAACGTCCAGATCATGCCGCTCAAGTTTTTGAGCGCCCTCGGCATCGGCTTCACGTCCGACGCCATCGCCGCCATCGACTACATGACGCTGATGAAGACGAAGTACGGCGTCAACATCGTGGCCAGCAACAACAGTTGGGGCGGCGGAGCGGAATCGCAGGCGCTCTACGACGCCATCGCCGCCAGCAACGCCGCGGGCGTGCTGTTCGTCGCCGCCGCCGGCAACTCGGGCTCCAACGCCGACGAGTTCGCCGAATACCCGGCGGCGTACGATCTGCCGGGCATCGTGTCGGTCGCCGCCACCGACGCGCACGACGAGCTTGCGGACTTCTCGAACTTCGGCGCCGCGAGCGTCGACCTGGCGGCCCCGGGCGTCGGCATCCTCAGCACCACGCCCGACAACACGTACGACACGTACAGCGGCACGTCGATGGCCACGCCGCACGTGACAGGCGTCGTGGCGCTGGTGAGCGGATTGGCGCCGAATCTGTCGCTCGCCGAGATCAAGGATGCCCTCTTGGCCAGCGCCGACCAACGCCCCAGCCTCGTCGGGAAAATGGTCAGCGGCGGTCGGCTGAACGCGGCGCGCATGGTCGGCTTGTTTGGCGAACCCGCGGATTGGTATCGCGTGTCGGTGAGCGCCGGCGACCAACTCGTCCTGGCGACGTCGACGCCGGGAGACGCCGCGGGACAATTCGACAACGCGCTCGATCCCCTGCTCGAACTCTACGACGCCGCGGGAGTTCGAGTGGCCGTCGACCACAATAGCGCGGCCGACGGCCGCAACGCTCACCTCACGTACACGGCAAGCGAAACGGGCACGCTGTTCGTGCGCGTGGCGTCGGAGCGGGGCGCGGGAGAGTATTTGCTGCGAGTCGACGGGGCGACCGGCCCGCGGACTCCCTTCGCCGCCGTAGCCGTCGACACGCCGGCCGACGCGCGGCTCAACGCGGCCCTCACAGCCGTAACGATCAGCTTTTCCGACCTCGTTTCGCTGCCCACGCTTGCGGCCAGCGACCTCACGGTCGACGGGTTGCCGGCCGTGTCCGCCGAGGCCGTGGATGGACTCACGCTGCGTTTCACCCTGCCCAACTTGGCCGAAGGGCCGCACGTGCTGCGGCTGGCTGCGGGCGCCATCGTCGATCTGCAAGGAACGCCGCTCGAGGCCTGGGAAAGCAACTTCTTCGTCGATCTGACGGCGCCGCGCGTGGTGGAAACCTCGATCGCCCCTGGCGCCGTTCTGCCCGTGGGGGCGGTCGAATTCACGGCCCGCTTCAACGAACCGCTGGCGTCCGGCAGCTTGGACCCCAGCGATGTGTTGCTCGTGGGGGAGACGACGGGGAAGCAGCGGGTGCAGTCGTTGAGCTACGACCCCGCGACCTCCACGCTCAAACTGCTGTTTCCCGTGCTCGCGGACGACCGCTACGTGCTCAAGTTGCTCAGCGGCGATCGCCAGTTCGAAGACCTGGTCGGTTGGGACCTCGACGGCGAGCCGCCCGCCGGCCCGTTGCCGCCGGGAGTGTCGGGCAACGGGCAGCCCGGCGGAGATTTCGAGCTGTCGTTCACGGTCGACGTGCAGACTCAACTCCTGACCGAGCCGTTGCATCCCGTGTTGCCGCTGGGGAGCCTCGTCTACTCCGGGGAGGTTTCGGCGCTCGCCGCCCCAGCGGGCGATGTCGACATCTATCTGGTCGCGCTCGCCGCCGGGCAAACGCTGTCGCTCGTCGCTACGCCCAGCGACGGCCTAACGCCGACGCTCGAGATTCGCTCGCCTGAGGGGAATGCGCTCGGTTCGGCCGCCGCGGCGTCGCCCGGCTCGCCGACGGTGATTCAGACGTTTCTTGCCACCACCGCCGGCCTTTACCGCGTCGTCGTGGGGGGCACGGCGGGCTCGAGCGGCTCGTACCGGCTGCAACTTGTGGTGAACGCGGCGGTCGAGGTTGAACCGCAGAGCGGACCTGCCAACGACGATCTGGCTTCCGCGCAGTCGCTCGCGGGCTCGTTCGTCGAATTGGGCCCCGGAGCCGACCGTGCGGCGGTCCTCGGCGACCTAGCGCCTCCCACGACCACGATCTATCGACAAGACTTCGAAAGCGGCCTGGGCGGCTTCGCCCTCGACAATACGTTCGAGCTGGGGCAAGGCCAATGGCATCGGTCGACCGGCCGCGGGCACGACGCCGGCCACTCGGCCTCGCATAGCCTGTATTTTGGCAGCGGCGAAGGAGAGGAAGGGGGCGGTTTGTACAACTCGCTGATCGGCGGCGCCGCGCTCAGCCCCGAAATTGATCTGCGAAACGTCACGGGCCAGCTCCAGTTGCGGTTCAACTACTTCCTGGAGGCCGACGGATTTGGCGACCTGGCGAGGGTCGAGGCGGTGGTGAACGGCTCGGTCGTGACGCTCGTGGCCGACAATCTCACGCTGGGCAACCTGAGCGACTTCACCGAGGGCTTCCGCACCGCGGTGATCGACGTCTCTCAGTTCCGCGGCGAACGCGTGCAGTTCCGCTTCGCCTTCTCGAGCGACTTCTTCGCCGAACTCGAGGGCTGGTATCTCGACGACGTCGAGATTCGCTCGATCGGCGATTCGTCGCCCGACTTCTATTCGGTGGCGCTCAGCCAGGGGCAGCCGGCCACCATTGCGCTCCGCAAGAACGGCGGACCCGAGATGGACCTCGAGGTGCTCGACGCGGCGGGGCAAACCGTGGCCACGAGCGGGCCGCGGGCTAGCAACCTCGACCGCGTGATCCAAGACTTCGTGGCCCCGGTCACCGGCCAGTATTACGTCCGCATCCGCGGCGGCTCGACCCCCTACACGCTGCTCGTCACCCGCGGCGCCGACTTCGACCACGAACGCAACGACGAACTCGCCAACGCTCAGGACCTGGACGGATCGGGCATGGCGCTGGGGCACGTGATCGGCGGCGCCGACCACCCCGCGACCAATGCCGGCGGCGTCTCCACTTCGTCGCTGCCAGCGACGGGTCCCGCCGCCGGCATGACGCGGCTGATCGTGCGGTTCGACGATCCGCTGCTCAGCCTGGGGCAGCTCAAGTCGCTGAGCACGCCGGTAAGGAAAGTGGGCGCGTTGCCGCTGGTGAGCGCGAGCTTGTTCGACGTGCCGACCACTGACTTGCCCCAAGTGCTCGACGTGTGGCGTCAGGCGCCCGGCGTGCGCTACGCCGAGCCCGACTACGCCCTGCAACTGCTCGACACGATTCCCAACGATCCGCGCTTCAACGAGCTGTACGGCCTGAACAACACGGGCCAAACCGGCGGCTCGCCTGGCGCCGACATCGACGCGCCGCAAGCGTGGGACATCACCACGGGATCGAGCGACGTCGTGATCGCCAGCATCGACACGGGCATCGATTACCTGCACGAGGATCTGGCCGCCAACATCTGGGTGAATCCCGGCGAGATCGCCGGCGACGGCATCGACAACGACGGCAACGGCTACATCGACGACATCCACGGCATCGACACCGCCAACGGCGACAGCGATCCCTTCGACGACAACGGCCACGGCACCCACACCGCGGGCACGATGGCCGCCGAAGGGAACAACGGCGTCGGCGTGACCGGGATCGCTTGGAACGCCAAGCTGATGGCCCTCAAGTTCCTGTCGAGCGCCGGCACCGGCTCCACGTCCGATGCGATCGCCGCGATCCAGTACATGACGCTGATGAAAACGCGGTACGGCGTGAACATCGTCGTCAGCAACAACAGTTGGGGAGGAGGCGAAGGGTCGGAAGCGCTCCGCGAGGCGATCGCCGCCAGCATCGACGCCGGCATCCTCTTCGTCGCGGCCGCCGGCAACCTGGGCTCGAACAACGACCAGTTTCCCACTTACCCGGCCAACTTCGACCTCGAAGGGCTGGTGTCGGTGGCGGCCACCGACCACCGCGACGCGCTCGCTTCGTTTTCGAACTACGGCGCGACCACAGTCGATTTGGCCGCGCCCGGCGTCGACATCCTCAGCACCACGCCCAACAACACCTACAGCGTGTTCAGCGGCACGTCGATGGCTACGCCCCACGTGTCGGGCGTAGCCGCGCTCCTAGCCGACCTGAATCCCGGGCTCACTCCGCGCGAGATCGAGCAGATTCTGCGCGACGGCGCCGATCGCCTGCCGCAGCTCGCCGGCCAGGTGATCTCGGGCGGGCGGTTGAACGCCGCCGGCTCGCTGGCGTTGGCCGGTCAGCCCAACGACTGGTATCACTTCAGCGCCGCCGCCGGCGAAGAGATCGTCATTCGCACCGCGACGCCCACCTGGACCGCGCTCGAAGCCGACAGCGACCTCGACCCGCGGATCGAGCTCTACGACGCGGCGGGCGCGCTGATCGCCCAGAGCGACAACAGCGCGGCCGATGGACTGAACGTGCGGCTGGGTTTCGTCGCTCCGGCCGCTGGGCAGTACTACGTGCGCGTGCTCGCGGCGCATGGGCGGGGGGAATATGTGCTCACGGTCGATCGCACGGCCGCCGTGCCGCCGCAGGTGCTGGCGGTGGATCTGGCCAGCAGCCAGTGGACTGCCGGCTTCGCCGCGCAACTCGCCGGGCAGCAAGGGTTCTCCTTGCCCGCCGGACACGATTTCGGTTCGCCGCTGCCCTGGTCGAACCTCGACCGCATTTCGGTGCGGTTCAACCAGCCCATGACGGTTGGCAAGCAAGATCTGCTGCTGGTGCGGCTCGATGACCCCACGCATTTCCTGGCGATCGCCGGTTTTTCGTACGACGAGTCGACGCGTACGGCGACCTGGACCACGGCCGCGCCCCTCGCCGCGGGGCGGTATCTGCTCGGACTCTCCACGGATCTCGAGGACAAGCACGGCCGCTCGCTCGATGGCGAGTGGCAGACGTCCGCCGAGTTCCCTTCGGGGGACGGCCAGGCCGGCGGCAACTTCCGCCTGGGCTTCAGTGTGCTGCCGGGCGACGCCGATCGCTCAGGGCGCATTGGGCTCGACGACTTTGGCTTGCTGCGCGGCGCCTTTGGCGAGCCATCGACCTTCGTCGATTTCGGCGGCAGCGGCAGCGTGGACCTGGACGACTTCGCCCTGCTCAAGCAGAATTTCGGTCAGCGGCTGCCGCGAACGGCCTTCGAAGGGCTCGGCGAACAGGAAGCTCTTCAGGCACTCGACGACCTGGTTCACGAGCAGGCGGCCGGTTTGCCAGAGGAAAACGAGTTCGAGTTGCAAGCGCTGCTCAGCGACTTGGCGCTCAGTCATTGGTTCGAGGATTGAACGAAAGTGCCGGAGCCGACGATCTGGTTAGGGCAGCTCACCCGCCGCGAATTTCGCGAGCGCATCGGCAGCGGCGAACTGGCCGCTTGCGTTCTGCCCATCGCGGCGATCGAACAGCACCTCGAGCATCTGGCCATGGAACACGATTGGCGCAGCGCCAACGTCGTCGCCGCGGCGGTCGCGCGCCGGCTTGCGCCGCGCGTCGTCGTGGCCCAAGGCGTGATGGCCGGGATCAGCGAGCATCATATGCGCCACCCGGGCACGCTCAGCGTGCGCCCAGGAACGTTCTTGGCGGTGCTCAACGACCTGGTCGAAAGCCTGGTGCGCGCCGGCTTCCAGCACGTGCTCGTGCTCAACGGCCACGGCGGCAACATCGCCGCCTGCCAAGCGGTCTGGGACCAGATGCTGCGGCTCCACCCCGTGAACCTGCACTTTCTTTCCTACTGGGACACACTCACGGCCGACGACGCGCGTGAACTGTTGCGGGGAGGCAGCCGCGTGCCGGAGGATCTGCCGGGGCACGCGCAGGAGTTCGAAACCGCGATTGCCCTGGCGGCGTTCCCCGAGAACGTGCGGCCGAACATCGACCAGGCCGATCCCAAGCCGAGCTACGCCACCGCCGCCACGGGGCAGGCGTTCCTCGATCGCGTCGTGGACCGCGTGACGGGCTATCTCGAACAGATGCTCAGCGGCGAGCGGAGCGCCCCGCGGCCGGAGTATTACCCGTAGCCGCCGTTGGCAGCCCGCACACTCCGTGTGGAATGCTGAAGCGCCAAGCGCACCGTTTGGCGCGTTGCTAGTCCGGCGATCGGCACTCGGCGTGTGCCGGCTACGGCTTAGTTGTCCGAGGTTTCCGGACCGCCGTTGCTGTGCTTGGCCAGGTGCGAGCGCAGGTAGCGGGCCCGCTCGACGTTGCGGTCGGCGGTGCCCAGTTGCGAGCCGCTGATCTTTTGCAGGTGGGCCGGCTGCGTTTGGATGAACAATTCGTTGATCGTGGGGATCGGCAGATCCTCGATCAGGCCCAAGTTCACCCCCATCCGCACGCTGGAGAGGAGCTGCATCGTCTCCTCGGAGCTGATCGTTTGGGCGGAGCGCAGGGTGCCGTAGGCCCGGCTGACGCGGTCGAAGAGGCGGTCGTGGTCCTCGCGGACCAGGAACTCGCGGGCACGCCGTTCGTAGTCGATGAGCACCGGCACGACGTCGCTCACCTGCTTGATCAACTCTTCCTCGCTGCGGCCGAGCGTAATCTGGTTGCTCACCTGATAGAAATCGCCCATTGCCTGCGAGCCTTCGCCATAGAGGCCGCGGACGGCCAGGCTGATCTTCTGCAGGCTGCGAAGGACCTTGTCGATTTGCCGGGTTTCCTTGAGAGCCGGCAGGTGCAGCATCACGCTCACCCGCATCCCCGTGCCTACGTTGGTAGGGCAGGCGGTGAGGAAGCCGAGCGTGGGGTGATAGGCGAACACGGCGTGCTGCCCGATCAGGTCGTCGAGGTGGCTGATTCGCTGCCAAGCGGCCATCAGGTCGAGCCCGCTGTGCATAACCTGCATCCGCAGATGATCTTCTTCGTTGATCATCACGCTGACCTGCTCGCCCGGATCGATCGCCACGCCGCGGGCGCCATGGCTTTCGGCGTGTTCACGGCTGATGAGTTGCCGTTCGACCAGGAACTGCCGATCGATGCCTTCGAGTTCGCCGACGTTCAGGTAAGTGAGGGCGCCGGCGTCGCGGACGGCCATCACCTGCTCGCGGAGCAGTTTTTCGACGGCGCCGCGATCGCGATCCGCGGCCTTGGAAATGAAGGGGTAATCCGCCAGATTGCGCGCCAGGCGAATGCGCGAACTGATCACGATGTCCGACTCAGGGCCGGAGCCTCGCAACCATTCGCCGCTCGAGCGGGCTAATTCGTCGAGTTTCACGTCTTTCGCGCTCGCAACCGATGCAGCTTTCCGCGTTATTGTTCTGCAGGCGATGCCTGAGCCTCGAGCCGGCGGATTTCGTCGCGCAGCTCCTTGGCCTTCTCATAGTCCTCGTCGGCGACGGCAGTCTGCATGTCGCGCCGCAGGCGGATGAGGTTCGTCCAGGGCTCGGTGCCATCGGGGAACCGAGCGCTCTTTTTGCCCCGATGCTGGTGATCGCCGTGAATGTTCACGATCAGGGGCTCGATTTCCTTGGCGAAGCACACGTAGTCGTGGGCACAGCCCAAGCGACCCTGATTACGGAATTCGAAGAACGTAATGCCGCACACCGGGCAGGCCCGCTGATCAAGCCGGGCCAAATCCTCGGCAGCCTGGCCGACCGCCAACTGCTGGGCGAGCGCACCGGCGATTCCCGCCGCTTGGCCCACCTGGTCGGCGCCCGGGTGGGTCAGGTAGTCGCGGGCGTGCTCCTCGCAGAGGTGCAGTTCCTGGGGCTTGCTGCCGCCGGTGAGCTCGGTGATGTGAAAGGTGGCTTGCTTTTCGCAGCGCTGACAACGCATGGCACGACCGCACCGAGGGAGAAGCGGCCGCCGAGGGCGTTCCCTCAAAGGTGCTCGGCCGCCACGGGAACGGCGCCCCGCGAGCCCCTCATGCGACGCGACGCCGTTTCGTAAGTCGATATGCTGAAAGGATTCTAACCACGCACCCCCGAGTGTCAAGCTGAACTCGGAGCGTGCGCCCGCGTGCTAACCTACAGAAGATTCGGCAGTTACGCGGCCCGACGGACCGCGTTGTGAGCCACCCCTCCGGGGTGCTAAGCTGGGCCGCCAACAAGACCGACTCGCGCCTGACCAAACCTGGCCAGGGCGGTCGACGAACCCGGCCGCTGGGCTGGCACTCCCCTAAAGAGCGCTGGCGATAGCCTGCAGACCGCCTTGGACAGAACCGGCCAACTATGCCCCACGCGCCTGACTTCGCAGCGTTTTCTCAGTTGGCCGCCGGTCACGGTCTGGCGCCGGTCTATCGCCGCCTGACCGCCGACACGCTGACCCCCGTGTCGGCCTTCCACAAGATCGACACCGGCCGCTGCGCCTGCCTGTTCGAGAGCGTGGTCGGAGGCGAAAAGGTGGGCCGCTACAGCTTTCTCGCGAGCGACCCGTTTCTCGAGATCGAGGCCCGCGGGTCGCACGTCACCATCCGAGACGCCGCCGGGGCGCAGGAGTTCGAAAGCTCCAATCCGATCGAGGAGCTGCGCCAGCGCGTAGGCCAGCTCAAGGCGGCCGTTCTGCCCGAGTTGCCCCCCTTTACCAGCGGCGCCGTGGGCTACGCCGGGTACGACGTGGTGCGGTACACGGAGCGGCTGCCGAACGCGCCGACCGATGACCGCAGCCTGCCGGACTTGGCCTTCGCCTTCTACGACCGCATGGTCGTGTTCGACAACGTCAACAAAACGCTCGTCGTCGTGGCCATGGCCCGGCTCGACCTGTTCGGCAGCGATCTGCAAGGCGCCTATGAAGACGCCTGCCGGCGGATCGATGAAACCGTGGCCCGGCTCGAGGCCCCTGAGCCGTCGCTGCGCACCGCCGACATCGATACGCGCCGCGTGCCCAAGATCGCCTACGAATCGAACTTCACGCAGCTGGCATTCGAGGCCGCGGTGCGGAAGTGCGTGGAGTACATCCGCGCGGGAGACATTTTTCAGGTCGTGATCAGCCAGCGGCTGAAGCTGCAAATCTCGGTGCATCCCTTCGAGATCTACCGCACGCTGCGGATCGTGAACCCGAGCCCGTTCATGTTCTACGTCCGCACGCCGAGCGTAACCCTGGTCGGCAGTTCGCCCGAGGTGATGGTGCGCGTGGTGGCGGGGCAAGTGACGGTGCGGCCGCTGGCCGGCACGCGGCCCCGCGGCGGCAGCGAAGAGGAAGACCGCCGGCTCGCCGAGGAGCTGCTCGCCGACCCCAAGGAGCGGGCAGAACACGTGATGCTGGTGGACCTGGGCCGCAACGACGTCGGCCGAGTGGCCCGCTTCGGTTCGGTCGCTCTCTCCGACATCATGACGATCGAACGCTACAGCCACGTGATGCACATCACGTCGAACGTCACAGGGCAGCTCGCCGACGGCAAAGACGCCTTCGACGCGCTGCGGGCCTGCCTGCCGGCGGGCACGGTGTCTGGCGCGCCCAAGGTGCGTGCGATGGAGATCATCGACGAGCTCGAGCCGCATCGCCGGGGCCCGTATGCGGGGGCGGTGGGCTACGTCGACTACTCGGGCAACATGGACACCTGCATCGCCCTGCGGACGATGGTCGTGCAGGGGAACACCGCCTACGTGCAGGCGGGCGCCGGCATCGTGGCCGACAGTGTTCCGGCCGCCGAGTATCAGGAAACGCTTAACAAAGCCCGCGGGCTGCTGAAAGCGATCGAGCTGGCGGAGCAGGGGCGGTAGTCGCTCGCCAAGACAAGCTGAGCGCTAGATCGCCGCGTTTCCTTCGCGCTCCTGGCGGGCAAGCTGCCAGTCGGCCTCGACCATCAGCCGGACCAGCTCGTCGAACGAGGTCCGCGGCTGCCAGCCGAGTGCGCGTTTCGCCTTGCTGGCGTCTCCGACCAGGCGGTCGACTTCGCTCGGGCGGTAGTAGCGCGGGTCGACTTCCACGTGCTTGCGCCAGTCTAGCTGCAAGTGGCCGAAGCAGAGCTCGAGGAAGTCTTGGACCGAGTGCATCTGGCCGGTGGCCACCACGTAGTCGTCGGCTACGTCGCGGGCGAGCATCCGCCACATCGCGTCGACGTAGTCCCCGGCGAAGCCCCAATCGCGCCGCGCCTGCAGGTTGCCGAGGAACAGTTTGTCTTGCAGGCCTTCCTTGATGCGCGTGGCGGCGCGGGTGATCTTGCGGGTGACGAAGGTCTCGCCCCGCCGCGGAGATTCGTGGTTGAAGAGAATGCCGTTGCAGGCGAACAGCCCATAGGCTTCGCGGTAGTTCACCGTTTGGTGGAACGCGAACACTTTAGCGCAGCCATAGGGGCTGCGGGGATGAAAGGGGGTCGATTCGGTCTGCGGCGATTCGGCAACCTGGCCGTACATTTCGCTCGACGACGCCTGATAGAACCGCACTTCCTGCCGCTGGGCGAGCATGCGGGCCGCCTCGAGGGCGGCGAGCGCGCCCCAAGCCGCGGTTTGCACGGTGTAGAGCGGCTGATCGAATGACACGCGCACGTGGCTCTGGGCGGCCAGGTTGTAGATCTCGGCCGGCGCCACCTCGTCGATCAGGCGCGCGAGCGATGCCGATTCGGTGATGTCGCCATAGTGCAGCTTGAGCCGGGCGCTGGCGACGTGCGGGTCTTCGTAGATCGTGCGCAGCCGCGCGGTGTTGAACGAGCTCGAGCGGCGCACGAGGCCATGCACCTCGTACCCCTTGTCCAGCAACAGCTCGGCCAGATAAGAGCCGTCTTGGCCGGTGATGCCGGTGATCAGGGCGCGCTTGGCCAAAACCAGGTTCCAGCGAGGGAGGAAAACTTAGAGGACGACGTCTTTGATGTCGGGCTTGGCCGCTCTTAGCTTCGCAACCCCCTCGGGTGTGACCGCCGTGCTGCCAACCATTAGCACCTGAAGCTTGGGCAGTTTCGCCAGCTTCATTAGACCGGCGTCCGTGATCTTGGTGCCGATGAGCGCCAAGGAAGTGAGTTGGGGGAACTTGACCAGCTTATCGAGATCGGCATCGGTGATATTTGAATTGTAGAAGCGGATCGTGGTCAACTTCTGCAGGGGAAACAGGGCGTCGATGCCGGCGCCGCTGACGCCGGGCCCCAAGGGGCCGAGCGAATCGAGGTTGGTGAGCCGCGAGAGTTGCGGCAATCCCTTGTCGGTTACCTTGTCGCTAAGCGTCAGTTCGACGAGCTTCGTCAGCCCGGCGACCGGCTTCAGCCCTTCATCGGTGATTTCGCCGTTCATGGTCAGCACGGTCAGCTCGGGCATGTCGGCCACCACCTGCATGCCGGCGTCCGACATCTTCGTGCCTTCGAGCCGCAACTCCTTCATCTTAGGGTTGCCTGCTAGGCAGGCGATTCCCTTGTCGGTTACTGGAAGGCCATTCAGGCCGAGGGTCACGATCGGCTTCCCTTTCAGCGCCTCGAGCCAAGAGTCGTCCACTGACTTGGTCATAAGTTCGAAGGAGTCTTGGCCGGCGGCCACCTGGCGGAGGAACTCTTCCTTCTCTTCCGCGCGATTCTTCGCCTGGAGGGCGGCGACCGCCTGCGGATCGGGCGCCGGAGGGCCTTTTTGGCATCCGCCGCAACCGACCAGCAGCAGGCCCGCCAAGAACAGTTTCAATCGCGACGACGGCATGGAGAACCGACTCCCGTAGGGGCAAGAAGATGATGCTGAAACAAGGCGCGGCCACTAGGCCCCGCCGGGCTCGCCGAAGATGCGGCTGACGTTGTCGACGAGCAGGGTCCGCCCCAGCTCCAGCGCCCGCTCTTCGCTCCACCCGCGGTCGGCCACAAACCGCTCGGCGAGCACCTTGGCCAGCACTCTTTTGTACATGCGGAACTTGGGCCAGGCAAACTCCAGCTTGTACATGTCGCTGTAGTAGCCAATTTGCTTGGTCAGCGGCGCCGCCTCGAGCCGATGCGCCAGATCCCGCTCGATCAGGCTGGGGGTGTTCGAGTACCACCAGTGCCCGCAGGTAACCACGTTTGGGAAAATCCAGGCGTAGCTGACCAGTTCCTGGTTCGTGACGCTGGCCAGCACCGAAATCGGAAAGGTGACCTGAGGAAAAGCGTTGAACAGCTCGCGGTACTGGATCAGCGACACGCGGCTGTCGTAAAGATCTTGCCCCTGAAACACCCCGCCCGGATAGACCGCGCGGTTCACGCCGATCATCAGGTCGAACGGCAAGCCGAACTCGGCGCACTGCTCGGCGAGGGTCCAGAAGACGAGTTGGCTGACGCGGGCCCGCGTTTCGGGATCGACCACGTCTCCTTGCGTCAGCAGCCGGCCGAGTTCGCGCTCCGCTTCTTCCGTCGGCACGTGCGACGCCACGAAATCCGGCGGCAACGAAATCGCGCACGCCCGCGCGCCCCGAGCGCGAAAGTGTTCGAAGCGGGCCGCCAGCGCGCGGCGCAGGCTGGCGAGATCCTTGACCTCCACGCCCGACGACTTGGCCAGCCGCTCGCGCACCGCGGGGCGTGCCAGGTGAAACACCAACTCATCGGTCCGCAAGCAGGGGACGTAGACCGACGTGTCGAAGCCGGCCAGCGGGTCGTCGAAGTCGTTCGTCAGGAAGACTGCACGCAGTTTGCTTTGCCGGAGCACTTCGGCCGGCCAGTCGCTGGCGCGGGTCTTGCGCTCGACCAGGTCATAGGCTTCGTCAGCGTTGTCGGCCGTTAGGCGGGCATGGTCGAAGCCAAAGAACTGGCGCAGGATCTCGAGCAGCCACTGATGCTGGGCCGTGTTTTCGAGCGGGCCGAGGCCGGCCGCCAGCCGGCGCACCTTGTCGCGCGGCGAGAGCTTGGGATCCTCGATCTCGCGCCGCGGCACGCCGGCCGAATGCACGAGCTCGGTGTAGTAGTGGTAGCCCAGGATGTCGGCCAGGCTGCGGGCGGCCGGGACGTGGGGATTGATGTGTGTGTGCGGGTCGACGAGCCAGAGGGCGTCGAGCTCGTCGAACAGGCGCTGGGAGAGCGACGTAGACATGCGAGTGCAGGGAGAGCAGGGGAGGGCGGAGGGAAGCCTGGAATGTACCCGCGCGGGGGGAGCTTGCCCAGGCAAAGCGCTGCCGGCCAACGCCTGACAAGCTTGCTTCGCCGCTAAGACGACCGGATACTGACGTGACTGGCCGGCTCGTCGGCCTCACGGCACACAGCACTCAGGCGGAGGTGCACATCATGGGCACGCGGACGTCGCGGCGGGGGTTTCTGGCGGGCACGGCTTCGGGGGCGGCTCTCTTGGGCTTGAGCGACCTCGGAGCGCTCGGCAAGCTGCGCCCCGTGTCGGCCGAGGAATCGCAGCTCGACCCCAAGGTCGTGCGGCTCTCGCCCGAGATCGAACCGCTCGTGCGTCTCCTCGAAGAGACACCGCGCGAGCGGCTGCTCGAAGACGTGGGCCACCGCGTCAACAAAGGCCTCTCCTATCGCGATCTGCTGGCGGCCTTGCTCTTGGCCGGGGTGCGCAACGTGCAGCCGCGGCCGGCCGTGGGCTTCAAGTTCCATGCGGTGTTGGTGGTGAATTCGGCCCATCTGGCCAGCCTCAATTCGCCGCCGGCCGATCGCTGGCTGCCCATCTTCTGGGCCCTCGACGAATTCAAGTCGTCGCAAGCCCGCGACGTAGAGGAAGGGGACTGGACGATGCGGCCGGTCGACGAGGCGGCCCTGCCCAAGGCCTCGCAGGCGGGCAAAGCCTTCGCCGCCGCGATGAATCGCTGGGACGAGCCGGCGGCCGACGCCGCGGTGGCGGCGCTCGCGCGTTCGGCCGGCGCCCAAGAGGTGTTCGACGTCTTCTGTCGTTACGGTGCCCGCGACTTCCGCTCGATCGGCCACAAGGCGATCTACGTGGCCAATAGCTGGCGGACGCTGGGCTGCATCGGCTGGCATCACAACGAACCCGTGCTGCGCTCGCTGGCCTATGCCCTGTTGATGCATGATGGGGAGCGCCCCGATCAGGCCGATCTTCTGCCCGATCGGCCGTGGCGGGAGAATCAGGAACGGGCGGGCAAGATTCGCGGCGACTGGCTCGATGGGCAGGCGAATCCGCAAGCGACTGGCGAAACGCTGGCCGCGCTGCGCTCAGCCGATCATGCTGCGGCCTGCGAGTTGGTGGTCGAACTGCTCAACCGCGGCGTGGGGCCGCAGTCCATTTGGGACGGGCTGTTCTCTTCAGCCGGAGAGCTGCTCGCGCGGCGGCCCGGCATTGTTTCTCTGCACGCGGTGACGACGACCAACGCCCTGCGGTTCGCCTTCGAGCAATGCGCAGTCGACGAGACTCGGCGGTTGATGCTCCTGCAAAACGCAGCGTTTCTCACCTTCTTCCGCGATCGCTTGAGCGGCGAATTGGGCGATCTGCGGCTCGACACCCTTGAGCCCCAAACGCCGAGCGAGAAGTCGCCCGCGGCTGCCGTGGCCGAGATCTTTGCCACCGTCAACGAGAACCGCCAGGCCGCCGCCGCCAAGGCGCTGGGCTACCTGAGCGCCGGCGGCGATCCGCAGGCTTTGATCGACGCTGCCCGCGTGCTCGTGTTCCTCAAGGGAGACGACTCGCACGACTACAAGTTCAGCTCGGCCGTGCTCGAGGATTACGGCCAACTCGCCCCTCAGGTGCGCGACCGCTTCCTGGCGGCCAGCCTGTTCCAGCTCCGCGGCTCGGGGGATCGCGACAATCCGCTCGTGGGGCGGATTCGGGCGGCGCTGGGGTAATTTCTCAACACGAGGACTGGATGACATTGTCCCCCGCCGACCTCTACGGCACGGCCTATGGCAACTTTGCCGACCGAGTGCTCGGGCAGGTGCGTCTGGAAACGTACGGCGAGGACTTTGGTCAGAGCAGTTGGGTTACGGGCGACGAGTACCGCCAGTTCATCGCGCGCCTCGAGTTGACTGATCGCGACCATGTGCTCGATGTCGGCTGCGGCTCTGGGGGGCCCGCCGTCTTCCTGGCTCGGGAGACCGGCTGCGCGGTCACCGGAATCGACGTAAATCAGGCGGGTCTTTCAGCCGGCCGAGACCTCGTGCGCCAGGCCAACCTGGAAGACCGCGTGACGCTGCAGTTGGCGGACGTGAAGAATCCGCTGCCGTTGGCGGACCACTCGTGCGACGCGCTCGTCTGCCTGGATGCGATGTGCCACCTGCCGGACCGCCGCCGCCTGTTCGGCGAGTGGCGGCGGGTGCTGCGGCCCGGCGGCCGGTTTCTCTACACCGACCCCGTCGTGGTGACCGGGTTAGTGACCAAGGAGGAGTTCGCCATCCGCAGCTCGACCGGCTACTTCGAATTCGCTCCGCTCGGGGTGAACGAGTGGCTCCTGGAGGAAGCGGGGCTCGAACTGGCATCGGCCTGGGACGCCACAGAGAACGAGGCAGCAGTCTCGCGCCGCTGGCACGACGCCCGCGAGCGCCACGCAGAGGACTTGGCGCGGCTCGAAGGGGAGGAGACGTTCGCGGCGCTGCAGCGGTTCCTGGGCGTGGTGCATGCCCTGACGAGCGAGCGGCGGTTGACGCGGATGGTATTCTTGGGGCGAAGTACGGAGTGAGAAGGTCTCCAACCGGAAGTCGAGACGTTCGATTCGCCAAACTCTTCCGTCGGTAACTCTCCTGTGCGTTGTTCCCCTCCTGCGGGCAGGCGCAGACGTTTTGCGAAGCACCCGAAGTCCGCTCGCGCCGCCTGTAGCGAACGCAGCAGCCCCCTCTGCACGCCAGCGCCTGTCGAGCGGTCTTTTGCTGGGCCAGGCCGCCGGCCGTGACGATTTCCTGATGCGGGGAGCGGGATCGGATCGCGCTTCGCCGAACGGAATCGACTTCTGCTGGCCGCCTCGCTCAGGGATGAGACATGCGACCCCTTCGCCGCTGGGCACAGCCCTGCTTGATCGCTTCGGCCCTGGGCCTGCCGGCGCTGGCTGGCTGCAGCGAAGGCCCCGAGGAGACGGGCCTCATGGCCCCCCGCGGATTCTCCCCCGCAGGCGCTCAGGTCGACCTGGCCGCGATTCACCTGGCCGCACAGTCGCCCTATTCGAACGACCTTGCCCCCACCCCCGAAGACAACGATTGCCTGCCCCCGGCGCCCTCAGCTCCCACGGCCCCTCCCAAGCTCCTGCCCGTAGAAGTGAGGGCAGCGGCTTTCGAGATCGAGCGGCAACTCGACGCCTTGGCCGCCGAGATGGAGGAGCCGCAAGCGCCTCCGGCGGCGGAAATCGCTGATCAGGCTCCGGCCGAAGAGATGCAGCCCTGGCTGACCGAACGGCTCGACGGGGCCGAATCGCTCGCGGCTCTACGTCAGGCCCAAGACCTGGTGGCCCGTGCCTCCGACCTTGGCGCGCGCGGCGCGCACTACGCCTCGCGGGCCGACTTCCTCCGCGCCCTGCGACTGGTTGCCGACGCCCTCGACCGCGCCCGCGGCACGACACAGCATGCCCGCGCCCTGTCGGCAGGGCTGCAAGCGCTCGAGGAGTCTCGAGACTTCACCCCGCCCGCCGGCGCGACTCGGCTCTTGGACCTGAAGACGATCGCCGAGGCGCACGAGACACCGCTTTTGCGCAACGGCGAGATCGCCGTCGGCTCGCCCACCGACGCGCGCCAGGCCTACTGCAGCTTTGCCGCCGAGCAACTGGCCGTCGCCTGCGGCCGCGAACCGGTGGCCTCGCTCGCGCTCTACGGCCTGGGCAAACTGCAAGCGGCCATGGCCCCCACGGGCTCGGTGCCCGTCGAATCCTATTTGCCGCGCGCGGCGGCTTGTTTTCAGGCCGCCGTGCTTACCGATGAGCAAAACTTTTTGGCCACGAACGAGCTGGCCGTGGCGCATGCCCATTGCGGCCGCCTGCCCGAAGCGCGGCAGCTCTTGGAGCAAGCAGCGCCCGCCTCGAACCGGCCTGAGTTGTGGCACAATCTGGCAGCGGTAGGGCAGCAACTAGGCGACGCTTCGCTCGCCAAATCGGCCGAAGCCCAGGCCAAAGCGCTAGCCAGCCGCAGTCCGCTGTCCCCCTCGGCCCTGTCTTCCGTTGGGGTGCCGATCCGCATCGTCGACGCCCGTTCGTTCTCGCAGTCGGCCATGACCTTCGATCCGATCGTGCCGGCGGCCAAGGCCGCCTCGGCCGCAGCGCCGACGCCGCAGCGGGCCGCGGAACGCAAGCCCGGAATCCAATGGCCATGGAGCACGAGAAAATAGCCATGCAATCGCTCCTGAGGACCGTTGTGAACGCGATTCAACTCGGCCGACTCCCGCGCGCCTGCCTGGCGTGGACGGTCGCCGCTTGCGCCGGCGCGGCCTTGCTCGCCCTCGGTCTCGGATTCGTCCATGACGGCGTAGGCGGCCCGCGCGTGTCCGGATCTGCCGGCGCGCACGGCCGCTCGTCGTCTTCGCCTGCCATGGTCCGTCTGCTGCGCGCGGCGGAGGGAACGCGGAGCGTGCAACTTTGCCAGGCTTTAGGCCCCGCGGCGCCTTACTGCGTACAAGGGATCGACGGCGCCGCCACGAACGGCTGCGGCGAACAGGATTGGGGGGCGATGGGCAACGTGCCCTACCAGATGTACGCCCAGGGGGAATACGTTGGCCGCGCGCGCCTGCAGCACGTGCCCGAGTACCGCTTGCGGGTCGACGATCAGCTCGAGTTCCTCTACCGACTGACCCGCGAGGAGAGCTCGACGCCCTATCGCTTGAACGTGGGCGACGAGGTGCAAATCGAGTCGTTCACCGACCCCGAGCTCAACAGCAACCGCATCATCCAGCCCGACGGCACGATCACCGTGCGGCTGCTCGGCCAGGTGAAGGCCACGGGCCGCACGCTCCCTGAGCTGCGCGAAGCGCTCGTCCAGGGCTACCTCAAGTACTACAAGAACCCCGACATCACGGTCGCCCCGTTGCGGGTGAACACCAAGCTCGAAGACTTGCGGCAAGCGGTCGACAGCCGTTACAGCCAGGGCGGTCAGACCCGCATCGTGCGGGTGAACCCCGAGGGGACGATCGGCCTCCCGGTCGTCGGCACGTTTCCCGTGCAGGGGCTCACGCTCGAGGAACTCGAGCGCGAAGTGAACGAACGCTACAACGCCGAGATCTTCGGCATCGAAGTCATTCCGGTGCTCTATCAGCGGGCGCCGCGCTACGTGTTCGTGGTCGGCGAAGTGAAGACCCCGGGACGCTACACGCTGGAAGGGCCGACCACCGTGACGCAGGCCATCGCCCTGGCCGGAAGTTGGAACGTGGGCGCCAACCTACGGCAGGTCGTGGTCTTCCGCCGCGCCGACGATTGGCGGCTGCTGGCCACCATGCTCGACGTACAGGGGGCCCTCTACGGCAAGCGGCCCACGCCCTCGGACGAGATCTGGCTCGGCGATTCCGACGTCGTGATCGTGCCCAAGGGCCCGCTGCTGGTGGCCGATGACTTCATCAACCTCGTGTTCACACGGGGCATCTACGGCGTGGTTCCCTTCCAAACGAACCTGAGCTTTACGAACCTGACGTCGTTTGGGCAGCGCTAGAGACGGGCGCCTACACCAGCCCGCAGCCCGCAGCGCAAGCAAGGGACGGGAGCGCCCTTCGGGCGCGCTGGCCGAAAATGCTGCCCGGCCCGTGCCGGGATCCGCGAGACTCGACCACGGACGCGTGGCTCTCCCTTGCTCGCGCTGCGGGCTAGTAGGGATCGGGTTCGCAGTCTCTAAGCAGAAGCCAACGACGGCGCAACCACGTGCATGCAAGTGTGGTGGTGCGAGAGCGGCCGCATGCGATCCAAGCCGACAACCTGCACAGGCACGTCGCTTTGCAGAAACTCCTGAATCACATATTCCAGGTTCTCGAAGGAAGTGTGGTCGACGAGCGACACGCACTCGTCCAGGTGCACGAACACGGCCTTGGCGTCACGGGGCACGCGCTCGAGTTCCTCGCTCAGCTTCATCGAGTTGAAGCAGACCAAGGGCTTGTTGATGAAGAGGTGGTAGCCATCGGACTGCAGTTCGCGCCGGCTCACAGGATTGCGGAAGAAATCGCCCACGCTCTGCAACCACGTCGGCAAGGCCGTTCCGGCGATCGGCTTCATCGCCACGCCGCGGCGGGAGAGGGCAAAGCTGAGCGCCAGCTTGGCGGCGACGCCAATGAAGATTCCCCACAGCAGATCGGTCAGCAAGGTCGCTCCGACCGTAATCGCGAAAATCGCCAACTGCTCCTTGCCGATGTGGGCCATGTGCCGCCAGATCACCGGCTCGCACATCTTCCAGCCGGTGTACACCAGCACCGCCGCGAGCGCCGCTTTGGGAATCATGTTGATCAGTGGGGCGGCGACCAACAGGTAGATCACCAGGCACACGGCGTTGGTGAAGTTGGCCCACAGCGTCCGGCCGCCGGCCGCGATGTTGGCCTTGCTCTTCACCCCGCCGGGAATGATCGTCAGGCCGCCCACCAGGCTCGAGGCGATGTTGCACACGCCCATGGCGAGCAACACGCGGTTGGGCTGCGACTTGCGTTTGAAGGGGTCGATGCGGTCGATGGCCATGGCCGTGGCCAGCGATTCCACGCCGTCGATCATGGTCAGCGTGACGACGCCCAAGATCGCCGCGTACCAGAGGTCTTGCCGGGCCAGCATGCCGGCGAGATCCGGCAGATGAACGCCGTGGAACGGCGTCTCGGGAAGTTTGATCAAGAAGCCGCCGGGGAGGCTGCCTAAGTTCAACGCATAGCCGAGGCCCACTCCGAAGACCACCGCAATGAGCTGCGGCGGCACGACCTTGAGGAACCGCACCCCCTTGATCGACCCCAGCACGAGCATCAGAACCAAGCAACTGAGCGCCACTGCGAACACCGCCGGCGTAAGATGCCAGACGATGTGCGGGCCTTCGCGCAGGAATTCGAAGAACTCGTGGGCATGCACGGGGCCGGTGTAGCCGAAGAACATCGGCAATTGCTTGACGATGATGAGCAGGCCGATCGCCGCCAGCATTCCCTCGACCACAGCCACGGGAATGATCGCCGCGAACCGGGCCAGCTTGAGCGCGGCCAGCACGATCTGCACGCAGCCGACCATGAAGATGACGACGAGCAAGTAGTGGTAGCCTGCTCCCAGATGATCGGCGTCCCCCGCGCCCCCCATCGTCGCCATGATCGCCAGCAGGGCCGGGGCGAGCCCGGCGGCCGGACCCGCAATCGTGACGTACGCGCCGCCAATCAACGGAAACACAAAGCCGGCGATGATGGCCGAGATCAAGCCATAGATCGGCGGCATTCCCGAGGCGATGGCAATGCCCGACGAAAGGGGCAGCGAGATGAGCGAAACGACCATGCCGGCCGGAATGTCGTAGCCCAGTTGCCTGAGTCCGGCGAGGCCGTTCTTTGGCTTCTCACTCGAAGCGGCGGGGGACGGGTGCGGACTGATCGACGCGGCGGCGGCCATGGCGCCAAGCCCTCCGGGCAAACGTTTTCGAACGAAGCGATCCGACGGCCGCACGCAGACGATTTTTCAAAGGCCGCCCGCTCACGCTCAGCCGGTGAGCCGCGGCCCACTACGCGGACGCGAATCGAACGATTGCCAGGGAAGCATGCGCCATACCAAACAGCGGCAGACGCACCGGCCGCGCGGAGGGCTCGCAGCAACCTGCTGCTCGAGCAGCAAGTTAGGGCTGGCGCCGCGCGCATTAGAAAAGCTTCAGCTTTCCAGCCGAGGCCTTTGCCGCGATGGGAGCAAAGCGACTAGACAGCGACTGGAAAGATACTTGCCACGAGGGACCGCGGAGGCCGCCCTCGAATTCGAACGCGAGTGAGCGATGCAGCACGCCGCGGTCGGCTGCAGGACGCGCCCTGCGTCAGCTTGTCGCAGAATGTTGCGTGGTCACTAAACTTTGACCACCGACGCTCGCTGAGCGAGGAAGATGCGGGGGACCGCGACTACCGCACCCGGCACTTGAACCGCAGCACGCCCCCCGCGCCCGGCGCCAGCGGGTCAGCCAAATCCCAGCGCAGGGCCAGCGAGTCGCCCTGGTTCGGGTCGAAGGAGAAGGCTGCCTGGCGGGTCGACTCGGCGCTTCCTTCGATATACTCGAGCCGCGTCGTCAGATTGTCGACGATCGCCACGTTGCCGATCGACAGCTCGCCCACGTTGTCGTATCGCAGCGTGAACGACACCTCGTCCCCGGGCTGCGCGTGGTCGGTCGAGGCCACCTTCACGATTCGCAGGCTCGGCTGCCCGAAGGTGTCGACGATGTGAATCGCCTGGGCGCGGCGGTCGCCGACCAACTCGTTGGCCGCCTGGTGATTGAGGATCACCTGCACCGCCTTGTCCTGCGTCCACACGATCGCAGCCTGCACCCCTTCGATCACGGCGGCCTTCTCGCGCTGCGAGAACTTGCCGAACTTGATCAACTGCAGGTTCTCGTGCGGGGCGAAGTCTTCGTCGGCCCGCATCAGCGCCACCGCCGAGGAGAGGCCGCCGTCGAATTGCCGGCCGCGGTAGATGGTCACCCGCTTGCGCCCGATCTGCCCTTCGGCCTGCTCGCGCTGAATGCTCGTGGCGGCGAGCTGTCGGTCGATCTGCCGCGCCGGCGCCAGTGGCCGATCGACCGCCCGCAGCGCGTCTTGCTGTTCGTTTTCTGCCAGCCCAACGACCTGTCGCACGGCCGCGAATCGCGGAGCGTAGAGGTGTACTCGGTTGCTCGGCGTCACCACTTTCGTGCCGTCGCTGGCGTCGCCGTGGATGATCGTGTCTTCGAGATCGAGGCCGTCGATCTGCTCGTTGTCGCGCACGTAGACGCGCGGGTCGTGGTCGCCGCCGTCGTGCAGGTATTCGTCGCGCGGCCAGGGGCGGCGGATCCCTGGCGGGGCCCAAGCCTGGCCGTCGAGCCCCTCGGCGCCCAGGCCTTCTTCGTCGCCGACCATCACGTGGCCGTCGTCGGGGCAATCAGCCGCGGCGCGGGCCCGGGCACGATGTCCGAAGCCGACCGGCGTCGTCTCGACCTCTTGGGCCGCGGCGCTCGCCGCCCACACGATCGGCAACAAGCAAGCCCACAGGCGACGCATAGCGGAGACCTCCGGACGATTCGTGCAAAAGAGAGAGAAGAACCAGTCGCGGCAGCCCTCGGCGGCGCGGGTCGAGCAATCCCTAGCGCAGGATGCGGTTGGCTCGCGGCATGCCTGAAAGCACCTGGCGCGCGCTCACCGGCTGAATCTCGCGCTTGAGCGGCTCGGCCGTTTTCGACGGCGGCGCCAGCTCTTCGAACGGCGGCGAGCCGAACAGAAACTGCTCGTCGAGCTCACCGGCGTCCGGCACCCGGCCCCCCATGCGCAGAATCGCCACGGGCCGCCCCAGCTCGTCCGCTACCTGAAGCGGATTCGTGCCGAGCGGAGCTTCGAACCACGGTTGCGTGTTCGATCCCTGCGGGACCGGCAACGCATAGTGCGGGTCTTCGACGTAGATCACCCGCGTGACGAATTTGCCATCGAGCGCCAAATTCAGGTCGGCGAGCGTCAGCTCGATCGGAATCGGATACTGGTCGGTCAGCCCCGGCGGCGGATAGGTGCGGTCGATGATCTCGACAGTGGGAAACACCTCCTCTCCTTCACGGAAGGGGATCTGCGTTACCCGCAAGCGATAGACGGGGGCGACCATGAACCCTGCCCGACGCGGCGCCGGCCGCTCGTCGTCGAAGGTCCCCCCGTCGGCCAGCGAGATCAAGGCCCCTTCCGGCGCCCGAATCTCAACCGGCTGAAAGTACCCTGCCAGCGGTCCCCCGCGCTTCAACTGCCACTGCCCAATCGCTCCCGGAATGCTCGTGCTCTGGTGCTGGTAATGCACCCCCGGTTGGGCGCTCGCCGGCGCGAGCGACACTAGGTTGAGCACGAGCGCTGCGGCGGCAATCTGCGCCGCCCGCGCCGCACAGGGGCGGCGCGAGCGGCGGGCTCGGGGAATCGCTGTCATGGTGAGCCTGCTTCTCTTCCCTGGAAGGCCCGCAGGCCCAAGTCACAGTCCGTTGCGGAAAGCTACTGGCACTCCGAGCACGAGCAATCAGCCGCGTGCTTGTGGTGCAACAATCCGCCCAGCTTCTTCAGATGGCTCCCTTCCGGATCGACGTTGCGCTCGAGGATGAACGCGTGGTTCGCCGGGGCAGGGTAGCGGTAGCCAGGCATCTGCTTGACGTGGATGACCTGCTTCTTGCTCGGCCCCGGAATGTGCATCCGGGTGTGGTTCTTCACCACGTGCTTCTGCAAGCCGGCCGGCACTCCGAGCGGCACGTGCGGCGGACCAGGCAGGCCGATCGGCGTGCCCGAGATCGCCATGCCCCACTCCGGAGCGCTCACGCCCGAGATCGGGCTGGCCCCGGCGGCGCCTGCCGCGCCCCCCGCGGCACAGCTCGCGAAGACGTCGCAGCCGTCGCCGGCGCCCCCTCCGCTCATGCCGCCGATGCCGGCCATGCCAGCGGCCAGGCCAACGTCGTCGCCGCCGCCAGGCGTGGTGAGGTCCTTGTTGCCCAATCGCAGTACGGCGAGGATCGCGCCGCGGCGATCGGCCTCGACGATCGGGTCGACTCCGGGATCAAGCCGCGTGCTCACGAGCGTTTCCACGCCCGCCAGCGCCAGCTCCTGGAACTCGGGATCCGGCAGGTAGATGACCTTGGTCACGAAGTTGCCGGTCCGCACCTGCTCGAAGTCTTCCTCCGAGAACTGGATGGGCACGGCGTTGTGCGCGAGAAAGGCTTCGCTCCGCGGCGTGGCCGGGGCCACTTCCAGCGTCGGGTAGAGCTCTTCTCCTTCGCGGTCGGGAATGCTGGTCAGCTTCAGGCGATACAGGCCCCCTTGCGGGAAGTTGTAGCGGCCCGGGGTAACGAGCGGCTCCGAGTCGAACGAGCCGACCTGGCCCACGTCCCAGGCCACCTGCATGCTGTCGGGCCCGGCGAACAAGATTTGCGAGGTGCGTCCGGTGGCGAAGCCCTCCTCGGGCCCGCCGACGACGCCGGGGCCGGGGCCGTCAACGCCCGGGCCGGGATGCATCATCATCTGCGACGGCGGCAAATGGCCGGGCCGCCCCACGCACCCCACGGCGCCCAGGGTGGTGGCCAAGGTGGCGCCGCACAGTCCAAACAAGAACTTCCTGTGTTTCATGGTTCCCCCCAAGCCTGGCGCCCGACTCTCCGCAGGCCTGGCCGGCCCATGGACCTCGAGTGAGCGCGAATCGTTCCGCGGTGCGGACATCCGTCCGACGGTTTCAAACCAGGTTCCACGCGCCGGCGACGAGCCAATGGCGTGGACCCGAAGGCAATGCGTTTCTACAATCCGCGGCCACGCGCCCCGTTCCGTGCGGGCACGGCCGGCGCTCCCGGCTGCCCCGCGTGGGGCGGCAGCCAGAGTGTGGTTCCGCAGAGTTATTGGTCGGACGGTCCTCGCAGGATTCTTTGGCAAATTCGCTAGAACCACAAAATGCAGCAAATTCACCCAGGATTGCCCATTTTGCTAGTGCTGGTCGGGTTGCAAGCACCGGCGATTGCCCAAGGCGGGGCAGGGCAGGGGGCTGCGCAAACTGCTGCCGCTCCGAAAGTTGAAGCTCGGACCGCCGACCCCGCCTGGATCGTGGCCCAGTCGGCGGCCACGATTCAGAGCCGCAATGCGGTGTCGGCGAATCTCCGTTATCGCGCCGACCTCCGCGGCGCCCACATGCTGGGAACCGGCGCTTACTGGCAGCAGGGCAGGGGGCCCAAGCGCGTCTCGCGGCTCGAGCTGAGCATGCAGATCGGCGGGGAGCAGCGGAGCACCTTCACTCAAGTGAGCGACGGGCTGCACCTCTGGATGCATCGCACGCTGGGAGACAAGCCAATGCTCACCCGTGTCGACCTGAAACGCGTGGCCCGGGAAGCAGCGGGCAAAGACGCGGCCGCTACCCCGAACCCCTTGGGTCTGCCGCTGGCAGGCGGGCTGCCGCAGATCTTGGTTGGCCTGGTAGACAACTTCGAATTCACCCGGCTCGAGCAAACCGCGGTGCAGTCGATCCCGATGTGGGTCGTCTCCGGCGGCTGGAACCGCACGCGGCTAGTTCAGCACTTGCCGCAGCAGCAGGCCGCGATCGAAGCGGGGCAGGAGCTCGACCTGTCCAAGCTGCCGCCGCACGTTCCCGATCGGGTGTCGCTCGTGATCGGGCAGGACGATTTATTCCCCTACCGCATCGAGTACACGCGGGGCGAAGGAGACACGCGGCACGTGCTCCTGCTGCTCGAGTTCTTCAACGTGCGGATCGGCGAGCCGATCGAGCCCCAGCGATTCCGCTATCAGCCGCCGCCGGACCTCGAGATCGTCGACGTGACCGACGACTTCCTCAAACGCGGCCAGCCGGGGCAGGGCGGGGCAGGGGGGTAGCGGCGCTAGTCGGCCCGCTCGAAGCTCAGGTGGATCGTGCGCGGCTCGATGCGGGCCACGTGCAGATCGGGCGGCCGATCAACATCTTCTTCCACCAGGCGAACATTGCCGTTCCCTTGCACCGCCGCGATCCCCGCGTCGACGCGGATGCGGAGTGCGCCGGGATCGAACAGGCGGAAGGCCGCCGCGGAACCTTGGAGCGTCACTTGCGCTTCCATCGGGCCTGTGCGGTCGACCACGACGCCGCGAGGTAGGTCGTCGTATTCGATCGGCGCCACGAACGACCGCTCGACCATGCCTGGCCGATAGGCGAACAGCAGCCACGCGGCGAGGGCCACGGCGACCGCAGCGAAGGCCGTGCGCGAACGCCACACGAGCGGACCAAGGCGGCGCCCCGCCGGGGCATGCGCAGGCGCGCGGCGATGATCGACCAGCCGCTCGAGCAGCTCGGTCGACGACGTGACGAGAGTCAGTTCGCCGCCCTGAGCGACGCTCACGCTGCCGCGCTCTTCCGATACGATGATCGCGAGCGCATCGGAACGCTCCGAAAGGCCGACGCCGGCGCTGTGCCGCGTACCGAGGTGACCCAGCCGGTGCGGATCTTCGCAGAGCGGCAGATGGACGCCAAACCGAGCGAGGCGGTTCCCTTCGATGATCGCCGCGCCGTCGTGCCCTACGGAATGCGGGTCGAAGATGCTGTGCAAGAGCGCGGGGCTCAGGCGGCCGTCGAGCGGCGTTCCTCCCTCGAGTTGTTCGAGCGGCTCGCTGCCTGCCAGGACGACGAGCGCTCCGACGCGCTGCTCGCCGAGTTCGAACGCCGTTTTGGCCAACAATTCGAGGTCGGCGGGCGAAGGGCGCGCCTCAGCCCGCTTCCAGGGCCACAAGGGTTGCGCCGATGCGCGGCGAACGTAGCGCCGCAAGTCGTCTTGAAACACGATCAGCAGCCCCAGGACGAGCGCCGCCCAGAGACCTTGGAACACGAGCGACATCAGATACAGGTCGAGCGCGTGCGCGACGAAATAAACGGCGCCCAGCGCCGCCAGCGCCCAACGAAGCTGGCGCTTGACCAGATGGCTGGCGATCGAGAATAGCGCGTAGAGCACGCCGGCGAACAGGGCCACATCGAGAGCGTCGGCCCAGCGAAACTCAGCCCAGGCGGCGGCCAACCAGGCGACCATAGCCCCCCAAACGATGCAGAGGCTGACGCCAGGCGCGGCGACAGCGTGCCAGTGCCCCCGTTCGTTCTACGTTGGCGGAAGGGGCTTGGGTTGCCGGATGAACCGCTTTAGCCGCGTGTCGCCGCCAAGTGCGCCGCCACGCACACCGCTTCCACCATGCTGTTCGTCTCGGCCTTGCCTTGCCAGGCCAGGTCGAAGGCGGTGCCATGGGCCACGCTCGTGCGGACGATCGGCAGCCCGAGCGTGACGTTCACCGCGCGGTGCATGCCCAGCAGCTTGAGCGCGATGTGCCCTTGGTCGTGGTACATGGCCACCACGGCGTCGAACGCGCCGTCGCGGGCTTTGACCATCAGCGTGTCGGTCGGCAGCGGGCCGGTCGCGTCGAGCCCTGCCGCGCGGGCTTGCGCGACTGCCGGCTCGATGAGCCGCGTTTCTTCATCGCCGAAGAGGCCTTCTTCGCCCGCATGGGGGTTGAGGGCGGCGACGCCGATCCTCGGCCGAGCCGCGCCGAGCCGCTTGAGGACGTGATCGGCCAGATGGATCTTGGCCAGGATCTGCGGAGTGTCGAGATGGGCAAAGACCTCGCGCAGTCCCATGTGCAGCGTGACATGCACCACGCCCAAGCCATGCGGCCCGCGCAGCGGCTCGCCGGGGGGCAGGTAGAGCATCATGGCGAAGTCGCTGACCCCGCAGAGCTCGGCCAGCAGCTCGGTGTGGCCCGGGTAGTGGTGCCCCGCCCGCCACAGGGCCGCTTTGTGGAGCGGGGCGGTGACCAGCGCGTCGATCTTTCCGGCGAGCGCGAGGCGCGTGGCGGCCACCAGCGCGTCGTACGCCGCCTGGCCGCCGCGGGGATCGATGGTCGCAGGCGGAACCTCGGCGGCGCTCGCGTCGCCTGCCGGCAGGCAAGGGAGCAGGGCAGGGGAGGGGGCCGCTTCATCCGGGGCGCCAATCTCCATCACTTCGAGCGGCCGTCCCCAGAGCGCTGCCGCGCGGCGCAGCACACTCGGGTTGCCAAGCGCAAAGGGCCGGCAGGCCGCATGCAGACGCGAGTCGGTCCAGGCCCCGGCAATCGTCTCCGGCCCGACGCCGGCCGGGTCGCCGAGGGTGAGGGCGATCAAGGGTTTGGGCATGCCGGCATTCTAACGGATGGTAGTATGCCAGACACCGTCAGCCTTGGTTGGGACGTGATCGTCGGTCAATGTGCATTTGCGGGCTCAACCGAACTCAGGAACGCCGCCGGAGAAACTTGAAAAAAGTTAGCCAGCTTGACGGCGTTCGCTTTACTGATGCCGCGTTTATTCCGCCGAGCGCTGCTGATGGTCGCCACGCTGATTCCGGTCGCCTTCCCCAACCGCACGGCCGTCGTGCCGCGCACCTCCATGAGATGAGACAACAGCTCGCCCGGCGAAATCCGCGGAGTGGGGTGCTCGCGGGCCTCATATTGCTCGATGAGCGTGGCATGTACCTCAATCAACGCGCCCAGCGCCGCGCTCGGATGAGGCGTCATGAGCCTTTCCAGCAGCCGCAGCGCGCGCTGGTACTCGGCCTCGGAATGAAGGGGTTTGGGAGGGTACTTGGCCAGCAGTTCCAGGTAGGTCATCAGCAGTCCTTCTTCCATTGGTCCGAGTCGTATTCGGCGTGCGTAAGGAAGTGCTTTACATAGAGCGTGCCGCGCGTCGAGCCGCGGGCATAGGAAACGCCACATACCAAGCGATAGTTATTGCCCTTCGCGTCGAACACCAAACACCTTCCGACCTGATCGGCGGTCGGATAGTCTCGGCGAACGTCGTCTAAGCTAGTCCACGACCGACGGCTGGCGACGGCCCACCACGTGTCGAGCCATCCTGCCGCATCGCGATGACGCAACTTCGCCGCTGAAATCGCCGGCCTCGCAATGATGTGCATCGGGACTTGCTCATCCACTTCGAAAGTATATTTGCATTTTGCAAACAAGTCTAGGCGGTTGGCCTTTTCGAGCCTCACCCTGGGGAACCGAGGCCCGGCAGGCCCAGCCAAGCTGCCCGCTTTCCTCTACAATACCCCCATGACCCGCATCTTCTACATCTGCGCCGTCGCCGCCGTGGCCCTCGTGGCCCTGGCCGCCATCGTCGGCCTGAGTCTCGGCGACCTCCAGGCCACGCTCCGCGAAATCCAGTTGCTCGAGATCGAACAGGAAAAGCTCGCCGGGGCAGGGCAGGGGGGCTCGAGCGCCGAGCTCGATCAACTGGCCGCCCGCAGCAAGGAGCTGCGCGAGATCGAGCCCTGGGCACGGATGCACCGGCTGGCTGGCGTGGCTGCCGCGCTCGTGGTGGTGCTGGTCTACAGCATCGTGGTGACCTACTTCATCGGCACGAGCCGCTGGTGCAAGGAGGTCGTCGAGGCCTATGGTCTCGCCCCCGAGTTCACCACCGAAGCCGCGCAGATCAAGCGCCGGGCCTTTGCCTGGGCGCTCCTGGGCATGCTGTGGGCAGTGGGGCTTGTGGCGCTCGGGGCCGCGGCCGACCCGGCCACGGGGCGCGCCGGCACCTCGGCTTGGGTGACTCCGCACCTGGTGGCCGCTTTGGCCACCTTCGTCTGGCTCGCCTGGTCGTTCACCACTCTCTATGGCTATATCTTGCGGCAGAATCAGGTGATCCAGCGGATCATGACCGAGGTCCGCGCGGCACGGGAATCGCGGGGACTCGAGGTGTAGCGGCGCGGTGTAACAACAGCCGTCGCACTCGCGCTTTGAGCCGGCAGGGCAGGGGAGGGCGCCCGAAAAGGCCTGTACCTTGGCGGCGGCAAAGCGTTACTATGCTTGCACCTGCGGCGAAAGTGCCGCGGCGTTCCGCCGCCTGCCCCCCGGCGTGCGTATTGAACTAGAGTTTTCCTGGCGTGGTCCAATCGTCCAAACTGCGACGCGCCTTCGTTTTCCAGAAAGGATGTCCGTCATGCGAAAGTGCGTCGTGACTGCCGTGGCAGTCGCTCTGTCGTCGTTCGGCGTCGCTCCGGGCCCAAGAGCCCGGCGCCGTTCCTCAGCTCGAAGTCCGCTCCGAGGCCGCGCCGGCCGATCTGAAAGGGGAGGACTCGAAGGTCAGCTACTGCTTGGGGCTGAGCCAGGGGCGCCAACTGAAGAACCTGGAAATCACCTTGAGCCAAAAGGACTTCCTCAAGGGGCTCGTCGACGGCATGACGGGCGGCAAGGCAGCCCTCACCGACCAAGAGATGGCCGACGTGATGCAGAAGTTCCAGTCGGAACTGCAAGCCCGCATGCTCAAAAAGATCCAGGAGATGGCCGCCAAGAACAAGCAAGAAGGCGATGAGTTCCTCGCCAAGAACAAGGCCGAGAAGGGGGTCACCACCACTCGCAGCGGCCTGCAATACAAGGTGCTGAAGGCGGGGAGTGGTCCCAAGCCCAAGGCCACCGACACGGTGAAGACGCACTATGCCGGCAAGCTGCTCGACGGCACCGAGTTCGATAGCTCGATCGCCCGCGGCGAGCCCGCCACCTTCCCCGTCAATCGCGTCATCAAGGGCTGGCAAGAGGCCTTGTCGCTGATGCCGGTCGGTTCGAAGTTCCAAGTCTGGGTGCCGGCGGCCCTGGCCTATGGCCCCGACGGCAACGACAGCATTCCGCCCAACGCCACGCTGGCCTTTGAGATCGAACTCTTGGGCATCGAGAAGCCGAGCAGCCAGCTTCCGGGCCTCGACCCGCAGTAAGGCGCTTCGACGGCCGCGGCCGATCTACGAGCCCACGGACCTAGCGTCCGTGGGCTTTTTTCATAGCCGTGGCGCAAGGCCCCAGTAGGTTATGCTTCAGCATAACTCCACCGCGCGCCACGCGGGACCAGACGTTCGGGCCCCGTTGATCGGTCGCGCCCCGCCGCGTCGTTATGCTCCTACCTAACCGACTTGCTATCGCTTGCCGAGAATCGCATGCGCGCTTGTGTTCAAAGAGTAGCCTCGAGTCGCGTGACCGTGGCGGGTGAAGTCGTGGGCGAGATCGGCCGCGGGCTGCTCGTTCTCTTGGGCGTTGCCCCCGACGACACGGCCGACGACGCGCGGCAGTTGGCCGACAAGATCGTGGGGCTGCGGATCTTCGACGACGCCGAAGGCAAAATGAACCTGGGGCTGGCCGACGTGGGCGGCGCGCTCTTGGCCGTGAGCCAGTTCACGCTGCTCGGGGACTGCCGCAAGGGACGCCGCCCCAGCTTCATCGGCGCGGCGCCGCCTGAGCTGGCCGAGCGATTGTACGAGGACTTCGTGGCCGCGGCGCGGGCACTGGGCGTGACCGTGGCCACTGGCCGCTTCCGCCAGCACATGCAAGTCGAGCTCGTGAACGACGGCCCAGTGACGCTGCTGCTCGACAGCCGCAAGGCGTTCTAGCGGAGTTGAGCACGAAGTCCACGAGGGAACTCCGCTGCGTTATTTCTGCTTCGCCTTCTCGCGGCTGGCGTAGGTACGGCCGAGGAAGTCGACGATCGCCCGCCGCACCGCCAGCGGCTCGATGGGGCCTGTGTGGCGGTAGAGCACCTTGCCGCCCGGGGCGATGAGCAAGGTGTGGGGCAGGGGGCCGGCCCACTCCTTGTCGAGTACGTCGGCCAGGCGGTCGCGATCGGGAATCGCGGATAGGTAGTTCCTGGCCGCCACCTTCTTGTCCTTGAGCGCCTCGAGAGCCTGCGGCTCTTGGTCGAGCTCATCGAGACTGATCGTCACCAACTCGAACTCGCGGCCGCGATACATGCGGTTCATCGTCACGAACTCAGGCAGCTCGGCCAAGCAAGGTCCGCACCAGGTGGCCCACACGTTCACCAGCAGCAGCTTGTCGGTGTCGTTGGCCGCCAGCTTGGCGAGCGTCGCTTCGTCGAGCCGCTCGAGCGCCACCGGTTCGGCGTTCCATTTCTCGAGCGACTTCTCGGCGTCGGCCCGCTTCTCGGCCCACTTGGTCGAACAGCCGAAGGTCCGCGTCCGTTCAACCGGCACGGGTTTGCCAGCCAGCAGCGCCTCGATGGCGTTGCGGGCGTCGTGCTTGGTCGGCTCTTTCACTTCGGCGTCGTCGATGCGGCCTACGTAGCGCAGTTTGCGGGCTTCGTCGAAGAGGAACACCTGCGGCGTGGCGACGACCCCGTAGGCGGCGGCCGTCCCTTGCGTTTCGCCGTCGTAGAGGTAGGGGAACTCGAACTTGCGCTCCTCCGCCCGCAGCTTCATATCGGCGAAGGAGTCGCCGACGTCGGTGTAGCCGAGCTCGTCGAGCCGCACCGCCTGGTCGTCGTTAGGAGAGATCGCCACGAGCGCGACGCCGCGGTCCTTGTAGTCGGCGTGGAGCTGGGCGATTCGCGCTTCATAGGCCTGAGCCGTCGGGCAGTGGTTGCAGGTGAAGACCACAAGCAGCAACTTGGCGTCTTTGAAGTCGTCGAGCGCGTGGTCCTGCCCATCGACCCCTGGCAGCTTGAACGCCGGGGCAGCCTCGCCAATTTCGAGCGTGTGGAAACCCTTTGGCTCGGCAAGCGCCGGGGAAGCGAAGAAATACGCCAGCAACACAAACGGCAGCGCGAAGGCGGCTCGCATGACATCGGCCCTGGAAGGGAAGGGCAAGGGAGGGGGCAACGCCGGCGCTCCGACTCTAGCGCACCGAGCGCCGCAATGCAAGCCAACGGCCTTTCGAAGAGCAGGGGAGGGGGACGAACCGCGGAGACGCGGAGGCGCGGAGAGAAGGCAGGAAAGCAGGAGTTTCTCGCAAAGGCGCGAAGGACGCAACGTCGAATCGCATTTGCTTTTCTTTGCGACCTCCGCGCCTTTGCGAGAAACACACCGGCTGAAGCGATCTGACCCTAAACTCCTCTCCGCGTCTCCGCGTCTCCGCGGTTCGTTTCCACTTGGGCCAAGCGCGCAGCGACCTCGATGAGCAACGCTTCGTCGCTCGTGTCGAAGGCGCCGACCTCATGGCCGTCGGCGTCGATTTGGCCGATCACCTGACCCGACCGACGGATCAAAACGACGATCTCTGCGCGCGTTTCCACGGAGCAGGCCAAGTAGTTGGCCACCGCCCGCACGTCGGCGATCACTTGGTTCTTATTCTGCGCGACCGCCGTGCCGCACACTCCCTGGCCGACGGCAATGCGATCGTGCTCGGTGGCCGCGCCCACGTAGGGGCCAAGCACCAGCATGTCACCCTCGAGCCAGTAGACGCCCACCCAGCGGTAATGCGGGAAGCGGACGGCGATCAACCGCATGGCGAGGGCCGCAGGTTGCGGGCTAGCGGGGAGCGCAGCGTCGAGTTCGCTCAAGAAGGCGCGAGCCTCGGCCGGAGGGATCATCAGAATTGGCTCACGGGCGTAGTCGACAGGGCAGAGGACTCGGTCGCCGCTATCGCTTTGTGGCGGTCCGAGGTTCGGGGCGCCCGAGCCGGCGCCACGCCTTCCGGCAGCACAAGCGACACAGGGCTAGCGGCAATGTCGCCGCCCAAGCCCCTGCTGACAAGGGGCCTTAACTCAGCAAGTTTCGCCGGGCGCTCATCAACTCCTAACAGCTTCCATATACGCGGGCGATAGGATCGGCGCGCTCTGAACCGAGAAAGCGGCGACCGAGAGCGCACAGCTCGTGGCCCGAATTGATTCACGGCAACCAGGTTGTGCCAGCGCTGCCTGCTCTCGGTCCACAGCGCAAGATGCCCAACCTTTCTTTCCGACCCCACGAGGATTGGTCGATGTCCACCCCTTCGGTCGCAGTCTCGGTGGCCCAGAAGCTCGGGCTGATCGGGGCGTGCCTGGCGGTAATCTGGTGCTTGTTCGGAAACGTCGCGCTGGTCTACGCGCTCAGCTACGCTTATCACCTGGTGAACCTGCAGGCGTATTTGTTCCGCCGGGAGACGCCGGCGGTCTACTTGGCGACGTCGCTCGCGCTGCGGGGCGCGGCGGTAGCCTTGCTCCTCGGCCTCATGGCGCCGTTCCTCGGTTCGCCCTGGAGCGGGCTCGCGCTGGCGGCGCTGCTCGTCGGCACGGCGTTGCATGCCGCGGCGGTGAGGGCCTTGGGACTCGAGCGCACCTACTACGCCGTCGAGCTGGGAGCGTTGCCTGCGGAGCACATCCGCAAGTTTCCCTACAACCTGCTCGCGCACCCCATGGAGATCGGTGCGGCCCTGCAGTTCATCGGACTCTACTACTTGTTCACCGAGTTCACCGCCGCGTGGCCCTATCTCGTGCTCGGCCACTTGGCGTTCACGGCGCTCACCGTGTTCGTCGAAGCGCTCAACTTGCATTTTAGCGATTACTTCTTCACGGCGCACATCGGCCGCTTCGAGAGTCCCGCGGCGCAGCAGACGATCGATGGCCTGCGCGATTGGTCGCTCGACCATTTCCGCCAGCACCTGCACCAATCATGCTCGATGCACGCCTACGTGAAGACGCTGCCGTCCGAGGCGATCGCCCGCATCGACCAGGTGCGCTACGCCGACGAGATCATGGGCCAGCTCCGGGCGGCGTTTCCGCAGGGCCAGGTGGTCCCGCTGCCGATGACCGACGAGTTCTACATCTCCCGCTACAACATCGACCGCGGCGGGGACCAGGGGCTGTTCGACAAACATCACGACGGCAACCTGCGCTTTCTGCCGGCGGCTTCAGTGGTGCGGTCGCTGATCTACCTTTCGTCGCAGGATCACTTGGAGGTCGTGTTCGACACCTCGGGCAAGGCGGCGCAGATGAAGACCTATGACTACGGCCTGCTCGACTTCCACAAAGAGCTGCACTGGGTCAACGGCTCGTACGACCCCAAGAACCCGCCGCGGATCTTGCTCAAGTGCAACTACTACATCGATCACAGCGGCCTGAGCTTCTGGCGGCGGCTAGGAATCGGCCTGAACGTGGCGGTGTTCTACTCGGTGAAGGCGGCCATGGAGTACAGCAAGAGCCCGAAGACGGTCTTCCAGCGCTGCGTGGGGCTGCTCTGCAACGTCTTCCGCCGGCTCAACAACCTGAGCCCCGCGGCGCCGATCGTGCTGGTGGTCGGCCTGCTCGTGGTCACGCTCAAGCTGTTCGCCGTGCAGGTGGCGTATTTGTTCTAGTGACGGGGTGGTTTGAACCGCCGAGGCGCCGAGACACCGAGAGGGCAGGGAGGGGGGGACGAACCGCGGAGGCGCGGAGAGAATCAGAAGACGGAGTGAGCGCGCGTCTCCCCTCTCCCCGTGGGAGGGGGGCCGGGGGTGAGGGTCCGAGGAAGCGGAGGCAGCCTCCAATCTGAGGCACGGTCAGTTCGAATCCTCCGCGCCTCCGCCGTTCAAACAAACCAAGCAGGGCAGGGGGCCGTCGTCAGGGCGGGCTCACCGCTTCGCCCCCTTCGCGGCTCGCCAGCGCGCGGACCAGGTCGGGATCGGTGGTTTCCGCAAGAAACCGCACATGGCCGTCGCCGAACACGGCGTTTACGCCGCCGGGGTGAAAGCCGTACATTGATTGCAAATTGTTCTGATTGATCGGCCGCCAGCCGTAGAGCTCGACGGTGGCCGAATTCGGCAGATTCACGTTCCAGGGATAGTCGACATAGGCCCAGGGGCGCTCCCACTTCGGCAGTTCCTCGACCCAATCGACGTCGGACCCGTGGGCAATTCTCAGCGTATCTCGGCCCGCGCACTCATAGATCAGCAGGGTGTTGCTCAGGCCATCGGATACATAGCGCAGCCGCGCAGGCCAACTCAGCCAACCGGGCCGGGGCTCGTGGTTATTATGGGCGCCCACGTAGATGTCGGGATGGGCGGTCGACGTCCAGATCCCGGCGATGTAGTGCCAGTAGCCGTCCTCGTAGTAGGAATGCAGGGCGAAGTAGTCGCGGCCGCCGCCGCGCAGGGTCGGCTCGGTCTCGTGTTCCGTGGTTCGGAGATAGCCGTCGGTGGCGGGGCACTGGTACAGCGGCTGCACCGACATCACCACCGCGAGGCGCTCTGGCGATTTTTCGCCCCAATGTTTGGCCTTCGCGGCCTCGTGTTGCGACTGCCCCTCGAGATAGGGCAGCAACGAGTATCGCCAGCCCATGCCAAAGTTCGTCTCGAAGGCCGGCAACATTTCGGGATGCACGTTCGCATAGTTGTGTGCGGCCAGGCCAAGCTGCCGCAGGTTGTTCGCGCACTGCATCGTCTTCGCTGCCCGACGCGCCGATTGCACCGCCGGCAGCAAGAGCGCGATCAGGATTACGAGGATGAAGACCACGACCAGCAACTCTACGAGCGTCAGGCCAGGCCGGGCGGATCTACGAACCGCGGACGCGCGAACGCGCGTCGCGGAATGACTCTCCGCTCGCCCTTTAGGAGAGGGGCCGGGGGTGAGGGACCGCCAAGGCGGCGTGTCGACACGGTGCGAGGAAAGGGAGCAGGGTAGGGGAGCGGTTCTCATGGCAGGCTCACCGCTTCGCCGCCGGCTTTTGTGACCAGCGCGGCCAGCACGGCGCGGTCGAGCCCCTCGTTCAAGAAATGCACCGACCCATCGCAAGCCGCGGTCTGCGCGCCCCCGGGATGGAATGAATACGCCTGGAAGGCGTTGTGCTCGTTGACGCCGCACCTGCGGTCGACCTCGTCCCAGCCTTCGGACGACAACCAGCAGCCGCCGTAAGGGTGCGCGGCGGGCGGATCGGCGGGGCCGCCGTTTCGGCCCAGGTATTCCGGATGCCCGCTTCGCTCATACAACAGCAGCGTCTGCGAGAGGCCATCCGTGATCTCCTGCAGCCGCGCCGGGTAGCGAAGTTCCTGTCGGTCGTCGAAGGGTTCAGTCGACCCGATCGACCAGGCGCCTGGCGCGCTCCCTTCGAGGCTGGTCACGCCTGACATAGCCTGGTAATCGCAGGCTGCTACGTCGATTCCCTGGCGGAAGAAGCCGGTGCTCGTGGCGCCCGACATCAGGTCCGCGATGCGGCGTGGACTTCCGGGCGTCGAGGGGCACTGGTAGACCTCGACCAGCGTACGCGCGACTGGCAGGTTCGCGGCCGACAACACGGATTTGCGAAAATCGATGCCGTCGTGCAGCGTCTGCTGCTCATGGTGTGGCAACAGGGTCGCCCGCCAGGAAATTGTTTCGACCGGCGACCAGTTGCCCCAGCTGAGCGCGGACTTCACCGGATCGCGCGTGCTGTGAAACGCCGCCCGCACGCGGCCAGGAAGGTGCTCGCGATTCACTTCGGCGTACGTGTGAACGGCCAAGGCAAGTTGCTTCAGATGATTCGCGCAGCGGAGCCGCCGGGCGCTTTCCCGCGACGCCTGCACGGCCGGCAGCAGGATCGCGATGAGGATTGCGCTCACGAAGATCACAACCAGGAGTTCGACCAGAGTCACCCCCGCTCGCTTTGATCGACAAATCGAGGGAGCGCCCAAGCGCGGAGAGACAGTCTCCCCTCTCCC
>JBGAPH010000049.1:0-50940 GCA_044221365.1 Pirellulales bacterium
GACTCCGCCGCGCCCTTCTCGAACAACAAGCGATCCATCCTGGAACCTCGACCCACGCCAACTTCGCCCACCACCCCGCGCCAACCAAGCTAGCGCCCCCTCCCCTCACTCGAAAAGCCCAAAAAATCACAGGCTCTCCGCGTGCGAATTGCTGATGCGGCAATCACCGTATTCTCGGGTACCGCCGCAGAGCGCTGGTCGCGCGGTTCAGCATTCCGCTCTCGGAGAGAGCGGGCTACTTTCGGGCGGGCCACGTTGCTCCGGCGGCACTCGTTCGCCGGGGGGTGATCGGGTAGTATTAGAGGGAGTTCTCCCAACGCCGGGCCTGGAGAGGGGCTCGCGCAACGTTTTTCGGAACCAGGAAGCCCTCGCCGCCGTGGCCACCGCCGTTTCGCCTATCCCTGCCCGCGCCGCCGCCAAGGGCACCTACGCCTTCGTGAGCCTGGGCTGCCCCAAGAACCTCGTCGACAGCGAGCGGATGCTGGGGCTCCTGCAGCTCGACGGCTATCGCCTGGTCGCCGAGCCCAAGGGGGCTGACCTGGTGATCGTCAACACCTGCGGCTTCATCGAGCGGGCGCGGGCCGAGTCGTTTTCCGCGATCGAGGAGATGATCGCGCTCAAGAAGCAGGGAGCGATCCGCGGGGTGATCGTGTCGGGCTGTCTGGCCGAGCGGCAGAAAGAACTGCTGCTCGAACAGTGCCCCGAGATCGACCACCTGGTCGGCGTGTTCGGCCGCGACGAAGTGACCAAGGTGGCCGATCGACTGATCGGCGGGCTGCACGAGCAGCGCACGGTCTTCCAGCCGGCGCCCACGCGGCCTCTTTCCGACCGCTCGCGGCTGCGGATCACCCCCAAGCACTTCGCCTACCTCAAGATCTCCGAAGGCTGCGACCGGCTCTGCACCTTCTGCGCGATCCCCAAGATGCGCGGCAAGCACGCCACGAAGCCGATCGAAGAAGTGGTGGCCGAAGCCCGCGAACTGGCCGCCGACGGCGTGCGCGAGCTGGTGATCGTGGCCCAAGACACCACTTATTACGGCCTCGATCTGTATGGCCGCCCGCGACTCGCGGAGTTGCTGCGCGAACTCGAACAAGTCGAAGGGCTCGAGTGGATTCGGCTGATGTACATGTATCCCATGTACTTTGGCGACGATCTGATCGACGTGATCGCCGGCAGCCCGAAGATCGTGCCTTATCTCGACATGCCCTTGCAGCACATCAACGACACGCTGCTCCGCCGCATGCAACGGCGCGTGGCCCGTGGGCCGACCGAGGAGTTGCTCGGCAAGCTGCGGGCACGGATTCCGGGGCTCGTGCTGCGAACGACGTTCATCACCGGCTTCCCCGGCGAGACCGACGCGCAGTTCGAAGAGCTCTACGACTTTGTGGCCGAGCAGAAGTTCGAGCGGCTGGGCGTGTTCACCTACTCGTATGAACCCGACACGCCAGCGGCTCGGCTGCCGGGGCACCTCGACGACGCCACCAAGGAAGCCCGCCGCGAGCGGCTGATGGAGCTGCAGCAGCGGATCGCCTTCGAGTGGAACGATTTGCAGATCGGCCAAACCCGCGACATTCTGCTCGACACGCAGGTGCCGGGAGAAAAAAATGCCTGGATCGGCCGCGGCACGGCCGACGCGCCCGATGTGGACGGGGTAGTGTATGTCAGCGGCAAGAAGCTGCAGGCGGGGCAGATCGTGCCCTCCGAGATCGTAGCGACCCACGGCTACGACCTGGTAGCGGCGGCGGTGGGGAAACCCAAATAAAGGCGGAAGGGCGTAGCGTATGTCGACGAGCACCAAGCCGGCGGCCCGCAATATTGTGCTCAACGTGCCCAACCAGTTGACCGGCCTGCGGCTGGTCCTCTCGGTGGCTCTGTTCTGCCTGATCGGACTGCACTACTACTGGTCGGCGTTCGTGGTGTTCCTCATTGCGGCCTCCACCGACTGGCTCGACGGCTACTATGCCCGCAAGTACGGCCAGGTGACGGTGCTGGGGCGGATTCTCGATCCGTTCGTCGACAAGGTCATCATCTGCGGCTCGTTCATCTATCTGGCCGCCGAACCGGGCTCAGGCATTCGCCCCTGGATGGCCGTGGTGGTCACCGGGCGTGAACTCCTGGTCACCGCGCTGCGGAGCTTCCTGGAAGGGGAAGGGGCCGACTTCTCGGCCTCGATGTCAGGCAAGCTGAAGATGGGCTTCCAGTGCCTGGCGGTGGCCCTCAGCCTGTACGGCCTGAGCGCGGCGAGCGGCTTCGGCGGCACGCTGCAAACGGCGCGCGACGCGGCGATTTGGGCGGCCGTGGCGCTGACGATTTATTCGGGGGCGATCTACGTGGTGTCAGCCGTGCGGCTGATGCGGAAGTAAGGCGTCGCGGCGTGCTCCTCTGGAGGGCGCTCTATGCATCGAGAACTTCGTGCATCGAAACGGCTTCGCAGGCTGATGCTTGTCGGAGCGCTGGTATTTTCCGGCGTCGCCGCGTTCGCGGGCGATTCGTCCGAGCCTAGTGGCACGGCGCGTTACTTGTTTGTCGGTTTCTTTGGGTTCGTGGCAGCGTTGTCGGCGTTGCTGCTCGTCAATTCCTCGCGGTTTCGGTTGACCGTCGAAGAGAACTGGATCCAATCCAAAGACCTCTTCGGAACGCAACGAATCTGCTTCGATTCCGTACGTCGCGCCAAGTGGCTCGGCTCGGGGGATACCAATCAGCTCTGGCTCTATGACGGCGACAAATCGCTCGTGATTGGGTTCGGCGAGTTGGAGGGCGACGATCGGTTGGAATTGATCACTTGGCTGCGGCAGCGGCTTCCCGCTGCGGTGCAAGAGGGCTGGGACCTGTATTGCCTGCGGGTGGCCCTGCCCATGCAGAAGTCGGCGATGGGAATCGAGGAGCCGCTTGCGCCCGGCCAGGTGGTTGTAACCCGTCGATCTTTCGACCGCCTGGTAATCACTGGCTTTCTCGTGGCCCTCACTCCCGTGATGTTCACCATAGTTGGGCTCGCCGGCTGGAAGACGGCAGTGTGGCAGCCGCTGTTTGTAGGGCTGATTCCTCTTCCGGTCTTGCTCCTGCTGAGATTCACCGTGCCGAAGGAGGGTACGCGCGCCTATCGCCTGTCGGCATCCATTGACTGGCGGGAGTTTCCCGCACGTACCTTCGTGCGCGGCTCGGCAGCAACCGCTCTCAGTTGGCTCCTTGCGTGGCAAATTTGGGGCGCGTGGCCCGCCACGATTGTGGCGCTGGTTGTTTGGGGAGTCGCCTTGATCACGGGCTCCTACCGGATCGGCAAACGGCAGATGGCCGCGCAGCAACTGGCCAGCCAAGGAGCGGACGCAGAGTGGCGGAGCTTACGCGTCGGAAACGGAAACACCAGCGCCGCGGCGGCTCCGCACCAGGGTTGAGGCTCGTTGCCCTGCAATCACAGCGGCGGCGCCCCCGCCTGGCTGATGCGCGAGCCGAAGTTCCAGTCCCCCACGCGCACGTTGCCCGTATCGGAGTTCCCCTCGACCCACAGCTTCTGCGTCCGCTCGAGCGAACGGTGGGCGAAATTGTCGGGCTTGGGACGCCAGAAGTGGCTCGACTTGCAGCCGCAGGCCATGGCGAGCAGCATGAGCAACAGAACGCGCATGGCAGAACCCCCTGCAACCATTTCCTCTTTTATCGACGGCCGGGGCAGACGGTCTGAAGGTCGCCCTATTGCTAGGTCCGCCGCTGGGGGAGTGCTGGCGCCAGCAGGAGGCAAACCACGAACCCGACGGCCGCCGCGCCGGCCAGCCAGAAGGTCGCGGGCTCTGGCACGGCGACCAACTGCGTCGTCCGCGGCAGGTTGCCCACGTCTTTGATCGCCAGTTCCCCGCCGCCGGCCAATGGAATGACATAGGCGCCGCCGGAAAGCGTCGTGAGATAGTTCTCGAAGGTCGTAGGCGTGGGCCTGTGCGGATCGAAGGCCGGATCGACCGCGGCGTACGAATCCAGGAAGAAAGGATCCCCCAGCGACGTCAGCAGCCCTGCGGCGTTGATGTGCAGATGGTAGGTCGGGTCGAGGAGCGCGACGTTTAGGTCGTTGTTGGGGATGCCGGTGAAGTCGCCGTGCCCGGCGATCGTGAGCGAGAACTCGGTGACCAAGAAGTAGCCTGCCCCTTCGCCGGCCTTGGGGTTGCGGTCGTGATCTGCGTCGAAGACGGCGCGGAAGGAGTAGGGCGTGTCGACGCCCAACGGAACTCCGCCGAGCGTGGAAGTCGGGCCGAACGATCCCGTGGCCAGGAGCGCCAAGAGGTCGGCCCGAACCTCTGCGCATGCCGCAACGGCCCAAACCAGGACCAAGGCGCGCAGCCAAACTCGAGGCGTCATTGCTGCTCCGCCGGGTGCATCCGGGCCTTCAGGTTTTCGAGCTCCTCGATGCGGTCCAGCAGTCGCTCGCGGGCTTGCTCCAGGCTCGCGCGGGTCGTCTCGGAAGTCACGTTCTGCAGCGCGCTCTCCAAACGGGCGACATTCTCGCGGTTCTCGCGAATCTTGGTGTCGACCGATTCGAGCAGATTGTCGCCGGCCGGCGCGGGCGTTGTCGTCTCGGGGAGCGCGGCTTCGCCGTGGGCGATCGTGGCCAGCACGTGCCAGCGGTTCCCGTCGAGGCGATAGAGCGTGCCGTCGGCGGTGTCGAGCAACCGATCCTCTCCGGCCGAGGCATAGCGCCCCACTTGGCCGGTCGGCGCCGGCGGCGTCATCTTTCCGACCAACCAGCGGGCGGCCGCCGGATCGATATTGCGGACCCGATGGGTCCGCGGCGCCTCGGGGGCGCTGGTGGGCTGCTGCCCGAGCACGTAGCCGCCGACCAGCGCGAGCATGACCACGAATGGAACTACAGAGCGAGCCATGACAATTCTCCTCGAGAGGGACAACGCGCACCCCAGCCAATTATCGGTTCGGCCGCCAAACGCCGGCAAGCCGGCGCTCGATGTCGAAGCCGCCAGCGAACGGCCCTTTGCCGGCGGGGGGCCCGACTGCTACAAAGCCCGTGGGGCCAAGGACGCACAAACTCATGCCCAGATTCTGGGACCTCCTCACCACACGGGCAGAAGACGTTGCGCCGGGCTCGGCCGTCGGCCCTCGGCCGGGCGACCCCGCGCCCGAGTTCGAGTTGCCGGCGTCCGACGGCCGGGTCTATCGGCTGTCGAAGTTGCTGGACGAGGGCAAGTTCGTGGTGCTGGCCTGGTTTCCCATGGCGTTCACTCCGGTCTGCACGCTCGAGTGCCGGTCCTTGGGCAAGGCCGCGGGGATCATTGGCGGCTTCGATGTTGCCCTGTTCGCGGCCAGCCTCGACAGCGTGGAGCGAAACCGCCGCTTCGCGCAGTTGCTGGGGCTCGACTTCCCGGTGCTGTGCGATCCCGGCCGCGCGGTGGCCAAGGCCTATGGCGTTGCCGACGAGCGGGGGATGTGCAAACGCTGGACGTTCTTCATCGGGCCCGACGGCAAGATCTTGCACATCGACAAGCAGGTAAGCTTGCTGGGGCATGGGCAGAGCGTGGCCGAGACGCTGGCCCGGCTTGGCGCGCCCCGACGGTCCGGCGCCGACAGCCTAAACACGACCGAAGGATCGAGGCAGAGCGATGTCTGACCAACTGCTGATTTACGCCGCGGCGGGCGCGGCGCTCGCCGGACTGATGGCCTATGTCGTGCTCGGTGGCGCCGATTTTGGCGGCGGCGTCTGGGACCTGTTCGCCACCGGCCCCCGGCGGCACGAGCAGCGGTTGGCCATCAAACACGCGATGGGCCCCGTGTGGGAAGCCAATCACGTGTGGCTGATCTTCGTGATCGTCGTCCTCTTCACGTGCTTCCCCTATGGCTACGGACCGCTGGCGGTCGCGCTCTTCGTGCCGTTCCATCTGGCGCTCTTGGGCATCATGCTCCGCGGGGCGTCGTTCGTGTTTCGCGGGTTCGGGCCGGCGCTGCGGAGCGATCGGGCGCTCGACGTGTGGGGCGTGGTGTTCGGCGCGGCCTCGATCATCGCGCCGTTTCTGCTGGGGGCCTCGTTCGGGGCGATCACCGAAGGGGGCGTGCGCGTCGGCGACGATGGCCAGGTCACGGTCGCCGACCATGCCCCGTGGCTCAGCGCCTACGCGGTGATCTGTGGATTGCTGGCGCTCTCGACCTGCGCCTATCTGGCGGCCGTGTACCTGACGAACGAGACCGAGGGCCCGCTCCGCGAGGACTTTCGCTGGCGGGCAATCGTTTCGGGCACGGCGACCGCCGCGCTTGCGGGGCTGACGCTCGCAGCGGCCTCGCGATCGGCGCCCTGGTTCTTCGCCCAGCTCATCAGCCTGCGCTCCCTGCCGGTCCTTTTGGCAGGCATGGCCTGCTTTGCGGCTTCGGCCTGGAGCGTGTTCACGCGGCGGTACGGGCTGAGCCGCATCTTTGCCGCGGGCGAGATCGTGCTGCTGCTGTTGGGCTGGGGGCTGGCCCATCACCACTATTTGATCTACCCCGATCTGACGCTCGCCCACGCCGCGGCCCCGCGGGCAACGCTGGCCTTCGTGCTCGGGTCGCTGCCGTTTGGCGCGGCGCTGCTGGCACCTTCGCTCTGGCTGCTCTTCCGCGTCTTCAAGGGCCAGCCAACGGGCGAATGAAGCGCCAACCGCACTCATTAGCCCCCGGCGAGTCACCGGGGGTATCTCCGGTGAAGGCTCCGCCTATTCCGGCAAGAAATCGCCGTTGATCGTCACCTGGCGGACCTGGCGGCTATCCGGCTCGTAAACCCGGATGCGAACCTGAATCCCGCGGAGCGGCACGGGGTACGGCGGCGAGGTTTCACGCTCGCTGGCGTCGTCGACGCCGCCGTTCGACGGATCGCCCAGATTGTCGTCCATGCCGTTGCTCGCCTGATCGGGGCCGGCTTTGCCGTCCTGATCGAGGCCGTCGAACTCGTAGTGCAGCGACCAGGTGTCGTAGAAGGCGGGGAACGTCTGTTGGCAGAGGGGATTCGGCGGACCCGAGAACGTCGAGGGGGGCACTGCGTTGCGATAGCGGCGGGCGTAGTTCAGATCGACGTAGGCGCCTGTCGACACCGCGGTCAGCTTGTTCAGGTCGTAATTGGGCTCGCCCGGCTGATAGACCACAAAGCCCTGGCCCCCCTGGTTGTTTTCCGAGTTGCTGTTGGCGTTGCTGGCCAACACCGTGGCGGTGGGATCCCAAGCTTTGACGTCGAACGCCAGCACGTTGGTGAGCACGACGTCGCGCCCCCAGCGAGCGCTGGTGTCCATCGGCGGACCATTGGGAAGCGCACGCGGATGGTTTGGGTGGAAAGACCAAAAGTCAGGCTGCGGCAACATTGACGACACGAAGGCCCGGTCCACCGAAAACGGAAAACCCTTGAGCACGCGAAAGGCCCGGTTTTCGCGCTTGGTCAAATCGCCGAGCGAGTTGAGCATAACGCGAGGGCTGCCGTTGACGGTTTCCCAACGATACGAAAGATCGAGCGAAGGCCGAGTGATCACGGCTCCGTCGAAGGCCTTGCTGCTTGGATAGACGAGCCGCACTTGGCGATAGAGCGTGTACAGCACCTCGCGGCGCTGCTCGTTGGCCCGGCGCTCCGCCGGATTCCTCGAGGGGGGCAATTCGGTGAACTGCTTGGAAATGGCCAACGAATCTTCGCTGGGCGCGCAGAAGTAGATCACCTCCGCCACGTCGGACTGCAGGATCTGCGGATTCGGCTGTGGCGGGGCTCCTGGCGGCGGATCGATTTGGCCCACGAAGGGCTGGCCGCGCGAGCGCGTGGTGAACATCAGCACGTCGTCGATGTCCCCCACCAGCGGCAGCGGAGAGGTCTTCCAATCTTGCTCCGAGGGCTCGCGCTTCACCTCGCGTGGATACATGGGGGCGTCGAAGTCGTGCCGGGGGCCTTCGACGTATTCGAAGTACCCCAGCCCCGCGTCGGGCCGCGTCCAGGGGATCACCGGCACGGTCAGTCCGTCGAGATCGCGCTGCAGCCGGTCGCCGGCCGCTTGCAGGCGGCCGTTCAGTTCCACGGTTGCCCGCGAGTCGGTCATGCTGGCGTTGATCAGCCCGAAGATCGTGACCACCGCGCCCATCATGAGCAACGTGAGCGCCAGCGCCATCAGCAACTCGACCATGCTGAATCCAAAACGACGCTGAGCGATGCGGAGCGACATGGAAACTCGAGCGTAGGGTGAGGCGAGGCTCAGCGAGCCCCACCAGTCTGAAACGTGCCTGCGCCAGGCGCGGCCCCCCGGCTTCCCCGGCCCGACAGTGCCGCTTGTCCTTCGCCGGTTGACCCAAAAGCGGCCTCCGACCCGCTCGCACACTGTCGGCCCTGGGGGGCGCGGGATTCCCAGCCACCTCGGGCTGGCCTACCTTGATTGCAGCCCGGACAGGCCTTTCTGTCAACGAAAATGTCAGACCGGGTTCGCCCGATTTCTCGCTTCGACTCTCACTCTTCGCTTAGCCGCACCCCATGGATCCCCCCCACCCGCGCTCGCCCGCCCACGAGCAAAACCGCCGCGCCTGGGACGCGCGGGCGGCCAAAGGGGCCCGGTTTGCCGCCCCCGCGGCCGACGATTTGCTCGCCAACCCGCGGGCCACCCTCGACGCCAGCGGCTGGCTTCCCAGAGATCTGACAGGTGTGCCGGTGCTCTGCCTGGGCGCCGGCGGCGGCCGGCAGAGCGCCTTGTTCGCGGCGGCCGGGGCCGACGTGACCGTGGTCGACATCAGCCCCGCCATGCTGGCCCTCGACTACGAAGTGGCCGCCGAACGCGGCTACCGGGTGCGAATCGTCGAGGCCTCCATGGACGACCTGACGGGGCTGGCCGACGCGTCGTTTCAGGTGGTCTATCAACCCGTGAGCACTTGCTATGTGCCCGACCTCCTGGCGGTGTATCGCGAAGTGGCTCGCGTCACGGCGGCGAGCGGACTCTATGTGAGCCAGCACAAGCAGCCGGCGAGCTTGCAGGGCGACGTCGAGCCGGCTTCCGGCGGCGGCTACGCGGTCCGCGAGCCCTACTATCGGCAAGGCCCGCTGCCGGCAGTCGAGCAGAGCCTGCATCGCGAGGCAGGCACGTTTGAGTACCTGCATTCTTGGGAGGCGCTCGTCGGCGGGCTGTGCCGGAGCGGGTTCGTGGTCGAAGACCTGACCGAGCCGATGCTGGGGGACGCCGCGGCCGAACGCGGCAGCTTCGCCCATCGTTCGCACTACATGCCGCCGTATGTGCGGATCAAGGCGCGGAGAACGGGAGATGCACGCCGAGCAACCGGTCTGTGGACGCCGTAGCGGATTCCCTCCGCGGTCGAATGGTCCGCACCGCGGGACCCTACATCCGCTCCGCGGATCCCCGTTTCACTCCATCCGCGCCTGTCCCAGCAACCGTCTCAGACAGGTGATGCCCACCTCCCCCAGGCTGCGCGGCGGCACCGCCCAGATTTGTGGGTTGAGGATCTCGAGCGACACTGCCCCGCGATAGTCGATCTGGCGCAGCCGCTCGAGCAGCGGCGCGAAATCGAAGTCCCCTTCGCCGGGCAGAATGCGGTCGGAGTCGCTGGCCATCTCGCGCGGCACGCCTGAGAGGTCGGACACTTGCACATGAAACAGATTGGCGGCCGACAGCAGCCCCAGGTCTTCGTGCTTGCTGGGTCCGCGGTAGAAGTGGAAGTAGTCGAGGCAGAGGCCCAAACTCGGGTGGCCGGTCTGTTCCACCAAGAAAGCCGCGGTCTGCAGGTTGTTGCCGAACGTCGACGAGGCCTGGAACTCGAGGGCCAGCTTCACGCCGTACTCGCCGGCCTGCGCCGCCGCTTGCGCCAGCGACACCGATACGCGCTCGAGGTCCTGAGTTCCGAGCGGGCCCGCGATATCGCAGGCGACAATCAGCACGGGGATGCCCAGCGACTGGCACAGTTCGAGACGGCGCTCGAAGTGCGCCCAGTGTTCGCGCCGCGCTTCGCCCTGCGTGTGGAGCAGCCCTCCTTGAAAGCTTGCGGCCACGGGCCGCACGTCGAGTTCTTGCAGCAAGGCTTGCGTTTCGGTAAGCGAGCGCCGCTCGAGATGCGTTTCGAGTTTGCCTAGCCAGAGCTCAATGTCGCGGGCAGCCCCGGCGGCGTAATCCGCCAGGTCCTGGTGGAAGGGGCTGTGCAACGAGCAGACCTGGCTGATGGCGGGAATCATAAATTCTCGGCAAAGAATCTTCTTGCTAGCGACGTCGCCCCGGCGAGCCATTTTTTTGCGCCAACTGGCGAATGCGAGCCCCTTTGTGTCGCAACTCGCCTTGCCACTGGGTGGGCATTTCGATATTTCTACGCGGCCTTGTCCCCGGCCCGGTCCGCGGGCCCCGCCGTCGGCGGAAAGAATCCGGCACGAAAACTCATTCTATCCCTGGCAAGTCGGCCCCGCGCCGGCTCTTAGACCATGACGAACCGCAGGCAGGTCGCGGCAGTGTTGGTCTCCTGGCTAGTTATGGCGGCGGGGCAACCAGTGCTTGCCCAGTTTTCCGGCACGCCGCCGGGGCCCCCCGAGCAGATCCCTCCCGGCGTAGCGACTCAAGGCGCGCCCGAGCAGATTCCTCCTGGCGTGCTCCCGCAAGGCGTGTCCGAGCAAATCGCCCCCGGGGCGCCGGTCGCCGGGCCAGCCGAAGAGCTGGTGCAGGAAATCCGCATCGTGGGCAATCAGGCTCACAACGAATCGTGGATTCTGTCACGGATGAAGACTCGCGCCGGCCGCCCCTTCGATCAGGACGCCCTGAGCGAAGACGTGCGCAGTCTGCTGGCATCGAAAAAGTTCTTCCGCGTCACGCCGCGCATCATGCGGCAGGGCAACCCGTCTACGGTGACCGTGGTCGTCGAAGTCGACGAATACCCCGTGCTCCGCTATGTGCGGTTTCTCGGCAACACCAAGTTCTCCGACCGTACGCTCTACAAGAAGTCGGGCCTCAAGAAGAACGAGGGGCTCGATCCCTATGCCATCGAAGATGCGCGCCAGCGCGTGCTCGATTACTACCGCGAGAAGGGGTACCCCAGGGCCGAGGTCTCGACCTTCGAGGGGAACAAGCCGGGCGACCGTGGGGCCGCTTTCCTCATTACCGAGGGGGGCCAGCAGCGCGTGCGGTGGGTGAGCTTCGAGGGGAACGAACTGACCAGCGACGCCCGCTTGCGGACGGTCATTCAATCCAAACCGGGCATCTTCTGGATCATCAAGGGCTTTGTCGACCGGAAGAAGATCGACGAAGACGTCGAGCGGTTGACCGCATACTACCGCGACCTGGGCTACTTTCGCGCCGAAGTCGGCCGCGAGATGCTGTGGGACGCCGAGAACAAATGGCTGCACCTGAAATTCGTGATCAACGAAGGTCCGCGCTATCAGGTGCGCAACGTGCAGTTCATCGGCAATCGAAAGTTCGACAGCGCGGAGTTTTCCGGCGATCTCAAGCTGACCTCGGGCAAAGACTTCAACAAGGCGCAGCTCGACGCCGACCTGTCGGCGATCGGCGACTTCTACGGCGGCCGGGGCTACATCTTCCACGAGATTCAGCCTGAAACTCGTTTTCTCGACGAGCCCGGCCAGCTCGATTTGATCTACCGCATCGTCGAGGGGGATCGCTGGCGCGTCGATCGCGTCAACGTGCAGATCGCCGGCGACAATCCGCACACGCGGCACACGACGGTGCTCAACCGGCTGTCGATCCGTCCGGGCGACGTGGTCGACACGCGCGAGCTGCGCTCGAGCGAACGGCGGCTGATGGCCTCCAGCCTGTTCGAAATGGATCGCGCGAAGGGAACCGCTCCCAAGGTCGCCTACGGCAAGCCCGACCTCGAAGACATCGACACCGAGGTGGCGGATCGACCGAAACGGCCCGGGCAATCGCGGGGCCAGAGCCCCGATCCCGCGGCGCGTTCCGCGAACCCTGCTCCTCCCCAGCCGACCTCGCGTTGGCCTTGGTGGCCGCGTCCGCAACCTGCGACGGAGGGGAGGCCTTAGTGGCGTTGCGCCGCACTACACTGATCTTCGCAGCATTGGCAGGCGCCGTGGCTCTGGGCTCGGGCCGGGATGTCGAAGGGCAAGAAACACCCTTCGGCGGACGGACCTTGCCCAACGTGTCTCCGGGTACGCAGCCTTACCCTGCCCGCACCGCGCCTGCGCAGGCGCCGCCGGCGGGGTATCAAGGCTGGTATCGGGGGACTGTGCCGCAAAGCCCGGCGGGCCAACAGCCGCCGAGCTACGCGCCCCAAGGGCAGCCGCCGGTGAACTACGTGGGGCCGCCGCCGAACGTGGCGCAAGCGCCGCCGGCCGAGGGCGGCATGCTGTTCGCGGCGCCGCCCGCAGCCGGCCCTACTGCCGAAACCTTGCCTCCGGGGACGACTCAGTTCCAACAGTTTCCCCTGGCCCCGGTCGCGCCGCCGGCCGAGCAAGACCGCTTCATCGACATCGACGCGATCACCAACGAGACCCAGACCGGCCGCTTCATGGTCGGCGTGGGCGTCAACTCCAACGCCGGCCTCACCGGTTCGGTCGTGATCGACGAGCAGAACTTTGACATCTGCAAGTGGCCCGGCAACTTTCAGGACATCGTGGAAGGCTCGGCCTGGCGCGGACGCGGCCAGCGGTTTCGCCTCGAGGCCATGCCGGGCACGCTGGTCCAGCGCTACACGGCCAGTTTTCAAGAGCCGTACCTGTTCGACACGCCGGTCAGCTTCGGCATCAGCGGTTACTTCTTCAACCGCTTGTACTCCGACTGGAGCGAAGAGCGCATCGGCGGCCGGCCCACGTTGGGCTACCAGTTCACGCCCGACCTTTCCGGAAGTTTGGCCGTGCGCGCGGAGCAGGTCACGATCTATAACCCCGTGCAACCTACGCCCCCCGAGATTCAGCAGACCTTGGGGCCGAACTCCCTGTATTCCTTCGGCGGGCGTCTTGCTCACGACACTCGCGACAGCGCCTTCATGCCGACCGAAGGGCACTTGGTCGAGTTCAACTTCGAGCAGGTCATCGGCACCTACGTGTTTCCCAAGGCAGTCGTGGATCTCAGGCAGTACTTCCTGCTGCGGGAACGTCCCGACGGCTCGGGCCGGCACACCTTGAACTTGATGGGAATGTTTGGCGTGTCGGGCAGCGACACTCCCGTGTTCGAGAACTTCTTTGCCGGCGGTTTCAATACGATCCGCGGCTTCCGTTTTCGTGGCGCCTCGCCCACCACCAACGGCGCGATCGTCGGCGGTCGCTTGGAACTGATCGGATCGGCGGAGTACATCTTCCCGATCACGGCCGACGACATGCTCCGCGCGGTGGTGTTCTGCGACTTCGGCACGGTCGAAAAGGATCTGCAGATCCACGGCGAGAACTTCCGCGTCTCCCCAGGCGCCGGCCTGCGGATCTCCATGCCGGCCTTGGGACCAGCGCCAATCGCCCTCGACCTGGCCTTTCCCGTGTCGCATGCACAAGGTGACCAGATCCAGAACTTCAGCTTCAACGTCGGGCTCACGCGGTAGCGGACCGCGGATTGCAAGTTAGCCCCCCGTGAGTCACGGGGGGGCAAGCGCCGCTGTCAGCCCACCGCCGTTGATGACCGGTTTTGGTGCGACCACGATCCTCGTCCCCTGGCGACTCGCCGGGGGACAAGGGAGGCGCGGGGTAAGCTACACCGACACGATCTCGAGCAACTCGACAGCCGGCTCGCCGTCGAGGTCGATCATCGCCGTGCGGCCGTAGACGGTGTCGCTCTTGCCGAAGATTTCGCGCAGCCGGGGGCCCGGCCGCACTTCCCACAGTCGCCGCAAGTGGACGTCGCGGAGGACGCCGTGGCGGATCAGCACGTGCCCTAGCGGCGTGTCCTCGGAGGCAATCTGCTCCCACACTTCGGGCGCCAGGGCCGCGCGGCGAATCCGCATGATGCCGTACTGCACCACGCGGCCGTCGCCGCGGCGCACGAGCAGGATCTCGCGCGCGTAGTGCGTGGGCGTGATCTTGCGATCCAGCACCTTTACATCGACCAGGTCGCGGTGGAACGCTTCGACCGTCACGGTCATGTGATGCTCGTGGGCGAGCAGGCGACCGTTGGGCTCGGGCAGCTCCTCGGCCGAGACCTCGCGAAACTGCCCGAGCGGCTCGGCCGAGGGAAAGAACAGGGCGATCAGCGTTTCCAGTTTCGGCTGCTCGGCGCAGGTCGACACAGGCAAAGCCTCCAGGGGGAGCGCGTTCTGTTCCGGTAGGTGGGAAGCGGCGCGGGCCCTGCACGCCGACGCTGCCGCCGGGGTCTATTGTTCGACACGGCGGGGCGGAGGGCAAGGTCGGCGCGTGGGGCGGGCTGGCGCCGCGAAACGCTTGACGTATGGCGAACGGCCAGGTACTTTGCATTGCAAAGACCACGGTCGGTCCTGACGAGAAGCAGGCGGGCATGTCCCATGGCATCGAAGGCCGCTCAACGCCGGGCTCGAGCGCTGCGCCGCTGGACGGCGCTCGCCGTGTTGGGCGCTGCAATGGCGGGCGTCGGGATGTTCGCAAAGCTGGCGATCCCGGGGTGCTTGCAGTACCAACACGGCCAAGGCCCCGGCGCCCTGATTTCACTCATGGCCCCGTGGGTGAGTACGGCGCTGGCTTGGACCGTCGTGGCGTCCTTTACGTCTTGCTTCGTCCTGTGCGGCGTCGCCTGTAGGTTTGGGGCGCGAACGGCCTGCGTGCAAACTGCGCGGTTGGGGTCCATGGCAGGCGGCGCGGGCGTTGACTTCGGCAGCCCGCTGGCGTTTTGGTTCACTGCAACGGCATTGCCGAGCGCTTGCGTGTTGCTGGGCTTGCTTGTGTTCGCGTTTGATCGCCTAACCGACGTTTTCGCGCCGCGCTGGACCCTGCTCGAGCAAACGACATCGCCGGCTGGCGATGAGTACACGTTCTTGTACTGCTCCTGTTGGCAAGCCCACGAGATGTATCTGGCCCGGCCGGTGGCCCAAACCTCTTATCAATCGATCTACCGCGCATTGGGCGTGAACGACAGCGAGTGGCCCAGTTGGGCGAGCGTCATTCGGCCAGCGGGCGTCGATCCGCAAAAGTTCATCCACTTCAGTCCCGACGGCCAGGTCCTTGTGCTGAGTCGCGAGAATCGATGCGTCCTGGCCTTCGATCCTCCCAGCGGAGAGTGCTGGGCCGATGGTTCCATCGAGGGCTTGTGCCCGTTCGTGCTGCTCGACGAAAATGCGCCACTGGAGGAAAATGACGTGGCCGCCACGCGCGGCCAACTGCAGATTTCACTTCCGGCGGAGGCCGGCGTTCCGTGCAGAAGCGTGTTGCGCCGGGGCAAGAGCCACGTGAACCCGGCGGTCCGCAAGCTGGCCGCCGAGTGGCTGCCGATTTGGGACGAGCGCGCGAAGCTGGCCGGTCCCGATCCGAATCGCTTATATCCCTAGCCCGCGAGCCCGCCCATGGAACTTCGCGACGCCCTTTCACAAATCACCGAAATCCGCCGGCAACTGGCGCGGAGCGAAACGTTTCGCGGTTATCGGGCTGCGCCGGTCGCCCTGTCGGGGCTCTTGGCCATGAGCGCGGCCGCCGTGCAGGCGCGGCTGTGGCCGGAGCCGACCGAGCACGTGGCTGCCTACGCTGTGTTCTGGGTCTCGATCGCGGCGATCAGCATGGCCGGCGCGGGGGCCGAAATGGCGCTGCGGGCACGGCGGGCCTCCTCGGAACTGACCCGCGAGATCACGCTGCTGGCCGTTGAGCAGTTCTTGCCCTGCGTGCTGGCCGGAGGACTCACCACGATCGTGATCGTGCAGTCGGCCGCCGAAATCGGCTGGATCTTGCCGGGGCTGTGGGGGCTGTTCTTCAGCCTGGGGGTGTTCGCCTCGTGCCGGCTGCTGCCGCGGCCTACGATTTGGATCGCCGGCTACTATTTAGTGGCCGGCATGCTCTGCCTGACGCTCGCCCGCGGCCCCGCGGCGCTTTCTCCCTGGGCAATGGCCCTGATGTTTGGACCGGGCCAATTGTTTGCGGCCGCCGTGTTGTATTGGACGCTGGAGCGGAACGATGAATCGCATTAATTCCGAGGAACAACCCAACGGCCGCTTCGCCTACGAGGGGCTCGACCGCGTGCTGCACGAGAAGGCGCGGCTCGGCATCCTCACCTCGCTCGCCACCCATCCCGAAGGGGTGGTGTTTAGCGATCTCAAGGTCTTCTGCGCACTGACCGACGGCAACCTCAGCCGCCACCTGCACATCTTGCAGGAGGCGGGGCTCGTCGAAGTGCAGAAGGGCACGAACGGCAACCGCCCACAAACGCTCTGCCAGCTCACGCGGTTGGGCCGGCAGAAGTTCGTCGAGTACATCCAGGTGCTCGAATCGGTGGTGGCCGACGCCGCCCAGGCCAGCAAAATCAAACCAGCGCCGGCCCGGCGGCCGGGGCGCGGTTGGTCGCCGGCTTAGCGGCGGTTCGCTTGGCGGAGGCTCACTCGAGGCCGTCGAACTAGCGCAACAGCTTCTCGAGCGCCTGCATGCCGGTCATGCCCAGTTCGATGCCGAGCTTGGCGGCCGGCTCGCTGAGCTCGACGATCTTGGCTTCGTACAAGTCTTCCGGCACGCACAGCGGCTTCGACGGCGTCCCTTTGGCGATCGCCACGGCCTGGCCGAACTCGCCGGCCACGTGCGGGTTGTAGATGCCGCAGCCGATGAGGCCGCGGTCGGTGTGAATGGCGCAATATTGGCCGCCCGACCAGCGGAAGCTGGAGCCCAGGGCCTGGCCCCAGGGGGTTTCGAGCACGCGGTTGTCGGCGGTGGGGAGGGGCTGAGGCATGGGTTGCGTCCTCGGTTGGGCGGCGGTGGGATCGTGGTGTGGTTGCCCCGATACGACTGAGTCTACACGCCAAGCTCGGAGATCGGCGCCCAGCTCGGCGCAGTCCGCGATGAAAGCCGCGACATCTCCCTCGGCGAGCTCAACCTCGATCGCGCGTCCTCCAATCATCTCGCAGGCGGCATTGAGGCCGGCCTTGAGGCCCCATCCAGTGTAATGCCTGAGCAGCTTGGTGAGAGCTATGCCGCCGCGGAACCGATAGCCCAGCAGCTGAAACACCACACGGGTCGTGGCTAAGTCGAGATGTCACCGGCCCGATTGGTCCGCACAGCGGACCCTACTTGGGGTTCGCCGTGCGGACCGTGGAACTGCTGCACAGGCTGGAAGCCTGTGCCACTTGGGGATCTGGCTATTCAGCCTAACGCACCCGCCCTAAATCGCCACCCCTTGCAGCATCGCCACGCGGTTGATGGCGTTGAGGAACGCCCGGCCGCTCGCCTCGACGCTGTCGGTCGACACGCCGAGCCCTCGGTAGGTGCGGCCCTGGTATTCGACCTCGACGGTGACTTCGGCCTGCGCGTCCTTCCCGACCGTGACGCTGTGAACCTGGAAGTCTTTGCAGACCACGCTCACGCCGGTCAGCTTCTCGATGGCCAGGAAGATGGCGTCGATCGGGCCGTCGCCGCATTCCATTTCGGTCCGCAGTTCCTGCGCGCCGTGCCGTAGGCAGAGCTCGACGCGCGGCGTGACGCCGGTGCCCGAGGCCACCTGGTACGAGACCAGGGCCCACGTTTCCGGCGCCTCGCGGATCTGCTGATCCATGAGCGCGATCAGGTCGGCGTCGTACACTTCCTTCTTCTTGTCGGCGAGCTGCTTGAACTCCTGGAACACCGTTTGGAGCTGCTCAGGCGTGAGCTCGTAGCCGAGCGCCTTGGCGCGATCGGCCAGGGCGGCGCGGCCGCTGTGCTTGCCGAGCACCAGGTCGGTCTTGTTGAAGCCCACGTCCTCGGGCCGCATGATCTCGTAGGTGCGGCGCTCCTTAAGCATGCCGTCTTGATGAATGCCTGACTCGTGAGCGAAGGCATTGCGCCCCACGATCGCCTTGTGGCGGGGGACGTGCAGGCTGGTGATCTTGGCCAGCAGCCGGCTCGTAGGAACCAGGCGGCGGCTCACGATGTTGGTGTCGGCCTGGTAGAAGTCGGCCCGCGTGCGAAGCGCCATCACCACCTCTTCGAGCGAGGCATTGCCTGCCCGCTCGCCGATGCCGTTGATGGTGCACTCGATCTGCCCCGCGCCGTTGACCACGCCGGCCAGGCTGTTGGCCACGGCCATGCCCAGGTCGTCGTGGCAGTGGGTGCTGATCACGGCCTTGCCGATGTTCGGCACGCGCTCGCGAAGCGTGCGAATGACCTGGCCGTAGAGTTCCGGCGTGGCATAGCCCACGGTGTCGGGGATGTTGACCGTGGTGGCGCCGGCGTCGATCGCCGCTTCGACGACTTGACAGAGGAAGTCGATCTCGGTGCGGGCAGCGTCCTCGGGGGAGAACTCCACGTCGTCGGTGTGCTGACAAGCCCGCCGCACGCCGGCCACGGCGCGGCGAAGGATTTCGTCCTTGTCCATCCGCAGCTTAAACTCGCGGTGGATCGCGCTCGTGGCGAGGAAGACGTGGATGCGGCCGCGCTCGGCGTCGGCCAGGGCCTCGCCGGCGCGATCGATGTCGCCGTCGCTGCAGCGGGCCAGACCGCAGATCACCGGGCCACGAACTTCGCGCGCGATGGCCTGCACCGCTTCGAAGTCGCCTTGCGACGAGATCGGAAAGCCGGCTTCGATGATGTCGACGCCGAGCTCGGCCAGGGCGTGGGCCAGCTCCAGCTTCTCGGGCTGGTTCATGCTGGCCCCGGGCGATTGCTCGCCGTCGCGGAGCGTGGTGTCGAAGATCTTGATGTTGCGTACGGCCGTCATGGAAAGATTCCTACAAAAGCGAATGCGATTGGTTGTGCGTGCTGCCGAACTTAGGCCGACTCCCAGGTCGGCCCGGGCAACAACAACCGCGCCCTCGCCGGGCCGCGGCAGTCCCCCAACCGCATGTTTCGCTTGTCAGACATGCTTGCCGCCAAAGTGAGAAGAACTCCAACAACGAAAAAACCCTGGGCCGTCGCTCGGCTCAGGGTTCTTGGCTGTCATCATTCGCCCGTGCGAACTTGCGAACCCTAAGCCTGGCCCCTCGCAAGGGACAACAACAGGTTCAGTCGCAAGGAGAGGAGCGTCATGGAAAGGTGTATCGGGTGTGCGCAGGCCCCAACTCCAGGCAGGGCCAGCTAGGGAATCCTAGCCTGGGGAATGGACTGGGTCAAGGTTGCCGGCGGGTGGCGAACGCCGCTCTAGGACAGCCAGCTTACGCTGGCCGCTCGCCGGAGACGCAATGCGCGGGCTTTGGCTTCGGTTGCGAACCGCGTTAGCCCGGTCGTACAATACCGCGGTCACTTCCCCGGCCAATTCCCACCTGGAACGTTTTCCCATGCATTGGGCTCGCACTCTTGGCGTGCTGGCGATCCTCGGCTGCGCTGCGTCCGCGACGGCCGAAACCTTGGAATCGGGTCTCACGGCCATCCGCAGCGTCGACCGACTCGGCAAGGGGCACGAGCAGGCGGTGGCCGCCGCCGCGCAGCTCAGCAAGCTCGGGCCCGAAAAGCTGCCGGAACTGCTGGCCGGAATGAACGGCGCGAATCCACTGGCCACCAACTGGCTGCGCGGCGTGGTCGACGCCGTGGCCGACCGCGCGATTCGCAGCGGCGGCAAGCTGCCGCAAGAAGGTCTCGCGGCCTTCTTGCGTGACCAAGCGAATTCGCCCCGTGCGCGACGTCTGGCCTTCGAGTGGTTGCTGGTGGCCGAGCCGAAGGCCGGCGAGCGGCTGATCCCGCAGATGCTCGACGACTCGAGCGTGGAACTGCGGCGCGAGGCCGTGGTCTGGGCCATCGGTCAGGCCGAGCAAGCCGAGAACGCCAAGGCCCCCGCGGCCGACGTGCTGGCCGCGTACCAGCGGGCCTTCGCCGCTGCCCGCGACCTTGACCAGATCAAGCAGCTTTCCGCCAAGCTCGAAAAGCTGGGCGCCAAGCCCGACTTGCCCAAGCATATGGGTTTTATCACAAGTTGGCGGCTGATCGGTCCCTTCGACAACTCGGGCAAGAAGGGCTTTCCGATCGCCTATCCGCCTGAGGTCGAGGAGTTCTCGGCCGACGCCGAGTACACCGGCAAGGCCGACAAGAAGCTTCGCTGGGTCGAGCATACGACGGCCGACGCCTATGGAATGGTCGACTTGAACAAGGCGCTCGGCAAGGAGCCGGGGGCGATTGCCTATGCCCGCACGGAATTCGAATCGGCCGACGCGCGGCCGGTCGAGCTACGTTTGGGCTGCATCAACGCCACGAAGATTTGGCTCAACGGCCAACCGGTGAACATTCACGACGTGTACCACTCCGGCACCGACGTCGACCAATACGTCGAGCCGGTTGCGCTCCAGCGGGGTAAGAACGTGATCCTGCTCAAGGTCGCTCAGAACGAGCAGACCGAGGACTGGGCGCAGGACTGGGCCTTCCAACTCCGCGTTTGCGACCCGGTCGGAACCGCGGTCGCGCCCGTTGCAGCCTCCACCAAACCCGATGGCTCCACGGGCCGCTAGCCTTCGCTTAACCCGCGGCAACTCACTCTCGCTTTCCCTCACGGACAACTTCCTCATGCGTGCTGCGTTTCGTCCGGCCTTGGCCTGGAGCTGGGTGCTGTTGGCCGTCTGCTCGGCGTCGGGCGCCGATTGGCTCCACTTCCGCGGCACCGACAACAACGGCATCGCCGCCGGCGACCAGTTGCCGACCGAGTGGAGCGCCGAAAAGAACGTCGCCTGGAAGGCGCCGCTCGTGGGGCGCGGCTGCTCGAGCCCGATCGTGGTCGGCGACCTCGTGATCGTCACCAGTTCGAGCGGCGCCAAGCAGGACCGCCTGCACGTGTTGGCGTTCGACGCCGAAACGGGGGAGCGGCGTTGGGAACGACAGTTCTGGGCCACCGGCCACACGCTGTGCCACGAGTTCAGCTCCGTGGCAGCCCCCAGCCCGGCGAGCGACGGCCAGCGGATCTACGCCTTTTATTCGTCGAACGACGTCGCCTGCCTGGACCTTGAAGGCAACCTGCTCTGGTTCCGCGGCCTGACCTACGACTATCCCGACGCGGCCAACGACGTGGGCATGAGCTCGTCGCCGGTCGTTGTAGGGGACACAGTTGTCGTGCAGGCCGAGAATTTCGGCGACAGCTTTGCCGCCGGGCTCGACGCCCAGACGGGCGAAACCCGCTGGCGGCTACCGCGCGACCGCGAGTACATGTGGGCGTCGCCCACGATCCTGCGGGCGGCCAACCGCGCCGACGACAGCGTGCTGATGCAATCGGCCAATCACTTCACGGCCGTCGACCCGCACTCGGGCCGGGTGAAGTGGGATCTGGAAACCCGCTGCGCCGGCATCGCCTCGGCCGTGGCCGAACAAGGGGTCGTGTATTTGCCGTCCGGGGGCGTGGTGGCGCTGCAGGCCAGCGAAAGTACAGGAGCTCCGGCCGAGCTTTGGAAGGCCGAAGACATTCAGCCGAGCAACGCGAGCCTCGTCATTCACTTGGGCAAGCTCTACGCGATCAACCGCGCCGGCGTGCTCACCTGTGCGAACGCGCAAAACGGCGAGATCCTGTGGCGTTTGCGGCTGGAGGGAAGCTTCTGGGCCACGCCGGTGGTGGCCGGCGACTATCTCTACATCCCCAACGACGCCGGCGTGTGCCAGGTGGTGAAGCTGGGTGAGAAGGGGGAGATCGTCGCCAAGAATCCGCTGGGCGAGCAACTCTTGGCCACACCTGCCATCGCCGGCAACGCTCTGTACCTGCGGAGCGACGCCCATCTCTGGAAGATCGCCGAGCAAGGCAAGTAGCCCCGCGGCGCGAAAGGAACTTCTGGGCGGTGGCCGATACGCACCCTTCCGACAGCATCATCCTCGAGCCGAGCGGCCCCGTGCGGGCCACTATGCGGCCGCCAGGTTCGAAAAGCATCACCAACCGCGCGCTCGCCTGCGCGGCGCTCGCCCGCGGACCGAGCGCGCTCACCGGCGTGCTCGACAGCGAAGACACCCAGGTGATGCTCGAGGGGCTGCGCAAGCTGGGCCTCGAACTCACGCACGATGCAGCCCGCTGCAAAGTGCGGATCGCCGGCTGCGACGGCAAACTGCCGGCCGCGGGCGCTGATCTGTTCGTGGGCAACTCCGGCACCACGGTGCGGTTTCTCACGGCGCTCGTGGCGCTCGGGCACGGCCGCTTTCGCCTCGACGGCGTTCCCCGCATGCGGGAGCGGCCGATCGCCGATCTGCTCGAAGCGCTCAATGCGCTGGGCGTGTCGGCCCGCAGCGAGACGGGCAATGGCTGCCCGCCGGTGGTGGTCGACGCGGCGGGCCTCGCCGGCGGCAAGGCCTGCATCCGCGGCGACGTGTCGAGCCAGTTCCTCAGCGGCCTGCTGCTGGCGTCCCCCTACGCCGCCGCGCCGCTCGAGATCGAGGTTGCCGGCGAGCTGGTGTCGGTTCCCTACGTCGAGATGACGCTCGCGGTCATGCGGGCCTTCGGCGCCATGATCGAGGCGGACGCGGCGCCCCCAGCGTTCCGTGTGTCGAACCAAGCTCGTTATGTGGGGCGGAGCTACGACATCGAGCCCGACGCCTCGGCCGCCAGCTACTTCTTCGGCGCCGCGGCGGTGACGGGCGGCGATGTGACCGTACAGGGCCTGAGTCGCTCCAGTCTCCAAGGGGACGTAGGGTTCTGCGACTGCCTCGAGCGGATGGGCTGCGAGATTCACTGGCAGCCGAACTGCATCCGCGTGGTCGGGCGGCCGCTGCGGGGCATCGAGGTCGATATGAACGCGATCAGCGACACGGCGCAAACGCTGGCGGTGGTCGCGCTCTTCGCCGCGGGACCGACGACGATCCGGGGCGTGGCCCACATCCGCCACAAAGAGACCGACCGCATCGGCGATCTGGCGCGCGAGTTGCGCAAGCTGGGGGCCGAAGTCGAAGAGTTCAACGACGGCCTGCGGATTACGCCGCGGCCGCTGCACGCCGCCGCGCTCGACACTTATCGCGATCATCGCATGGCGATGAGCTTCGCGCTCGCCGGGTTGCGCTTGCCCGGCGTTGAGATTCGCGACCCGGGCTGCGTGGCCAAAACGTACCCTCGCTACTTCGACGATCTCCGCGCCGCGATCCGCGGCGCATCGAAGTGAGCTGGTGTCGCAAGACCGCAGCCTCTATTGAGGGGTGCGAATCTGATCGGCCGTTTGCAAGAGTTGCTCGGCCCGTTCGAGGATGTGTGTGTGGGGATTGACCAGGGTGCGCGCGGCGGGATCACGTGCCTGCAAGCTGCCCCCGCAATGCTGACACACGACCACGCGCCCCAAGTACTCCACCCGGATCTGCAGGGAACGCCCACAGGTGGGGCATTCCTGGAAGTAATACGTGCCTGTTGCCACTACGGCATCTCCTTCTACCGGACGGCCTTGCCCGCTTCTGACGGCAACGCCCGCATCGTAAACGATCCGACGGGGGGATTCAATGACTCGCTGATCGCTCTTCGATCCGGATTTTTGCCGCTGGGGCCACACTTCCCGCACCATCACAACCCTAGCTCGAGAGGGGGCCAGAGGCCCGTTCCAGCCGCTGCACATCAAAGCCGCGGCCCGTAGTGGAAAAATCGTGCCAATCCTGACGAAAGCCTCGTTCTGATTTGCCGGGAACCGGGGGCCGGGAAGCCGCCGATAATCGTCTTCGTCTGCCCTTGCTCGGTCCTATGCTTGAAATGGGCCCTCGGCCGCCTTTGGCCGGAAATTCCGAGCAGTTGGCCCAGTTGCACGAACCTTGCGCAAAGCGGGATGAGTTTATGTTCACCCCCTGCCTGGGGAGCCGCACGATCGCTTCCGATCGCACCTTCGCGCCCCGTCCTACTACGGAAGTGCCAGCTGGAAGGTGCGCGGTTCGGAGCAAGTTTCTGGCAGCTTTCTCCCTCGTAATGATTGGTGCAACAAGCACTTTCGCCGCGCCGGCTGCCAAGCACCCGGAATGGAAAACGGTGGAGCTGGCCACCAAGAAGGCGCTCGCCAAGCGCCCCGGCTACGAACCCCAAGACGTGCTCTCGCAAAGCGACCTCAAGAACGTCGTGTCCGCCCTGTCCAAGCTCGGCTGGAAGCTCCCCGACGGCAAAGGCCTGGTCGAGGAGACGCTGCCCGACGACGACATCCTGATCTCGGTGTTTCGGGGGAGCAAGAACGGCCTCGATTTCATGCGCGACTGCGAGCGGTTCGCGCTCGCTTACGATCGGCTCGATCGACTGATTCGCCTGCCCGGCGGCGTGATGACGATCAAGAAGCTCATCAAGGGCCCCGACGGCTACAAGATGGTGCAGTACTTCACCGAGACCGCCTATCGCGGCAACTGCATCGTCGACATCCTGCCCCGCGGCTACAACGGCGAGCTGCCCAGCTCCAAGGGGTTCAACGACCCGACGGGCAAGATCTACACCGAGAAGATGCTGCTCGCGGAGCTCAAGGAGCGCTACGAGCGGCAGTTTCCGCCGCCGAAGGCGGCGCGCACGGAAACGGTGTATCCGCAGTAGCCGGCTCGCCGTCGCGATCGGCAGTTCGCCTGGGGGCTCGCTGCGCTCGACCCCAGCCACCCCTGTCGCAAGAAACGGTTGCTGCGCCCTTAGCGAACGCGCGTCACCCGTTCGATGACCACGGCCTGCTGCGGCACGCTTGACAGCTCTCCCTGCGGACCTGCCGGCAGGGCGGAGATCTTGTCGAGCACTTCGAGCCCTTCCACGACCTTGCCGAATACGCAGTAGCCATAGTCGGCCGGCTCGCGTCCCTGATGGTCGAGCTGGGTGTTGTCGGCCAGGTTGAAGAAGAATTGGCAGGTCGTGCTGTCGATCACTTCGGGCGAGCGGGCGCAGGCGATTGTGCCCCGCGTGTTCTTGAGGCCGTTGTCCGCCTCGTTGCGAATGGGGCGCTCGGTGGTCGCTTTTTCGGCCAGCGACTCGGTGTAGCCCCCGGCGGCGGCGATGAAGCCGGGTTCGACCTGGTGAAAGACGGTGCCGGCGTAGTGCCCCGCGTCGGCGTAGCCGAGGAAATTGCTCACGCTGATCGGAGCGTTCTCGCCGTCGAGCTCGACGGTGATGGCCCCCTGGTTGGTGACCAATCGCAACCGCGGGTGTCGAGTGTCGGGGGCAGGGGCCGTGGGCGATGTGGGGTTGCCGGTCGCCGCCTGGTCGCCGGCCGGCGCGGCGGCATCGCCGCCGCAGCCCGCGGCCAAGAGAGCCAGAAACACGCCGAGAGTCGAAAGGGGCCGGTTCATCACGTTCGGTCTCCGTACCTCGCGCAAGAAACGCTGCGCTAGCGAGCCGCCCCGTCGAAGAGACGGGCGCAGCGCACAGGGCGCGTATGATGCCGACTCGGGGGCAAGGCCGCAACGCCGGTTCACGCTGCTAGCACGGAGGAAGGTGGGTTACAGTCCACGCGGTGAAGAAGACCTGGTCACCGACGATTGTGATGCCATGCACGTCCGCCCCCTTCCCCACCGTATTGATGTCCTTGAGCTGCGCCGAGCCGCCGTCGAGCAGACAGCGCGTTTCGAGTGTCTCCACGCACAAGGCGCGATGCCGGGGGGCGCGCTGCCGGGGGAGCCAATCGTGGAAGTGCCGGCTCATGGATTCCAAGTTCCTTGCGCGACGACTCCCGAACTTGAGCCACCCCCCTAGTAGAACTGCAAACTCCTTGAGAGGCGGCAATTTGGAGCGAGACTTGACTGGCCTGAGGATCCTTCGGATCCAATCGCCCTAGACACTTCGCCTCCAAACGAATATCCTTATTTAGCGGACTGACCGGTCCGTCTTACTATTCGCCGGGCGCCCTCGTACGCGTATGACCACCCCCTCTCCCGCCCCCTCCGCCCGCGGGCGTCCCAAGGACGAGGAGCTGCGCCAGCGCCGGCACGACGAAATCCTCGAGGTCGCCGTCGAGCTGTTCGCCGCCCGCGGCTATGCCGGGGCCGACACCCAGCTCGTCGCCGACCGCTTGGGCGTAGGCAAAGGCACCATCTACCGCTATTTCCCCAGCAAGGAAGCCCTGTTCCTGGCCGCGGTCGACCTGGGCATGCGGCGGCTCCGCGAGTCGGTCGACGCGGTGGCCGAGGCCGAGCCCGATCCGCTTCGCCGCATCGCCGCCGCCACGCGGGCGTACCTCACGTTTTTCGAGCAGCACCCGGAGCTGGTCGAACTGCTCATGCAGGAGCGGGCTCAGTTCAAGGACCGCAAGAAGTCGACCTACTTCGTCCATCGCGACCAAGGCATCTGCAAGCTCAAGGCGGTGCTCGCGGAGCTGATCGCCCAGGGCCTGGTGCGCGAGGTGTCGGTCGACCGCCTGGCCGACGTCTTCAGCCAGCTCCTCTACGGCACGATGTTCACGCACTACTTCACGGGGCGCGAAAAGCCGCTTGCGCAACAGACCGAAGATTTGCTCGACGTATTCTTCCACGGCATCCTCACTGCACAGGGATTGCAGACCTACTATGGCTAGCCGATTGTTGTTGCCCTGTTGCGGGGCGGCCTTGGCCGTCGCCGCGCTCGCCGCCGTCGGCTGTAGCCGGCACGGCGCTGCCGAGCCGCCGGCCAAGCAAGCCGCCGAGGCAGCCGCGCCCAAGGCGGTGGCCGTCACGCTGGCGGCCGTCGAGTCGCGCCCCATCCAGCGCCGCGTGCAAATCGTCGGCAACTTGCTGGGGCGCGAAGAAGTGACGCTGATGCCCAAGGTCGGCGGCCGCATCGTGCGGATCCATCACGACGTGGGGGATCAGGTGGCCGCCGGCGAGCCGCTGCTCGAACTCGACGCCACCGACTATCGCCTGGCGGTCGAAGAGGCCGAGCGGGCGCTCGGCTCGGAGCTGGCCAAGCTCGGGCTCAGCGCGCTGCCGACTGGCGAGTTCAACCCGCAGCAGCTCCCCTCGGTGGTCCGCACGCAGCTTCTGCTCGAGAACGCCCAGCGGAAGTTCAAGCGGCTCGAGGATCTGCGAAAGAACAACCAGAACTTCGTGACCGCCGATGAGTTCGACCTCTCCCGCACCGACGCCAGCGTGGCGCAGGCGGCCTATCGCCAGGCGGTGATGGACGTGGAATCGACGCTCGCGCTCGCCCGCCAAAAGGCCGCCACGCTCGAGACGATGCGGCAGCGCTTGGCCGACACCAAGGTCGTCGCCCCGCCGCAGTCCTTCGCCGAGCCAGGCCAGCAAACGAACTACGTCGTCGCCGAGCGCGCCGTGTCGGAAGGCGAGATGGTGCAGCTTCCGGCAAACACGGCCTTTCGCCTGGTGATCGACAACCCGCTCAAGCTCGTGGCCACGGTGCCGGAGCGCTATAGCGGCGAGGTGCGCGTGGGGCAGCCGGCCGCGATTTCGGTCGAGGCGTATCCGGGCCGCACGTTCGCCGGCAAGATCTCGCGGCTCAACCCCACGATCGACCAGGACAACCGCACGTTCAATGTGGAAGTGCTCGTGCCCAACGACGAGCACCTGCTGCGTCCCGGCAGCTTCGCCAAGGGGTCGGTGGTCACCCGCGAAGACGATCAAGGCCTCGTGGTGCCGCTCGAGTCGCTGGTCACGTTCGCGGGCGTCAACAAGGTGTTCGTTGTCCGCGACGGCCAGGCCCACGGAGTGGAAGTGCGGTTGGCCGAGCGCGGCCCCGGCTGGCTCGAAGTGCTCGGCGATCTGCAGCCGGGCGACCAGGTGGCCACGAGCGGCTACACGCAACTCGCCGACGGCACGCCGGTGCGCATTCGTCCGGGCGGGCCTGAGCCCGCGGCGCCCGTGATCAACGTGGCCGATCCCGCCAAGCAGCCTGCGGAGCCGACGACGCGATGAGCATCTGGCAAATCTGCATTCAGCGGCCCGTGTTCACCATCATGCTGGTGAGCGCCCCGATCGTGCTGGGCATCGCCTCGTACATGCGGCTCGGCGTCGACTTGTTCCCGAACGTCGATCTGCCGACGGTGACCGTCACCACCACGCTCCGCGGCGCGAGCGTCGAGGAGATGGAAACGCAGGTCACCAAGCCGATCGAGGAGATCGTCAACACGATCTCCGGCATCGACGAGCTGCGCTCCACCACCAAGGAAGGCATCTCGCAGATCGTCGTGCAGTTCGTGCTCAGCAAGAATGGCGACGTGGCCGCGCAGGAAGTGCGCGACAAAGTGTCGACCATCCTCACGCAGCTTCCCCAGGGAACCGATCCGCCGATCGTCGACAAGTTCGACATCGACGCCGCGCCGGTAATGACGATCGCCGTAAGCGGGCGGCGCAACTTCCGCGAAGTCACCGAGCTCGCCAAGAAGCGGATCAAGGAAGACCTGGAAACGATTCCCGGCGTCGGCGCCGTGGTGCTGGTCGGCGGCCGGCAGCGGGCGATCAACGTCTACGTCGAGCCCGACAAGCTGCTCAAGTACAAGAATCTGTCGATCGAAGAGGTGCGGCAGGCGCTGATCCGCGAGAACCAAGAGCAGCCCGGCGGCCGACTCGACCAGGGGGCGCAAGAAAAGGTCGTGCGCACCATGGGGCGCGTCGAGCGCCCGGCCGACTTCGAAAAGCTGATCGTCGCCAATCGCGACGGCCAGCCGATCCGCATCGAAGACGTCGGCCGCGTCGAAGACTCCTACGAAGAGCCCCGCGGCTTGAGCCGCCTCTGGATCAAGACGGGCGACCAGCCCGACCTGGCCGACGGCCAGAACGCCGTGAGCCTGATCGTGCAGAAGCAATCGGGCACGAACACGGTGGCGGTGGTCGACCGCGTGAAGGCTCGGCTTACCGAGTTGCTGACGACGCTGCCGGAGGACATTCGGGCCGAGGTGATCCGCGATCAATCGCGGTTCATCAAGAACTCGATCGAAGAGGTGGAGTTCCACCTGCTGCTCGCTGCGGCGCTCGTGAGCCTGACGATTTTGCTCTTCATCCGCGACTGGCGGACGACGGTCATCGCCACGCTCGCGATTCCCACCTCGATGGTGGCCACGTTCGCCTTTATGCAGTGGATGGGCTTCACGCTCAACAACATCACCATGCTGGGGCTGATCCTGGCCGTCGGAATTGTCGTCGACGACGCCGTGGTGGTGCATGAAAACATCTTCCGCCACATGGAGGAGTATGGGCGCAGTGCCCGCGAGGCGGCGAACTCGGCCACCCGCGAGATCGCCTTGGCGGTGGTGGCGACCACGCTGTCGCTGCTCGTGATCTTCATCCCGATCGCCTTCATGCCGGGGCGCGTAGGGCGGTTCTTCAGCAGCTTTGGCTACGTCGTCGGCTTCTCGGTGCTGATGAGCATGTTCATCAGTTTCACGATGACGCCGATGCTCTGTGCCCTGTTCCTCAAGGTCGAGGATGGCCACAAGCAGAGCAAGGACGGCTTCGTGTGGCGCTGGATCGACCGCAGCTACGGCTGGCTGCTCGCCAAATCGCTGCGGCATCGCTGGGTGATCGTGCTCGCTTCTGTGGGCATTCTTTGCTCCACGCCGGTGATCGCCGGCCTGATCGGCATGGACTTTACCCCCCGCGACGATCAGAGCGAGTTCGAAGTGAGCGTGACCTTGCCGGAGGGGTACACGCTCGAGCGAGGCGACCGCGTGCTCTCGGAAATCGACAAACGGCTGCGGTCGCTGCGCGGCGTCACGCACACGTTCGTCGTCATTGGCGACACCACGGGCCGCGTGACCAAGGGACAGGGAGACGTGACCACCGCGTCGATCTACGTGCGGCTCGTCGACCTGCGGGAGCGCGACTACACGCAATTCGCCGTGATGGACGATGCCCGCCACATCCTGGCCGACTATCCCGATCTCCGCTCGGCGGTGCAGGACGTGTCGGCCATCTCGGGCGGCGGCTTCCGCCAGGTCGAAATCGACTTAAACCTCCGCGGACCCGACATGGCCAAGCTGCAGGAATTCTCCGGGCAGATCGCCCGCTGGATGCGCGAGCAGGGCTACTTCGTCGACGTCGACACCAGCCTCTCGCTGCGGAAGCCGGAACTCCGCGTGCGTCCCAACCGCGAGCGGGCCTCGGACCTGGGCATCTCCATCGGGGCCTTGTCGTCGACGGTGAACGTGCTTGTCGGGGGCGAGCCGGTCAGCAAGTACAAGGAGTTCGACGAACAGTACGACGTGTGGCTGCGAGCGGATTTGCCGTTCCGCGGAGACCGCGAGGCGGTGGCTCGCATGACCGTGCCATCGACGAAGCCGGGCGTCGGTTCGGTGCGGTTGGGCAATCTCGTAGAACTCGAAGAGGCGCAGGGGCCCAACACGATCGACCGCTTCACCCGGCAGCGGCAGGTGGTGATTTCGGCCAACCTGCGCGGCATGTCGCTCGGCGAAGGAGTCGAGCGACTCGCGCAGCACGTGCAGTCGCTCGGTCTGCCGGCCGAGTACCGCTGGGAGTTCATCGGCCGCTCGAAGCTGCTCAAGGAATCGAACGACGGCTTCCTGCTGATCTTCGGCCTGAGCTTCCTGTTCATGTACATGGTGCTGGCCGCACAGTTCGAGAGCCTGGTCCACCCGATCACGATCCTGCTGGCCCTGCCGCTCACGGTGCCGTTCGCCTTGCTGTCGCTGTTTTTCCTCCGCACGAACCTCGACATCTACGGCGTGTTCGGCCTGTTCATGCTGTTCGGCATCGTGAAGAAGAACGGCATCCTCCAGATCGACTACACGAACCAACTCCGCGCCGAAGGCAAGGGGCGCGACGAGGCGATCCTGCAAGCCAACCACACACGGCTGCGGCCGATCCTAATGACCACGGTCATGCTCGTGGCCGCCATGGTGCCGATGGCCCTGGGCCAAGGCCCCGGCGCGGCCGCCCGCGCCGGCATGGCCAAGGTGATCATCGGCGGTCAGATGCTGTCGCTGTTGCTGACGCTCTTGCTCACGCCGGTGGCGTACTCACTATGGGACGACGTGGGCGGGCTTTGGCGGAAGGGTTTGGCGTGGGTTGGCTCGAGGAGGCGGCGGGCAGAACCTGTGCGGGCGGCCGTCCCGGCATTGGTCCGCACAGCGGACCCTACCTAGGCCCGCTCTCGCGGCCGAACATGGCTCGGGCGGCCTGGGAACCGGCGGGAGAGGCGCAAGCTCGGACCCCGGCGCAATCGCCGTCAAGTCTGTCTGCCGGCCGGCCGGTCAGGCGAGCCGTCGCGTAGAACGGCCGATCTAAAGACGAAGCGTCGCTTTCGTCCCGCCGTCCACTGGCCCGCACGTATGAATGCGCCCCGGCCCCCGTTCGATCCCTTTCTCGAGATCGAAGCCCGGCAGGACGAGGTGCTGGCGCGGCTCGACGAGCTGAACGCCCGGCTCGAACGCCTGCTCGAGGAGAGCCAGCGAGCTCTTAGGCTGGCCCCAGTTCGCCTCGCCGACGCCGCGTAGGCGGCTCACGCCAAACAACCGCCCTGGCGAGCGGCCAGCGTAAGCTGGCTGACGAACGCGCCGGGCCGGCCCCGCCGCAAACTCGTGTCGGAGAAGCACTTTTTGCTTGGGGCCCGGCGTCGGCCCGCTCCACCCGAAACGGCCCAGCCTCGCCGCCGTTTCCCTAAGCCTGACCTAAACTTACGCATCAGCGGCCGAAGGTGCGGAATCCGGCCGCCTGGGGCAAAGCCTAGGGGCGGTGGTCTTCCACGGGTGCGGTGCGATGGGGCAAGCGAGCGGTTCCTTTCCAGCGCGAGCGACGAAATCGTCGCGCTACGAATCGCTCGACCTCTGGCGCGGCGCCGCCTGCCTGCTGGTCGTGGTGTTTCACTGCACCCCCTACACCCCCTACTACCAGGCGCTCAAGCAAGGCATCGTCTACGAACCGGACCCGGGGCTGATCGGCTACCTCGGCTATCTCTTGCAGCGGCTCTGCTCCGAGATGTGGGCGGGCGTACCGATGTTCTTCGTGATCAGCGGCTACTGCATCTTCGCCACGATGGACAGCCAGCGCCGCCGCGGGGCGACGATGGCCACGTTCTTCCGCCGCCGCGTGCGGCGGATCTATCCGCCCTACTGGCTCGCGCTCGTGATCACGGGGTTCGTGGTCGGCGCGTGCGTGCTGGCCGGCGGCGAGTCGCTGTTCGCCGACGAAACGCCCCCCTTCTATCCCTGGAAGCTCACGCCGGCGCAGATCTTCGGCAACACCTTCTTGATCGAGACCTGGCGCAGCCTGGCCTTCGGCGGCGAGCCCGGCATCTTCCTGGGCATCATGTGGACCCTCTGCTACGAGGAGCAGTTCTATGCCTTGGCGGCGCTCGTGCTGCTGGCCGCGCCCAAGCGGATCTTTCAGGCGGCGATCGCCATCACGCTGTTCACGTTCGTCGCCCGCTTCGCGGCCGATCAAGCCGGGCGCGACATTCGCGGCTTCTTCTTCGACGGCTACTGGATGCAGTTCGCCGCGGGGATCTTCGTCTACTACGTCGTGAACTACCTGAAGGGGCGCGACCGCTGGATCTGGACGGCCAGCTTCACCACGGCCGCGGTCGCCACGTTCTTCGTGCGCGACCTGCTCCCCTCCGACATCGACCGCAGCACGGTGCTGGCCTGCCTGTTCGCCGCGGGGCTGATGATCCTCTACCCATGGGACGCGCCGGTGGCGCATGCGTGGTGGCTGCGGCCGATCAGCTACAGCGGGCAGATTTGCTACAGCATGTACATGATCCACTGGCCGATCTGCAAGGTGATCACGCGGAGCGCCTATCTGGCGGGATTTAGCGGCGTGTGGGAGACGCTGTTGGTGACGCTGCCCGTGTGCCTGGCGCTCTCGATCGGCGCGGCGGCGCTGTTCTACCACTGGGTGGAACGGCACTTCCTGAATGCCCCCAGCGAAACGGCGGCGGCGCCGAGTCCCGCGGGGCGGCTGGCGACGGCGGGGTAAAACGGCCCCTGCGGAGACTTCGGTCAACGCCCCGAGCGGCGCAACGCCGGTTGCGTTCGTCGGCGCCTCAACAACAGCATTGCACCGCAACCACACAGCGCCAACGCCCCCGTCGAAGGTTCGGGAAGGCAAGTCAGGTAAGGTAAGCAGTCGAAGGGAACGGGCGTGGGACTGGAGTTTAACTTGTAATATCCGCGCAAGGTAGGATCGTACGACGGACCAAATGGCTTGCCGATCGAAAACTTGGCTCCCGCGGCCAACGTGGCGGCGCCGCCGAGGTTCAACTCGGCCAGGTTGTTTGCATTCGGATTGGCCTCGCCAAACGTGAGAGCGCCGGCGCCAAGCGCTTCTATAAGCTCGCTAATCCGGCCGGGGATGCGGTCGGAAATGCTGTCCCATCCCGCCGGATTGAGCGTCCCCAGGTCAGACGTGATCTGGTAGCCATCAAAACTGAGTGGCCCCCCGGTGCTGTTGTGCAGATACGTCGTCCCGTCGACATCGACCCAGAGCCCCAGATCCGAGGCCCTGGCTCTAGGTGTGAGCAGAAGCGTCAACAATACCGCTGCCAGGGCAGGCATCCACCGCATAAATCCGCTCCCTGCAAAGATCGGAAAGGGTTGCTCCCCAGTCCGGCAGGCTCGATTCTAGCTCGAAGCTGCACTTCCCCTCAACGAATTTGCTCGACGTCAGGGGAAACTCCGCAGAGGGTGGAGCGCGGTTGTCGCTCAGCCAGACCAGCACTATTCTGATCTAGCTGGTTGCCCGCGCCCCTACTGCTGCGACCGTTCCCTTCGAATCGCTCCCCAAGGCCTTCCCTTCATGGCGAACTCTCTCAACGGCCGCGTGGCCCTGGTCACCGGCGCTACCCGCGGCCTCGGCCGAGCGATGGCCTTTACCCTCGGGCGCGCGGGCGCCAAGGTGGCCATCAACTATCACAACGACGCCGAGCTCGCCCAGCGCACCTGGAACGAATACGCCGCCGCCGGGCTGCAAGGGATGCTCGTCCGCGGCGACGTGGCCAGCGAGGCCGGCGTCGACGAGATCGTGGCCGCGGTCAAATCGCAGCTCGGCCCCGTCGAGATTCTGGTCCTCAACGCCACCCCCGCCCAGCCGCAGTTGCCCATCGAGGAGTACACCTGGGGGCACTACCAGCGGATGCTCGACTTCTTCGTGAAGAGCCCGTTCCTGCTCACCAAGGCCTGCCTGCCGGAGATGAAGGCCCGCCGCTGGGGGCGGGTCATCAACATCGGCAGCGAGGTCTTCCAGCGCGGCGTGGGCAACTTCAGCGCCTATGTGTCGGCCAAGGGAGGACAGGCCGGCTTTACACGTAGCATGGCCACGGAGCTTGCCCCCTTCGGCATCACGGTGAACCTGATCGCGCCGGGCTGGATTCCGGTCGAGCGGCACGCCGCCGATCCGCCGGAAATGAAAGCCGCCTACCGGGCGCTCATTCCCGCGGGACGTTGGGGCACTCCGCAGGACGTGGCCGACGCGGTGCTGTTCTTCGCCGGCGATGGTTCGGCCTTCGTCACCGGGCAGACCGTGTGCGTCAACGGCGGCATGACGCCGCTCTAGCCACCAGGCGCATGGGCGCCTGGGGTCGAGCGAAGCGAGCCCCCAGCAACCACGGCTGTCGTACTGGGGGCTCGCCTACGGGCTCGACCCCAGCCACCCTAACAACTCGGCCGACGTCCCAATGCCACCCTTCCTGCAGTTCGACTTCCGCCGCACGCCGGTGACGCTGATCATCGCTGGGGTGGCTTCGGCGATCGAAGTCGTCTGCACGTTCGACGAGCCGCGGCGGCTCTACTACCTGAACGATCTGCGGCTGGCCATCTGGTGGCAGATTTGGGATGGCGAGTTGTGGCGCCCCGCCACGACCACCCTGCTGCACGGCAATCTGCTGCATGCGCTCTTCAACATCGCCTGGCTGCTCGTGTTCGGCCAGGTGATCGAGCGCTGGCTGGGCCCGTTGCGGACCCTCGGGCTCTATGTGCTTTTGGCCTACACGTCGATGTTGCCGGAGTATGCCTGGACCGCGCAACTGTCGGTGGGGCTTTCCGGCGTGCTCTACGGGCTGGTCGGCTTCTGTTGGATTGGCCGCGGCACGCGCGACGACCTGGCCGAGGTCTGTACGCCGGCGGTCATGCAGTTGATGCTGGCCTGGCTCCTGTTTTGCGCCGTGGCGACCCACTTCGACCTGATGACGGTGGCCAATGTGGCCCACTTGGCGGGCCTAGTGTTCGGGCTGCTCTACGGTCTGGCGGTGTTCGGCCCGTGGCGCAGAGCGTTTCAGGCCGTGGCGGCGGCGGCGACGTTGGCCGTATTGTCCTTGCTCTATGCGGCGCCTTGGCACGAGCACTATCAATACGTGCTGGATCTGCACGACCTGCGGCGGGTCGAACGCGCCGGGGTGCGGCTGATTCCGTGGCCGATGGGGGAACCGGCGCGGGATGCCGAGGACGAGCGACAGCCCGATAAGAATTAGCGTTGCCTGCTCCTGACTTGTCACTATGCGACGCAGCTTTTCGCTCCGCTGGTTTCTGATCCTATTTGTGATTCTCGGTGTGGGCTTTTCTGTTGGCCTCAACCTGATAACCCTGAGTCGAACTCGTCTCGAGCGTCGCGAACTTCGATCGCTCCTGCGGGCCGTGCAAGAGATCTACTCCTGCGGCGGTGCGGTGGAATATGACGAAACAGCGCACCTCACCTCGGCTGGAGGCAGCTTTGCGGTCCGCGGCGGCGTCCTTACCGAAAATGCAGCGTGGGCGATTTGCCAGTCTCCGGTGAGCGGAGTCACCTTTTTCGACGCCACGATCCCACAGGCAGCCGACAACATTCTTGAGGCCTACTTCGACAGCCCAGACAAATCTACGTCTGCAGCGAATGATCGGCCCGTCAGCGTGCGAGTCTATCTGCGCGATCGCTAGGTCCACGATGCCGCCGAGGCGCCATTGCGAGGGCCAGGCGACGCGGGCTCGCCTTATCCCCGACGGCCGCTCGGCTCCATGCCGCGGGCAGTGCGACGCTCGTCCATCAGCCGGCGATACTCGGCCCGCTGTGCGCGGTCTTCGGGCGAAGAATCGTCGAGCCGGCGCTTGCGGGCGGCCTCGCGATCGGCGGAGGAGCGATTGCCGCCGCCGAACCCGGCCCCGCCCGAGCCTGGACCGCCGAACCCGCCCGGTGGACCTTGATTGCCGCGCGGTCCTTGCGCCTGCATCTGCCGCCGCCGCTGCTCCGACTTGTTGATCTCGCGGTCAAGAAACGCCGTGCGCTGCTTCGGGGGCAGGGCGAAGAACTCGTCGAGATTGGGTCCGCGCCGCCCGAACCCGGCGAAGAGTTGCTCGCGTTCCTCCCGCGACAGTCCGCGCATCCCTTCGCGGAACTGCTGAAAAAGGGCGCGGCGTGCATCGTCGCTAAGCGAGTCGTCGCGCATCTGCGCCTGCAGGGCCTTCATGCGCGCGAGGTCGTCGCCGCTCCAGAACCACCAGGCTGCGAGTCCCACAGCAAGCAGGACCACGGCGGCCGTCCACCACTTTTGACTTGTCGACATGTTCGGATTCTTCCTGGGCAAGGGTTGCTCGAGCGCGCAATGCGAGCGCCGCAAATGGTGGAACGACTGGGACGCTCGAGCCTCGCTCGCGAGTTACTGGCTCACGTGCCCGTCGAGGTAGAGATAGTTCCGCGAGCCCGGCGAACGCCTGTCGCCGTGGAAGGCGTCGAAGTCGTAGGCCACCCAGATCGAGGACGAAGGCTTCGTCTCGGTCAGCTCAGCCCGCGTCTTGCCGGCCAGCCGCGTAGCGTCGTACTCGTAGCTCAGCCCTTCGCGGGCGAAGTACTTGTCGTCGAGCGGACAGCGAAACACCGCCGCGTTTTGCTCGATGTACGGGTCGAGCACGGTGCGCAGGCTCGGCCGCTCGGGCGTCACGCTGGGCAGGATGGCCGAGTAGGGAAACCGAGCCCGTTGCCCCGTGCGGTCCAGGTACATGTCGAGCGCCAGGCCAAGCTGCCGCAACTGCGACTGGCACTGCGTGCGGCGGGCGACGTTGCGGGCATACATCACGGCCGGCAACAACAACGAAATCAGGATCGCGATCACCGCGATCACCACGAGCAGCTCCACAAGCGTAAAGCCGCGCCGAGAGAAGCGTCTCATGACACGCCTCCACTGAAATGGGACCCTGCAAGCCAGGGGTAAGAAACCCCCGACGGGGCGTGCGGGTTCCGCGGCCCGAAAAGAAATCCTCGAAGATTTTTGCCGGACGCGCGGAAAGCCAGGTGAATTGCACAGGCTGGAAGCCTGTGCCACGAGGGACTAGCGCTGGGTCACAGCTTGTCGTTCGGGTTGTGCCACACCGCAGCGCAAGAAGCGGAAGCAAGGGCTGCGGGCGCCGGTTGGGCGTGTAGGCCAGAAATGCTACTCGGCTCGTGAAGAGGTCAAGCCGGGCTCGACCCGGGACGCGCGCCGGCGGCGAACAAATCGAGGGACTGCAGCGGCTGCTCGAATAGATGGCCCTTGGCTAGGGGGCACCTACCGCGGGCTTCGCGACAGAACACCAGCCGCTTAGAATGCCGTGAGGCGAGGGTGCGATCGATTGTGCACGATGTGAATTAGATGCGTCTCATGCGAGGAGCGGCAATTTGGATGCAGAAGTCGAGGCTCTCTATCGCTCGGCCATCGCGCGCTTCGACGCCGGCGACGGCCCCGGCGCGTTGGCCAACTGCCAACGCGTTCTCGCGGTCGAGCCCGCCCACGCGGCGGCGTTCAACCTACTAGGCGTACTGCTGGCCGAGCGGCTTGACCACGCCGGGGCGGTCGCCGCCTTTTCCCGATCGCTCGCTGTGCGGCTCCACTCGAGTTCCGCCTGGCACAACCTGGCCAACTCGCTCGATCAGCTCGGCCGCCTTGATGAAGCGCGGGCCGCCTATGCCAAAGCCCGCGAGCTCGATCCGGCGCTCGTCGAAGCGCAATTCGAACTCGCAGCGCTCGGCGGCGCAGCGGCCCCTGCGGCGGCGCCTGCGCGGTACGTGGAGCGGTTCTTCGCTGCGTTCGCCAGCCGCTACGACGAACACCTAGCAGGACTCGACGACCAGGGGCCGGCGCTGATCGAGCAAGCCCTGCGGCAACTCGGGTCGGCCCGACCCCGCTATCCGGTGGTCGTCGACTTGGGTTGCGGCACCGGGCGTGCGTCGGCCGTGCTGCGCCCGCTCGCGGAGCGGCTGATTGGGGTCGACCTGGCCCCGGCGATGCTGGCCAAGGCGCAGGCCCTGGGGACGTACGACGAGCTGGTTTGCGAGGGGCTCTTGAGCTACCTCGAGCGGTCGCCGGGGTCCGCCGATCTCCTTGTCGCCGCCGACGTACTCTCCTACGTGGGCGATTTAGAGCCCGTGCTTGGCGCAGCACGCCGCGCACTAAAAGCTGACGGTATTGTCATCTTTACTGCCGAAGCGGCCGCAGAATTCACCGGCTACGAACTCGATCGCTCGCGGCGCTACCGCCACTCCCTCAGCTACCTGGAAGACACGGCCAAACTGCAAGGTTTTAGCGGCAAGTCGCAGGCGGTTCAGCTGCGCACCGAGCCGGCCGGCCCCGTGCAGGGCTTCGTCTTCGTGCTGGATGCTGGGTAGCGAACACCGCCTGCCAGTTCGTTGCGGAGTCTGTAGCCCACTGGATAATAAGGGAACGACCGGAACAAGCAGTACTAGGCCTTAACCAAGCGTATTCCGTTCGTCGTTGTTGGGGGAGGGATTTGCGCAGCGGGGTTGGTCCGCGGCGGGTGGCGGTGGGGTGCGGTTGGTTGGGGTTGTGGGGCGGAGGCGAGGTTCCCTTCGGGGTTGGGCTGACGGCGGGCTGAGCTACGGTTTTGCCGCCTTTGGGCTGTGCCCTGGCGGCGTTTGCCGGATGATTTACGCCAACGCGATGCCTTCGGTGCACCGCAGCGGATATTCTTTCGCGTCAGGCGTGGCCGCAGTCGCTCCGCCAGGCGAAAGAACTGCAGCCAGCGTTCCAGGCCAACAGCCGCACTACCGATGCGCCGCCCTGTCTGACCACCAGCTGCTGGCAACCGCATCCAGGAGTTCACCAGCTGCGGAATCCCAGACCCAACAGCCGTTGTTTCGCCGCAGGCGGCGCCTGCGCGCCCAGCGCTGCGCTGCGGCGGGGCTGGTGGCGGCTCCGGTGAGCGAGATGTGCTTGCTCACGTTTTGGAGGTTCCGGCCAAGAAGTCAATACCATGTACGCTTGTTGGGACAAACAGGTTGGCCGATCAAGGCAGGTAAGGGCGCACCTTCCTTCACCGTTGGGCATCGTTCTCCCGCTGACACCGTTGCTGGCCGAGAACACGATCTGCCTGGCCGCGCAGCTCTCCCAGTCGTTGGTGAGGATAGATAGTCTCGAACGAAGGCGCCCCGCCGCGCTCGCCGACTTGCAGGTCTTGCGACGATCGCCCGGATAGGTCGTGCGGCAGGCCGTCGGGTCGATAGGGCTGCTCGGCCACTTCCCGTCGACCAGGCGGAGGTCCTTGAAGCCGCGCCGTCGATTTCGAGCCGCTGCTTGATCTCGCGCGGCCGGGCCCGCGATGGGCCGGAAGCCGGGGTTTTCGCCGGCCTTTCAAGGGTTTCCAGGTGCCGTGTCCGGCAAGTCGCTCGGTCTCCACGTGCGCTGCCCGGCGGTGATGTCCAGGCCGAACGAACCGCACGTCCCCTGGGCATGCCAACGATCGAGGTGCGGTCTGCGAGAAGTCGGTGTCGCCGCGAGCGGCGATCCGCCGGAAGTTCGCCTAGTACGCCGCAAGGCACGGTCAACTGTTCGCCGCCTTCGGCTGTGGCGACGCTGGCCTGATTGACAGCCGCAGCACCTCGCCCGTGCTGTTGTGTGGGGTGAGGCACCAGCGGATGATATCCCCACCGGCCTTGATAGCTGCACGATGGCCCCGCTTGCACTCGGCCGGGTGAGCCGCACCAGGGTTCCGTCGGCTTCCAATCCAGCTTCCGCGAAGAACTTCGGGGCGGCTGCTCACCACACCTGGCGGTGGCGGCCGCGTCGTAGGCCTGCAGCGCTGCTTGCAGGTCGGCGCGGGTGTAGGCGGCAGAAGTCGCCCGGCCGTGGTCGGATCGAATCCGCTCGGTCAACAGATCGAGATAAGCCTCGTCCTGCCGCGCAGTTCGAGGTCCCGAGCTGCGCGCCTCGCGCAGATGCCGGGCGTTGTAGGCCAGGTTGAGCACGGTATCGTCCTCGTGATACGGCAGATGCACCTTGAACAGCTGCAGCCGCTCGTCGATCGCCTGCGCCAGGCCGAGCCGCCGCACCAACTGCTGCACGAGCCGCGAGGCCGCCGCGCATGATGCGCCCATCGCCGCGGCCCGCCAACTCGAACTGCACGCTGGCCTGCAGCACCGGCTGCGAGCGATCCGCGGGATAGAAGGGTTCTTGTCCAGCCGCCGCTCCACCCGCCGCTTGCGGTCGGCCAGCGCTCGCTCATAATTCCGCTTCACTCGAAACTCCTTCGTCGGGGTTGGCTTCATGAGCTTCGTACACCCATGAAACCCCGCCCACGCCCGAAGGATTTCGAGTTTTTTTTACGCCCCCACCCCGCACGACCGCCGACGGTACGCTTGGTTAAGGACTAGGCGTTCATTCAGCGGATTCCCTTCTCCTCCCGCTGTCCCAACACTCCTTGCACCAGCCGCAAGCGCGCGCAGCTCTAGAGAGCCCGCGCGCCGACCGGCGGCCGAGAAAGGCGCACGACACGTATGGCGAGTCTTCCTCGTCGGCCGCAGCATTCTCCAGGTCTCTCACTGCGGCCGCTGGCGCTCGAACCCCTCGAGCAGCGCCGGATGCTCTCGACCAACGTGCTGTCGTATCACAACGACAACCAGAGCCTCGGCGCCAACACCACCGAGACCGACCTCACGCCCGCCAGCGTGAGTCCCGGCACGTTCGCCAAGCGTTTTGCGACCGCGCTCGATGGGCAGGTGTACGCCCAGCCGCTCTACGTGAGCGACGTGAACATCACGGTCGGCGATGCCCAGGGGCATCACCGAGTGGTGTACGCTGCGACCGAGCACGACAGCCTCTACGCCATCGACTCGGACAGCGGCAACGTGCTCTGGCAGGTGTCGTTTATCGATCCGGCGAAGAAAATCACCACGATGCCGGCGGGCGAGACGGGCAGCGGCGACCTGACGCCGGAAATCGGCATCACGTCGACGCCGGTGATCGACCTCGAGCACAACGTGCTCTATGTCGAGGCAAAGACCAAGGAGATTCGCACGGGCGACGCCCATCCGACGCATTACGTGCAAACGTTGCATCGCGTGAATCTCTCCGACGGCAGCTTCACGAGCACCGTGATCGCCGACACCGCGTACAACGGCAGCACCTACTACTCTCGGCAAGACGCCGATCCCTATACGGTGAACGACCGCAGTTTGGGGAACGCGGACGGCGCGATCCTGGTGAACGGCCAGTGGCGAGTCTATTTCAACGCCATGCGCCAGCTCGTGCGCCCGGGGTTGATGCTCGAGGACGGGAACCTCTACCTGGCTTCCGCATCGCACGGCGACAACGGCCCATATCACGGCTGGGTGCTCCGCTACGACGTGTCGGGCGACGCTCCGGTCCTCTCCGGCGTGCTCAACACCACGCCCAACGGCGGCCTGGGGGGCATCTGGCAAGGGGGCGGCATCACCGCCATCGACGAACAGGGCTACCTGTACTTCGAGACGGGCAACGGCACGTTCTCCCCTTATCGCTCGGGCAACCAGAAGATCGGCTTCGACGCCCAGGGATTCCCCCTCGACGGCAACTACGGTGACTCGTTTCTCAAGGTCGGCCCCGACACCGAGCACACCAGCCCCACCAACCAGAACAAGAACGGCTGGGGGCTGAAGGTCGTCGACTACTTCACGCCCTTCAACGAACAGGATTTGGACGGCGCCGACCGCGACCTCGGCTCCGCGGCCCCCATCGTTCTGCCTGACTCGCTGGGGAGCGCGGCTCACCCGCACCTGCTATTGGGGAGCGGCAAGGAAGGCAAGCTGTATCTCATCGACCGCGACAACATGGGCAAGTCGGACCCCAGCGTCACCGATCACGTAGTGCAGACCATCGCTTTTGCGGTGAGCGGGCTCTTGAACACGCCCGCCCTAGCCAACGTGGGGAGTCAGGCTTCGCCCGACTACCGCGTGTTCTTCGTGCCGGGCTATGGCGGCCCCGTTGTGTCCTATGGGATCGAAAACGGCGCGCTCTCGGGGCCCGTTTCTTCGTCGAACGATGGCAGCTACGGCTATTTGAGCGGTTCGCCGAGCATTTCTCAGAACGGCACCGCCAACGGCATCGTGTGGACGATCGAGCGGAACACCCACGAGTTGCGGGCCTACGACGCGCACGACCTTTCGCAGGTGGTCTACACGAGCGGCCAAGCAGGGGGCAACCGCGATCAGTTCTTGGGGACCTCGGTCAAGTTTAGCGTGCCTACCGTGGCGGACGGCCGCGTGTTCGTAGGCACTTCGAAGGGGCTGATGATCTTCGGCCCGCCGATCCCGCCCACGGCCGTTCCGGCCGCGCCCACCCTGCTGGGCGCCACGGCGACCTTTCCCACGCAGGTGCTGCTCAACTGGACCGACAACGCCGACAACGAAGACCTATTCCGGGTCGAGCGTTCGCTCGACGGTCTTTCCGGCTGGGTCGAAATCGGCACGGCAGGGGTCAATTACCCAACCTTCACCGACGACACCGCGCAGCCGAACAGCACCTACTTCTACCGCGTTCGCTCCTACAACTCGTTCGCCGGCGGGTCGTATTCCGACTACACGAACGTGGCTCAGGCCACGACCTCGCCCAACCCTACTGGGTCGGGCGACGGCCTGCTTGGGGTGTACTACAACAACCAGGACTTCACCGGCTCGACCGTCACCCGGATCGATCCGCGGGTGAACTTCGACTGGGGCAATGGCACGCCTGCCCCCGGAATCGGCGCCGACACGTTTTCCGTGGTTTGGACGGGCGTGGTACGGGCGGGGCACACGGAGGACTACACGTTCTACACGACCAGCGACGACGGCGTGCGGCTGTGGATCAACGGTCAACTGGTGATCAACTCCTGGATCGACCAGGGACCAACGGAGTACGCAAGCGCCCCCATCGCGCTTCAGCAGGGGCAAACCTATCCGGTGCGGATGGAGATGTACGAGAACGGCGGCGGCGCCGTGGCGCAATTGCGCTGGTCTAGCGCGCACACCACTAAGGCGTATGTTCCCAAATCGGCGCTCTATTCGGGCTCGGCGCCCGCCGCGCCCACCGATCTCGTGGCCTCGCCGGCCTCCGGCACGCAGATCAACCTGACTTGGGCCGACAACTCGAACATCGAAACGGGCTTCCGCATCGAGCGCAAGCAGGGCGCCGAGGGGACCTTCGAACAGGTGGCGCTCGTGGCCCCCGACGCCACCTCCTTCATGGACACCGCGCTGCTGGCCGACACCACCTATTACTACCGCGTCCAGGCGACCAACTTCACCACCGACTCGCCGTTTTCGAACGAAGCCAACGCCACGACCCCCGTGCCGCCGCACACGCCGTCGAACGCGCATCCGACATCCGTCACCACGAACTCGATCGCCTTCAGTTGGCAAGACAACTCCGACAACGAAGACAAGTTCTCGATCTTTCGCAAGGCTGGCACGAACGGCTCCTTCATCTTCATCGGCGACGTGCCGGCCAACACCACGGCCTACATCGACTCCACGCTCAATCCAGGCGTGTACTACGATTACCACATTCAGGCGGCCAACCTCGGCGGCTACACCGACTTCGCCGGCTTCTCGGTGACGACGATCACGTTGCCGCCGCAGTCGCCGACGGCGACCGCCGCCGCGGACCGGATCGATCTGGCATGGACCGCATCCCAAGGCGCCGACACGTACAACGTCTATCGCGGCACGTCGGCTGGCGGCGAAGGCGCCACGCCTGTGGCCACCGGGCTGACCGCGCCTAGCTACGCCGATCACCTCGTGACCGGCGGCGTCACCTACTACTACCGCGTAACCGCGGTGACGACCGGCGGCGAGAGCGCGCCCGCGGACGAAGTCTTCGCCACGGCCACGAGCGGCGGCCTCCCCGGAGACGCCAACGGCGACGGACACGTCGACCTCACCGACTTCGGCATCCTCAAGGCGAACTTCGGCACGGGCACGACGCCGGCCGAGGGCGACTTCAACGGCGATGGACAGATCGATCTCTCAGACTTCGGCATCCTCAAAGAGAATTTTGGCGCGGGGGGCGCCCTGAGAACCATGTCGGCCGCCAGCCAACCGCTGGCGGCGTCGGCGAGCCTAGAGCGTTCGTCCGGATCCGCGCTGTCGGCGCAAAGCCGGTCGGCCCTGGCCGCCGATTGGGTCTTCTCGCACCTCGAGGATGAAGCAGATCTGCCGTCGGGCTGGGCCTGGCGCGCCTAGGCCAACCCCAGCGCAATCACTTCTCTCCCAGCAAGAACCGGCGGAGGAACATCGCCTCGGCGGCGCGGACGTAGTCGGAGTTGTCCTTCTTGGCAAAGCCGTGGCCCTCGTTGTCGGCGTACACGGTCCACACTTCGCGCCCTTTGCCGCGGACGATGTCGACAATTTGCTCGGCTTCGAAGAAGGGCACTCGTGGGTCGTTGCGGCCGTGGGCCACCATCAGGGCCGACACGATCTTGTCGGCGTTGGCCGAGGGATTGATCTGCTCGAAGATCGAACGCATTTCCGGCTTCCGCTCGTCGCCGTACTCGGCGCGGCGCAGGTCTTGCCGGTAGGGGCTCGTCCGCTCGAGGAAGGTGATGAAGTTGGCGATGCCTACGTAGTCGACGCCTGCCTTGAGGCGGTCGCCGAAGTGCACGAGCGAGGCCAACACCATGTAGCCGCCGTAGGAGCCGCCTGACACGGCGACCCGCGAGGAATCGAGCTCGGGTTGCTTGGCGATCCAGTCGAGCAGCGCGCCAATGTCCTTCACGCTGTCTTCGCGCAACTCGGCGTTGTCGAGCCGCAGGTACGTCTTGCCGTAGCCGGCCGAGCCGCGGACGTTGGGGTGAATGACCGCAATGCCTTGGCTCACATAGAACTGTGTGCTCGGCGAGAAGATCGGCCGATACTGCGATTCAGGTCCGCCGTGGATGGTGATCAGCACCGGCGCCTTCTTGCTGTCGCTGGATTCGGCCGGGCGATAGTACCAGGCGGGAATTTCGCGGCCGTCGAACGAGGCGAACTTGATCCGCTCCGGCACGACGAACGAGGCCGGATCGAGCCCGCCGACTTCGCTATAGGTCCAGCGGATTGGCTCGCCGCCGACCACCGGCACGCTATAGGCTTCGGAGGGACCGTTGGGGCGCGCCAGCGAGAAGCCAAGCTGCTGGCCGTCGGGGGAGAACTCGAGGCCGCTGACGATTCCCAGCGGCAGCGCGATCTCGCGCCGCTTGCCTTCTTCCAGCAAGAAGAGCCGGCTCGCGCCGTCTTCGTTGATCGTGAAGGCCAACTTGCCGGACTTGGCGTCGACTTCGATCTCGTCGACGTCCCACTTCAGGTCGTCGGTCAAGTATTCGTAGTGCCCTGGCTTGTCGATGCTGGCTCGGGCGAGCCGCAGATATTCGCTGCCCACATCGGTGGTCAGGTAGTAGGTGCGTCCGTCGGGAGCGAACGCCATTTGCCCCACGGCGCCTTTCTCGAAATCGGGCGAGGGGAGCGGCGTCAGCGTTTTCGAGTCGAGTTCGAAGACGCCTGGGTACGATTCGTTGATCGACACATAGCGAGCCAAGAGGAACCGCTGGCCGTCCGGAGACCAGTCGAAGGCGTTCCAGTGAGCCCCCGTCTCCATGAGCAGCCGCCACTCGCCAGGCTGCTGCGCATCGACCGCGTAGAGGTCCATGTCGCTGGGGGTGCGGCGGTTGCTGGAGACGATCATCAACCGGCCATCGGCGCTCACGGGACCTAGCTCATTCCGCGATTTGCCGTCGGTGAGCAGCTCGGTGCGGAAGGCCGTGAGGTCGACGTGGTAGATCTGGAAGTTCTCGTTGCCCCCTCTGCTGAGCGTGGCCAACAGTTGGCCCTTGGAGGCCGGGATCGGGCGGCCGAGGGTGGGCTCCTCGAAGAAGGTCACCTGCTCGCGGCGGCCGCCGGGCTCGTAAACGCGATGAAGCTGGGCCGAATTGCCGAAGCGGGTGCGGATGAGCAAGCCGGCGCCGTCGGGGGCCCAACCCTGGAACGCCGCCTCGCGGACGTTCTGGAATTGGGCCAGCTTGGCCACCAGTTCGGCCGGCAGCACCGGCACCCCGGTCGCCGCGATCGCGGCCGGGCGGCGCGGATCGTCGTCGGCGTGGAGGGCGCGAGGCGCGAAGCTCAGGGCAGGCATCAGCAACGCGAGCGGCAGCAGGCGACCAATCATGGAAGGCAACCCTGGGCGCGGAGGTTTTCCAAAGCACACGAGCATCGACCGCAACTTTACCCCGCGCACCCGGCAGGCGAAAGCGAGCGCGCTGGGTTGGTTGGAGGGGTGGAAGAGCGCAGGTAATGTTGCCCAGGCCCCACTCAGGGGTTGCCCAGAGGCAGGGCAACCCGGCGAAAGAGCCAGGAAGATCGTCACCGACAAACCTATTCCACGGAATAGGTTGCGAATCATTCCACTCGCCAGCGGGGGACGCCGGAACAAAATTTGCGGTGTTCGCGTCCCATCCTTCTGACCCTCCCCAGAGCTCTCGTCGCGACGTCCTGCCTTGGGCGCCATCGCACTGCAACTCGTCGACACCAGCCGCAAACTCCCGCTCCAGACCTGGCAATTCGCCGACGCGACGCTGATTCGCATCGGCCGTTCGCCGGAAAACGAGGTCGTGGTGGGCAGCCCGTTCGTGTCGCGCGCCCATGCCTATCTGCGGCAGAGCGAGAGCGGCTGGGAGCTCTGTGTCCTCAGTCAGCAAGGCGTGTTCGTCGAGGGGCGGCGGATCGAGTCGCTGCAAATGGACGATGGCGCGTTATTTCGGCTGTCGGCCGGCGGTCCGTTTCTGCGCTTCCTCACCGAGACGCCTCCGGAGCTCGACGTCAACACGACCGTGAGCTTCTCGGCCGATACGCCGCTGTTGGTGCTCGACCGGACCCAGCGCGACCGCCAGGTCGACGAGATCGCGGCGAGCGACTACTTCCTCCGTTTGCAGTCCAAGGTGCGCGAACTGCGGCGGCACACGGACACGCGTCTGCCCCCCGACCTGGAACAGACTTCCCTGTCGTAGAAAGAGCTCCCCTGGCCAAGACGATCTCGATCCACTCGTTTCGCGGCGGCACCGGCAAGTCGAACTTGACGGCCAATCTCGCCGTGTTGCTGGCAGCGTCGGGGCGGCGCGTAGGGGTGATCGACACCGACATTCAGTCCCCCGGCATCCACGTGATCTTCGCGCGGAAGCCCGACGACGTGTCCTTCTCGCTCAACGACTACCTCGGCGGCCGCTGCCGGATCGAGCAGGCGGCCTACGACGTGACCGACGCGGCGATCGGCGCGGCGCCCGGCAAGGGCGCTCGCCTCTTCCTCATTCCCGCCAGCATCGAAACCGGGGCGATCGCCAAGATCCTCCGCGAAGGGTACGACGTGGGGCTGCTCAATGAGGGGTTCCACCGCCTCGTGGTCGCGCTCGAGCTCGACTACCTGTTGATCGACACGCACCCCGGCGTCAACGAAGAAACGCTCCTCTCGATCGCCGTGTCCGACCTGTTCCTGCTCGTGCTGCGGCCCGACAGCCAGGACTTTCAAGGCACGAGCGTCACGGTGGAGCTCGCCCGCCGGCTCGACGTGGCCGAGATCCTGGTGGTGCTCAACAAGACGCCGGCGTCCATGGACCCGGGGGTGCTGGCGATGCAAGTGGAGCAAGCCTACGCGGCCTCGGTGATCGGGGTGCTGCCGCTGTGCGAAGAGATCGCCGAGTTGGGGAGCGCGGGGTTGTTCGTCAACCGGTTTCCCCAGCACCCCGTCAGCGAGCAATTGCGGCAGCTCGCGCAGCGCATCGCTTGAGTGACGCCCTCGAGGCCCGAGTCTTCTCCGCGAGTTCCCCGATGAAGCGATCCGCCGGCCCCGACGACATCGAACTGCTCGTGACGCGCACGAAGGCGGCCGCGGCCCCCTTCCGCCGCACGCTGCAGGAGCTCTACGAGCAGTTTCGCGACGTCGACGAAGGGACCGTGGCCGACTATATCCCCGAGCTGGCCAAGGCCGACCCGAACTGGTTTGGCCTGAGCGTGGTCACGGCCGACGGCCAATGCTTCGACGTGGGGGACTGCGACCAGAGCTTCACCATTCAATCGGCCTCAAAGCCGTTTGTGTTCGGCCTGGCGCTCGAGGACCACGGCCGCGAGGCGGCGCTCCGCCGAGTGGGCGTGGAGCCGACGGGCGAGGCCTTCAACGCGATCGTGCTCGACGAGGCCTCGAACCGCCCGTTCAACCCCATGGTCAACGCCGGCGCGATCGCCACAGCCGATCTGATTGCCGGCCGCGATTTTCCCGAGCGGTTGACGCGGCTGGTGGCGATGCTCGGCAAATACGCCGGCCGCGAGCTGCACATCGACAACACGGTGTTCCTTTCGGAGCGGCTCACGGGACACCGCAACCGGGCGATCGTCCACCTGATGCGGAACTTCGACATGGTGGGGCCGCAGTTCGAGGACTCGCTCGAACTGTACTTCCAGCAATGTTCGGTGCGGGTGACGAGCCGCGACCTGGCCATGATGTCGGCCACGCTGGCCAACGGCGGCGTCAACCCCGTGACCGGCGTACGGGCGATCGCCGCCGAGTACGTCAAAGACGTGCTCAGCATCATGCTCACCTGCGGCATGTACGACTACGCCGGCGAATGGGCCTACCGGGTAGGGCTGCCGGCCAAGAGCGGCGTGGCCGGCGGCATCGCGGCCGTGGCCCCCGGCAAACTCGGGATTGGGGTGTTCTCACCACGTCTCGACCGCAAGGGAAACAGCGTCCGCGGCGTGCAGGCCTGCAGCGAACTTTCCCGCCGGTTTGGGCTGCACGCCTTCGAGTCGAGTCCCCCGGAGGCGACGCTCGCCGAGCAGTTCCAGCCGCGGCGCCCCGCGGCGGAATAGGGCGTTTTGGCCAACGGCGAGCTCCTGCCAAACGCCGCGAGGGCAAATGTGAGGGTCGTGCGACGTTCTTGCTTGACGACGGGCAAGAGCCGACCATAATGGGCGTGGTTTGTCGTCCGCCAGGCAAGGCCCGCCTCTCGCGGGTCGGAACTCGCAGCAGCAAGTCTCTTTTCCTTTGGCGGGAAAGGTCCACACGCCATGCCAGCCAACGAATTCATCACGATCGTCGCCGGTCTGCCTCGCTCGGGCACCTCGATGATGATGCGCATGCTCGAGACGGGGGGGATTCCCGCCCTGATCGATCACCAGCGCATTCCCGACGAAGACAATCCGAACGGCTACTACGAGTTCGAGGCCGTCAAGCAGACCAAGGCCGATCAGTCTTGGCTCGACGACGCCCCGGGCCGCGTCGTGAAGATGGTCTACCGCCTGCTCTACGACCTGCCGACGGACCGCAGCTACCGCGTCGTGTTCATGCGCCGCAAGCTCGAGGAAGTGCTCGCGTCGCAGCGCAAGATGCTCGAACGCAACGGCCGCGCCGGCGGCGGCGTTCAGGACGACCAGGTGGCCAAGCTGTTTCTCAGCGAGCTGGCCAAGTTCGACTCCTGGATCGTGCAGCAGCCGCACTTCCAGATGCTGAACGTCGATTACAACCAGATGCTGGCCGACCCCTGTCCGCAGGTCGCGCGGATCAACGAGTTCTGCGGCGGCGAGTTGGACGAAGAAGCGATGGTCGGCGTGGTCGATCCGAACCTGTACCGCAACCGGGCGACGGTGGCGGGGTAGACCGGTAGGTTCGCGATCTCTACTACTAGCCCGCAGCGCGAGCAAGGGAGAGATACGCGTCCATGGTCGGGTCACGCGGACCCCTTCGCCGGCCGGGCAGCATGTTCGGCCAGCGCTCCCAACGATTGCTGTCGTCCCTTGCTTGCGCTGCGGGCTGGTGTAGCGCACGCGAGAACCGAGCGTTGACAGAGCGCTAATCGTCGCCGTCTGAAGCAGGCTCCCAGTCGTCCTCGACCGGCTGCATCACGCGGGTCTCGCCCGCCACCTTCTCCAGCCGGATCGGCTCGGCCCCGCTCGCGCAGGCAAGCTGCGCCGCGAGCGCTTCGGAGTGCGTGGTAACCCACACCTGCGAGCGCTCGGCCGCGGCCGCGATCAACCGCCCCAGCGGTTCGATGAGGCGCGGATGGATGCTGGTTTCGGGTTCGTTCAGGGCCAAGAGGGCGGGCGGCCGGCGGCTCAACAGGGCAGCCAAGAGACACAGATAGCGCAGCGTGCCGTCGGAGAGTTCGAGCGCGGAGAACGGCCGCGCGAGCCCCGGCTCGGCGAACCAAACCGCTAAGCGCGCCCCAGCTGCCAAGCCCACCCCCAATTCCGCTCCGGGAAAGGCGTCGTCGACCGCGGCCTGCAGCAGTTCCGCCTGATCGCTCGACTCGATAATCGTGGCAAGCGCCGCGGCCAGATCATGGCCATCGTGGCTCAACACAGGTGTCCGCGTGCCCACCTGCGGCTGCCGTAGTGGCGACTCCGGATCGCTGCGAAAGGTATGGTAGAAGCGCCAGGCTTCGAGCTCCTCGCGCACGGCCCGGATCTCGGGAAACTGCTTGGGCTCGCTCAGTTCGCCGAGCACCGTCTGCCAGGGCTCGATGGCGAAGGGGTATTTCACCCGTTGCCCGTCGGCGTTTCGCGCCGAGATGAGCGCGTTCTTTCTGCCCAGCAATTCGCTGCGCCGGCCGCGAGCCTGCACGGCGATCGACTCCTCCTTGATCATCGGGTCGAGCGAAAAGAGCGACGGAGGCGGAGGCGGCAGACCGGCGACCAGCTCATATTCGAGCTCGCCGGAGATTGCCCCCAACACCAGCCGGACCGGTCCCTTTCGCCGCGGCCCCGCCCAGAGCGCCGAATTCATCCCCCCTTCGCCCACGATCTGCCGCGCGAACTCCCCCCGCGCAGCCGAGGCCAACAGCAGCATCGCCCGGTACAGATTCGTCTTCCCGCAGCCGTTGGGCCCGACCACGACCGTCAGCCGCGAAAGCTCCACGCTGCACCGCCGCAGCGACCGGTATCCCGCAACGCGCAACCGAGTGATGGCCATGATT
>JBGAPH010000050.1:0-47108 GCA_044221365.1 Pirellulales bacterium
TCTTGGCGGGCAGTTTGGCTTTTCGCTTGTTCACAGAGCTACCCGATGGTGTCCGCCGTGCACATAGTTCATCGTTTGCACCGTGACGAGCACCAGGGCGTCGGCCTTGGTCTGCTCGACGGAGCGCTCCAGGCGCAGCCCCAACTCCTGGCAGCGCTCGATCATCTGCTCGAGCACTTGATCGATCGTGTATTGATACTCGCCCGTCCAGTGGGCCACCGTGCGGCGAAGCTCGCTGCGGTTGCGCCGCAGGAACTCGGCCGCCAGCAGGTTGCCCGCGTGCTCGGGCAGCGACGAGAAGAGCTTGCCCAGGTGCTGGTCGTGGAGATTGGGGATCTCCATGCCATAGAGCTTGCGCTTCTGCTCGTAGTGCTCGCCGAGGGTCTTGCGGATCGAGCGCAGCGGATCGACGTGCTCGCGCGAGAAGACGAGCGGCTTCTTGCCTTGGATCTCGCGCATGAGCTCGGCGACGTACTCGAGCTTGCGGATCACGGGCCAGCCGGCGTAGGTGGCCCGCCAGGCCGAGCGCGGCTTGAGCCACACGGCGAACGTCTCGGCGAAGTCTTCGGCCGGATGCGCCTGCGCATACGACGGCTCGAGATGCAGCACATAGTTCTTGCTGTAGGGGCGCGGGTAGTAGTGTTCGGGATAAGGATCGGTGTACTTGCCGAACAGTTTGCGGTACTGCTTGCGGCGGTGGAGACCATACGCCGTGTCGAAGGCATGGCCTGCTTCATGCCGCAGGATCTTCAGGCACCAATCCTCGGTGCCCCCTTCGACCTCGAGCAGTTGCCGGCGCTCGAGCCGCGCGAGGCGCGGGTGCGCAAGATAGAACGGCATCGCCACGCCGGGCACGCCATCGGGCGAGAACCATTCGTCGGAGAGCCAGCAGTGCGGCCGGAAGCGCAGCCCGCGATACTCGAGCTCTTCGTAGAGACGGTCGACGCGTTCCTCGAGCACCGTGCCTTCGACTTGCAGTCCGAGGTCGCACATCCGCAGGCGGAGCAGTGCGTCGTCGGTGAGCTTGCTCCAACCGTACGCGCCGTCCTGTGCAGCATCTTGCTGCCGGCTCGAAGCGCGTGAATGGCGGGGCAAAGGACTCACGGAAGTCGCTGATAAACGGCAAAGGGCGGATTCGGCCTAAGGTCCAAACAAGTAATACCTTACGATCCGCAAACTCGCAACCAGCCCTATCTCCCCTCTCCCTCCGGGAGAGGCGCCGGGGGTGAGGGCGGCTGGCCACGTAACCAAGCCCGGCTGGCGATTCACTGGCGGTTGTCGGCCGGCTGACGCCGGGCCGCTCGCCGGGAGCGGAATGGGCCCGATCAGCCGAGCCAGGCCTGCGTTGCCCGGTACCAGGCCACGAACTCGTCGAGCCCCGCGTCGAAGCTCATCCGCGGCCGGTAGCCCAGCAGGTGCCCCGCCTTGGTCAGATCGGCGCAGGTGAGGGGCAGATCGCTGGGGTTGGCGGGGCGGAGGTCGATGTTGGCCGGCAGGCCAAGGCGGGCCTCCAGGGCGGCGATCAGATCGCGAACGGCGACGGGCGCCTCGTGCCCGAGGTTGATCGCCTGTCCTACCGCGGCGGGCGCTTGGAGCGCGGCCAGGAGTCCGGCGCAGACATCGGAGACGTGGGTAAAGTCGCGGAGCGCCGAGCCGTCTCCCAAGAGGGGCAGGGGCCGGCCGGTCATGATGGCGTCGGCAAAGACGTGGACCGCCAGATCGGGGCGAATTCGCGAGCCATAGACGCTGAAGGGGCGGACGCAGACGATCGGCAGGCCGTGGAGCGCGTGATACGTGAAGGCCAGCGACTCGGCTGCCTGCTTGGTGGCCCCATAGGGGCTGAGCGGCGGCCCCCAGGGGGCGTCTTCGCGAAAGGGGGCGGGCGTGCCGACGCCATAGACGGTCGAAGAAGAGGCGACCACGAACCGCTCGACCGGCCAGCGCCGGGCGGCTTCGAGCAGCACTAGCGTGCCGCGGACGTTCACTTCCTCGAACTCGAGCGCCCGCGCCACGCTTTGACGAACCCCGGCATGGGCCGCCAGATGGAGCACGTGCGTGGGGCGCCAGGCGGCGAACAACTGCTCTAGGGCCGCGGGATTGACGATGGATTGCTCGCGCAACTCTACGCGCGGATCGCAAGCCCAGGCGGCGACGTTCGCCCGCTTTCGGACCGGAGGATACGAGGCGCAAAAGTCGTCGACCACCAGGATCTCGGCCGCCGTTTCGGCGAGCAACCGCTGCACGCAGTGGCTGCCGAGAAAGCCGGCGCCGCCGGTGACGAGCACTCTGTTCATCGGGGTCCGTGGTGGCGGTGAGAGGGCGGTTAGATCGTTGAAGGAGCAAGAGTCCAGAGCAAAATTGTGTTCAGAGCACGACCGTTGGGCAATTCCCGCAGTTCAGCGCAAAGCGGGCAGATGTTGACGAGAGGCCTCGAAACACGTTGGATGGTTCTAGCTCCAACATACCTTGCGCCCCATCGCAGCGTCCGCAACCTTGACTCTTGCTCGCGTTGCCCCCTGGATTTCGCTGCTGCTCGCGGCCTTGGCCCTGCGCGGAGCGGCTCTGGGCGTTCTTGGGGCCGAACTCCGCCGCGACCCCGACAGCTACCGCCTCACCGCCCAGACGCTCGCCGCCGAAGGGGTGTTTGCACCCGATGAATTGGCTTCGCAAGCGTCGGGGCGGCCGATCCCGGGGGCCTATCGGCCGCCGCTCTACCCGCTGTTGCTCGCCGGCATGGGGGCGGTCTCGCCGGAGACTTCGTGGCGGACTGGACTGGCGCAGCTTGCCTTGGGAGTGGCGACGGTGGGGCTGGCGTTCGCCCTCGCGCGCCGCTGGAGGCTGGGGCGCTGGTCGTGGCTGGCCGCAGGCTTGGTTGCGGCCGATCCGCTGCTCCTGTCCCTGTCGGCTCAAATCATGACCGAGACGCTGGCGGCGTTTCTGGTCGTCGCCACGCTGCTGGCGGTGGATCACGCGATTGCAACCGCTCGACAGGATCAACTTTCGCGCGCCGTCCGAGCAACCATCGCTTGGTCAATGACCGCGGGGGCATTGGGCGGCCTGGCCGTGCTCTGCCGGCCCACGTTCCTTCCTTGGGCCTTGGGGTTGCCGCTGATCGTGGGCCTGGCTTCCTCGCTGCGTCCGAACGAGGGCGGGGTGCGCGGGCAGCGTTTCGCCCCAGCGCTGGCGTGCTTGGCGGCGTTCTCGCTGGTGTTGGCCCCTTGGGCGATCCGCAACGCAAGGGCGCTCGGCAACCCGCTGCTCACCACCACGCACGGCGGCTACACCTTTTATCTGGTCAACAATCGCGAGCTCTTCGCGCACCAACGCGGCGATTCCGCAGTGGCCTGGAACGCTGCCGATTTCAACGCCCGTTGGCGAGCGGCGCGCGCCGCCGCGCTGGGGCCTGGCCCTGGGCCGCAGGGCACGGAGCTCGCCGCCGACCGGCTGGCATACCAACGGGCCAGGCAAGAGATCGCCGCGGATCCCGCAGGTTTCGCCCGCGCGACGTGGCTGCGCCTGGCGCGGCTGTGGGGAGCGCTGCCGGAACGACTGGCGGTCGATGAGTCGCCTCGGCGCCGCGCGGAGCGCTGGGCCATTGCGGCGTGGTACGGCGTCGTCCTGCCGCTGGCCGCCCTCGGGCTCTGGGTCTCCCCGCGCTGCGCCGCAGGGTCGCCCGACGACAGTCGGGCGGGGTGGGTGCGCCTCGCGCCGCTGCTCTGGTTGCTGGCCTCCGTCACGGCGTTGCACGCGCTGTACTGGACCAACTTACGGATGCGCGCGCCGCTGATGCCGGGCGTTGCGCTGCTAGCGGCGGCGGGGGCTTCGCAGCTTGCTCGATGGAAGTGGCGCTGGCGCAGCGGTTTGCGCGGCAATTAACTCCGTCGAACGTGCCTTGACGGTGTTGGCGGGGCGTTCCTATAATCCCGCCCGCTTTTCGCGGAACTCTTTGTCTCCCAAGGGCCTGGGAATTGTGACGCGGCTCCGCGGCCGTTCTCTGCCTGCACCGAAAGCAAGGATGCTGGTCTGCTAAGGCGTGCGGTTCAACCCGACCGGGTTTGCGGTTGCGCGCGTGAGTCACGCGCGTGGCTGGCCGCGCTGCGCGCGCTGCTCTTCAGCCTGGCGCTGATGTCCTTCGCGTCTCCCCGCGTCGTCCTTGCGCAAGCGCCCCCCGGCAGGCTGCCCCGCACCGCCGAGATCGAATTGCCCAAGAGCGACGCTGCCGCGTCGGTAGTGGTCCGCGCCGACCGCGGCGCTCGCTGGACCGAAGGCGCCTACGAAGTCTGGCTGCTAGAAGGAAGTTGCGCCGTCAAGCACGGCCGTACGCTGGCCCGCGGCGAACAAGCGGTGCTCTGGATCGACCGCAAGTGCGAAGAGCCCGACGGCCCGATCAAGGTCATCGCCTACCTCGACGGCCAAGTGGTTGTCGACTACCTCGATGAAAAGGGCTTATCCGATCCGACGGCGCGCGTCAAAGACTCGCAGTGGTTGGGGCGATTCTACGCGCGCTACGAGCCCGAGCTGCGCGTGCCGGCGCCCGCCGGCGAGCCCAATCTCAAGCCCGAGATCTACCACCGCGCCGTTGCCGCCCGCAATCCTTCGCCCGGCGTCACGCAGGCGCAATTTACGACCGGCATCGAAGACCCCACGCCCCGGACCGACGCGCCGCCCGCCGGCACGATTCGCGTCCGACTCAACGGCCGCAGCAGCGTTCCCTTGCGGGCACAGCAGTTCAAGAATGAAGCCGCCAACGAAAACGTGACCCTGATCGACTCGGGGCTGAACCTGATCGTCGACGGCTTGCCCGGCGCCGGACTCGTCGATGTCTCGGCCGATCGGGCCGTCATCTGGGTTGGCTCCAAGGATCTCCAACTCATCGGCGGCGAAGCGGCGGTGGGAGGAGAGATTCCGCTCGAGCTCTACCTGGAAGGGAACGTGGTGTTCCGCCAGGGCGAGCGCGAGATCTACGCGGAGCGGATGTTCTACGACGTGGCCCTGTCGCGGGGCGTGATTCTCGACGCCGAGCTCGTGACCCCCGTAATCGACTATCAGGGCAAAGTGCGGTTGCGCACCGAGGTGCTGCAACAGCTCGATCAGAGCCGCTTCAAGGCCCGCGGCGCCATGCTCACGTCGAGCCGCCTGGGCGTGCCGGAGTATTGGTTCCGGGCCGACGACGTGCAGTTCGAAGATATCCAGACCCCGGCCGTCAACGGGTTCACCGGCCAACCCATTCTGGACGACAGCGGGCAGCAAGTGATCGACCACCAGCGGCTGGCCACCGCCCGCAACAACACGCTGTTCGTGGGGGGCGTGCCGGTGTTCTACTGGCCGGTGCTGGCCACCGACCTTTCGGATCCCACCACTTACATCGAGCGCGTGCGGGTGCGGCAGGACCGCATCTTCGGCAGCCAGTTGATGCTCGATTGGAACACCTACGAGTTGCTGGGCATCCGCAAGCCGCCGGCGGGCACGAAGTGGGAGATCAGCACCGACCTGATGAGCAAACGCGGCCTCGGCCTGGGCACGGCCTTCCGCTACAACCGGCCCGACTTCTTCGGCTATGGCGGGCCGATGGGCGGGTTCATCGACGCCTGGGGCATCCACGACAGCGGCCTCGACAACCTGGGCCGCACCCAGCAGAACTTGTTTCCGCAGGTCAACCCGCGCGGACGGGTGCTGGCCCGGCACCGCCAGGAGTTCGCCAACAACCTGCAGCTGACCAGCGAACTCGGTTACATCTCCGACCAGAACTTTCTCGAGCAGTACTTCGAAAACGAGTGGGACCAGTTCAAGGACCAGACGACGGGCACGGAGCTGAAGTGGCTCCACGAGAACTCGTCGCTCAACATCGTAGCCGACGCGCGGATCAACCCGTTTTTCACGCAGACCGAGCAGATTCGGCTCGACCACTTTTGGCTCGGCCAGCCGGTGCTCAACGACACGCTGACGTGGTATGAACACACGAACGTCGGCTATCTGCGGATGCGCACGGCGTCGGCCCCGGAAAATCCGTCGCAGTTGGCCGTGTTCCAGTTGTTGCCCTGGGAAGTGAACGCCCAGGGAGAACGAGCCGCAACTCGGCAGGAGATCGACCTGCCTGTCGAGGCGGGACCGGCCAAGTTCGTCCCCTACGCGCTGGGCGAACTCGCGCACTGGGGCCAGGACATCAACTTCAACGATCTGCAGCGGGCCTACGGACAGATCGGCCTGCGGGCGGCGCTGCCGATGTGGAGCGTCGATCCCACGATCGACAACTCGCTCTTCAACGTCCACGGCATCGCCCACAAGGTGACCTTCGAGGCCGAGGCCTCCTACACCAGCAGCACACAGTCGGTGACGCAGTTTCCGTTGTATGACGCCGTCGACGACGATTCCCAAGAGACGTTCCGCCGCCGGTTCGCGTTCCACACCTTCAACAGCGTGCCGGTCCCTTGGCAGTTCGACGAGCGGTCCTATGGCGTCCGCTACGGCTTGCAGGACTTCGTCACCTCGCCGAGCACGGAACTGGTCGACTCCATGGCCGCGGTGCGGATGGGCGTCCGCCAGCGCTGGCAAACCAAGCGAGGTCCCACCGACCGACGGCGGATCATCGACTGGATCGTGCTCGACACCGAAGCGGTCTATTTCCCGAACGCGAGCCGCGACAACTTCGGTGAGTCTTTCGGCCTGCTCAACTACGACTTCCGCTGGCACGTGGGGGACCGGGTGACGCTCGTCTCCGACGGCATCTTCGACTTCTTCGACAAGGGGCAGCAGATCGCCTCGGTCGGCGGATTCCTCAATCGGCCGCCGCGCGGCAGCTTGTACCTGGGCTTCACCAATCTGCAGGGACCAAACTATCCCGGCGTGGTGACGCCGTTCAACTCGCAGGTGGTGACGCTCTCGTACACTTACATGATGAGCCCCAAATGGGTGTCGACCTTCGGCACTTCGTTTACGCTGGGGCAGCAAGGCAACATCGGCCAGCAGTTCAGTCTGTCGCGAATTGGCGAGTCGTTCCTGATGAGCCTGGGATTCACGGTCGACGCCTCGAAGAACAACGTGGGCGTGACCCTGGCGATCGAGCCGCGGTTCTTGCCCTTCTCGGCGATCGGCCGCTCGCTGGGGGCGCGGGTGCCGCCGGCGGGCAGCTTCGGATTGGAGTAGCGCAGGGCCTGTCGCGCGCGGGCCGGCTTGGGGTATTCTCTGGAGAATGCCTCGCCCGCTACGTGCGGGATGCGTTTAGAACATGGGGAACCTCCGATGACTCCGGGCCGCTTCGAGCGGGAAACAAGCTGGCGGCGCAAGTTCGCCGGAGCGCTTTCCGGCCTGCAGCGGGGCGTTCGCGGAGAAAGCAGCTTCTTCGTCCATGGCTTCGCCACTGCAGCCGTGTTGGCGGTGGCGCTGATCGCCCGCGGCGTCAATCACATCGATTGGTGCCTGCTCATCCTCTGCATCGGCGGCGTGCTGGCGGCCGAGATGTTCAATTCCTCGATCGAGCGGCTGGCGCGGGCGCTGGAAGACGAATACAACGCCGATCTGGGCGAGGCGCTCGACGTAGCCAGCGCTGCCGTGCTGATCGCGGCGTTGACGGCCGCTGCGGTCGGACTGATCGTGCTGGGCCGCAGCCTGGGAGGGCTGTTTGGGTTCTGGTAGCGGCTCGGCCGTTGCGAGCCTAAGAGCCCTTGACCCGCTTGGGAATCGTGAAGGAGTAGAGCACCACGACGGCCCCGGCCGACATCAGGCTCCAGGGGGCCCATTCTGGGGGCGAAATCTCCTTGAGCGAAGGAGCGGCGGTGATCGCCGCTTGGGCGACGGGCCGCCCCTTAACCTGAACGGTCACTTTCTCGAGAGCCAGGCATTCGACGCCCAACAAGGCGCAGTAGATGCCGATTGCCAGGAAGAACGCACGCCACATGGCCTGGTTTGCCGCCTGCGAAGCTACATGGGGAGGAAAGGACCGCCTGCCACGGCGTTCCAACTCAAGAAATCGTCGCGCGCCGCCGGCGAACTGAATCGAGACCGCGTATTCAGCGGGGTCGAGAAACTCCTGCGCGCTCTGCGTAGCGAAGAGTCGGCCAGCGACCGCTCCGGCGGGTCGAATGGCCCGTGCCGCTTGCGATGGCAAGCTGCCAAGGCAAGCCGCCGGAGGCAGCCCCGCCGGCAAATTCGCGCCGATTCTTCGCCAAAGTCGAGTCGTGCGCGTAAGATCGAATAGGAGAGGTTGCCGGGCGCGGCATCAAATTGGGCCCTCCCGGAAACCGATGCAACTTGCGGAGGCCGGGCGCTCGCTACTGCTTGTTTGGCTTGGAGTTGGGCCCTATAATCCAGCGTCCCTGCGCGCCCTGGAGAGAGGCGATTGACGGCGAAACCGAGAATCTTGCTCGTCGGTGATTGGGCGGCGGAAGCCTTGCCGCTGCCCGACGTCTCCGATTCCTTCGAGGCCGTACAGGTCCAAAGCCCCATGAGGGCGTTGGCGCGGCTGGCCCGGGAGCGGTTCGCCGGCGTTTTCGTCTCGGCCGACCACCTCGACGAGGCCTTTCGGCTCGGCCGGCTGCTCCAAAGTGAGCGGATTCTGGAAGGCATGCCCGACGGGGTGGTCCTGCTCGACAGCGACAACACCATCATTTGGGGCAACACCCAAATGTGTCGTTGGGGCGAATGTGAGAGCGTGGTGGGGGCCAATTTCTACGCCGCTCTCAATAGCCCCGAAATCCTGGGCCCCGATTACTGCCCCTTCCATACTGCCCTCGTCTCCGGCAAGCCCAGCACGTCGACCCTGCGGTCGGCCGACAACCAATATTTCCAGGTCCACGCCGCCCCGGTCTCCGAGGACCGGCAGCCGGCCCAGCACCTGATCGTTTCGGTCCGCGACGTCACGACCGAAATGCTCCAGCAGCAAAAGCTGGCCGCCATTCACCGGGCAGGCGTCGAGCTGGCCAATCTGACGCCCGACGAACTGTTCCACATGTCGGTCGAAGAGCGGATCGAGCTGCTCAAGGCCAACATCCTGCACTACACCAAGGATCTGCTCAATTTCGACGTCGTCGAAATCCGGCTGCTCGAGGCCGAGACCTCGCGGCTCGAGCCCCTCTTGGCCGTAGGCATGCAGCCCGAAGCCGCCCGCCGCGATTTATTCGCCAAGCCCGAGGACAATGGCGTCACCGGCTTCGTGGCCGCCACCGGCAAGAGCTACCTGTGTGAAGACACCACGCTCGATCCGCTCTACCTCGAGGGCGCCGCGGGGGCCAAGAGCTCGCTCACGGTCCCCCTGATCCTGCACGACGAGGTGATCGGCACCTTCAACGTCGAGAGTCCCGAGCCGCGCGCGTTCACCGAGAGCGATCTGCAGTTCCTCGAGATTTTCTCGCGCGACGTGGCGATCGCCCTCAATACGCTCGAGCTGCTGGTGGCCGAAAAGGCCAACGTGGCGGCCCAGAGCATCGAAGCGGTGCATAGCGCGGTCGCCCTGCCGGTCGATGACATCCTCAACGACGCCGTCAACCTGATGGAGCGCTACATCGGCCACGAGCCCGAGGTGGTCGATCGCCTGCAGCGCATCTTGCGCAATGCCCGCGACATCAAGCAGGTGATCCAAAAGGTCGGCCAGAAGATGACCCCGGCGCAGGCCCTGCCGGTGGCGATGCAGGTGCCCGACAAGCCGCTGCTCCGTGGCAAGCGGATTCTGGTGGTCGACGCCGACGAAAGCGTGCGCGAGGCCGCCCACAAGCTGCTCGAACGCTACCAGTGCGTGGTGGAAACGGCCCACGACGGGGCCGAGAGCCAGTGCATGGTCCGCAACATGGAGACGGAGGGGGGGTACGACGTCATCATCGCCGACATCAAGCTGCCCGACATGTCGGGCTACGACCTGATGCTCGAACTGCAGAAGCTCCTGGGCCAGCCGCCCCTGATTCTCATGACCGGATTCGGCTACGACCCCAGCCACTCGATTCCCAAATCGCGCCAGGCGGGGCATGACCCAGCCTGGGTCCTCTTCAAGCCGTTCCGGCTCGACCAGCTCTTGGAAACGGTCGAGAAGGTGCTCAAGGCGCCGCGGCGCGTGCCGCAATCGTCCACGTGACCGCGGGCGGGCCTGGGCTCGCGGCCCCGTTCTGCGCTGCCCTCGCGGCGACGGTCGCCTGCGTGCGGAGCGCCGCATGACCGCCCTGCTGATCACTCTCTGGATCCTCGCTTCGCTGGGACATGCTGCGGTCTGGATTTCGCTGATCAATCGGTTGCACGCCACGGCGCTGCCGCGTCCGCTCGTGAAGACGATTTCGGCCGGCATGCATGCGGTGCTCTTCGGCCTGCCCGCCTGGGCGGCGTGGCGGTTGTGGTCGGCTGAATTCGATCTCGAGCGACTGCTGCCGGATGTTCCACAGCGAATCGCCGCCGCGCTCTATCTCGTCCCCTGCTGGGCCGCGGCCCTCGGACCGCTGCCGCGCTGGCTTTGGGACCGGCTCACCGCCCGCCCTCCCGCGGTGTTGCGCTCCAATCACACGGCCGACGTCGACATTGCCCGCAAGCTCGGCCGCCTGCCTGCAGTCGGCCTGCGCGCTCAGTTCGCCGCACATGCGCCGGGCAACCAGATGTTCCATCTGCACGTTCACGACAAGGTGCTCGCGCTGCCGCGGTTGCCGGCGGCGCTCGAGGGGCTCTCGATCGCGCACCTTTCGGATCTGCACTTCGCGGGGCACGTGGAACGGGGCTACTTCGACGAAGTGGTGGACCAAACCAACCGGTTGCAGGCCGACTTGGTCGTCGTGACCGGCGACTTGGTCGACAAGCGAAACTGCATTCCTTGGGTGCCGGCGGTGCTGGGCAAGCTGGAGTCGCGCTACGGCGCCTTCTGCGTGCTCGGCAACCATGACCTGCGCGTGGGAGACCTTGCGCCGCTCCGCGCGGCGATTGCCGAGGCCGGCTTCGTCGACCTAGGGGGCGCGTGGCGCGTCGTGCCAATCCACGGCGTCCCCGTGGCGCTGGCGGGGAATGAGTTGCCCTGGCTTGTGCCCGCGGCGGAGATGGCCGACTGCCCCGTGCATGCGGCCACGGGCGGCCTGCGGATCTTGCTCTCGCATTCGCCCGACCAACTCGAGTGGGCCCGCCGCCACGACTTCGACCTGGTGCTGGCCGGCCATACCCACGGCGGCCAGATTCGCTTCCCGCTGATCGGCCCAATCATCGCCCCTAGCCGCTTTGGCGGCCGCTACGCCTGCGGCGTGTTCAGCGAACCGCCGACGGTGATGCACGTGAGCCGGGGGGTGTCGAGCATGTTCCCGATTCGGCTGCGCTGCCCGCCGGAGTTGGCGAAGCTGACGCTCGTGCGAGGGTAGCCGGGCAGGGCGCAACAACCGCCCTGCGAATCGGAGATCCGTGCCGAGCCGCACACCGCGCGCCGTCCCGCCCTCACCAGTGAGTGGCGTTAGGGACGAACGGCACTGCACTAGGGCAAACTGCTTCCTCGGCGTGTGCGACCAAGACCCCGCTGGTCGTAGCACTTCGGGAAATCCCCGGCGCTAAGACACGCGCGCGAAGGGCCTTCTGCTCCCGCATCGACGTTGTCGGCACAACGCTTGCCAATGGGGAAAGGGCATGCATTTCGTATCTTTTCCGCGGGGCAGCGCTGCCCTCTGGCGCCGAGGAGCCTTCGTCGTGACCAGCAACTCTCTCGCTTCCGTCGTTCGAACGAGCCCTATAAGGGCCGCGCGCGTCGAACGGAAACACACACCTTCGGCGGGAGCGCCGAACGCCACTCGCCGGCGAGGCCGCGCGACGGCGGCGCTCGCCCTGGCGGCATGCCTCGCCTGGACGCCAACGGCCTGGGCCCAGATCCTTCGCTGGGACAACGGCCAAGTAATCCCCGGCACCGAAGGGATCACGGCGGGACCGGGGGTGCAGTTAGACCAGTGGAACACGGACGCACATAACCTGCGCTTTGCCAATTTCGCCGGAAGCCCGGACCTCAACCAAGCCAACTTTTACGCAAGCTGGCTCGACAACGCCCGCTTCACGGGGGCCAACCTCGCGGGCGCCCGCCTCGAGGCGCCGCCGCTGGCTGGGACGGACCTCAGCGGCACGGTGGTGAAAGGGGCGAGTCTCGCGGACATCACCTCGCGAGGCTTCACCCAAGACCAGTTCAAGTCCACCGCCAGTTACCAGGCGAAGGATTTGCAAGGCGTCAGGCTGTGGGGCAACGACATGACCGGCTGGGACTTAAGCGGGCAGAATCTCGGCGAGGCGGCAACGGGCGACCGTTGGTCTCAGCAGGTTGCGGGGGCAGTGCTGAACAACGCCAACCTCAGCGGCGCCAATCTCACCGGCGCAGACCTGAGTTCGTCGAAGCTGACCAACGCAAACCTAGGCGGGGCGAACTTGAGCGGGGCCGCGTGCTCAGACACGGATCTTCCCTCTCCTCACTCGTCGACGCGAACTTGGCGGGAGCGTTTCTATACAATGGATCGCTGGCCAACGCGAATTTGTCGAGAGCCAACCTGAGTAAGGCCCTCCTGTGGGCGTTTTGGACCAACACGAACCTGTCCGACGCGAACCTGTCATACGCCGATCTTATGTACTCCAACGACATCAGTACCGCAAACTTTTCCGGCGCGCTCATTACTGGGGTGCAGTTTCCTAATGCGACAGGGTCTCCAGGAAGACTGACCAAAGAGCAGGTGTACTCGACTGCGAGTTACCAGGCGAAGGACCTGCGGGATATTCGAATGGACTTAGCCAACCTTGACGGCTGGGATTTCAGCGGACAGAACTTCACTGGCGCGAGTATGTTTATTGCGACGCTGGCCGATGCCAATCTGAGTGGGGCGGATTTGCGTGCGGCGCAGGTGGACCTGACCGGAGCCATCATGCACAACACCGTTTTGCCTGACGGCAGGATCGCGGGTCTCGACCTGGCGACGAAAGAATCGCTGGCGATTCGCAACTTTCCTAGCAGAGTTAGCGTTCAGGACCACCTGACAATGGCCGAAGGCGGCGTTCTGGAACTCCGCTCCGACACTGCTCCCTGGAACTCGACGATCTCCTTCCAAGCCGGCATTCCGGTGAGCCTCGGCGGCACGCTCGAACTGACCTTCGCCAAAGGCGTAGACCCCGTCAGTAAACTCGGCCACACGCTACACGTCTTCGATTGGTCGGGCGTCTCGCCCTCCGGCCAGTTCACCGTCTCAAGCCTCTACGACTGGGACACGAGCGGCCTCTACACCACCGGCGTCGTGACCCTGCTGGCCGCCGGCAACGTGATCGCCGGCGACGCCAACGGCAATGGCGAGGTCGAGATGGAAGACTTCGACCTCCTCAAGACCCACTTCGGCGCCCCTGGCACAAAGTCCGACGGCGACGCCAACGGCGACGGCCGCATCGACCTCAACGACTTCGGCCTGCTCAAGGTCAACTTCGGCAAGACCGCGCCCGGCAACGTGGCCGTGCCTGAGCCGGCGACATGGGTGCTGGCGACCGTGGGCGGCCTGTGGCTCGTGGCCCGCCGCCTTGGGCGGATGCGCCGGCCGGCGCGATTGCTGACGTTCGCCGCGCTGCTCCTCGCCGCGCCATCCCTCGCCGAAGCCCAAATCCTCCGCTGGGACAACGGCCAAGTGATCCCCGGCACCGAAGGCATCACGCCTGGGCCGGGGGTGAACCTGAGCGGGTGGTACACGGAGGGGCACAGGCTATCTTGGGCCGACCTCGCGGGCGGTCTCGATCTCACTGGCGCCAATCTCAGCCACAGTTGGTTCGAGAGCGCCCACTTGGACTTCGCGACGCTCGTCGATGCGAACATCGCAGCGACATTCCTGTACAACGCATCGCTGACGAACGCGAATTTGGAGAGGTCCAACCTGACCGAGGCGGGCCTGTTCTATACGGATTTGACGAACGCCAACCTTGCAGACGCGGATCTGAGAAACGCCTATTGCGAGTGGCCGAACTTGCATTCTGCCAACCTTGCTGGCGCGCTAATCACGGGGACCCGCTTCTACACGGGCTTTAGTGGAACGCCGGACCAGTTCTACTCCACGGCGAGCTACCAGACCAAGGATCTGCACGGAGTCGCGATCCCGTTTAGCGACCTATCTGGCTGGGACTTTAGCGGGCAGAACCTCACGGGCGCGGATCTGAGCTACGCGGCGCTGAACAATGCCAACCTGAGCGGGGCCAATCTCACGAACGCGAATCTGAAGTCTTCCAACCTGACCGACTCGAACCTATCGGGGACCAATCTTGCCGGCGCCGACCTGAACGCTGCGTCGTTCACCGGGGCCGTGGTCGCCGGGGCGGACTTTGGCGGCACGCAGCTCACGGGCGATCAGCTCTACTCCACGGCGAGCTATCAAGCGCATGAGTTGCAGGGGATCGGCTTATCCGCCCATGACCTAAGCGGCTGGAATTTCGTCGGACAGAACCTGACGGAAGCCAACCTGGCGGCGGCCAATCTGATGGGCGCCAATCTGGTTGACGTGATCGGGAGCCACGCCAAGCTGTCGGCGGCCAACTTGACGCTGGCCGACCTGCGCGCGGCCCAAGAGTTGGATCTGCGCGGGACCGACACGCGCAACGCGATCTTGCCCGATGGCAAGATCGCGGGCCTCGAGCTGGCCGCCGGGGAGCGGCTGGTGGTCCGCAACCAGTCGACGCCCATCGACATTCAGGGCCTCTTGAACCTCGCCTCGGCGGACAGCACACTCAAGCTGCAATTCGACGAGCGGCCGTGGAACTCCGGAATCACCTTCTCGGCGGGCATTCCCGTCCAGTTGGGCGGGCGCCTGGAGTTGGCCTTCGCCGCCGGAGTCGATGTGGATAGCCAGTTTGGCCGCACGTTCAAGATCTTCGACTGGACGGGAGTCGCCCCGCAGGGTCAGTTCGCTGTCGGAGGACCGTATCTCTGGGACACGAGCCGCCTGTACACGAGCGGCGAGGTCAAGCTGGTAACGCCCGAGCCAGCCTCGCTCACTTTGACGCTAGCGGGACTGTCTGTCGTCGTCCTCGCGGCGCGCCGGCGATGGCGATTGCGCGCATTCCGTGCGGGGGGGAAGGCTTTGCGATGGCTCGTCGCGTTGTGTTGCAGCGCTACGTTCCTTGCGGTTCCGGCCCACGCCCAGTGGTCGGCGACTTTCACCCCCTTGGGAGCAAAGCAGGCCGTGCCTCCCTTGCAGCCGGACACGGCGCTCGACCTCTCGGCCGATGGCGACACGATCATCGGGAGTGAGGAATCAGCCTTCGTCGGCTCGAACCGGCCTTTCGTGTGGACGCCGGCGGGAAAGGTCGGCGTACCATATCCGCACAACCCTCCGGGCTTCGACATCGCTATGGGGAGCGGCAGAGGCGTGTCGGCCGACGGCCAAACGATCGTGGGGCTCGCGGAATCCGACGCCTTCCGCGGCACCCTGGCGGGAACAGACTTTGCCTTCCCGTCGATTGGCCCCGGCGTGTTTCGGCTATACACCATCGCCGAGGGGGTCTCGGCCGATGGCAACGCGGTCGTCGGTTGGGGCACGCGCGACAGCCAGGAAAACGGCTTTGAAGGCTACGAGGCGCTGCTTTGGACTCAGGCCGACGGCTTTCTCGCGCTGGGCGATCTGCCGGGCGGCGTGTATGGCAGCAAGGCCTTTGCCATTTCCGGTGATGGTCAGACGATCGTCGGCCAAGGCGAAGGCCCCAGCGGGCCGGAGGCAATTCGCTGGACGCAGCCCGAAGGGTTCGTGGGGCTCGGAGATTTGCCGGGCGGCGAGTTCAACAGCACCGCGCAAGCGGCCTCTGCGCTGGGCCAGGTCATCGTCGGCAGGGCCACGAGTGCACTGGGAAGCGAGGCCTTTCGCTGGACCCCTCTAACCGGAATGGTTGGCATCGGCGACCTTCCGGGAGGCGGATTTGACAGCGGCGCCGAGGACGTCTCGGACGATGGCGACGTCCTTGTGGGTTGGGGAACGACCAAAGAAGGGCGTGAAGCCGCGCTGTGGGATCCGGACATCGGAATGCGCAGCTTGAGCGACCTTCTGAAGTCCGACTATGGCTTGTCGGTGGCGCTGAGCGGCTGGCGGTTGGAGATCGCCAGCGCTGTATCCGGCGATGGCCGGACGATCGCCGGCTGGGGCCTGAACCCTGCCGGCCAGTACGAAGCCTGGCGCGTGCAATTCGTGCCCGAGCCGGGGGCGGTCCTGCTGTTTGGCGCCGGGATTACCCTGTTGACGGCTGCAAGGATGCGGCGCGGCAGACGTTGAGGATCCACGCCACGAAGCAACTCCTCGCGAGCGTGCGTTTGTTCAGTGGCAATCGCGAACATGCGGCTGGGGACCGACCCGCGCGTTTTGGCGAAGGGGAGGAGCGAATCCTGCCAATCTAGCCCTGCTCGGCAGCCGTCGCTGGCGCTCGTTGATGCCGCCCAGTGTCGCCGGAGCCGCGCTCTGCAATGCTCAGGCTGCCCCGCCGGCGCCGTTCTCAGGATCCCCCAGGGACGACTCGCGCCACGTGATCGCCGTGTGGTTCGCATAGAACCTGCGCAGGTCGGCCCCGCAATAGGGGCAGAACTTGATCACCTGGCTCGCTGCGATCGACAGCATGAAGGGCGTGTTGAGCAGCAGCGTGTCCCGGTGCTCGTGATCCAAGGCATGAAACGTCAGTTCGAAGTAGGGTCCGAACTTGGGTGAATGCCGCGGAACGATCGAGAACCCTCGCTCGTCGATCTGTTCGTAGGCAAAGTGAAATCCGCTACAACAAAATTTGCTCTTCGACGACCGCCAAGGCAGGAGCGCCACGCCAATCCTCAGAATCTAAGTGCCGTTCCTGCTGCCCGTCGCGTGACGGTGGCGGGGAAACGTCGTGAACCGGCCGATGCCCCGATCCCCGCGGGCTGTCATCGCCCGTCATTTATTCTAGCGACCGTTCCCGGGCCACTGCGAAATCCATCCCGCCCCCATCCCCTTGCCCAGCCTAGAATTGTGCGTAAGCTACCGACTCACGGGCCAGCCCGTTTCTGCCCAACAGAATGGCCGCCCGTCTCCCTTCACCCGTTGCCTTGGCTCGTCTCCCTATGTCCGCCGGCCCCAATCTGCGCCCCAGCGTTTTGGCGGCCAAAGAGCGTTTGGCCGCCGGGCGCGAGAAACTGCGGCAGCAGCATGAGCGGGGATCTCCTGGCATTCAGGTCTGCACGCGGCTGGCCGACCTGCTCGACGGCGTGATCCTCGACCTCTATCAGTCGGCCCTCGACGACCTGGGCGAGGCCGGGCCCGAGGGGCTCGAGGCCGACCTGGTGCTCGTGGCCCACGGCGGCTACGGCCGACGCGACGTGGCTCCGTTTTCTGATGTCGACCTCATGATCCTGCACAAGGACACGGTCGCCGACCGCGTGGCCCCGCTCGCCCGCCGCATGGTCAGCGATCTGTTCGACGCCGGGCTCGACCTGGGGTCGAGCGTGCGCACGCCGGAGCAGGCCTGCCAACTGGCGATGCGCGACGCCACGATCGCCACCTCGCTGATCGAGTCGCGCTATCTCTCCGGCAGCGTGCGGCTCTATCGCCGTTTCGCCGACCGCTTCGCCCGCGATATGCGCTGGCACCGCCGTCGGCTGCTGGGCGCGATCGAAAAGGCCCGCCACGACGAGCGGGCCGAGTACGGCGAAACGGTCTACCTGCTCGCCCCCAGCATCAAGCGCTCTCCCGGCGGCCTGCGCGACCTGCACCTGGTGCGCTGGGTGGGCGCCGTGGCCTATGGCTCGCCGGAGCTCGACAGCCTGCAGCTCGCCGGGGCGCTTTCCCCGGAAGACTATCGGGCCTTGCGCCGCGCGGCCGACTTCTTGCTTCGCCTGCGGAACGAAATGCACTTTCACGCCGGCAAGCCCCAGGACGTGCTCGCGCGGGCGGAGCAGATGCGGCTGGCCGAGTTGGCCGGCTACCAGCGGACCGAAGCGCAACTGCCGGTCGAACAGTTCATGCGCGAGTACTTCCGCCACACGAACCAGATCAGCCTGATCTCGCAGCGGTTCGTGTCGAGCGCGAAGCCGGGCTCGGCCTGGCTCAAGGCGCTTGCGCCGCTGGTCACGCATTCGGTCGAGGGCGATTTCCGCGTCGGGCCGCAGACGATTTCGGCCACGTCGCGCGGGCTCAAGGTCGTCACCCGCGACCTGGCCCAGATCCTGCGGCTGGTCGACCTGGCCAACCTGTACAACAAGCACATCGACCACGCCACGTGGGAGGCGGTGCGCAAGGCCGCGCCCAAGATTCCGGCCGAAGTGACGGTCGAGGTGGCCAACCGCTTCCTGTCGATCCTCTCGCAGCCCGCGCGGCTCTACGAGCTGCTCAAGGGACTGCACGAGGCCGAGATCCTCGAGAAGATCCTGCCCGATTTCGCTCATGCCCGCTGCCTGCTGCAGTTCAACGAGTACCACAAATACACGGTCGACGAACATAGCCTGCGGGCCATGCAGGAGGTGAGCAGCTTTGCCACGAACACGGGCGCGCTCGGCCAGGCCTATCGCTCGATCAAGCAGAAGCGCACGCTCCACCTGGCGCTCTTGATCCACGACCTGGGCAAGGGCTACGAAGAAGATCACAGCGAAGTCGGGCTCCGCGTCGCCGGGGAGCTGACCTCGCGGCTGCGGCTGCCGCCCCACGAGGCCGAAGTGGTGAAGTTCCTTGTCCACAAGCACCTCCGGCTCTCGCACCTGGCGTTCCGCCGCGACACGAGCGACGAGCAGCTCGTGGTGCGGTTCGCCGTGGAGGTGGGTTCGCCGGAAGTGTTGACCATGCTCTACGTGCTCACGGCGGCCGACATTGCCGCGGTCGGCCCCGGCACGCTCAACGAGTGGAAGCTCGAGCTGATCACCGACCTCTACCACCGCACGATGGAGCACCTGGCCGGCGACACCGAGGCGATCGACTCGCCGGTCCGCGTGGAAAAGCGCCGCGGCGAAATTCGCGGCTGCCTGGCCACCGAGGCCGATGTCCGCTGGTTCACCGAGCAGATCGACGCGATTCCCACGGGCGTCCTCTACCACTCGTCGCCGCAGAGCTTGGCAGCGGCGCTCCGCAGCCTGCACGATCTGCAACGCGGGGAAGTGACGGCCTGGGCCCGCTACCTGCCGGAGATCCGCGCGGTGGAGTTCACCGTGGGGACATACGAAGACACGACGCCTGGCATCTTCCACAAGCTGACCGGCGCGCTCAGCAGCCAGGGCTTGCAGATTCTCTCGGCGGAAATCAACACGCTGGCCGAAGGGCTGGTGATGGACCGCTTCTGTGTGACCGATCCCGACTACGCCGAGCAACCGCCGGCCGACCGCATCGACCAGGTGAACCGGGTGCTCGTCGAATCGCTGCGGAACCAGTCGGGGCACCCCCCCACCTTCCGCCAGGTCTGGACGCGGATCTCGCATCGCGAGCACGACGCCCTGCGCTCGGCCCGGCTGCCGACCCGCATCCGCCTAGACAACACCACGTCCGACGGCTACACGATCATCGACGTCTTTGCCCACGACCAGCGGGGGCTGCTCTACACGATCGCGCGGCAGCTCTTCGAGCAGGGGCTAAGCGTGTCGCTGGCGAAGATCGGCACGCACCTCGATCAGGTGGTCGACGTCTTCTATGTCACCGACATGGCCGGCGGCAAGGTGCGCGACGAGGGACGGCTCGAGGAGATCAAGCGCAAGCTGCTCGAGACGATCGAAGCGCTGCAGGAAAGCGAGCAACCGGCGGGGCCGGCCTGACGCTACGGATTGCGGCCGAGCGGCCGTTGGTCCACGTTAGCCCCCGGCGAGTCGCCGGGGGGCAAGCAGGGCAACCGGCCGATCGCGGGCAAAACAATCGCGATTGGGTTCGCCCCGGGTCTTCCCCGTGACTCACGGGGGCGAAATACAAACCAAGGGGGTACGAGCATCCTCGAACCGCCGGCATCCGCCCGTGTCTCTTCTTAGGGCCGGCCGCTGGGCAAAAACTACCTTGCGGCGCTTCCCGAAAAGCCTAGAATTGAGCCGGTCGAAAAGTCGGGGCGTCTTGCCGCAGGCGGGCCGCCCACTTGGACTTACGACGCACCTGGAGAGGTGGCTGAGTGGTCGATAGCGCCGGTTTGCTAAACCGGTGACCGGTTCACACCGGTCCGCAGGTTCGAATCCTGTCCTCTCCGCTCGGGGCTTCCGCGAATTCTCGCACCCCTTCGCTGAAGGCCGCACAAGTGCCGAACCCGCTAGGGGTTTGGCACGGTTCCGGGCGCTCCCTGCGATTCTCCGCGTGCGCCTGCTGCGCCGCGCTTCGCGGTCCGTGCATTCGCCCGATCGTAGTCGGTACCGTCACTTGCAGGTAATGCTTGAGCGCGATTCGTGACCGTTCAGCTTGGCGGCCAGCAGGTGTCCGATCCGCAGCTTGACCCCTTCGGCAAACCGCCGGCTAACTTTGCCGAGTCTGACCGCCTTGCTGGAACCATCGACGGCGACGAACTGAATGCGGGTCGGCCGCCCTGATCGTTGCCGATGCTGGCCACGTTATTTGCCTTTCTTAGCCGGCTTGCGGCCCATCTTGATCGAGAGTTGCAGGCATTCGCCCAAGGCGTTCAGCCCCTGCATCGAAAGGCCGCGGCTGCCGTTGTAGAACTTCGCCAGAGCGCTTTGGTCGATGCCGGTTTGCTGGGCAATCTGGTAGCGGGTCAGGCCGCAATCGTCGATGGCCTGCCGTAGCTGGTCGGTCAGTTGGTTGGTCCTTTGCTTTGGCATGAAAGGATCATACGCAATAATGGACGTTTCGTCCACTGTTCGATGCGCTCCAAAGGGAGGCCGGGAATAATTGGGCCGCGCCGCGGATCATTCGGTTGGCGCAGACATAGCCTGTCCGCTTGGCTCCAACCGCCGGTCGATATGATGAGTGCCGAAGAAAACCGAACTCCTTGGCCGTGGCGCGCTCTTGCTGCACTAACGTCATTGCTGGCATTTGCGCTGATCGAGCGATTGTCAATTGCAATGGCGGAGGCGATTCCCAAGGGAGCCTGCGGAATGGCCGCGATGCCATCGCTGGTTGTCGCGCTGGCCGGCGTCCCGTTCATTGGCGCTTTCGTGGGGGCCTGGTTTGGCCGAGCTGAGTTAGGATTCGGGATTGTTGTCGCGATCTTCGTTCTGTGGTTCATCCTAAGCGCACTATGCGAATCGTGAGTCGCTCCAACTCTTCGCCCAGCGCCCGCGCTAGCGCGACCACTGGCAACCGGCTGACGATTCTGCGTATCCTAGAGGCCACTTGCTGGTTCGCGTTGGCCTTCAACTTCTGGCGGCTGGTGCCGACGCTCAACCATCCCCACAGCGACGCCCGCGAAATGGCCCTGTTCGTCGGGCTCCTCTGCCTCGGCACCGGCCTGGGGGCGTTGCTTGGTCGCCGCGGACTAGGGGCGCTCGTTGTACTGCTATTGCCGTTGGCTTTGTGTGTCGTGGCAATCTTGGTCGCACTCCTTTTCTTGCTTGCAGTTCCACGAGTCGGCGGACCGACCGAGTGGGCCCTGATCGCCTTCATCCCTGTCTTCCTCTATTTCCTCCTGTTCTTCCCGGCCAGAGCCGCTCCAACTCCTCGCCCAACACCGCCGCCCGCAACACCGCGAGATTCGGCGCCCGATCAACCACCAGAGTAGCCTTGCGCGACTGGTACGGTACGAGGAACTTCAAGGCAACGGTGACTGGAAACCGCCTAACGATTCGACGCCTCCTCGAAACTACGGCTTGGCTCGCGATGGCCTTTGCGTTGTGGCGGTTGGCTCCGTCCCTTGATCCAACAGGCGGCGAAGACTTCCTGGTGACCGCATCTGTCGGATTGGTTTCGTTCGGGGCCGGCGTCGGAGCCTTGTTTGGACGGCGGATGCGCGGCGCGCTCGTGTGTTTCTTGTTGCCATGGACGTTCGTTGTCGCGCTCAAGGTGTTTGAGGTCGTTCTAATGTTCTTGGCCCGTAGATAGAGCCTCCGCTTCAACGCTTCACCCAACTCCGCCGCCCGCGGCGATTCGGCCATGCCGTTTGTGCGACGGCCTTCGCCGCGCGGTAGGATGGCGGGATGATAGCGTCCGACAGCAACCGGCTGACACTTCGTCGAATTCTAGTCGCGGTCTTCTGGCTCGCGCTCGGCTGCGGGTCGATTCGCTGGGGAGTTGCACTGCATAGCGTGGAGCTTCTAATAGCAGGGGTCGCCTGCTTGGGTGGCGGAGTCGGCACGATCCTCGGTCATCCGTTCGTCGGTGCGGCAGTTTCGATTGGCCTGCTTAGCCTTTTCAGCAGCGTCCTATAGGCTTCTCCGTCGACCCCGACACCGCCGACTTGCAGCTCGTCGAGCACCGCGACTGCCCTCACAAGCGATCGTGCGGCTAGCTTGGCGGCGCGGTAGTATGCGGGCATGGATGCGCCGGACAATAGTCGCCCGACGATTGCGCGTATGCTGGAATCCATGATTTGGCTTGGCCTGTCGCTCGCGTTGCTCCCGTTCGTCCGCAACGCGGGGCTTATCGCGTTGTACCCTGCGGTCGGGCTGTTCGGCGCGGGAATCGGTGCCGTCTTCGGTCGGCGCGGCGCGGGGGCGCTTCTCGCGTTCCTGCTGCTTTGTTTGCTGGTCTTCCTTTGGTTTTGCGTGGAGTTGGACCCAAAACGCCACGAGAACCTGGATTAAGCAGCGTGGCAGCCTCCTCTGGCAAGCGACTGACGACTCGCCGAATTCTCTTGGCCACGTTTTGGTTTGCGGCGGCATTTGGTGCATGGCGATTAGCTGCGAGCCTAGACGCGCCGCCCTTTGTCATCGGTAACAAATTCGCCGTATTTGGCTGCGTCCTGGGGGGCGTCGCGCTGTTCGGTGCCGGAGTTGGAGCGATGTTCGGCCGGATGATAATGGGAGCCAGCGTGGCGATTGCAGTTACGCTGATCCTGTCGTTCTACCTGGCGCTTTTCTTTGCACTGACCTAAAGTGTCTCCCGCAACGCGCACTAAAGCTGCCCCAGCTCTCCGCCCAACACCGCCGCCGCGGCGGATCAGCGGTACGCCGTTGGTGCGACCACGTCTGGCCGCGCGGTAGGATGGCAGCATGGCGTTATCTCCAAGCAATCGCATGACGCTCCGCCGAATTCTCTTGGCCACGTTCTGGTTTGCGGCCGCCTTTGGTGCATGGCGATTTCGCGTTGCGCTAGACCATCTGCCTTTCGGCCCTCGGAATGGGGAGCTTGAGGTCCTCAGCCTTGTCGGGGGAGTAGCACTCTTCGGTGCGGGGTTCGGTGCTTTGTTTGGACGATCGGGAGCGGGAGCCGTCATTGCGGTCGTCCTCGCGGTCGGGGCGCTTTTCTTCCTCCTGCATCTTGTAGACATCAACTAGAGCTGCCCGCAGGCGCTCCAACTCCTCCCCAACACCGCCGCCCGCGGTCCCCGCGCCCCCCGGCGAATGTCCGCCCGCGGCGCAGCGAGATACTTCGCCCGATCGATCACCACGGTAGCCGCGTCCAGCCGCAACGCTTCCGGCAGATCGTTCGGCGCGAGCAGCAATGCGAAGTCCGCCAACGCACCGGACCACGGTGGTTCGTCAGGCCTCGAGGCCGTCACTCTGCCCGCGTGGCGCGACTCGCGCGAATCGCCCGGCCCATTTGGCCCGCGCGCCTGCGGCCACGAAGATCTCTTGCGCCCTTTGCTGGTCGCGCCCACGGCCCCGATGAATAAGTTGCAGTAGTGCCGATCCGCTTCGGCTATGAAGTACGCCGTGCGGCCGATGGCGTTGCCGAAGGCGACCAACAGTTGCAGCAGGATTGCCACGGGGTCGGCTTCGCTGTGCGGTTCGATCGCGCTCACGATGCGGCCCATGACGCTCTGGTATGCCTCCGCGCCCTCCTGTGTTTCGACACGATCGCGGGCCGCTAGAAAATTCCGGCAAGCTGCCGCACAAGCCAGGCAGCGAGCGAGACGAACAGCAGTGCCGAGGCCGCCAGGATCGCCAGCAGCACGGCCATGATCAGGCCCACGAACAGCCAGTCGGCCCGCGTCGCCTGGCGGGCTTCGCCTTGGGCGATGCTCAGGTGGCGGCGCACGAGGTCGACGTTTCGCACGTTCGACTTCCACCAGACGTCGAACACGTCCCCCACCAAGGGAAGCGAGCCGATCACGTAGTCGATGCCTAGGTTCAGCCCCATGCGGGCGATCGTCACCCGCGGCACCCCCATCTTGGCGGCCACGCCCAGGATGTAGAGCGAAGCGAACGAGGTGAGAGTGTCGCCGAGGCCAGGGATTAGGCCGATCAGGGCGTCGAACCCGAACCGCACCCCGAGCCCCGGCACGCGGAACGCCTGATCGAGCAGATCGCTCAGCTCCACGAGCTGCCGCTCCTGGTCGAGCCGCGCTCGTTCGGCTTTCGAAAGATGGACGCGTTGGTTCACGGGCTATGCCCTTCTCCTGCCAACGACACCGCCGCTGTGAAATTCATTCACCACGGAGACACAGAGGCACGGAGGAGCGGCAACGATTTCTCCGTGCCTCTGTGTCTCCGTGCACTCTCAGTTGTCATCGCCGTTTCATGGCAGCCAACGCCGCCATCGCGGCCAGGAGCCAAGCAGCCGGTTCAGGCACGGCGGCCGCCGGCCCCTGCCCGAAGTTCGCCTTGAGGAGGCCGAAGTCGCTCAAGTCGACCGCTCCGTTGCCGTCGAAGTCGCCTGCGGCCCAGCCGCCCGGCCCGCCGAAATGCGCCTTGAGCGCGCCGAAGTCGTCTAGGTCGACGCTTCCATCGCGGCTGGCGTCGCCCGGCGTCAGTACGCGCAGGGTCAAGCTGGTCAGTTCGCTTCCGCTAATTACCCCCGCCGGGGGCAGCAGCGTCACGGTGCTTTGGTCGAAGCTGGCGGGCGATAGCGCCGTGTTCGTCGGCAACCCGTCGCTCGCAAAAACCGGGGCCGCCGAAAACGCGTTGAAGTCGGCGTGGAACGACACCGGCCCGCCGCCCAACTGAGGGAAGAGCGTCGGAGCATGAATGTTCACGTCGAGCGCATGCACGGTCGTGAACGTGACGTGGATTTCGCTGCCGGTGGAAAAATCCGTCGGGTCGTCGAGCGTGACGCTGTAGCTGCCTGCCTGATAGTGGAAGAAGTTGAGGGCAGGCGGCGCCCCGGTGTTCGTAAACCTCCCGAAGGTCGGGTCGGCGGAGCCGGTCAACTCGGTGTCGCGGTCGGGCGCGTCCGTGTTGTAAACGAGCTCGAAGGCCCACGGCGTGCCGGCGGGAATCGTCGCCTCGTTGGTCGACGAGACCGTCCCCGTCACGGAAAGCGAAACGAAGCTCGCCGAGCCGGACTCGGGAGCAACTCCCACCACAAAGAATGCTAGTGCAGCAGCCGAGTGGCGTATGTAGGAGCGCAACATGGATGTTCCTCGAGTAAGTGCAGCGCCAAACGGCTGGTCGGACGGAGACACAGAGACACGGAAAAATCGCAACGGCTTCTCCGTGTCTCTGTGTCTCCGTGGTTCAAGCATCGTAGCTGGTCGCTAAACCCGGTGCTTCACTTTTCCCCCCACGATCACCGTGTCCGCCCGTCCCGTCAGCTCCCAGCCGCCGAAGGGCGTGTTGCGGCTCTTCGAGCGGAGGTTGTCGGCCGAAACGTGCCAGCGGGCCTGAGGGTCGATGATCGTCACATCGGCGTCGGCGCCCACGCGCAGGGTTCCTTTGTCGATGCCCAGGACCTTGGCCGGGTTGATCGTCAGCTTCTCGAGCGCCGTCATCCAGTCGAGCTTGCCCGGCTCGATGAGCTGCGTGATCACCAAGCCGAGCGCCGTCTCGAGCCCCAGAATGCCAAAGGGCGCCCGGTCGAGCTCTTGCATCTTCTTTTCGACGGCGTGCGGCGCGTGGTCGGTGCAGATCACCTCGATCGTGCCGTCTTGCAGGCCGGCGATGCAGGCCTCCACGTGCCGGCGACCCCGCAGCGGCGGGCTCATCTTGTAGTTCGAGTCGAACGACCGCAGGCATTCGTCGGTGAGCGTGAAGTGATGGGGGCAGACCTCGGTGCTCACGCGCACGCCACGCGCCTTCGCCTGCCGCACCAGCTCGATGCTGCCGGCGGTCGACACGTGCATGACGTGCAGCCGCCCGCCGGTCGCTTCGGCCAGCATGATGTCGCGGCTGGTCATCACGTCCTCGGCCTCGGCCGGCATGCCAGGCAGCCCGAGCACGAGCGACACGAGCCCCTCGTGCATCACGCCGCCGTGGGTGAGCTCGCGGACCTCGGCGTGGTTGAGAATCGGCTTGTCGAACATCAGGCAGTATTCGAACGCTCGCCGCATCAACTCGGGATTGAAGACCGGGGCGCCGTCGTCGCTAAAGGCCACGGCCCCGGCCTGCACGAGCTGGCCGATCTCGGCGAGCTCCTTGCCTTCGCGATTTTTGCTGACGCAGCCGACCACGAACACGTTGCAGTTGCCGGCCCGCTCGGCCTGATGCTGAATGAAGTTCACCGTCGCCTGGCTGTCGATCGGCGGCTCGGTGTTGGGAATACAGGCGATCGAGGTGAAGCCCCCGGCGACGGCGGCCGCCGTGCCGGTGGCGATCGTCTCGTCTTCCTCGCGCCCCGGCTCGCGGAGATGGACGTGCATATCGATGAGCCCCGGCGACACGATCTTGCCCGCCGCGTCGATCACCTGCTCGGCGCCGGTGGGCTGGGCGTCGTAGGCGGCCACGCGGCCATCTTCGAGGAGCAAGTTCGTCGTGCGGTCCAGCTTCTGGCTGGGATCGATTACGCGTCCGCCGACGATGAGAATGCGAGACGGGGTCAAGGCAGCTCCTTGGCTCGAGGGGCGGCCGCACGTCTCAGACAACCGAGGCGCGGCTCGCTGCCATCATAGCGTTTGAGGAGCGGATTGTTGACGGTCTGACGCGATCAACTTTGCATGCAGGCCAGGCGCTCAGTCGATGCTGGCCGAGAGATCGCTGTCTGCGAAGTCGTCGAAGGGGGCGGCTTCGTCCGGCTTGGCCGCCCGGCCGTTGGCCGGCTTGGCCTTGGCGGTCTTGCGGGGGGCGGCCTTGGCGCTCTTCTTGGCTGCGGCCTTCGGCTTGGCCTCGGCGGTTTTGCGGGCCGCCTTCTTGCGGGCAGGCTTCTTGGGGGGGCCCAGGGCTGCTCGGGCAGCCAACAGGGCCAGGGCCTGCTCCATGGTCAACTCTTCGGGATCGGCGTCCTTGGGGAGCGAGGCGTTGGTCGCGCCGTCGGCCACATACAGTCCGTAACGGCCGCTGAAGAGTTGCACCTTGTTTTGCGTCACCGGCGATTCGCCAAATTCCTTGAGCGGCGCGCGGGCGGCGCCGAAGCCCCGGCGAGCGGCCTTGGGCTGCGCGAGCAACTCGAGCGCCTGCGCGAGCGTAACGTCGATCGGCGACAACTCGCCCGGCAGAGAGCGGGTTTCGTCGCCTGACTGCACGTAGGGTCCGAAGCGGCCATTCTGGGCCACCACCGGCTTGCCCGATTCGGGGTGCGTACCCAGCGTCCGCGGGAGCGACAGCAGCCGCAGTGCGGTGGCGAGGTCGACGTCCTCAGGGCGCATGCCCTTGAGCAGCGAAGCGTTCTTCGGCTTCTCCTCGTCGTCGGGCGTGCCGCGCTGCACGTAGGGTCCGAAGCGGCCGACCTTGAGGTAGACCGGCTTGTTCGTCTCGGGGCAATAGCCCAACGGCTGATCGGCCTGCGCCGCCTGCGCGAGCAGTTCGAGCGCCTTCTCCAGGGTCATTTCGTCGGGAGGAGTTTCGTCGGGCAGGCTGGCCTTGCGTTCCCCGTGCTCGAGGAAGGGGCCGTAGCGGCCCACCCGCACGAAGACGTCGTCGCTCGACCCCTCGGGGCGGCCGATGCGGATGCGGCTGATGTCGCGGGCGTCGATCTGGTCGACCTTGTTGGCCAGTTCCTGCTTGAGCCCCGGCTTGCCGTTGCCAAAGTAAAAGCCTTGCAAGTATTCGACGTGGGCCCGCTCGCCGCGGCTGATGGCGTCGAGATCGTCTTCCATCTGGGCGGTGAAGCCGTAGTCGACAAGATACGCCAGGTGCGACTCGAGCAACTGCACCACGGAAAACGCCAGCCAGGTGGGGACGAGCGCGTTCGACTTCTTGAAGACGTATTCGCGGGCCAGGATCGTGTCGATGATCGAGGCGTAGGTGCTCGGCCGGCCGATGCCCTTTTCCTCGAGGCCAGCCGTAAGGGTCGCTTCGGTAAACCGGGCAGGAGGCTGCGTGGTGTGCGACTTCGCCTCGAGGGCTTCGCACTTCACCAGGTCCCCCTTGGCCAGCGGGGGCAGCAAGGTTTCCTTGTCGGCCAGCTCGGCCTGCGGATCGTCAGAACCTTCGACGTACGCCCGCAGGTAGCCGGGGAAGTCGATTGTCTTGCCGCTGACCCGAAAGATGGCGCCAGCGCCTTCGAGCGTAATCGAGATGCGGCGACCGCGGCAATCGGACATTTGGCTGGCGATCGTGCGCTTCCAAATCAGGTCGAACAGCTTGAACTCTTCGGCGCTGATCTTGCTGCGGAGGGCCTCGGGCAGTTCGAAGGGATGGCCAGCGGGGCGAATCGCTTCGTGCGCCTCTTGAGCGTTCTTGACCTTGGTTTGGTAGACGCGCGGCGCGCTCGGCAGGTACTCGGCGCCATACTGCGACTTCACCAGGTCTCGGGCCGCCTCGACGGCCACGGAGGCGAGATTGGTCGAGTCGGTGCGCATGTAGGTGATGTGCCCGTTCTCATACAGGCTTTGCGCCACCTGCATCGTCCGCCGCGCCGTGAAGCCGAGCTTCCGGTTCGCTTCTTGCTGGAGCGTGCTCGTCGTAAAGGGGGGCTTCGGCGGGCTGGTGTAGGGCTTCTCTTCGACGTTCGTGACACGATACTCGCCGGTCTTGAGCCGCTCGACCAGGGCTCTGGCCTGCTGCTCGTTGAGCAGCAGCAGCGAGGGATCCTTGATCTTGCCGGTGGCCGTGTCAAAATCGCCGCTCGATGGAACTTTGCGGCCATCAACCGACACGAGGCCAGCTTCAAAATTCTGCTCGCCGGCCTTGGCGAAACGGCCGAGCAGATCCCACCAGGTGGCTGAGACGAAGGCCATCCGCTGCCGTTCGCGGTCGACGATCAACCGCACCGCCACGCTCTGGACACGGCCGGCGGAAAGGCGCGGCCGGACCTTTCGCCACAGCAGCGGGGACACCTCGTAGCCGTAGAGCCGATCGACGATGCGGCGGGCCTCTTGAGCCCGCACCAGCGAGTTGTCGATCTGCCGCGGGTTGGAAAGCGCCTCGTGAATCGCTTCACTCGTAATCTCGTGGAACACTAGGCGGCGGACCGGCACCTTGGGCTTGAGCACCTCACAAAGGTGCCAGCTAATGGCTTCTCCCTCGCGATCTTCGTCCGTCGCCAGCAGCAGTTCGGCCGCGTCGTCGAGCAGCCCCTTGAGCTTCTTGACTTGTTCCGACTTGCCGGGGGAAACGACGTAAATGGGGTCGAAGCCCTGGTCGACGTTGACGCCCAGATGCGCCCAACTCTCCCCCTTAAACTTGGCCGGCACCTGCTTGGCGCCCTGGGGCAAGTCGCGAATGTGGCCGATGCTGGCCTCGACCTTGTAGCCCGGGCCGAGAAATTTGCCGATCGTCTTGGCCTTGGCAGGTGATTCCACGATCACCAGGGTGTCGCCATTCTTGGCTGCGGATTTCTTTGCCATAGGAGCCGACCGTCACAATGTGGGATAATTGGGTAATGTGCGAAGTTAGTATCAGGTGCTGGCCGGCCCGTTCCGCAATGGCTTGCCGGAGCGTGCTACGACCGGCTCACCTCGGCCGACCTGACTTACCGCCGCCGACTGGCCCACAAGACGCGTAGAATCGTTGCGACGTGTTCGGCTCACGGCGGCGGCGGTGACCAATCGAAACCGAGTCCGACGCGCTGCCAGGCCGCTGAATCTGCCGACACTCCTTTTTGGCATTGCGTTTACGTCGATTCCGACTAAAATCGTCGACTTCGCTTGGGCCAGATCGGACCCACTCAATAATACTGGCGGCGCTGGGCTGTCAAGCCTTCTCGGTCCGCCCTCTCGAGCCGATTACGCAAGGATTGACGCCCCATGGCTAGCCCCTTTTCCGTGTTTCGCCGGCATCAACGGGCCATGCTGGCCGCTTGCGCCATCCTGGCGATGATCGCGTTCGTATTTCTTGGACCGATCATGGACTACTTTGGCGGCCGAGGGGGCCAATCGCAGGCGAACCCCGTGGTGGTGACTTGGAACCACGGCGACCTGCGGGAGAGCCAGATGCTCTACCTGATGTCGCTGGCGAACGCCACGAATCAGTTTCTCGAGATGGCCTATCGCACGGCCGAGGCCTCGGGCGTCACTCCCGAACGGCCCCTGTTGATCAACGTGTCGGAGCAGTCCGTCGTGCAGACGAGCGTGCTCTCGAAAGAGGCCGAGAAGCAAGGCATGGTCATGAGCGACGGCATGATCAATGCCTACTTGCGCCGGATCACCGCCAACGCGGTCAACGCCGATCAGTTCAACGAGATCCTCGGCCAGGTCTCGGTGGCCAACCGCAAGGCGACGATGCAAAACATCTTCGACGAGCTCCGCCGCCGTCTGCTCTCGCAGCAAATGGTGCGGCTCTATGAGTCGTGGTCCTATGGCGTGCCCCCTGGCGAGCGTTGGAGCTACTTTCTCAAGCTGAACCAGCAGGCGCTCGTCGACGTCGTGCCGGTGACGGCCGAAAGCCAACTGTCGCAGGTGCGTGAGCCGACGAACGAAGAGGTGCTGGCGCTCTACGAGCGCTACAAGAACGTGATCAGCAGGCCTGTGCTCGTCTCCGGCACGCCGCTTACCCCTCCGAACCCCGGTTTCCGTCAGCCGGCTCGGGCGCAGTACCAGTACTTCAAGGCGAACTTCGACGAGTTCGTGCAGGTAGCCAAGGCCCAGATCACCGACGCCGAGATCGAGAAGTACTACAACGAAAACAAGTCGCTGTTCCCCGCCGGCTCGTCGGCCTTCCTCGATGAGCCCGAGGCCGCCCCGAGCGGCGACCAGCCGGCCGATGGCAAAGCCGAGACGCCGGCCGACGCCGCCCCCGATCCGTTCGCCCCCGCCGGCGACGCCAAGACCGAGACGCCGGCCGACGCGCCCGCGTCCGACACTTCGGCCGCTCCGCCGACCAGCGAGACGTCCCCCCCGGTCGAGCCGAAGTCGGATGCCGCTCCCCCCGCGGCGCCCCCAGCCGAAACCCCTGCGGCGCCCGACCAGAGTTCGCTCTTGCCCCCGGCTTGGCGCCCGCGAATGCTCTCGACGCTGACAGGCATTGCGCTCGTGGCCCTGCAGGCCGAGCCGCCAAAGGCCGAGGCTGCGGCGCCCGCTTCGCAACCTGCCGCACCTCCTGCCGAGACGAGTACAACACCGCCTGCCGCCGGAACGCCCGCTTCGCCCGCCGCGACGGCGACGGACAACACGGTTCCCCCACCGCTGCTCGCCGATCCAGCGGCCGCCGCGGCGGCCGCTGCCAGCGCGGTGACCCCCGAGCCGCTCGAGAAGGTGCGCGACACCATCCGCGAGCGACTTGCCCGAGAGCGCGCGGCCGGGGAGATCAACCGGATCTTCAGCCAGATCGAGGAGGTGTTGAATCGGTACTCGAGCGAGTTCGTGCTCTGGCAAACCACCCAGCAAGACGGCGGCAAGGTGCCCCCGCCCACGCCCCCCGATTTTGACGCCCTGGGCCTGAAGTACGGCGTAGCGGCCGTGACCCTGAATCCAATGTCGGCGCTGGAGCTCGATCGCGACACCGATCTCGGCAAGTCTTACGACCTGCGCGTGGTGCAGGGCTATCCCATGCGGGGCCAGGCCTTCTTGACTCTGACTTTCAGTCCCACTTTTCCCGTGTTTCGCCTGGTTCGCACCACCGATGATGATCAGAACCAGTTCTTGGCCTGGAAGACCGCCAACATGGCGGACTACACGCCGCCGCTCGATAAGATCCGCGGCGACGTTGTTCGCGCCTGGAAGCTCATCGAGGCGCGGGAATTCGTGCGCAAGCGGGCCGAGTCGCTGGCCGACCGCGCACGTCAGGACAAAGACAAGACCATGCGGCAAACGCTGAGCGCCGAGCCGGGCGTGGAAGTCATCGAACCCGACCCGTTCACCTGGCTGACGACGGGAAGCGTGCCCTTCGACATGTCGAACATGCAGGCTGCGCGGTTGACGCCCATCACCCAGCTCAACAACGCAGGTCCGGAGTTCATGCAGAAGGTCTTCTCCCTCAAGGAAGGGGAGATCGGCGTGGCTTGGAACTTTCCGCAGAGCGTGATGTACGTCATCCAGCTCAAGAAGTTCGAAGAGTCGGAGGCGGTGCTGCATGCCCGCTTCATGTCGTACAACTTCGAGCGTTACGCTGCGGCCGGTCTGGACCTGAGCGAGAAGATGCAACAGCGTTGGCTGGGCATGATTCAAGCCGAGCAAGGCCTGAAGTGGGAGCGGCCGCCGCACAACGCAGTGCGCTAACCGACGACGCCGGGCAGCCGCTGCGGCGGCCCTGATTCCGGAAACGCGTTTAGGCCCTCAGTTCCGCGCCGAGCTGGCTCCGGCAGGCCGCCACGATGCGGTCGCGGGCTTCGTCGACCGCTTGGCTCGTGAGTGTGCCGCTAGCGTCCCGGAAGTGGGCCGAGAGCAGCAGGCTCTTCTTGCCGGGCCCGAGCCGCTTGGCGTCGCGGTAGAGTTCCTGGAAAGCCAAGGTCTCGAGCTTTTCGCCGGCAGCCTTGCGAACCACGGCCTCGAGCGCCGCCCACCGCACCGCCTCGTCGACTACGAAGTTCAGGTCGCGCGAGACCGCCGGATAGGCCGCGAGTGATTGTGCCTGCGCGGTGCGCTGCAAACCGACGAGCGGCTCGAGCCGCACCTCGGCGACCGCGGCCGGCGAGCGCAGTCCAAAGCGCTCGAGCCCCGCGGCTGAGACCTCGCCCAGCACTCCCCAGCGCTCGCCATTCAGCCGCAACTCCGCCCCCTTGCCTGGCGCGAACAGCTCGTGCCGCAGTTCGACGAGTTCGAATTTCTTTGCGGGATCGATGGCCGCCAGCACGGCCTCGAGAATCCCTTTCGCGCGGAAGAAGCCGCCGCCGGTCGTAATCCCAAGCAACAACTCTTCGCGCGGCAAGCCGTTCGCCTGCGGTAGGTAGGCCCGCGCCGTCTCGAACAGTTCGACCACCGGGTTGGCCACCGCCTCGTTCACCTTGCGGGCAGCGAGCAAGCTCGGCACCAGGCTCGTGCGGAGCCGATCGGCCCCGCGCATGAGCGGCATCGAACTGGTGAGCGCCGGCTGGTCGGTCCAGGGGCTAAAACTCTCGGTCCAGGCCGCTTCGACAATGCTTACGGTGAGCGCCTCGTCGCAGCCGGCGGCGGTGAGCGCGTGCCGTACCTTGCCGACCGCGCGATCGAGCGGCGTGCGATGCGAAGGCGCCATCGGCACGCGGGCATCCTCGGGGATCGCCTCGTAGCCATGGATGCGGGCGACCTCTTCCACGAGGTCGATCTCGCGCGAAATGTCGCGCCGCCAACTCGGCGGCGTTACCGTGATCGACTTCGCGTCCGACTTCTCGAGCTTGTTGCCGAGCGCCAGCAGAATTCGGCGCACTTCGGCCGCGTCGATCTCGATGCCCAAGATCCGCGGCAGTTGCGCGAGCCGCAGGATCACGGGCTCGCGGGCAGCGGGCTGACGGCCGGCGTCGAGCACTCCCTGAGCCAAGGTTCCGCCGCAGAGCTCGAGGATCAGCTCGCAGCAGCGGCGGCTGGCCCAGTCGACCCCTTCCGGGTCGACGCCGCGCTCGAAGCGATACGACGAGTCACTCTTTAGGTTCAGTTTACGGGCCGTGGTGCGGATCGAGAGCGGATCGAACTCGGCGCTTTCGATCAGCAACCCCGACGTGCCGGCCGAAACCTCACTGTCGGCCCCGCCCATCACGCCGCCGAGGGCGACTGCCCGCTCGGCGTCGGCGATCACGCACATGCCGGGCTCGAGGTCGTAGCTCTTGTGGTTGATCGCCAAGAACTTCTCGCCGGCCTTGGCTTCGCGGACGATGATCTGCCGGCCGGCCAGGTTGGCCAGGTCGAAGGCGTGCAGCGGTTGGCCGCACTCCATGAGCACGTAGTTGGTGATGTCGACGACGTTGTTCACCGGCGCCTGGCCGATCGTTTGCAGCCGCTCGGCCAACCAGCGCGGGCTCGGGCCGACCTTCACGCCGCGGATCACGCGGGCGGTGTAGCGCGGGCAGAGCTTAGGGCAATCGAGCCGGAGTTGGGCGAACTGCCCCACCGGCGGGCCGCCGGCCTTGGGGTTGGCCGCCGGCAGCTTGAGCTCCTGGCCAAACAGCACGGCCGCCTCGCGGGCAATGCCCAGGTGCCCCAGACAATCGGGGCGATTGCTCGTGACCTCGAGATCGATCGCCACATCCTCGCCGACGCGCTCGCTGCTCTCGTGATTGAGCCCAGCCATCATGAGCCTCTCCGCCAGCCGCTCAGGCGACATCTCGAGCTTCAGATAATCCGCGAGCCACTTCCAGGAGACGATCATCAGGTTACCAACGCTGTTTGTTTCTTACCGCAGAGGACGCAGAGGACGCGGAAATTCAAGGCGCTTCGCGTTAGGCTTTGTTCACCACGGAGACACTGAGGCACGGAGAGGACAATTGAACCACGAAGGCACGAAGACACTAAGCATAGATCGATAGTGGGCTCGCTGGTCATAGGCCCAAACGCTCTCCGAGCGTATCGCTCCAGATCACCTGGGCGTCTGGATACTCATCGAGCAATTCCCTGTACACCTCGGTTGTCCGCAACAGCTCCTTACATTTTTCGCTCGTAAGTCGGGCCGCACGGAAGCAAGCATCGCAGATACGCATCGGAGCGACGACGACCAGCTCGTGGCCCCGGGTTTCTTGCCTCAGCGAATCTCGCTGAATGAGATACCTTGCCACAAGCGGGCCAAACAGGAACATCGAAAAGAAAGACTTCCACGCGCCGTCGTCATGGCCGACGGGGCGCTCGCATTCAATTGCACAATGCAGCGTTTGTTCGGTCGTCGTTTGGCATACAACGCAGCGGTCTTCGACCGGTAAACGTCCAGCCGATTCCAGGGCGCGAATTCGGTCGGATACGCTGACGAACGGCGAAAGGCCATTCGAAGCGCGCAGGTCCGTGAGCCGCGGCACGAGAACTAGCTTGCCACAGGAACAAATCACATCTTGTCCACATAGACTCGACGAAACCGAACATCGATTGCCGCATTCACAGACTACGAACAGATCCATGGCTCGGCCGAAACGAGGACTCTGCGTCCTCAGTGTCCTCTGCGGTAAGGAATCTTCGTAGTGTCCTGGTCGATTCGTTTCAGCCCTCTCCGTGCCTCCGTGTCTCCGTGGTGAAAACCACCCGCGAGTCACTTCAGTTCCTCGCCTGGGAGCAAGCGCCAGGCGCGGGGATGGTGGTCGAAGCCGACGCGTTGGTAGAACTGGTTCGCCTGCGGGGCGGAGAGGAGCACGAGCGTGGTTTCGGGGTGCAGGGCTTGCCGCGTGCGTTTGAGCAGTTCGCGGCCGATCCCTTGCCGCTGGTGGTCGGGGCAGACCGCCAGGTCAGCCACGTAGGCGACGTACGAGAAGTCCGTCAGCGTGCGGGCCATGCCGACGAGGCGCTCGCCGTCCCAGGCGCTCACGATCAGGCTCGCGCCGTCGACCATTTGCTGTACCCGCGCGCGGTCTTGCACCGGCCGGCGATCGGCCAGCGTCGATGTCTGGTAGAGCGCGATCACCTTGTCGACGTCCAGGTCGTTGCCCAGGCGATAGGTGATCATGGGGCTGGCCTCGGCCACGGCCGCGTCAGAACTGGTGCAGGAACCGTACGTCATTCTTGTAGAACTCCCGGATGTCCGTAACTCCGTGGCGGCGAGCGCAAACCCGCTCCACGCCCAGGCCGAAGGCGAATCCTGTCACCTCCTCGGGGTCATAGCCCACGGCGGCCAGCACATGGGGATCGACCATGCCGGCGCCCCCCATTTCGATCCAACGGTCGTGCCAGCTCATGTCCACCTCGACGCTCGGCTCCGTGAACGGAAAGAACGATGGGCGGAAGCGGATGTGAACGTCGGTTCCTAAGAAGCTCGTGGCAAACAGCCGCAACACGCTCTTCAGGTCGGCCATCGTCACCTGCCGGTCGACGAGCAGCCCCTCGATCTGATGGAACATCGGGTAGTGCGTGGCGTCGGGCGTGTCGGGCCGGTACACGCGCCCCAGCGACACGATCCGCACCGGCGGCCGCTGCTTTTCCATCACGCGGATCTGCACCGTGCTCGTCTGGCTGCGGAGCAGCATCGGTCCGCCGCCCGTCTTATTGGCGGTGGCCAGATAGAAGTTTTCGAGCGGGTCGCGGGCAGGGTGCGAGGCCGGAATGTTCAGGGCCTCGAAGTTGTGCCACTCGTCTTCGACCTCGGGGCCGTCGACGACGCTGAACCCCAGCCGCCCCATGATGTCCTTGAGCTCCTCGATCGTCTGCGTGATCGGGTGCAGATGGCCCAGCCGCACCGGCGTGCCAGGGAGCGTGGGGTCGAAGGTCGGGTCGGCGGCCTGCTGCACGCCACCAGCGGAAAGCCGCTCCTGGGCCGCGGCCAGCGCGGCCTCGAGCCCGGTCTTCACTTCGTTGAAGCGTTTGCCGGCGGCCGGCTTGTCGGCCTTGTCGACCTGACCCAGCCCCTGTTGGGCGGTCTTCAGCCGCCCGCTCTTGGCGCCAAGGAACTCGACGCGGGCAGCCTCGAGCGCGGCAACGTCGGCGGCTGCGGCAAAGGCCGTCTCGCCGGCGCTTTGCAATTCATCCAATTGGGCAACGAAAGAAGCGAGCGACACGCGAGCAGCCAAGCCACAGGGTACGAAAAGTACGAAACGGCCTAACTACCCGAGAGCCAAAATCGCCAAGCGGTTCGGGTAGATTGCCCAGATTGTAGCCAGAGGGGTGCAAGACTGCACCGCGAGTTCTGGCTAAATCGCCTGCAGCGTGGCGCGGACTAGGCCGCCACGGCTTCGAGCGACTTCTTGACCACGGCGACGACGGCGTCGAACCCTTCCGGGTCGTGGATCGCCATCTCCGACAGGATCTTGCGGTCGAGCGCGATCTCGGCCTGCTTGAGGCCGTGGATGAACTCGCTGTAGCGGAGGCCGCGCATCTTCACGGCGGCGCTCAGGCGGGTGATCCACAACCGGCGGAAGTCGCGCTTGCGAACGCGGCGATCGCGCGTGGCATACACGCCGGCGCGGATGAGCGTTTCCTTGGCCGTACGCAGCAACCTGCGACGACCGCCCACATAGCCCTTGACCTTCTTGAACAGCCGCTTCTTGGCGTGGTTGCGGGCGGCGCCTTTGGTCGTTCTCATCGTCGAGGTCCTAAACGTTCAGAAGCGGGCGTGAGGGAAGGGCGGGCGGAAACGATCGTGGCTAGACGCCTTGAGAATAAGGCTAGTAGCTGTTGCCGGCCAGGGCTTGCACCACGTTGGCCGTCATCGACTTGTGCAGCACCTTGGTGCCGCGCAAGCGGAGCTTGTTCTTGTGGGTCTTCCGCGAGGCGCGATGGCTCGTGCCCGCCTGCCGATGCTTGACCTTGCCGGAGGCCGTAAGGCGGAACCGCTTCTTGGTGCCTTTGTGGGTCTTCTGCTTGGGCATGGGAAAGGGCTGCTCGAGCTAAAGGGGGCCGTGGCCGAAAGTTATCGCTCAGGCGCGGCCCGAGCCGGTTTGCAAGAATCCGTCATTATACGGTTTTGCCGCCGCGACGGAAGAGGTGCGTGAGAAAACAAACAGGGGTCGTCGGACCGCCGTCGGCGCCCCACCCAGACCGCCCCTCTTCGCTCGGAGGCAGCCAGAGCCGCTCCCATTGCAGACCGAGCCCGGCGGGGTTCGGCCGCGCGCTCACGGGGGCCAGGCGGTTCACGGCGGGACGCAGGGTGAGCAAGCGGTTAGCGGGATCGAAAGCCGGCATGATCGTGTTCCTCGTTGCGGGGCAAGCCCGGGGCGCCCATGCGGTGGGGGCCCGCCAGGTTGCGGTGGCGGTGCTCGATCCGGCGGGCGGTCGCTTCGCCCTCACCCGGCTCGTCTCCCTGCTGAGCGTCGACCGGGTCCGGTCTGTTACGCGTCAGCCACACGAAAAACGCCGGCAACAGGATCACGCTCGTCAGCAGGCAGCACGTCGCCCCCAGGGTCATGATCCGCCCCAGGCTGTAGAGCCCCCGGTGGCTGGCGATCATCAGGCTGGCAAAGCTGGCCACGGTGGTCAGCGACGTCAGCATCATGGCGATCGTCGTCGACGGGGTCAGCCGGTAGCGCCCCGATTGCGAGCGGTAGTCGTGAACGATGTGCACCCCGTCTTCCACGCCCACGCCGATGAGCAGCGGCAGGGCGATCATGTTGGCCGGGTTGAGTGGAATGTCCATCAGCCCCATCAGGCCGAAGGTTTGCACCATGCCGAGGCCCAGGGGGAGCATGGCCAACAGGGTGTGGCGCACGCTGCGGAAGTCCAGCCAAATGGCCACCACGATGCCGACCACCGAGTAGAGCGCCGCCATCAGGTAGCTGCGCTGCATCGTCTGCGACGCTTCGTAGGTTTGCAGCGGGTTGCCGGTGGCCCGCGGGTCGACGCTCCGCACGTCGGCCACGAACTTGGCCAAGGCCTCCATGTCCCACGTGTTGTCGCGGGCATAGATCTTCAGCAGATGCCGCCCACCCTGGCCCACGAAGCGGGTCACCAGGCTTTGCGGCAGATCGCCCAACTCTGGCGGATTGGGATCGGCCACTTCGCGCAAGAAGTGCATGCGGCTCAGCAGATCGCCGGCCATTTGCTGCTGGTACCCCGAGATGCGGGCGTAGCACTCCTGCGGCGGCAGCCGGCGGAGGACGTCGCGAATCTGATCGAGGTCGCGAATGATCTTTTGGCTCTCCGGGCCCGCCGGCAGCATGCCGCGTGCCCGCGAGAGCGCCCGGCCCAAGTTTTCTGGCGAGTCGACCGGAATCAACTGCGGCGTTTCGGCCAGGTTGGCCAGGCGGCGGTCGATCCGCTGAATGGCCGGGCGCTTGTGCTCGTGATCGGCAGGCAGCAGCGACACGATCTCTTCCGTGCGCTCGACCGTGGGCAACTGCAGAAACTTGGCCTTGCGGGCGAGCAACTCCTCGCGGCTTTCGGCCACCGAGAGCGCGAACCACACGCTCTGCCCATGATCCTCGAGCAGCTTGCGCTCGAGCTCCACGCTTTCGAGCCCCTGGGCCTGCAGGTTGAGCAGGTTGTGGTCGTACCAGAGCTTGGGGAGGCCGAAGGCGGTCAGCCCGGTGATGACGAGCGTCAGCGCGGCTGCAGTGAGGGGCACCTTGAGCAAGGGCGCTGCCCACAGATCGACCCTCAGCGACTCCGGCAAAACCTCGTGGCGTTTGTGGCGGTCCCACAGGTAGATGACCGCCGGCAGTACCAGCAGCGTGGCGACCATGCAGCAGAGGATGCCGCCGCCGCCGATCGTGCCCAACTCAGCCACGCCCGTGAACTCCGTGTAGCCGATAGCGAAGAACGAGAGCGCCGTGGCGACGCCCGAGGTGAACACGCCGGGGCCCACATCGCGGGCGGTGCGGGCGATGAGGTCAATGTCACAGGGGCCGCGCCGCCGCAGGTGCAGGTAGCGGGCCACGTAGTGGATCGGGTAGTTGTTGCCTTGGCCGATGAGCACCACGGCGAAGGCGCTGCTCAGGATGTTCAAGTGCCCGACGGCCACGGCCAAATAGCCGACCGACCAGGCCATGCCGACGCCGACCACGAAGGTCGAGAGCAGTGCATGGCGCAGGCCGCCTAGCCCGGCGGCGAACAGGACGAACACGCCGATCAGCCCCAGGATGGTGGCCTCCTGCATGTCCATCTGGCTGACCTGCATTTCGTCGTGCTCCATCACCGGCAGGCCGGTGAGGCCGATCGCGACGTCGGGGTGCCGCGCGCCGACCTGCGCGATGAGCTTGCGCAGCTCGGCGATCGCCTGCTGGTTGCGGGCCAGGCCCGTTTCCCCCTGGTCGACCAGCCGCAGCATGATGAAGCCCAGCCGCCCCTGCTCGGTGAGCAGGTACTGCGAGCCCAGTTCGCTGAGCGTGGCGAAGGAGTGGGGCATCTCGGGCCAGGGGGACTGATACTTCCCTGGCTCGGTGAGGGCCACGGCCAAGCCGCGGGCCAACCGCCCCAGTTCAGCTTGAGCGGCCGCCTGCATCGCAGCCGCAGCCGGCCCCGAGGGCGGAGCCTGCGGGACGGCGGGCTGCCCCGGGTTTGCGCTCGGGGGCTGCCCGAGCCGCATGCACATGCCAAGCGTCATGCGGCCCAAGTTTAGGTTCGACCAATCCCCCTCGAGGATCGGCGAGAGCTTGTCGAGAAAGCCTTCGATCCCTTGCAGCTCGGGGGCCGGCAGGTAGTGCAGGGCTTTGGAGCGGATCGGCGAGAGATCGATTTCATGGAGCACGGCGTGAAAGAGCTGCTTCTCCTTCACGAGCGCGCCCGAGAGTTCCTGAAGCGCCGGCACCACCTGGTCGCGGCTCGCGCCTTCGACCACGACCACGGCGTCGTCTTCGGCCCCGAATTCCTGGATGTATTCGAGCCAGAGTTGGTTGTAGCCGCTCTGGGGGTTCAGCAAATCGAGCCGGCTGGTGCGGTAGTCGACGCGGCGGGCCGCATAGAGCACGCACACGGCGGCGGCGGCCGTGCAGAGGACGAGCGTGGCCACCGAATAGCGCAGCACGCCGCGCGTCAGGGCGGCGAGCGGCCGCGCAAAGATCGAGGGCTCTTCTTCCGGCGGCATCCCTTCCGCGGACATCAGCGTGCTCCGAGTTGTCACGGCCCGCGCCACGGTCTGGGAACGGCGACGCCAAGCGTTCTAACGCAAGATTGCCCTGGCCGGCGGCGCCCCATCCATGGGCGCGCACTTCCAGGCGATGAGGAGGCGGATTCTACCGGGCCGTGAAAATGCCAACAAGGCGAATGCACGGGTCCCCGTTGCGCTCCAAGCCCTTGGAGCGCAATGCGTTTGCGCTTGGCTGCCGCTACCGCCCGTGGCTCATCGCCGCCAACCGCTCGAGCAGCGCGAGCGCGGACCCCGCGTCGATCGCGGCCGCGGCCTGTTCTACGCCGCTGCGGAGCGTTTCGGCTTTGCCAGCCACGCAGAGCGCCGCTGCCGCGTTTGCTAGCACGATGTTGCGGGCAGGACCTTGCTCCCCTGCCAGCACCCGCCGCACGACGGCTGCGCTCTGTTCCGGGTTCTCGACCGCTAGCGGCGCCAGGTTGCTAGCAGGCAGGCCGAAGTCGGCGGCGGTCCATTCGAAGGGCTGGAGAGCCGCGGCCGTGACCTCAGTGACCGATGTCTTGGCTTCCAGGTTGACTTCCCCCAGACCATGGCCGCAGACCACCAGCGACCGCCGGGTGCCCAAGAGCTGAAGGGCTTCGGCCAACTTGGCCCGCAACTCGGGCCGCCCCGTGCCCAAGACCTGAAACGGGGCCCCGGCCGGATTGCAAAGAGGGCCAAGCAGGTTGAAGATCGTGCGCACGCCGAGCTTCCGCCGCACGGCGCCCACCTGCTTCATCGCCGGGTGCAAGGCTGGGGCAAAGCAGAAGCAGAGCCCGAGCTCCGCCAGGCAGCGCTCGATGGTCGGCACGTCGGCCTCGAGATTCACGCCGAGGGCCGCGAGCACGTCGGCCGAGCCGCTGCGGCTGGTGACGCTGCGGTTGCCGTGTTTGGCCACCGGTAGGCCGGCGGCCGCGGTGACGATGGCGGCCGTGGTGCTGATGTTGAACGTCTGCGAGGCGTCTCCCCCGGTGCCGCAGGTATCCACGAACACTTCGTGCGGCGAACGAATCCGCGTCATGTGCCGCCGCATGCACTGGGCGGCCCCGGCCAGTTCCGCGCTCGTTTCCCCCTTCTCACGGAGGGCGATCAAGAACACGCCGATCTGTCCCTCGGCGGCCTGCCCGCTCATGATGTGTTCGAGCGCGGCGTCCATCTCGGCGAGCGTCAGGTCTTCGCCGGCGGAGAGACGGCCGAGGGCAGCTTGGAACATGGTCGGCGGAAGAAAGGCAACTCGGGGGCGGAAAACGCGGCGCACGGAGGGCGCACGCCTTCGCCCTAATGTAATTGCCGGATCGCCAACACGTCAGCCCGTCGGGCGGCCCCGCAGAGCCGCTACTCGGGCCCAAGAAGCTTCGACCTCGCAAGGGTCTAACGCTGGGCTGCTTCGTCGAACTGCTCTTCGAGCTGGATCAAGATTTCGATCACCTCGAGAGAATCAGCCCCCAGCTCGCTGAGCGTGGTCCAATCCGCGCGCACCCGGCTGCGGTCGACGCCGAGCTGGTGGGCCACGATGTCGGTCAGCCTCTCCTGCACGGTGTTCGCGTCGTCGGGGCGGAAGAAACGCGTCGACGAGCGGAGCGAAACGTACCAGAGCGAGTGCCCGCAGTGTGGGCAAGCAACGTCGCCCAAGGGAGCGGTGAGGTGCAGCTTGAGGTCGGCGGCGCAGGCCGGGCATTGATTGGCGGCGCCAGTGGCATCGTGCGGGATCGAGATCATGGGTCATTCTCCTTAACGGGCGCCTAGAGCGAACGACTTCGTGTGGGCAAATCCTGCGCCAGTGATTGCAGCGTAGCCGCCGGCGGGCGGCGCCTCGACGGTCAGTCTGGGGAACGGTTCCCCACTTCCGCATAGCGTGGCGGCGCCCGACGATGTTACGCGCCGCTGCCGCCCATTGTAGCGGCTTACTTCAAGTCCACCGACCAGTAGGCGTCGTTCAAGAAGGTTTTCCAACTCTCGTACTTTGGGTTGCCCAGCTTAATCGTCAAAAGCGGACTTCTCTTCGGCTTCACGGGAGGACGGATCAGCTTCATGTGCGCCTGCTGGGGCGTCCTTCCCCCCTTGCGGACGTTGCACGACACGCAACTGCAGACGATGTTCTCCCAGCAGGTCGGACCATTCTGACTGCGCGGGACCACGTGGTCTAGGCTCAGCTCGCTCGTGGGGAAGCCCTGGCCGCAATATTGGCAGTGGTTTCCGTCGCGGGCAAACACGTTGCGGCGGTTGAACCGCACTGTTTGCTTGGGGGTGCGGTCGTAGCCCAGCAGGCGAATCACCCGCGGCGCCTGAATACGGAAGTTCACCGCCTGGATCCAGTCGTCGTGCGGGTGCTCATAGGCCTCGCGCAATGCGCTAATCTCGCGCCACGACTCGAAGTCGTAGTTGGCGTACTGCCCCTCCTCGAGGTGGATGACCTCGGCCAGTTCGCGCACCAACAAGGCGAACGCACGGCGCACCGAGATCACATGAACCGCCATGTAGAAGCGGTTCAATACCAGCACACTAGCGGCCAGGCTTGGCGAAGCGGCCACGCGAGTCATGCAACGTCTCCCGAGCGACGAGGAGCGATCCTCGGCCGGCGCGGCTGGAGAATCAGCCAGCCGACAGCCTTGCGGCTCTCGGCGTTCCGAACGGGGATCGCGGAAGTAGGGGTTCCGCAGATCGGCGAGGAAGGAGAGCGAGCAAACCGGACGGGATCAGGCCTTTTTCTTGCCGGATCACGACCCTATTTATTGTACCCGGCCGGCTAGGGGGCCACCAGGACCAGGGGCGATTCGCACAAACTCCTCACATTCTCTTCGGACGCGTTTGGCCGCCGTGAAGTTCGCCTTTGCCGCGCGATTCGCCGCTAGCAGACGGCCGCTCGCGGCCTGCCTTCGACGCTGGGCACGAGATCGATGGGCGGCCTCTGCCGCAAATTTTTCCGCCGCCTCTGGGTTGCTTGGCGCGCGCGAGCGCTATTAGGATGAAGGAGGTCAAGCTGATGCAAGCGCCGTATGCTGCGGCGGTTGCCAGCGTCCTCTAGGGAAACTGGCTCGATGATTCACTACACCTGCGACGCATGCAAACGACCGCTCGACCCCGAAGAAGAGAACCGCTACGTGGTCCGGCTCGAAGTGTATGCGGCCTGCGATCCTCTCGACCTGCATGAGGCCGACGGCGATCGCGATCATCTGCACGAGATCCAAGAGGTCTTGCAGCGTTTGGAAGACGAAGACGACGACAGCACGGTCGAAGACGAGTACCAGCAGTTGCGCTTCGACCTCTGCCCGGAGTGTCACAAGCGGTTCCTGAAGAACCCGCTTGGCCTCGACACCAGTAAGCTGTTCGACTTCAGCAACAACTAGCGCGGCGCGGACGCCCCTCGGCGGCCGGCGTTTCGCCCTTCTGCCTCCTTGGCTCGCGCCTGGTTCACGAGGAAGCCATGGCTCGCCGCTACCGTCGTCGGTGGAGCTACTCGGCCCCGGCCCTGCTCGTGGTCGCGCTGCTGGCGGCGCTGCGCTACTTCCTCGGTGAGCCGGCCGCCCCGCCGCCGGCCAACCTGCCCGAAGGCAACTACCGGGTCGAGCGCGTCGTCGACGGCGACACGCTGATCGTGGCGGGGCTCGACCGCGTGCGGCTGATGGGCGTCAATGCGCCCGAGTCGGTGAAGCCCGACCATCCCATCGAGCCGTTTGGTCCCGAGGCTTCGGCGTTCACCAAGCAGTTTCTGGCCGGCGGCCAGGTGCGGCTGCAGTTCGACCACGAGCGCGTCGACCAGTATGGCCGGGCCTTGGCTTACGCGTGGGTGGGCGACAAGTTGCTCAACGAGGAACTGGTGCGCCAGGGACTGGCCCGCGCGGAAATGCAGTATCACTACTCGCAAGCCATGAAACGCCGCTTCCGCGAGGCGCAAGACGAGGCGCGGGCGGCTCACCGGGGAATCTGGTCACAACCGGCTCCGGGGCGGCGCTGAGTTCGCAGCGAGCCTCGCGCCAAAAAAGAGAAGGGCCGGCCGTGTTGGGATCTACGGCCGGCCCCCCTAAGCCGCCCAAGGGTAAACGCTGTCGCGTTCACCGGTCAGCCGGGGCTGCCCCTGGTATACCCTAGGTCCGGCCAGCAATTGCGCAGGTGCTCTTGGGGGTTTCAGAATTCCCAGAATCCGACCTGAGCCTGCGCGGACGGCGATCGCCGTCACAGGGCAACCGCAAAGCGTGCGGTTTCGCGCATTCGCGATATTTCGGCCAAAAAGCCTGTCGGAGTTTTCAGGCGAAGGTCGCTGCAATCGTAGAAGGGTTAGACCATCGCCGGCATTCGGGCGGGACCCTGGGCCCGCGCGACCGCCTTTGCCCTCGCTGTCTGGTCCGCCTAGAATCGTGGTCGGAACGGAGCGAGCCGCGTACCGCGATCCTGTCCTCTGGGAGGAGCGCATGCTCCGCCGCCGCGCCTTTACGCTCATCGAGCTCCTGGTCGTGGTGCTCGTCCTCGGGGTGCTGATCGCGCTTTTGCTCCCTGCGGTCCAAGCGGTGCGAGAATCGGCTCGCCGGCTGCAATGCACCAACCATCTCAAGCAAGTCGCGTTGGCGTTGCACGCTTACTCCTCGGCCCAGTCCGAACACCTTCCCGCCCTGATCCACACCGCCTTCGATTCGCAGGGGCGGCCCGACAGCCCGACGCCTGACGACAGCTTCTCGCTCTCGTGGCGGGCAACGCTGCTGCCGTATCACGAACAACGGGCGCTCTACGAGCGGATCGACTTTCGCCAATCGGCCCTCTCAGCAGCCAATCGGCCCGTGGCGGAGACGATTCTCGGCGAACATCAGTGCCCCAGCACTCCCGAGTCGCCTCGCCGGATGGAGGCGACCCTTAGCGGCGGTGGCTCGGCGACCACCGCGCGGTTGGCCGTCGTCGACTATGGCGCCGTGGCCCTGGTGGTCGTTTCACAGTCTACGGGCGAAGCCTCGCTGCCTGGCGCCTGGTTGCCGCTCCAAGGCTATAGCGGCAAAGTGGAGAGCGGCTTTCGTGCGGCCCCGTCGTCACTCCGCACGATCAGCGACGGCTTATCGCAAACCGCTCTGCTCGTGGAGCACGCCGGTCTGCCGCACGTCATTCGCCAGGGCGTCGAGTTGCCTGCCACGGGACTTGTGGGGCCCTGGCTGTCGGCGGAGATCAACGTGCTCGACGGCCGGTTGACGGTGAACGCCGACAACGTCCGTGGCCTGTATTCGTTTCATCCGGGCGGCGCGCAAAGCGCACTGGCCGACGGCTCGGTGCATTTTTTGCCGGCGACGCTGGACCCCGGCGTCTTGGCGGCCTTGCTCACCCGCGAAGGGGCGGAGCCGCTCGAGGGCTGGGACCGCGCGTTGTGAGCTCCGTGTGAGCGCGGCGGGCAGATCACTCTGGGCCGCCGAGCCCGCGGCGGCTACGCTGACAGGGAGGTGAGTTCTTTTCTCTGGCGGCGCGGCCCATGTCCAAGCATCTCGAACGGCAGATCGAAACCCTCAAGCAAAAACTGCTCTATGTCGGCACGCTCGTGGAGGAGGCGGTTTCGCGGGCAGTGGCGGCGCTCGTCGACCGCGACCCCGACCTGGCCCGCCGCGTGATCGCCGCCGACGCCGAGATCGACCGCATGGAGGTCGAAGTCGAGGAGGAGTGCCTGAAGTGCTTGGCTCTGCATCAGCCGGTGGCCGCCGATCTGCGGTTCGTCGTCGCCGTGCTCAAGATGAACAACGACCTCGAACGCATTGGCGACATGGCCAAGAATATCGCCAAGCGAGTTGTCTTCCTCTGCAAGTCGGAGCCGCTCGAGTTGCCCGGCAACTTTCGCGGCATGGCGGCCGCGGCGCAGTCGATGTTCAAGCGGAGCCTCGACGCCCTGGTGAACTCCGATACGGCGCTCGCCCGCCAGGTGCGCGAGGACGACGACGAGGTCGACACGATGCGCAAGCAGATTCAGCTCCAGGTGGAGCGCGAGATCATGGCGCAGCCGCAGCGCGTGGCCGAGCTGATGAGCCTGAAAAACGTGGACAAGCTGCTCGAGCGGCTCGCCGACATGGCCACCAACATCGCCGAGGACGTGATCTACATGCTCGAAGGCGACATCGTGCGGCACAACGCGCACGAAGTGCCCTGAGCGCTGCGGGCGAGCGGCCGGCGTAAGCCGGCTGACCAACCCACGTCGACGGCCTCACCGGGGTGGGGTCGGCCGGATTACGCCGGGCCGCTCGCTGTGACACTGTTCGGCTCAACTACGGCGGGTCGTAGCCCTTTCCGCCCCAGGGGTGACAGCGCAGCAAGCGGCGCGTGCCGCGCCAAGCGC
>JBGAPH010000051.1:0-46994 GCA_044221365.1 Pirellulales bacterium
CTGGGTGAAGCCTGGCGCGAGCGCCGCAGGACTCTCAAAGGCGTTATCCTCGGCATGCCGAAATCGACAGCAAGGCGCGTAGGATGCGCGCCGTCGGAGGCCCGTTTCCAGGCTGCGCGGCCCCGCACGAAGCGACCCTCTCAGTCGAACGGATTCGGCCATGGCTATTCGCCGCTGGTGGTTGCCCTTGGGCTTGCTGGCCGCGGCTCCCGCGTTTGGGACTGCCGAACTGCGGGCGCAGTCTTCGCCGCTGAGCAACCCGCGGGCGCTCTCGCAAGCCGAGTTGCCGACGCCCAGCGAGCCCATCGGCGGAAATCCGGCGCCAGAGGCGGTTGGCGCGCCTCCGCAGCCGCTCCAAGAGATGACGCTCGAGGGTTTGGTCGAACTCGGGCTCTCCAACAACCCTACTCTGCTGCAGTACGCCGCGCGGATCGACGTGCAGCGCGGACGCTGGCTCCAGAGCGGCCTCTACCTGAATCCCAACGTCGGTTACGCCGGCTTCCAGATGGGGGACTCGGGCAAGGCCGGCCAGCAGGGCATGTACTTCGAGCAGATGTTCATCACGCCTGGCAAGCTGTCGCTCAACCGAGCGACGGCTTCGCAAGACGTTCGCCGCGCCGAGCAGCTCTTTGCCGCGCAGCGGCAGCGCGTGATCAACGACGTCAGCCTCCGCTACTTCGACGTGCTCTACGCGCAGCGCGCCACCGAGGTCACCCGGGAGCTGCTGCGGATTGGCGAGCAGGGGCAGAAGGCCGCCGAAGACTTGTTCCGCGGCGAGCAGGTGAGCCGCATCGACGTGTTGCAGGCCCGCGTCGAGGTGCACGCCGCGCGGATCAACCTGCGGAAGGCCGAGAACCGGCATCGCGCGGCCTGGCAGTCGCTGATGTCCGTCACGGGAACGCCGCATTACGCGCTGGCGCCGGTGTCGGGCGACCTGGCGAAAGACGTGCCGGTCCTCGAGTTCCAGGGCACGCTGGACAGAATTCTCGCCACCAGCCCCGAGCTGTCCGCCGCGCAGGCGGGGCTCGATCGGGCGCGGTTCGCCTTGGCCAGGGCGCGGATCGAGCCTTACCCGAACGGCGACCTGCAATACATGCCTCAGCATGACAACACGACCACCAACAACATCCACACGGTCCAGGCCTATCTCACCGTTCCCCTGTTCAACCGCAATCAGGGGAACATCGTCGCCGCGCAGGCGCAAATCGGCGCGGCCCAGGCCGACATCGAGCGGCTGACGCTCGAGCTCCGCAACCGCCTGGCGATCGCCTTCGAGCGCTATGCCAACGCCCAGCAACAGGTGCAGCAATACGCCGACGCGATTTTGCCCGACGCCGCCGAGTCGCTGAAGCTGGTGCGCGAGGCGTATTCGAGCGGGCAGATTGGCTACCTGCAGTTGCTCACCTCGCAGCGGACCTACTTCCAGGCCAACCTGGCCTATCTCGACGCCCTGCGGGAGCTCCGGCAGAGCGTGGCCGTGATCGACGGGCTTTTGCTGATCGACAGCTTGCAGACGCCGCCGGCGATGGACTAGGCGGGGTCAACCGCGAGCGGATTCTGCTTCGAGCCGCGTTCGGCCCAGTTGTTGCTCTAGGCTGGGCAGCCAATAATGCGGCGGGCGTCCGGTGGCCGCTCAGCCCCCGCTGTTTCCTTCTGGAGCCGAACGATCATGCGCTGGGAAGGCCGTCGACAGAGCGACAATATCGAAGACCGCCGCGGCATGCGTCCCGTCACCATCGCCGGCGGCGGGCTGGGCACGCTGATCCTGATCTTGATCGTGCTGTTCCTGGGGGGCGATCCGCGGGCCCTGCTTCAGCAGCAGCAGCAGGGCGGGCCAGGCGGCGCCGTTCAGCAAGGCCAGGTCGATCCGGCGCAGGAGCCGCTCAAGGAGTTCGTCGCCACGGTGCTGGCCGACACCGAGGACGTGTGGAACGACCTGTTCGCCAAGATGGGCAAGCAGTATCGCGAGCCCACGCTGGTGCTGTTCTCCGACCGCGTGCAGTCCGCCTGCGGCATCGCCGGCGCCGCCGTGGGGCCGTTCTACTGCCCGGCCGACCAAAAGCTGTACATCGATCTGGCGTTCTACGACGAGCTCCGCGATCGCTTCGGCGCCCCGGGCGACTTTGCCCAGGCCTATGTGATCGCCCATGAAGTGGGCCACCACGTTCAGAACCAACTGGGCATCGCTCAGCAGGTCGACGCCGCGCGGCAGCGCTTGTCGCCCGCAGAGGCCAACGAACTCTCTGTTCGCATGGAGTTGCAGGCCGACTTCTTCGCCGGCGTTTGGGCCCACCACGCCCAGCGGATGAAAAACATCCTCGACAAGGGGGACGTCGAAGAAGGGCTGAACGCCGCCGCCGCCATCGGCGACGATCGGCTGCAAATGGAGGCGCAAGGCTACGTCCGCCCCGACGCCTTCACCCACGGCACGTCCGAGCAGCGGGTGCGGTGGTTCAAGAAGGGGCTCGAGACCGGTGACCCCGACCAAGGGGACACGTTTAACGCGGCGCGACTTTAGGGTCGATCGCCTTCAGGGCGGCGGCGACGGCTGCCGCCTCGCGCCGAGCGTATTCGAAGCGGCTGTCTATGCCGTGGCCGCTTGCACGCAGTGCGGCCTCCGTAGCCACGAGCGACGGATAATCTGCCAACTCCCGCAGAATTGGCAACGCGCTGCTCGCGGCGGGCCCGATCCTTTCTAACGCTCGAATGGCCTCCAGCCGAGAGCTCGTGAAGCTCCGGTCGCGGCCGAATCGGCGGCCAGCTCCAAATCGATCGAGACTTACCTGCGCGGAGCGACCCGTTCGTAAGAGCGACACGAGTTGCGGCGTCGCGTCGGCGGCGGCGGGCCCCAGCGATCCGGCGGCGCGCGCCGCAGCCGCACACAACCAAGCTTGGCTGGGATCCTCGAGAGCGGCCAGCACGTCGGGCAAGATCTCCGGCGGAGTTGGGCCATCCGCAAGGATCGCAAATACATAGCTGCGCACCTCGGTTGCAGGACCTTCGATCGCCGCCGCGACCGGTGAGCGAAGGAAATCAACAAGAGCCTGCCGAGAGTGCCGCGCGTTGGGGCCCATCGCGCGAATCGCCTCGAGATAACTGCCGACTGCCCGACGATTTGTCTCGCGATTCACTTGCGCAAGGATCCGCGCGAGGGCTGCATCGGCAGGCAGCGCCTTCTCACCGTACTTTGCTAGCGCTGCAGCCACCAGTTCGCGCCGCGCTACCGACGGATCATCCAGTTCGGCGACCAGCGCCAACGCGGCGTCCGTCCGCTTACCATCCAACCTGCGGATCAATCCATCAAGCAGGTAGGTAGCTTCGCTCGAATGGTTTGCACCGCGGTCATAGTGTCTCAGCGCCGCGAACGCCGTCTTCACATGCCAGCCGTCGCAGCCGTCGATCGCCGGCAACGTCTCGAGAATCTTGAGCTTGGTCGACGCGCGTGTGTCGGGCCTGGCATACCACGCTTGGAGCGGCGCAACGGCGAACTTCGCCTGCGGGCCCAGCGTGCGCAGCGCTTCGAGCGCCACGAAGGCTTGAGCGGGCGGAAGCGCGGCGAAATCGATCATGCGCAACTCTGCCGCGGTTGGTTGACGCGCGGCCTTGATCCGCCCCAGAGCTTCGAACGCGTGCATCTGGACTTCGATCGACTTGTGATCCTGAAGGCCTTCGAGCAGCGGCGCCGCCACGCGTGAGGCGGTCCCCCAACCTCCCAATACGTCCATGGCGACGCGCCGTCCTGTTGCGTCGTCGCGAGCGTCGCGAACCACGGCCACCAATGCATCAACGACTTCTGTCGTCGGCTCCGCGATGGGACCCAAGGCGGTGATCGCACCGCAATCGGGTTCGCCAAGTTGCGAGCTTTCGCGGATCAGGCGAAGGATGCGCGGCACGGCGGGGCGCGCCTTCACCCCGAGCTCGCGGAGTTGGTTGAGCGCAGTCCAGCGCGCACTGTCCGCCGGATGATCGAGAATTCCGACGAGCGCGGAAACCCGCCGCTCGACAGGCAGCTCCAGCTGCCCAATCTCTTGGACGAAGCCTGACGCGGCATTGTCGTCGGTGTCCGACAAGCCGCGCAACAGGTTGTCGAGCTTGACTTCCTCGAGCGGCACGCCTGGCTGGGCAACAGCCGAATTCGCCGCCAACCAGTTCAGCGCGAAGACAACCCAGCCGAGCCAAACAATTCTGGGGACTTGCATTGCCACGCCCTCGACAATTCGGTCCGTCGCCGCTGACTCCGCCTTCAGTGTACGCGGACCTCCGCCGGTCCACCAACACTTGAAGCGTCGCCGAGCGGAACTTGCCCCGGCCCGAGATCGTGGCACAGGCTTCCAGCCTGTGCAGCCCTAACGGAACGCCGCGTACTCCTTGCCCAACAGCGCCGCGGCCAGCTTGAGCTTGAGGATTTCGTCGGTCCCTTCGTAGATCCGGCACACTCGCACGTCCTGCAGGTGCCGCCCCACGCGGTACAGGTTCGACCAGCCGCGGCCGCCGAAGATTTGCACCGCCCGGTCGGCCGCGTCCCAGGCCGCGTTCGAGGCGTGAAGCTTGGCGCGGGCGACCGTCAGATCGGCCTCGGTAGCCAGGGGCGCGTCGCCAGGGGCGTCGTGCGAAGCCTGCTTCGCTTCGGCCGCCCGCATCACCATGGCGTCGCTCGTGGCCCGGTGCATTTCGATCGAGGCCAGGTGCTCCTGCACCAACTGATGCCGGCCGATCTCCTTGCCATGCTGGCTGCGGCTTTTGGCGTAGCCCAAGCACTCGGCCAAGCAGTCTTCGATGACTCCGAGACAGCCGGCCGCCACGCTCAGCCGCCCGGAGACGAGCGTGTTCATAGCGATGCGAAAGCCGTTTCCCTCTTCGCCGAGCAGGTTCTCGACCGGCACGGGGTGCTCGTCCATTTGGAACATGCCGGTGTTCGTGGTGAACATGCCGAGCTTGGCCGGCAGGTCCTCGGCCTGAAAGGTGTCGCCCGCGGTGTCGACGATGAAGGCGCTCATCCGCCGGGCCTCCCCCGCGGCCTCGGCCGGATAGGCGAAGGCGATCACGGCGTCGGCGATCCCGCCATTGGAGATCAGGTACTTCACGCCCGAGAGCAAGAACTTGTCCCCCACGCGGCGGTAGGTGCTCTGCATCTCGAGCGGGTTGCTGCCGGCCTCCGGCTCGGTGAGCCCGAACGCGAGAATGCAATCGCCGCGCACCGCCGCCGGAATGTAGCGGTCCTTCTGCGCCGCCGTGCCGAACTCGAGGATCGGATGCTGTCCGATCGAGAGGTGCCCCGAGAAGAACGTGCGGACGCCCGTCCCTTCGTTGCCGATGCGGGCCAGGGCCCTGGCGTAGGTCACGGCGTCGGCCGCCCTCCCGCCGAGTTCCTTGGGGGCGATCATGCCGAGCAGCCCGTGTTTCTTAGCCAGCGGCACGAGCTCCTCGTTCTGCCGATGCTCCAGGTAGCAAAGCTCTTCGGCAGGCCGCAGCTCCGTGCAAAAAGCGTCGACGTCGGCCAGCAGGTGGCGGGATTCCTCAGGCGTCATGCGGAGCTCCTCGGAAAGAAGGGCGCGACGAAGGATCGACGCCCTAGGAATTCTACGGCGTCCGGCGGATTGCGGAGCGCGAGATTGGCCAGACGCCGGCGGCCACTCGTAAGGCACTTCCCAGAAGCATGTTACAACGGGTCAACTTCAAAACCAGTCCGCCGGCTTGGACTTGGCGTCGCGCTGCAAGGCGATCGCCAGCAGCGAACTGCGCATCAGCGTACTGCTCTGCTGCAGGCGCGCAAACTCGACGGCGAAGTCGCTGTCGCGCACGCGGCTGAGGGCTTCGGTCTGCAGTACTACCTGATCCTCGATGAGCCGCTGTTGCGGTTCGATGTGCATGCGCTGATACGCGCCGAGCATCGCCCGGCGCCGAGCCACCATGCCGGCGGCCGCTTCGACCGATTTGCCGGCGGCCCCCAGGTCGCGGCTCAGGCTGGCCGCGCCGCCTGTCTTGAGGTCCTTGAGGGCTTCGGCGATGCCAAAGCGCGTTCCATACGACTCGAGCCTCTCGATCCCTTCGACCGCCAGATCGACTTCTCCCTGCAGCACGCCGATTTGCACGTCGGAAACTTCGCCCGCGGCGGCGCCCACCAGGTCTTGGAGCATGTGCAGCACTTCTTGGCTCGAGGAGAGCGTCGACTCTTGGATGCGCGACTGCCGGTCTTCGGCCTCGAGCGCGCTGTGCCTACTTTCGAGGTCCACGAGTTCGCGCTGTAAATCGTCGGCGGCGATCTGGCCGGCCGGATCGTCGGCCGCGCGGTTGATGCGGAGGCCGGTCGCCAGTCGTTCGGCAGCCTGCGACCAGGCTTGGCTTTGCTGGGCAAACGCGAACAAGGCGCGCTGCGTGCCTGCGCTGAGCGGCGAAAGCATGGGTTTACTCCAGACGAGGAAGCCGAACGGCTGCGAACCGAGATGAGAAGCGGGCGCAAACGGGCGAGCCCGTCGTTCCGCTGGTTGAAATATAGGCCGCCTGAGCGCGCGCGGGGCCACAAGCGGCCGTGCGGCGTCACCGCTATAAGCAGGCCGGACCGTTGCGGGCGGACTTGCCCGGGGCTAGACTCGCACCGCGCTCGGGCGTTTTTCGCTCGCATAACCCTTCCCACCTTCCGAGGGCCTCTTATGCACACCTTCCGCTTCTCGGTCGTTGTCGGACTGTTGGTCGCCGCTTCGACCGTACGGGCCGCCGACGCTGTCCCGGGCCAGCAGGCCGCGGGCAAATTCTCCACGGAAGTCACTCAGAAAGTCGACATGGACTACCTGCTGTACTTGCCGAAGGGCTACGACTCGCAGGACCGCTGGCCGTTGCTCGTGTTCTTGCACGGCGCGGGGGAGCGTGGCAGCGATGTGAACCAGGTGAAGAAGCACGGCCCGCCGAAGCTGGTGGCCGCGGGACAGGACTTGCCGTTCATCGTGCTTTCACCCCAATGCGCCGAGCGCAGCTCGTGGCAGCCGGAGGCGCTCTCTAAGCTGATCGATGAAATCGCCGCGAAATACAAGGTGGATCCCGACCGGATCTATCTCACCGGCCTGAGCATGGGGGGCTTCGGCACGTTTGCCTTGGCGGCAGCCCATCCCGAGAAATTCGCGGCGATCGTCCCCATTTGTGGGGGCGGCGACCCGAAATCGGTCGAGCGATTCAAAGCTCTGCCCGCCTGGGTTTTCCACGGCGCGAAGGACGACGCGGTGCCGCTGAGCCAGTCGGAGCGGATGGTCGAGGCCCTCAAGGCGGCCGGGGGCGACGTGCAATTCACGGTTTATCCCGAAGCGGGGCACGATTCCTGGACCGCAACCTACGAGAACCCCAAAGTGTTCGAGTGGCTGCTCGCGCAAAAGCGCAAGATCAAAAACTAGGGTATTGGCCCTAAGTCCGGCGACCGCGCCGGCCACTGCAATCGGCAGAGCCGGCGCGGTACGCGCTTCACAATCGCTGAAATAGTAGAGACTTAGGGGCCAATTCCCAGTCTCCCCCCTACCGGCGGTGAAATCCCTAGCCGGACGGGGACTGCTGGGGTATATTCCCCCGAGTCTGCAAGCGCCGATTGGGTCGGCGCGTTACGGCACGGCTGCCGTTCCTTCCTGCTCGCGGGCCGCGCCGCTACTGCCCTCTCGGCCGCCTGCGACAGCGCAGACCTCGTAGCGCGGGCGTTGCTCGGCCGCAGGATTCTGCTCCGCGGGCATCGCTCGACGAGAGTTCCTCGCGCAAATCACGGCCCATGACGTGCCCTGTTGAAGATGACGGATGGGAGTTCGCCCCGGCGGCCCGTCCGACGCTGGCCGCGGTGCCGCTCGAACCGAGTGTCGGCGACGACCCGGATGCCGCGGCCCTCTGCGGCGTATTGCCCACGGTCTACCACGAATTCCTCCGCTGCGCCGCCACGGCGCCGCAACGCACGGCCCTGCGCGAGGGCCGCTGGCGCTGCCGCTACGGCCGCCTGGCCGCTTGGAGCCAGGCACTGGGGGCCGAACTGCAACGGCAAGGGGCCGGCCCCGACCGCCCGGTGGCAGTCTGGTGCGACTCCCCACGCTACGCCGTGCCCGGCATACTGGGAGTGCTGGCGGCGGGAGCGGCCTACGTGCCGCTCGACCCTGGCCTGCCTGCGGCTCGCTTGGCCCAGATCGTTGCTGACGCCGGTTGCACGCTCGTCGTCGTGGCCGCCGGATCGGCCGACCGTGTGGCCTCCCTCGGATTGGCGCCCGTGGTGATCGATCGCCGGGCGCAACGGCGGGCCAAGAAACGCGCAGCCGTGGGGCCCGCGCCCAGCGACCTGGCATACGTGCTCTACACTTCGGGCTCCACAGGCGAGCCCAAAGGCGTCGAGGTGACGCACGCCAACCTGAGCTACTCGAACGCGGCGCGCATTCAATACTACGGTCCCGCGCGGCGATTCCTGTTGCTGTCGCCGCTGTGGTTCGACAGCTCGGTAGCTGGGCTATTTTGGACCTTGGCCAGCGGCGGCTCGCTCGTGCTCTCAGCCGGCGACCGCCCCTCCGGGTGGACCGATCTGCCGGGCTTGATCGCCCGCGAACGTATTTCCACCCTGTTGTGCATCCCCGCGGTTTGGAACTCGGTGCTCGAGCAGTGGCAAGGCGCTCCGTTCACCGAACCCTGGGCGCTGCACCAGGTGGTGGTGGCGGGCGAAACCTGCCCCGAACCGCTCGTGGCCAAGCACTTCCGCCAACTGCCGGACGTGCGGCTGTTCAACGAATATGGCCCGACCGAAGCCACCGTGTGGTGCACGGTCCACGAGTGCCTGCCCAGCGAGGCGGGGCCGGTGCCCGTCGGCCGGCCCTTGCCCGGAACGTGCGTGTACCTGCTCGACTCGGACGATCGCGAAGTGCCGGCCGGAGAGCCAGGAGAATTGTGTGTGGCCGGCCCCGGCGTTGCGCGGGGCTACCGCAATCGCCCCGAGCTCACGGCGGAACGCTTCGTCTTCGATCGGGACGCCGTGCATCCTGCGATGTATCGCACGGGCGACCTGGTGCGGCAGCGGCCCGATGGCGCGCTCGAATTCGTTGGCCGCTCCGATCAGCAGATCAAGCTCAATGGGCGGCGCATCGAACTGGGCGACATCGAAGCGGCGCTCTTGGCGCATGACTCGGTGGCTGACGCCGCCGTGGTGTTCGTGCCAAGCAACGGCCGTCCCGGGCGGCTGGCGGCCTGGGTTGCGCTGCGCCCCGGAACAACCTTTGACCTCGCGGAATTGCGCGATCACGTCGCCGCTTGCTTGCCGGCCTACATGGCGCCGGCCGAGTGGCAAAGCTGCTCGCAACTCCCCCGCAACGCCAATGGCAAGGTCGATCGCCGAGCTCTTCGCGAGCTTAGCGCCGCGCACGATCACCCGCCTGTCCTTACGGGCGATGAACTGCCGCCCCGCCGAGCGGCCCCCAGCGACGCTCTGCAGGCCGAACTCTTGTGTTTGGCCGAAGCGGTGCTGAACCGCCGCGTTTCGCTCGAGGAAGACCTGTTTCGCGGGGGCGCCGACTCGTTGGGCGCGCTCGACCTGGCGCTGGGCATCGAGCGGCGCTGGGGCATCCGCCTTTCGCCCGACCGGTTGCTCGAGTTGGCGAGCGTCGAGCGGCTGGCAGTTGGGCTGCGGGCTCAGCGCACGCAAGGCAACTGGTCGCCCCTGGTGCAGTTGGGCGCGGGCGAAAAGACGCCGCTGTTTCTTGTTCACCCAGGCGGCGGCAACGTCTCGTGCTACCGAGAGCTCGCGGCTGCTTTGGGCGGACGAGCCGTGTACGGGCTGCAGCATCGGGGTACGGCCGCGGATCGGGTCGAAGGCGCGCGAGACACGGTGGAAGGGCTGGCGGCCGAATACTTGGCGGCCGTGCAGCGCGAGTGCCCCAGCGGGCCGCTGCACGTGGGGGGCTGGTCGTTTGGCGGCCTAGTGGCCTACGAAATGGCCTGCCAGGCGCTCCGCGCCGGGCGTGAGGTTGGCCTGATGGCCGTGATCGACGCCGGCATTCTGCACGCCGTGGCCGTGCTGCGGACCGTGTTCTCCGACCTGGCGCTGCCGCTCTATCAGTTCGAGTCGCTCGACCGCGAGGCGGTTTTCCGCGATTTCTTGCCCTGCGCCATCGCCTCGGGCGTGTTGCCGGCGGGCGTCGAGCCGGAGCAGGCGCGGCGCATCTTCGACATCTTTCTCGACAATCTGCACGCCACGCTCGACTATCGGCCGACGCCGTTCCCCGGCACCGTCGATCTGCTGCTCGGCTCGGAGCCGCTGGTGCAGGTAAAGAGCCGGCCCGAGCGCGAATGGCGGCACTGGACGCCTGCGCTGCGCGTCCACTTGGTCGCGGGGCATCATCTGAACCTGCTGCAAGCGCCGCAGGTCGCCAGTCTGGCGAGCGCGCTGCAAATGCTGCTGGACCAGGTCGAACGGACCGCGGCGGCGGCCGAGCGGCGAGCGACGTAGGCGGGCCGCTTGGGCAGCGGTGGCCTGCACGAGTAAAATGAGGACGGCGTGCTCCGTCCTGCGTTGTCTGGCCCCGTGGAAAGCCGATGCTCAACCCTTTGGTCTGGCCCATCCTGTTGCTGATGCTGGGCTTAGGCCTGGTGATGCTCGAGATCTTCGTCCCTTCGGGCGGAATCCTGGGCGTCCTGGCCACGATTTCGGTCCTGGTCTCGATCTCGATGGCCTTTTACCACCATGGCCCGCGGGCTGGCTTCGCTTTCGTGCTCGTGACGATGGTCGCCGTGCCGGTGACGCTGATTCTGGCCTTTAAGCTCCTCCCTCAGACGCCGGTGGGCAAACAATTACTGCTGCAAACGCCAAGCGAGGCAGACGTGTTGCCCGACGACGAGCATCGCCGGCAACTGCGAGCTCTGGTGGGTCAGGTAGGGCGGGCCAAGTCGCTCATGCTCCCCAGCGGCGCGGTCGAAGTGGGCGGCCTGACGGTGGACGCCCTCAGCGAAGGGCTGGCGATCGAGCCCGGCACGTCGGTGCGGGTGGTGGCCGTGCATGGCCCGCGGGTCGTGGTGCGGCCTGTCTCGGCCGACGAGTCCCGCCCCGAGGCGGCCCCGCGGGGCGACGACATCCTTTCCCAGTCCATAGACCAGTTGGGCCTCGACCCGCTGAGCGACCCGCTGGCGTAGCAGTCGCCGGCACGTTAGGGTAGGGTTCGATCGGACTGTTTCCACCTCGAGATCTTGCAATGTCCCTCCTGGCTCAGGTCGACGAGAGCAACATCTATCGCGTGGCGATGATTGTGATCATCTTGTTCGGCTTGTTCGCCGGATTGGTGATCGTGGCCGTCATGGCCAGCTATTTCCGCCTCTGGATCCAGTCGGTCTCCAGCAACGCCGGCATCGGCATCTTCGACCTGATCGGCATGTCGTTCCGCAAGGTCAACGCCCGCGTGATCGTGCGCAGCAAGATCATGGCGGTGCAGGCGGGCCTGGGAGACGACACGGGCATCACCAGCAAGGCGCTGCAAGCGCACCATTTGGCCGGCGGCAAGGTGCCGCTCGTGATCCGGGCCATCATTGCGGCGCGTAAGGCCAAGACGATCGACCTCGACTTCAAGAAGGCCACGGCCATCGACCTGGCCGGCCGCGACGTGCTCGAGGCCGTGCAAACGAGCGTGTATCCCAAGGTGATCGATTGCCCGGCACGCGGCGCCGCCCGCGACTCGCTCGACGCCGTGGCCAAGAACGGCATTCAACTCAAGGTCAAGGCCCGCGTCACCGTGCGTGCGAACCTCGATCGCTTGATCGGCGGCGCCACTGAGGAAACGATCATCGCCCGCGTCGGCGAAGGCATCGTGAGCGCCATCGGCTCGGCCGAGAGCCACCTCGAAGTGCTTGCCAATCCGGATCGAATCTCCAAGGCCGTGCTCGCCCGCCGGCTCGATTCGCAAACGGCCTTCGAGATCGTGTCGATCGACATCGCCGACATCGACGTGGGAGACAACATTGGCGCTCGGCTGCAAGCTGACCAGGCGGAGGCCGACATGCGCGTCGCCCGGGCGAGCGCCGAAGGGCGGCGGGCCGCGGCGGTGGCGGCCGAGCAAGAGATGATCGCCCAGATCGAGGAAAGCCGCTCGAAGGTGGTCGAGGCCGAGGCGCAGGTGCCTTTGGCCATCTCCGAGTCGTTCCGCAGCGGCAAGCTCACCATTTCCGACTACTACCGCCTGCGTAATATTCAGGCGGACACCGATATGCGGCGCTCGATCGCCGGAGTCAGCGGTCAGGCGGGCGCGACCATGGGGTAGAGTTGCCACAGGGGGCATGCGGGCAGGCCGTTTTCATCTTCCGTGAAGAAAGCTCGTCGCGATGAATGCTGAACAGATTCGCCAGTTCTCGCGGGCCACGCCCTTTGTGCCCTTTCTCCTGATCCTGGCGGACGGGCGCAAGGTGCTCGTGCGGCATCCGGAGTTTCTCAGTTTCTCGCCGGGAGACCGCACCCTCGTGGTGCATCAGCTCGACGAGTCGTTCGAACTGGTCGACCTGCAGTCGATCACCCGGCTGGAGCGAGCCCCGGGCTCCGCCGCCGGACGCCGCTAAGGCTTCGTATCCCCTTCGCGCCAATCGCCGCTGTCCTCATGTCGCTTGCGTTCCTCGGCAGTGTTCCCCTCCTGCTCGCGGCCGATTGGGTCGACTTGATCAAGGCGCTTGCGCCCATCTTCTTCATTCTTTACTGGGCCGTCACGAACTGGCTGGGGCGCAAGGGGCAACCGCAGCAACGCCGTCCGGTTCGCCCCGTAGCGGCGCCGCCGCGACCGCTTCCGCAGGCGGCCCCGCTGGATGTTTCGCTGCGCGACCAGGTCGAGGAATTCCGCCGCCGCTCGGCGGAACAACGCACGGGCCAGAAAGTGGCTCCGCCCGCAACGCTCGCGCGGCCGGCGGAAGAGTCTCAGCCGCGCAAGCGCCGACGGCCGCTCGCCGAGCGCCCCGCGGTTGCGGCCGCTGCAACCCCGCCCAGCGCCGAGCCGCGAAAATTAGGACAACTGGCGGAAACTCTGGCCCAGCGCGCGGAGGAGCAAGCAGCCACGGCGGATGTCCGGCTCACCTCGATCGAGCGCGGCGATGCCGAACGCGAACGGCATCGCCATCAGACGTTCGATCATCAATTGGGCCGCTTGAAGGACGGCGCCATTCCCGCGGAGACCGAAGAAGCCGATGCCCCGGCGGTCAAGCCGGCTACAGCCGCCGCGGCGCTCGTCCAAATGCTGCGCGACCCGGCTGGGGTGCGGCAAGCAGTTCTGCTCGGCGAGATTCTGAATCGCCCCGAGAGTCGCTGGCGCTAGTGGCTTCGCAGCCCCGCAGCGCCACGCTATACTGCCGCCTCTTGGCGCGCCGTGGGGCTCGGCGCCGCTCGCTCGATCTCAGCCCCGCGCCCAAGCGGGGCATGCCGCGGCGGGCGCATTCGGCGGAAACAAAGGGTCTCGAAGATGGCGATCGCACGTGTAACTCCAGGCGAAACGCGGTTGGGCTGGCTCGGCACGGGCGTCATGGGTCGCAGCATGTGCGGGCATTTGCTGGCCAAGGGCTTCGCCGTCACGGTCTATAACCGCACCCGCTCAAAGGCCGACGACCTCGTGGCCAAGGGCGCACGCTGGGCCGATTCGCCGCGCGAAGTCGCCGCCCAATCCGACGTGGTCTTCTCGATCGTCGGCTATCCAAGCGATGTCCGCGGCGTCATCCTCGGCCCGGAGGGCGCGCTCGCGGGACTCAAGGCCGGCGGCATCGTCGTCGACATGACGACGAGCGAGCCTTCGTTGGCTGTGGAAATCGCCAAGCTCGCCCAGGAACAGAAGAAGCACGCCGTCGACGCGCCGGTCTCCGGCGGCGACGTGGGGGCCCGCGAGGCCCGCTTGTCGATCATGATCGGCGGTGAGCCGGAAGTCGTCGAGGCCCTGCAGCCGTGCTGGGAAACGATGGGCAAGACGATCGTTCATCAAGGCCCGGCCGGCGCGGGGCAGCACGCCAAGGTGGCCAATCAGGTGCTCATCGCCTCGGGCATGATCGGCGTCTGCGAGGGGCTGCTCTACGGCTACCGCGCGGGGCTCGATCTCGAGACGTTGCTCAAATCGGTGGCTCCCGGCGCCGCGGGCAGTTGGTCGCTCGCGAATCTGGGGCCGCGGATCATCGCCGGAAATTTCGATCCCGGCTTTTTCGTGGAGCACTTCATCAAGGACATGGGCATTGCCCTGGCCGAAGCGCGGCGGATGAACCTTTGCTTGCCGGGTCTCGCGCTTGCGCAGCAGCTCTACATTGCGCTGGCGGCCCAAGGCCACAGCCGCGACGGCACGCATGCTCTGGAGATCGCCCTGGCCAAGATGTCGGGCATCGACTGGCGGAATCGCCCGGCCCGCTAGCACCTTCGTCTACACAGCGCCGAGCCCACGATTGCATGAGCCGCGAAGCGATTTACGCCGCCATCCCGCACCGTCCACCGTTTCTGCTGGTCGACGAAATCGTCGCCCAGGACGAGTCCCACATCGAGTGCCGGAAGACGTTCACCGGCGACGAGTTCTTTTTCGCCGGCCATTATCCTGAGTTTCCCCTTGTGCCAGGCGTGCTGCTGTGTGAAGCGGCGATGCAGGCCGGGGCGATCTTGCTGGCGCGGCACGTGCCTGGCGAAGGGGGCGGCGTGCCGGTGGCCACGCGGATGGGGGACGTGCGCTTCAAACGCATGGTCCGGCCGGGCGAAACGATCGAGCTCGAGGTCGACCTCACCGAACGCCTGGCAGACGCCTTCTTCCTCAAGGCCAAGGTGAGCTGCGGCGGCAAGGTGGCGGTGCGGTTCGAGTTCGCCTGTACGCTGGCGAAGCCGGAGTAGCGCAAGAAAAAGCCCATGCTCCCAGCGGAGCATGGGCGAAAGCGGATTGCTTTGGAACCGCGTAGGCTGCGGCTATTCCTTCTCGGTGGGATCGTCGTCGGCCCCCGGTTCGGCGCCGGCCACCTTCTGATCGCCGGGCACCTTGCCGGCGGCGATGCGGTCGCCGTAGAGCTCGCTCTTTTCGTCTTCCGGGTCGACGTGCATCTTCTCGACCTTGGCGAAGGCCTCCTGGATTTCCTTCTCGGCGGCTTCCTTCTCACGCTTCAGCCGGCCGGCGCTGAACTTTTTCTTGTCGAGCAGCTTGGCCAGTTCCTGACCGTAGTTGTTGCGCAGCTTCTTGCTGTTGTTCTTGCCCTTCACGTGACAAATCCAGCACTTGCCGGTGTCCGTGTTCTTCTCCGAGGCGGCTTCGGCGAAGGCCTTCTCTTCCTCGGTCTTGGGCTCGGCCTTGATATAGCGAGCCTGAAACTGCTTCCAGAACGGATCGATGGCCTCGGCCGGCTGAATGTTCACGAGCACGTTCCACGCCGTGCCGATCAGCAGCAATAAAGCCAGACACAACTTGCGCATTGCGAGGGAGCTCCTCTTCGACTGCGGGGAGTAAACGAGAGGTCCAGCCGTGGACCCAAGGGGTCTGCCCGGGGTGGGTCGGGGATGGGCGGACCGAAACAGCCGTGTGTTACGGGTGAATAACAATTAACCCGGCCCCCAGAGGGCTGTCAAGTTGCCGAAGGCGGGCACGGGCGCGGCGTCCCTCGGGATTTCCCGTGCGCAAGCCGAATTGCTGTCGGTCTTTAGACCAGCGCCGGCGTAGAATAGGCTGGCCAGGGGCATTCTCTGTAGTGAGATCGGCAAGGGAATTCAGGCGTGAGCGCGGAATTGGGGTTCGAGCAGCGAGAGGCGGGGCTGTTGGCGGCGTACGCCTTTCCGAGTGTGGCAAGCGCCGGCCGGGAGCACGCCGAGCCGCTGCACCCTTACCGCGGTCCGTTTCAGCGCGACCGCGACCGCATCGTCCACAGCGCGGCCTTCCGCCGCTTGGCCCACAAAACGCAGGTCTTCACCGGCAGTTGGGGCGACTATCACCGCAGCCGCCTGACGCACACCCTCGAGGTCGCCTCGGTCGCCCGCACGCTGGCCCGCGCCCTGCGGCTGAATGAGGACCTGGTCGAAGCCTTGGCTCTGCTGCACGACATCGGCCACCCGCCGTTCGGCCACGCCGGCGAGGACACGCTCAATCAGTGTCTGAAGAGCCACGGCGGCTTCAACCACAATGCGCATGCGCTGCGGTTGGTCGAGGTGCTCGAAACGCGCTACCCAAGTTTTCCCGGCTTGAACCTCTCGGCGGAAGCGCTCGAAGGGCAGCGGACGCGGGCGGTGCGGGGCGCGGTGAATTCCCTGCGCCCGCTCCTGGAAGCCCAGGTCGTCGACGCGGCCGACAGCGTGACCTACGACACGCACGACGCCGACGACGCGCTCGAACTGGGGCTCCTTCGGCTCGACGAGTTGCTGGCGGTGCCGCTGTGGCGCGAGGCGGCCGGCCGCGTGCGCTTGCGCTTTGCCGCGCTCGACGATCAGGAGCTGCGCCGCGCGGTGCTGCACGAGCTAATCGACTGGCAGGTAGGAGACCTCGTGGCGGAAAGCCGCCGCCGGCTCACGGCCGCGGGCGTGAAGTCCTTCGCCGATGTTCGCGCGGCGGACCCCATTGCGGGCCCCAGCGTGGCGCTGGCCGAGCCCAAAGCCGAACTCGAACGCTTTCTCTACCGCCGGGTCTACCGGCATCCGCGCGTGCTGCGCATGCGGGCGCGAGCCCAGGCGTCGTTGCGGGAAATGTTCGACGGCTTCTGCCGCAACCCCCACCGCCTGCCGCCGCGATTCCAGGCCCGCCTGGAGGCCTGGGGGCTCGAACGCACGGTGGCCGACTATCTGGCCGGCATGACCGACCGCTTCGCCCGCCGAGCCTACGTCAAGCAGTTCGCCGGGCAGGACTAGCTGCAGCGTCTCGTCGGGCAAGGAGGACTATCGTTTCGACGGATTGCGTCCGGGCTTTTTCCCAGAGCCCGCGCCCACCGCGACGCCGGGGTTGACGCTCTGCGAAAAGGTCGACCAATCGGCATTGCTGAGGTCCATGCCCTCGATCGCCGAGGCGGCGCCGAGCTGGCTCTGCACTTCGGCCGCCGTTTGCCGCTGGACTTCGAGGACCACGTCCTTCATGGTCTTGTCGCTGCCCCCCAGCCAGAGCATGAAGTTGAGCGCGTTCGTGCGCTCCCCGGCGTAACGTGCGTCGGCCGACAGCTCCTGGCGATTCAACCACAGCGCCATTCCCGCGCCGGCGATCAGGCAAACGGCGATCACCGGCGTCGCCCGCCGCGCGAGTAGCTCGAGATGCGAGCCCCTGGGCGGCGGCGGTTGTGGCTCCGTGCGACCGCCGCGCGGCGCGGGAGACGTCGCCCGCGGCGTTTCCGCTTGAACCTGCTCGTAGTACTTGGCCGTGCTCAGTTCTTGCCCCATGGCGGCGTTCTCCTGCTCAGGTTCAATCGTAGGAATAGCCGGTGAAACACAGTTCGCTGGGCTGGCCGTGCTTGTACACCCGGCAGACGACGCCTTGGCCCCGTTCGATGTCTTCGTACAGGTCGTCGCACGCCTCGACGAGATCGCGCGTCGGCTTATCGGTGCCGAAGAGGGCGAGCAGTTGCCCGGTTGTGAGCGGCGTCACCACGCCGAAGTCGGGCTGCGCATCGACGCGGTCGATGTCGAGGATCGAGGCCGTGCCATCGGCGTCCGCGATGTCGCGGGCTTCATCGATGGACTGCGGCCCTTCTTCGCTATAGCGGTAGCGGCCTGCGCGGAACTCCTGCTCTTTGAGGTCCTCGAGCGCGGCTTGCAAGTCGGTACGGTGCGGAACGAAATACTGCCACGGTTCGGCGCCCATGCGAGCTGACCTCGTAGTTTAGGCGTTGGTCCGAACCACGCGGCTAGAGATCCGTTCCGCGCGGCCCGGAAGCGGGTGGTTTCGCGGCGTTCCGGCCGCTCGAGAAAAGCGTAGCGTGTGGCCGCGGGAAGGAGGGTGGGTTGAATCGATTGACGCGATCGCGCCGCCAAGATTCTGGCCCGCCTTGCGGCTGGCAGTCGAGGCAGGAAGCGATCCTCTCCGCCCCTCACCCTAGCCCTCTCCCACAGGGAGAGGGGACCAGACCTAGAGTTCGAGCTGTTCGCCGCGGTAGCTCAGATCGAGCAGATCCATCGGATGCACGACGGCCAAACGCTCTCCTTGCTGCCGCGCCTCGCGGGCGATCTGCAACAGGCAGCCGGCGTTCGCGGTCACCACCACGCGGGCGCCGGTGCTCACGATGTTGTTGAGCTTTCGTCGACTCAGTCGCCCAGCCATCTCCGGCTGGGTCAGGTTGTACGTGCCCGCTGCGCCGCAGCAGAGCTCGGTCTCCGGCAGCTCGCGAAGGTCGAGGCCGGGGATTTGGGCAAGCAACCGCCGCGGGGCCTCGGTCACTTTTTGCGCGTGCCCCAAGTGGCAGGCGTCGTGATAGGTGGCCTTGAGCCGCAGTTCGCCCGTCGGGGGAACCAGGCCAAGCTCGTCAAGAAACTGGTTGACATCGCGCACCTTGTCGGCAAAACGCTCTCGCGCAGGCTGCGCGGCGTCGTGCCAGTGGTGGCCATAGTCCTTGAGCATGGCTCCACAGCCGGCCACGTTCACGATCACGGCGTCGACCCCTTCGTAGTCGAAAGCCGCCAGGTTCTGATCGGCAAAGGCCTGCGCCGGTTCACTTGCGCCGGCATGGAAGTGGATCGCTCCGCAGCACCCTTGCTCGCGCGGCACGACGACGTCGCACCCATTTTCCTGGAGCACGCGGGCCGTGGCCCAATTCGTGGGGCGAAACATCGCGTCGGCCACGCAGCCGCTAAAGAGCGCCACCCGCGCTCGCCGGCGGCCCTTGGCCGGCAACACCTCGGGCAGCTCCGGCAGGGCCTTCTGCGGCGGCGGCAACATGCCGACGAGTTGCCGCAGCCGCGGCGGGAGCAACCGCAAGGCGCCGCTGGCTTCGGCCAGCCGCACGAGCCCCAGCCGTTGGGCCCAGCGCGCCGGCTCGAGCAGCTTGCGCATCCGCTCGGGATAGGGGAACACCCCGAAGAGGATGTACTTGTGGAACCAGTCGTTGGATTTGGCGTCGGGACCCGCCGCTTGCTCCATCGCCACGCGGAACGGCTCGATGAGCTTGCCATACTGCACGCCCGAAGGGCACGCGGTTTCGCAGGCCCGGCAGTCGAGACACAGCTCCAGGTGCCCCCGCACCTGATCGTTGAGCGCGAGCCGGCCGTCGGTCACGCTCCGCATCAGGTAGATCCGCCCCCGCGGGCTGTCGTTTTCGTTCCCGAGCTCCACGTAGGTCGGGCAGGCGGCGGTGCAGAGGCCGCAATGGACGCAATCGAGGAATAGCCCGTAGTCGATGCCGGTCCCGGGATTGCCCCGCGGCGCGACGATCGGCAGCACTGGAGGCGGCGCAGCTCCCCGCGCGGGCGCAGCCGGCAGGGCCGCCGAGGTTTCCTGTTCGTGCGCCGCTTCGATCAAACTCATGAACACCTGAGCGCTTGCGCGAATCTGTCTCTATCCGGCCCCGCTGCCACGGCCCGCCCAACCGGCTATTATATTGCCCAACAGGCGTGAGCGGACGTCCCCCACACCCGGTTTTGTTTCCCGGCGAGTCCTTGCCATGTGGCGTTCTGCGGTTCCTCGATCAAAGCGGGCGCTGGCGGCAGCGGTCTTAGTCGCCCTGTCGAGTGGGCGAGTGGGGGCCGCTGAATCAGCCGCGACTTCGGCCAGCAAGCTCTTCGGCCGCCGCAACCTGGTGGCTTGGTGCATCGTGCCGTTCGACGCCAAGCAGCGGGGCCCCGCCGAACGGGCCGAGATGCTCAAGCGGCTGGGCTTCACCAAGGTGGCCTACGATTGGCGCGAGGAGCACGTGCCGAGCTTCGAACAGGAGATTCTCGAGTATCAGAAACGCGGGCTCGAGTACTTTGCCTTCTGGGGGCTGCACGACGAAGCCTTCCGTTTGTTCGCCAAGCACGGCCGGCACCCACAAATCTGGCTGATGCCCCCCAACCCTGGCGAGGGGAGCCCAGAGGAGCGAGTCCGTAAGGCGGCGGCCGAGTTACTGCCGGCGGTCGAACGCACGCGGAAGGCAGGTTTGAAGCTGGGGCTCTACAATCACGGCGGTTGGGGAGGGGAGCCGGAGAACCTGGTCGCCGTTTGCGAGGCGCTCCGGCGGGAGCACGGCGCCGATCACGTAGGAATCGTCTATAACCTGCATCACGGCCACGATCACGTCGAGCGCTTCCCGCAAGCGCTGGCGGCCATGAAGCCGTATCTGTTGTGTGTGAACCTCAATGGCATGACGAATGACGGCGAGCGGCGCGGCAAGAAGATTTTGCCGCTCGGACAGGGAGAACTCGACCTGGGGCTGCTGAAGGCGATCGTCGCTTCCGGGTACGAGGGCCCGATCGGCATCATCGGACATACCCAGGACGACGTGGAGCAGCGGCTGCTGGACAACCTCGAGGGGCTCGACTGGCTGCTCCCGCAACTCCAGGGGGCCAAGCCGGGAGCGAAGCCACGGCCGCGAACGGCGCCCTAGTGCTTGGCCAGAACAAGCAGTCTGCACAGGCTGGAAGCCTGTGCCACGAAGACAGGCTGGAAGCCCGTGCCACTCAGAATTGGCTGAAAGAGGCCCACGAAGTGGGCCCCTCGTGGCACAGGCTTCCAGCCTGTGTGCTGGCCTTCCATCTTTCTAAGAACTCGCCATGGCCAAGAAAGCCCAATCAACGCCCGCGCTGAACCTGCTCTTCATCGGCAACAGCTTCACCGCCCGCAACAACCTGCCGGGCATGCTGGAGAAGCTGGCCGCCGAGCGCGGCCAGGCGGTGCGGCACATGCTGATCAGCGCGGGCGGCGCTCCGCTCAAGCGACATTGGAACGCGGGCGCCGCCGCCGAGGCAATCGCCAGCGGCCAGTTCACGCACGTGGTCCTCCAGGAACAGAGCACGCTGCCGATCAAGAGCGCTCCGCGGATGCACGAGAGCGTCCGGCTGTTCGACGCCGCAATTAAAGCGGCGGGCGCGCGGACCGTGCTCTATCTCACCTGGGCCCGCCGTCACACGCCTGAGACCCAGGCGGCGATCACCGCGGCCTACAGGGAGATCGGTAAAGAGTTGAACGCGCTCGTCGTGCCCGCCGGCGTGGCCTGGGAGCAGTACTTGCACAAGTACGACGAGCCGGAACTGCACGACAAAGACAACAGCCACCCCACGTCCGCCGGCACGTATTTGGCCGCCTGCGTGTTCTTTGCGAAGCTATTCGACGAGAGCCCGGTGGGGCTCGGCGGCGATCTGGCCAAGCTGCCGGCCGACCAAGCCCGCCAACTCCAGCAGGTTGCCTGGGAAGCGGCGCAAGCTTCGTAAGCGTTTCTCCGGCGGCGCGAAGCTGGCCTGGGGCCGGCGAAACAAAGCCTGCTGGAATCCCGCGGGTTCGGCTGGACAAACGACAGCCCTGGCCGGGAGAATTCAAGCAGCAGGAGGGCGGTCTCGGCGATCTTCGGCCCGCGGCCTACAATTCCTGCAACCTCCGTCGCACACTCCCCCGCTGGCCGGCCAACTTCTTCGCGCATTCCCATGGGCATTTACGACCGCGACTACTACCGCGACGAGCCGCGCTCTTGGCCGACGATCGGCGGCAGCATGGTGAGCACGCTGATCGCCATCAACGTGGTGATCTTCCTGGCCGACATCGTGGCCGATGGAAAGTTGAGCACTCAACTGCTGGCCCTGCACGGCGGATTGTTCCGCACGCAATGGCAGGTCTGGGAACTGGTCACCTACGGATTTGCCCACGATCCGAACAACGTGATGCATATTCTGCTGAATATGTTTGCGCTGTTCATCTTCGGCCGCGACGTGGAGGCAATCTACGGTCCGGCCGAGTTCCTCCGCGTCTACCTGACCACGATCGTGGTGGCCGGGCTGGTGTGGCTCTTGACCGAGGGCTACTGGGATCCGCGCAGCGTCATGATCGGCGCCTCGGGCGCCGTGATGGGCGTCATGATGATCTACGTCATGCACTACCCTCGCCGGACTTTTCTGCTGAGCTTCATCATTCCGGTGCCGGCCTGGCTGCTGATGGCGCTCTACGTCGTGCTCGACCTGATGGGCGCGATGCAGCAGCAAGACAACGTGGCGCACATGGCCCATCTGGCCGGCGTCGCCTATGGCTTCCTGTACTACCGCTTTGGCTGGAATCTCGGGCGGCTTTCGACGCCGGGCTGGCTTAGCCGGCGGCTGCCCCGCGGGCCGAAGCTCAAAGTCCACCCAGAGGCGCCCGAGGAATCGCTCGAGGGAGAAGTGGACGCCATCCTCGAGAAAATCGGCCGCCAGGGTGAGGCCAGCCTCACGGCGCGGGAGCGCGCCACCCTGGCCGAGGCTAGCCGCCGCTACCAGCAGCGGCATCAGAAGAAATAAGTTGCCGCCCGGGCAACACGTGTCTTCCGCTCTTTGCCGCTTCCGCTTTCGGCACACGGAATGTGCCGGCCACGAAGATCTGCCTGCCATGCCGAACGCTTCCTTCGCCGACCAGCTTGCCCTCTACGGGCCCGACGGCGCGGCGGGGTCGACGCCGAGCTTGGCCGAAGCGCAGGCGTATTGCCGACGGCTGGCCACGAGCCACTACGAGAACTTCGTCGTCGCTAGCCTGCTGCTGCCGCGACGTTTGCGGACGCCTTTCTACTCGGTCTACGCCTACTGCCGGTGGGCCGACGACCTGGCTGACGAAACCAGCGACTCTGCCCGCAGCCTGGAACTGCTCGAATGGTGGGGCGAGCAGCTTCGGTTGTGCTATCAGGGGCAGGCGACGCACCCGGTGTTCGTCGCCTTAGCCGATACGGTGGCGCGGTTCGCCATCCCGGCCACTCCCTTCGCCGATCTGCTCTCGGCCTTTCGCCAGGACCAGGTGAAGACGCGCTACGACACCGCCGCCGATCTGCTCGACTACTGCCGGCGCTCGGCCGATCCGGTCGGCCGCCTCGTGCTCTATCTCGGCGGGGCGTTCTCGCCCGAGCGGGCAGCACTGAGCGACGCCATTTGTTCTGGCCTGCAGTGGGCCAACTTCTGCCAAGACGTGGCCGGCGACTGGCGGCGGGGCCGCATCTATCTGCCGCGCGAGTCGCTCGAGCGCTTTAGCTGCTCCGCGGGGCTGTTCGCGGCCGAGAAGGCGACGCCGGAGTTGCGGCGCTTGGTGCTCCACGAGGTCGAACGGGCCCGCGGCATGCTGCTCGCGGGGCAGCCGCTGGTGGCGCTGCTGCCGCACGATCTGCAGGTGGACGTGCAACTGTTCGCGAGCGGCGGTCTGGCGATCCTCGCCGAAATCGAGCGCCGCGGCGGCGACGTGTGGAGCGGCCGCCCCAAGGTTTCAGCTCGCAAGCAGCTTGCGCTGCTGCTGCAAGCTTGGTGGCGCACGCGCCCTAGTCGCCGGGAGGCCCGCCGATGAACGTGGAGCTTGCCCGCAGCTACGCCGCTTGCCAAACGCTGGCCCGCGAGGCGCAATCGAACTTCTACGGCGCCTTTGGCCTGTTGCCCCGGCCGAAGCGGCTCGCGATGTGCGCGCTCTATGCCTACCTACGGCGGGCCGACGACCTGGGAGATTCCGGCGAACCGGTGGAAACGCGCCGCGCGAATCTGGCGGCGCTGCGCCAGAGTTTTCGCGGGGCGCTCGTTGGCCAGTTCGCCGACGCTTATTTTCCGGCCCTCGCCGACACGGTGGCGCGGTTTCGCATCCCGCCTGCATACCTGCTGGCGGTGATCGACGGCGTGGAGATGGATCTGACGCCGCGGACCTACGCCACGTTCGCCGAACTCGAGGAGTATTGCCGCCGCGTCGCCTCGGTTGTGGGGCAGGCGTGCCTGTACGTCTGGGGGTTCGACGAGAGCGAGCAAACCCTGGAGCTCGCGCATCAGTGCGGCTTGGCCTTCCAACTCACCAACATTCTTCGCGACCTGCAAGAAGACGCGGCGATGGGGCGCGTGTACCTGCCGCTCGAGGACTTCGCCCGGTTCGGTTACACGCCCGACGATTTACGGGCGGGCGTGGTCGACGAGCGCCTGCGCCGGTTGCTGCGGTTCGAGATCGAGCGCGCCGCGGAGTGTTACCGCCGGGGCGCCGCACTTGCCGAGCGGTTGTCGGACGACGGTCGGCCGGTGTTCGGGGCCATGCTCTCCACCTATCGCAGCCTGCTGCGGGAAATCGAACGCCGCGACGGGCAAGTGTTTGGGCCGCGTATTCGCTTGGCGACCTGGCGAAAATGGGCCATCGGCGCCCGCTGGTTCTGGCCGCGGGCACGCGTGGCCCTGGGGGACCTGACGGGTCGCCGCGCAGGAACGACGGACCGAAATCTCGTCAATTCCGGCCAATAAGCGCGCTGCGACCCGCGCTTTGGGCCGGTTGGAGCGCGCTCGGCCCTTGCAACCGCCGACGCGCCTGTACAGAATAGTTGCATGCTCAACGCCGCCGCGACCCGCTTTTGGTTTTACTTTAGCCCGCTGGGTCGCGGGGCCGGAGAGGGTTTGTAAGCCCCCTCCGAGAAGCGACGAATAGCAAGCCCCGAGACCCGCGTGGTCCTTCGGGGCTTTTTTTGTTGCCACGCAGCAGCCCAAGACATACCAACCCCCAACAAAGGAGTCGACGCCCGTGATCGTGGTCATGAGCAAAGACGCAACGCAGGCGGAGATCGAACACATGGTCCAGCGCGTCAAAGAGCTAGGTCTCAAACCCCACGTCATCGTAGGGGTCGAACGCACGGTGATCGCCGCCGTCGGCGAAGAACGCAACGGCGTGAAGGAAACGCTGGAAACGGGGCCCTCGGTCGACGAGGTGCTGCCCATCCTGGCGCCCTACAAGCGGGCCAGCCGCGAGCTCAAGCCGGAGCGCACCGAAGTCCGCGCCGGCAGTCTGAGCGTGGGCGGCAAACGCGTGGGCGTAATCGCGGGCCCCTGCTCGGTGGAGAGCGAAGAGCAGATCATGTCGAGCGCCCGCGCGGTCAAGGCGGCCGGCGCCACGGCGCTCCGCGGCGGGGCCTTCAAGCCGCGCACCAGCCCCTACAGCTTCCAGGGTCTCAAGCAGCAAGGCCTGGAATTGCTGGCCGCCGCGCGCCAGGAAACGGGCCTGGCCGTCGTTACCGAGGTGCTCGCCACCGAAGACGTGCCGCTGGTGGCCAAATACGCCGACGTGCTGCAGATTGGCGCCCGCAACATGCAGAACTACCGGCTGCTCGAGGCCGTGGGTCAGGCGGGCCGGCCCGTGTTGCTCAAGCGCGGCCCCGCGGCCACGCTCGAGGAGTTGCTGCTGGCGGCCGAATACATCCTCGACGCCGGCAACCCCGACGTGATGCTTTGCGAACGCGGCATCCGCACGTTCGAAGCGCACACGCGCTTCACCCTGCCGCTGGCCACAGTGATCTACCTGCACCAGAAAACGCACCTGCCGGTGGTGGTCGATCCCAGCCACGGCACCGGGCACACCTACATGGTGCCCGAGATGAGCTCGGCGAGCGTGGCGGCCGGCGCCGACGGTCTGATCCTCGAAGTCCACCCCGACCCGCAGCACGCCATGTCCGACGGCTACCAATCGCTCAACCCTGAGCAGTTCGCGCAGACGATGGCGCTATGCCGCAAGGTGGCCCACGCACTTGGCAAGGAGATGTAGCAGACGGAGGCCCTATCGCGGCCTGCTGCTCACCTGACCGACGTGGTCTGCTGCGCACGAAAGATCACCGGCGTGGAGCGCGGCGCGGGAAGATTCGAGAGCAGAAATCTGCGCGGCGAGAAACGGCACGGCCGTTCCCGGCGGCGGAGGCGCGGGCACGAGCGCGTCGACGATCGCTTGCTCGAGCGCGCGCAAGCCTTGCCCGGTGCGTGCGCTGACCGCGATCTCTCCCGGCAAGGGAGCTCCAGCCGGCAACAGATCAACTTTGTTGAACACGCGCAGCGCCGGACGCCCCGGCTCGAGGATCTGCGCGTCGTCGCGTGCGTCGAGCACGTCGAGCACCAGGTCGGCGCCTTGCGCCGCGGCGTGTGCCCGCGCGATGCCGGCCTGCTCGAGCGGATCTGCGGAGTGGCGTTCGCCTGCGGTGTCGGCGAGTTCCACCGGCCAACCGGCGAGCGCAGCCACGGCGGTAACGACGTCGCGCGTGGTGCCCGGCGTCGCGGCGACGATCGCCCGCGCGTAGCCCAGGAGCGCATTGGCTAGGCTGCTCTTGCCGACATTGGGCGCTCCCCGCAGGACGATGCGCCAGGGGCGCGTGAGCCGCAGGCCCACGGGCGCCCGCGCCAGCAGCGCGTCGAGCAGCGAACGCGCTTCGGTCACTTCGTCGCGGTGCAGATGGGCCGCGATCCGCTCGAGTTCGCGGGTGAGGGCGCCGTTGGCCTGGTCGAGCAGAATTGCTGCGGTCCGCCGCGTGAGGGCGGAGGCCAGGGCGATCCGAGCGCTCGAGGCGATTGGATCTTCGCTCTGGATGACCGCAGCTTGCCAAGGCACGACCTCGAATCCGACGCCGCGAAGTTGCTCGAGAATTCGCGTGACGGCCGCCGTGCCGCCGTGGCAATGCACCTCGACAACATCCTCAGCCAAGCGGCTGAGCACCACCTCTTCACTCGGCGCATCGCCCCAGTGGGCGAACAGAATCCGCCGCAACGGCTGATCGGCGAGCGGCTTCCCGCTGGCGAGCCGCACGCACGCAGCCGCACGCTCTGCTGCTTCCGCGCCGAGCAGCCGCAAGCTTGCCACCGCGCCCCGCCCAGGCGGCGTAAGTTGGACCACCTGCGGCCGGGCGTGACTCATCGATCGTCGCCCGGCGCAGTCGTCGAAGCAAGCGCGATTCCGGCCAGCGTGAGATGCGGAACGTAGCGCACGTCGGGGCCGAGCAGCTTCGCCACGCCGGGGGCCGCGCCGCCGGTCAGGAACACGTCGACCTGATCGCGCTCGCCGCCGAGCCGGGTGATGAGCTCCTTCATCGCGCCTACCGCCCCCCAAAAGAGTCCGGAGCGCATGGCGGGCGCTGTGGACCGCCCCACGGCCGAGGGCGCTTCGGCCAGTTCTTCGTAAGGGATGAGCGGCAGCAGATCGGTGAACTCGTGCATCGCGCGAGCGCTCATCGCCAGGCCGGGTAAGATGGCGCCGCCGCGAAACACCCCTTGCTCGTCGAGCAGATTGGCTTTGATCGCCGTGCCAACGTCGATTACCACCGCCGCGCGGCCTGCGGTGCGCAGGCGATTGGCGCCCACCGCCGCCGCCAGGCGATCGAGCCCCGCTAGTTCGGGGTGCTCGAGGTCGATCTCGAGCGGCAGATCGCGAAAGCTGAGCGTTCGCACGGCGGCGTTCGGGCGTTGCTCCGCCAGCCAGCCGGTCAGTCGCTCGGTGGCGGCGCGAAACACGCTGGCGATCAAGAATTCCCCTTCGTGCGGCAACCATGCGCCGAGCGGCGCCGCAGACCACGGCTCGACCGGCAACGCAAGCTGCCGGCCGGGCGCGGGCAACCCCTCGGCCTCGAGCGCCGAGAACTCCCCGAGCTTGATCCGCGTGTTGCCGATGTCGATCGCAATGAGAGGCCGTTTGGCCATGGAGACTCCCGCGGGGGCCCGCCCGAACGCCAGCCCGAAACGCGCCCCGTCCGCATCCTAGTGGCCCGCTGACGGCCCCGCAACCGCGGCGCGATCTGCCTTGGCGGGCCGCGAAACGCCGCGATATACTAGGGTTCGTCGCCGGTTCGGGAAGGCCGGCGATTCTTCGTTAGTCGTCTTGCCCTCGTCGTACGCGCCTTATGCCCAAATACGTCGTCCGCCATGGGTCGATGCGCGTGCTGGGGGTGTTCGGCACGAGCCAGGGCGAGTCGTTCCCGCGTGGGGCCCAGGTGATTGCCCGCACCGAGCGCGGCCTCGAGGCGGGCGAAATCCTCTGCGAGGCGACCGACGAGGCGCTCGCACATCTCGACAACCCGGGCCGCGGTCAAGTGCTGCGCGGGATGACGGGCGACGACCGGGTCGAAGTCTCTCGGCTGCGGGCGGTGGAACGGGGAGAGTTCGAAACCTGTGGCAAGGTGGTGGAACGGCTGGGGCTGGCCATGCAGTTGGTCGACGTCGAGCATTTGTTCGGCGGTGAGCGAATCGTGGTCTACTACCTGGCCGAGAACCGGGTCGACTTCCGCGAACTGGTGAAGCTGCTGGCCGAGGAGTTTCATACGCGGATCGAGATGCGGCAAATCGGCGTCCGCGACGAGGCCAAGCTGCTGGCCGACTACGGCGACTGCGGCAAGCCGGTCTGCTGCAATACGCACCTCTCGGCGATGCCGCCGGTGTCGATGAAGATGGCCAAGCTGCAGAAGGCCACCCTCGACCCGACCAAGATTTCGGGACGTTGCGGTCGGCTCAAGTGCTGTCTACGGTATGAGTACGACACCTACGAAGAGCTGCAACGCGACTTGCCCCCCGTGGGGGCCGACATCGTGACCAAGACCGGACGGGCGCGGGTGCTGGCGCAGGAAATCCTAGCCAGCCAACTGCTCGTCGAAACCGAAGACCATCGCCGCGTGTTGATCGACGCCGACGAAGTGCTTACCGTGTTGTCTCGCGGCCGCCGCGGCAACTGATCGCCTCCCCTCGACCTGGCTTGCCAAGACCCATGCTCGACCCTTCGCATCCACTGGCCGATCTGTTGCGGCAGGACAATCGCTACAAGCTCGACGCCTATGTGTTCGTGTTCGAGGCGCTCAAGTACGCGCACGAGAACTTGGGACTGGGAGGCGCCGCCAAGCCGGCCGAGGAAGGCAAGAAGCCCCGCAAGCCCAAGCAGGGCGCGGAGCGGCATCTCACCGGCCAGGAGCTCTGCGAGGCGATCCGGCTCTATGCCCTCGAGCAATACGGCTATCTGGCCAAGACCGTGTTCAACAACTGGGGCGTGACGAACACGGGGGACTTTGGCGAGATCGTGTTCAACCTGATCAAGATCGGGCAGATGAAGAAGACCAAGGACGACAAACGAGCCGACTTCGATAATGTGTTCGACTTCGACGAAGGCCTGACCGGCGCCTTCCAGATCACGGCCCAGGAATCATGAGCAGCGAGGCGCCCCCGCGGCCGCGGGTCGACCCGCCGCGCAAACGCCCCTGGCTGTTGGCCACGATGGCCCTGCTCACGGCGCTATGGATCGTCGCGCTCGTCTGGTTGGCCTGGCGCTAGCTGAAATCGGTCGACAGGGTGGCTGGGGCTGAGCCACACGGCGAGCCTCCGGTTTGTGCGCGTTGAACACTCTCCGTCTTTCGAGCCTGCTCCGATGACCATGTCTGATTCGCCGATCGTGCGCGAGTATTTGCGGCGCACTCCGGAATCGCGCCGCTGGGCCGAGCGCGCCCGCAACGTGTTCCCCAGCGGCATCACGCACGACGCCCGGCGGCAGAGCCCTTACCCGCTTTACGTGGCGCGGGCCCTGGGGTCGCGCAAGTGGGACCTCGACGGCCACGAGTACGTCGACTATTCGGGCGGCCACGGCGCGCTCCTCTTGGGGCACAGCCCGCCGGCCATCGTCGCCGCCGTGCAGAAACAGGTCGCCTTGGGCACGCACTACGGAGCTTGCCACGAGCTCGAGGTTCGCTGGGGCGAACTGGTGCAGCAGCTCGTGCCTTCGGCCGAGCGCGTGAGGTTCACCAGCTCCGGCACCGAGGCCACGCTCTTGGCCCTGCGGTTGGCGCGGGCATTCACCGGCCGGCCCAAGATCATACGGCTGCTGGGGCACTTTCATGGCTGGCATGATCACGCGGCCTTCGGCGTCTCCGGCAACTTCGACGGCTCGCCTTCGCCCGGCGTGCTGCGCGAATTGGCCGATCAGGTGGTGCTCGCGCCGCCGGGCGACGCCGCCGCAGCCGATGAATTGCTGCGACGTGGCGACGTGGCGGCCGTGATCCTCGAGCCGACCGGGGCAAGCTGGGGCAAAGTGCCGCTCGCCCCGGCCTACCTGCAAGCGCTCCGCGAGATCACCGCCCGGCGCGGCGTGCTGTTCGTGTTCGACGAAGTGATCACCGGCTTCCGCGTGTCGCCCGGCGGAGCTCAGGCGCAGTTCGGCATCCGGCCTGACCTGACCACGCTCGCCAAGATCGTGGCGGGCGGTTTGCCAGGGGGCGCGATCGTGGGACGCAAGGAAGTGCTCGAGCTGATCGCCTTCGACGAAACCGGCTCAGGCCGCGCCAAGGTGCCGCACCACGGCACCTACAACGCGAATCCCCTTTCGGCCGCGGCCGGCATCGCCATGCTCGAAATCGTCCGCGACACCGACGCTTGCCAGCGGGCCAACGAATACGCCGGCCGGCTGCGCGAAGCGCTCAACCGCGTGCTCCGCGACGAAGGCGTGTCCTGGGCCGTGTACGGCACGTTCTCGGGGTTCCACTTCTACTTCAATCCGCCGGGCGAATCGCTCACAGCGGCCGACATCGACGCCGGCCGCGGCGCCTGGCAGCAGCTCAAGGCCTCGCCCCCGGCCAGCCTCGGCACGAAGCTGCGGCTGGCGATGCTGAACCACGGCGTGGAACTCTTCTCCTGGCCCGGCGGCCCGACCTCGGCCGCCCACACGGAAGACGACCTCGTGCAAACGGCAGAGGCCCTGCGGGCGACGCTGCACGAGCTCAAGGCCGAGGGGGAGATTTAGCGGCCCGGCTGCCGCAAGCAAGTGCGCTCGCTCGGACGATTTCCCGGTCGTCCGCCGCGCAGTACACTAGATCGCCGCTGGCCGGTCCGCGGCCTCGCCTCCCAACCGCATCCCTCCCGCCGGAGTTCGTTGCCATGCGTTGCCGCCTGCTGTCGGCCTTGCTGCCTGCCTTGTTGGTCGCCTTGCCTGCCGGCGTGTCGCAGGCCGAAGACGGGGCCAAGATTCGCTTCGAGCGAACCGAGCTCGACGACAAGTTCCGCTCGGAAGGCGTGGCCGTGGCCGATTTCAATGGCGACGGCAAGCTCGACATCGCGGCCGGCCCCGTGTGGTACGAGGCGCCCTCGTGGAAGATGCACACGATCGTCGAGCCAGGCAAGCCGCTCGAGTACGATCCGCACAACTACAGCAACTCCTTCGCCAACTGGGCCGAAGACGTCAACGAAGATGGGCGGCCCGATCTGCTGGTGATCGACTTCCCGGGCCAGCAGACCTGGTGGTTCGAGAACCCGGGCCCGGCCGGCGGCCCGTGGAAACGGCACATGGCCACGCGCGTGACCAACAACGAGAGCCCCGCCTATACCGACGTCGATGGCGACGGCCGCAAGGAGCTCGTGTGCGGGTTCTCGCCCAACCCCGATGACGTCGACGGCCCCTTGCGCCAGATCGCCCTCATCCGCCGCGGGCCCGACGCCCAGCAGCCTTGGGTGATCTCGGCCATCTCGGCCAAGAACGCGCCAGGCGCGCAGCGGTTTTCGCATGGCCTGGGCGTGGGGGATGTGAACAACGACGGCCGCAACGACGTGCTCGTCAAGTTCGGCTGGTGGGAGGCCCCGCCGACGGGCTTCGACGCCGAGTGGAAGTTCCACGAGGCCCCCTTCGGCGAGGACTGCGCCGACATGTTCTGCTTCGACTTCGACGGCGACGGCGACAACGACGTGGCGAGCACGGCCGCCCACCAGATTGGCGTGTGGTGGCACGAGCAAACCCCCGAGGGCTGGAAGACGCACGAGATCGACAACAGCCTCTCGCAGACCCACTCGCTCCACCTGGTCGACATCAATCAGGATGGCCTGCCCGACCTGGTGACGGGCAAGCGGTGGTGGGCCCACGGCCCGAACGGCGACGCCAACCCGGCCGACCCGCCGGTGGTGCACTGGTACGAACTCTCGCGCAAGGATGGCAAGCCGCAGTGGAAGCTGCACGTGGCCGACCGCCAAAGCGGCGTCGGCACCCAGTTCGCCATCGCCGACGTGAACGCCGACGGCCTTCCCGACATCGTGACGGCGAACAAGCGGGGAGTGTTCCTGCTGCAGCAGGTGCGCGATTAGCGAGCGGCGGGGTTCACCCCCGCCGTACCGCGTGGAAGCTGCCAAGCACTTACGGCGATGCATCTTCGTCCGCAAACACCGCGCCGGGCACGCTGCGGCGAAGTTCTTCGCGGGCAGCGCCCGAAAGCCGCGAACCATCGATCCGCAGCACGCGAACCGGCCCCAGTTTGCCCAGCGCCTTCGCGCCGACGTCGGTAATGGGACAGTGGCTCAAATAGATGGAGTCGAGCGCCTGCATCTTTGCCAGATGCTCGAGATTCCGGTCATCGAGGTTTTGGCAATCGATTTGCAGGACCTCGAGCGGAGAATTCTCGAGGTGGGCCAGGAAGGCGCCACGCAGCCAATTGCCGGAAAGGCGCAGCTCGCGCAATTGGGTCAGCCGCGCGAGCGGGACGAGATCGGCATCGATGATCGGCAAGTCCTGCAGCGACAACCTCTCGAGCGACGTCTGACGCGCGATCTCCTCGATGCCTGCCCTGCCGATCCATTCGTGGCTGAGGTCCAAATGGCGTAAGCGAGGGAACTCGTGGAGGCGGCCAAGCGCCCCGTCGGTCAAGCCGTTGCTCCAAACCGACAACTGTTCGATCTGAGGAAACCTCGCGACGCTTCGCACGTCCTCGTCCGATCCCCAGGTGTATGAGATCCGCAACGTAGCGATTTCGGCAGTCAGTTGGAACGCCTGGAGCGCGGCGGCGTCGAACTGAGGTCCACTCACCTCTGCCCGGCGATCCTCGACTCTCGGGACTGGCGGGTCGGCGACAGCCGCGGTCAGCGCCGACACACGCGAGGCGTCGTAATGCAGGTTGGGCACGCGTCGCTTCAACTCGCCGATCCCAATAGCGGTTAGTCGCGGCGCGTCATAGACCTCCAGAATCTGTAGGTTGGGAATGCCATCGAGGATCTCGACCAAGTCGTCTCCCGCCCTTGTGCCATACAGGTCTAGCCAGGTGATGGGCGAATCCGGCCCCAGCGCCTTGAGCTCGGCGACGGTCACAGGCGTGCGCGAGAGATTGAGGTGACGCAGATTCTTGAGCTGAGCGATCGCCGGCAATGCCGCGCCCGTGACGCGGGTGTAGCCTAGCTCCAACTGCTCGAGCCGCGGATGTTGGCGGACCAGTTGCACGACGGCGTCGTCATCCACGGGGCACTGCGAAAGGTCGAGCACGCGCAAGTCCTGCAACCCTGCCAGGTGCGCAATCCCTGAACCGTCGACGAAGCTTTGCCTCAAACGGAGCTCCTGGAGCTTTGTCATACCTGCCAAAGACGCCGAGCCGGCGTCGGTGGTCTGAGGGGAACCGGCCGACAACGAGACCAAGTTCGTTAGGTTCTTCAGGTGCGCGAGCCCGGCGTCTCCCACGTTGCGGTTGAGAATGAGCCGCCGCAGATCGCGCATCCCGGAGAGAGCGGCCAGGCCCTGATCGGTCACATGCGACATCCCCAGATCGAAGTCGAGGAATCGCGTCAGCCCCGCCAGCGCCGGCATGCCCGCGTCCGTCACCCAATCTCCCAAATGAAGCCTGCCGTACAGCCGTGTTAGCGGCGCGAGGCGCCCAAGACCTTGGTTCGTTAGCTGCAGATGACCGATCTCCAGCAATTCGAGCTGCTGCAGCTTCGCAAGGTGGACCAAGCCGCTCTCGGTGACCTTGGTCCCATACAGCTCGAGCTGCTTGAGGTCTGTCAGATCGCGCACGGCGACCAATCCTTGGTCGTCGAGATCGGTGCGATTCAAATCCAAGCGCTCGAGCCCGGTTAGTTCGGCCAGGATCGGCAACGCCCCCGGTGGCAGGGCCGAGTCATTCAGCGTCAACCCGCGCAGGCCTGCCAGCCGCGGCAGGGCCGAGAGATCGGCCTGGGCGAGTTCGGGACCCGAGAAGCGGACCTCGAATCGCCGGCCCGGCTTGCGATACCAAAGCGCCTGCCAGTCCCAGCTTTTCAGAGACTGCGACTGGTCATAGACGGCGCCACCTTGAGAAATGATCTGATCGATCGCCCGCTGCTCGGCGTACCAGAGCCGAAACGGCCAGGCGAGGAAGCCCAGCGGGAACGCGAGGAGCGCACTGAGCAGCAGAAAGGTCTTGAGCGAATACTGCAATCGAAAGCGGCGCATACGGTGTGCCCAACCGAGAGACGCGCGAGAACCAAAGCGGCGACCGCAGTCACTATAGCGTAGCGGCGAACGAATCGCAGCGCGCGCCTGTGCTGTGTCACAGCACAAGGTTCGGCTTGCCCTCTCATACTAGCCCGCAGCGCAAGCAAGGGAGAGCCACGTTTCCCTGGTCGAGCCTCGTGCATCCCTGCACGGGCCGGGCAGCATTTTCGGTCAGCGCGCCCGGCGGGCGCTCTCGTCCCTTGCTCGCAGCGGGCTCGTGTGGCACAACCCGAAAAACAAGCAGTGACAGAGTGCTAGGCCGCGTGCGCCGCCACGGACAGCGATCGCCGGCATGCCTGCCAGACTTCTTCCGGCACCAGATCGCGCATGCAGCGGTGATGCTCGAGCGGGCACTCGCGCTGTCGGCAGGGCCCACAGGGCACCGACTTCTGCAAGCACGTTTCGCCTGCATAGTGAATGGCGCTCCAGGAGGCGTCGGTCGGTCCGAACAAGCTCACCACCGGCACGCCGAAGGCCGCGCCGAAAAAGCGCACGCCGCTGTCGGTGGTGACGAGAAGATGACTGCGCCGCACGAGGGCTTTGCTCAGCCCCAGGCCCAGTTGCGCGTCGGCCAGGCTCACGACCCGCGGCCGCTCGGCGATCCGCACGATCCGTCGCGCAAGTTCGCGCTCGTTGGGTCCGCAGTGGACGAGCACATTCAGCCGCCGCTCGTCGGCCAGCCGTCGAGCGAGGATCGCAAAGTGTTCGACGGGCCAGAGCTTGGCGGGACCGAAAGCGCCTCCGGGATTGAGCACCGCAAACGGTTCCCGTTCGCGCCAGCCGAATCCGCGCAGCACCTCGTCGGCTGCCCGCTCGTTGACGTCGGTCGTGGCCAATTCGAGCCGGGGCGACTCGGGGCCGCCGCCCACCTGCCGGACCAGTTGCAGATACGCATTGAGAGCCGGCAGCGCCAGGCGGCGGTTCACGTCGTGAGGCGCCGGCGCCGGATCGGTGAGCAGCCAGCTTCGGTAGTGCAGTTTGTAGCCCACCCGCCGCTGGGCGCCCGCCGCCCAGGCCATGGCGGCGGTGCGAAATCCATTGGTCAGCAAGATCGCCGTGTCGATGGATGACTTGCGGAGCTCGCGAACGACGGCCCAACTCCGCTGCTCGCGGGAGCGCGACCTGGGATCGTAGCACACGGTGCGGTCGAGAAAGGCCGTCCCCTCGAGCACTTCCGCCACGTAGGGGCGCAGCACGCCGGTGATCCGCGCGTCGGGATGCGCGGCTCGGAGCGCACGCAAGGCAGGCGTGGCCATCACGACGTCGCCGACCCAATTCGGCAGGAAGACGGCCAGGTGCATGCAAATCCTCGGCTGCGGCGGCGGATGTCAAGAGCGTGAGCGCGGAGTATAGGACTGCCTCCCGATAGCACCAAGGTCATTCGCGGGTTTCCCTAGGCGTGCTGGCGGCCCGGTCGTCCGCGCCCTTGCCGCATGCTGGCGGGCCCTTTAGAATCGCGGGCGAATTGGATGCAAGTTCTGTTGGCGGGATGGGATGCGTGGGATGAAGGCGAAAAAAGTCATCCTCGATGTCGACCCCGGCATCGACGACGCCGTGGCGATGTGCCTGGCGCTGTTCGATCCGCGGATCGAGGTCGTGGCGATTACGGCCACCGGCGGCAGCGTGCCCCCGGAGCAAGCCACCCGCAACGTCCAGGCGATCCTCGAGCAGCTCGATCCTCCGCGGCTGCCGCGCGTGGGGGCCGCCGCGGCCGACAGCGAGCAGCCCGCCAACAACCGGCACCTGTTCGGCGCCGACGGCCTGGGCAACAACAACTTCGCCGTCGCCGAACTGCACCAGAAGCACCCGGCCGAGAAGGTGATCTGCGACGAGGTGCGGGCCGCCCCGGAGGAGGTGACGATCGTCGCCCTGGGGCCGCTGACCAACATCGCCCGCGCGTGCCAGCGCGACCCCACGCTGCCGGCCTTGATCGGCCAACTGGTGATCATGGGGGGCGCGGTCGGCGGGCCGGGCAACGTGACGCCCGCCGCCGAGTTCAACGTCTTCTGCGACCCCGACTCCGCTCGCGCGGTGTTTCGGTTGCCGATTACGAAGACGCTCGTGCCGCTCGACGTCACCAGCCAGGTGGTGATGCGGTTCGATCTGCTAGACCAGTTGCCCAGCGAGTCGACCAAGGCGGGCAAGCTGCTGCGCAAGTTGCTGCCGTTCGCGTTCCGCTCCTATCGCCAGGAGCTCGGACTCGAGGGGATCTACCTGCACGACGCCGTGACGATGGCTGTGGCGGCCGACCCGGAACTGGTGGAAACGCACGCTTTCGGCTGCGACGTGGAGGTCGAAGGGGAACTCACGATCGGCGCGACGATCTTCGACCGCCGGCCGATTCCTCAGTGGCGTCCCAACGTCCACGTGGCGACGCGCATCAACATCGCCGCCGCGCGCGAACGCATTACCCAGGGGCTGGCGCTGGCGGGGCAACAGGGGTAGGGCGCCAAGACCCGCCTGCGGTTCTCTGGTTAGGACGCTTGGGGGCGCTTTCCATCGTTGACGCAGCGCAGCAGGCACAGACCAGCGGCCGCCAAACAGGCCAGCAGCATCGCGCTCGGTTCGGGAACCGCCGCAGGGGCCGGAGCGCTGCCAGAGTCCTTGCCGAAGTTCGCTTTGAGAACGCCGAAGTCGGTCAGATCGACCTTGCCATCCCCGTTGAAGTCCCCTTGGGCCCAGGTCGAGCCAGAACCAAAGTTGGCCTTGAGGACGCCGAAATCGCTGAGGTCGACCACGCCGTCTCGATTGGGATCGGCCGCCGCCGGCACCGCTTCGAGCCGCAGGATCGAACCGCTCGAAAAGTCGGCCACGTAAATCCGTCCCAGAGCGTCCTGGCCAAACCCTGCGGGGTTCAAAATGGCTGATCCCGCTGGCTGAAGTTCCGCGGTGCGGTCTTCGAATTCGGTGACCTGACCGTCGACGACGCGCATCGACCACAACTTGCCGCTGATGAAATCGCCGAAGAAGTAGGTGCCCTGCAGGCCGGCGATGCTGTCGCCGCGAAACACGTCGCCGCCGGAGACCGCGCTGCCGATGGCATGTGTGTATTGGTGAATGGGCCCCGTGAGATTCAGGCCCGTGGGGTCGCCGATTCCTGTGGGCTGATCCCCCTCGAGAATATTCCAACCGAAATTCTGCCCTCCGCCCGAAGCGCCTGGAATGAGATCGACCTCCTCGATCGTGTTTTCTCCGACGTCCCCCAGGTAGAGGTCGCCGGTCAGGCTATCGAATCCGGCCCGCCACGGGTTCCGCAGCCCATAGGCGAACACTTCTCCCGCGCCGCCACCGCCCGCGAAGGGGTTCGTCGATGGAATCGCATAGTTCTTCGTCGGGTCATCGGGGAAGGCGTCGGAATTGACGTCGATCCGCAGGATCTTGCCGTAAAGGGCGTTGGTATTCTGCGCGTTCGTGAGACCGCCGTCGTCGCCGATCGAGATGTAGAGGTCGCCGTCTTTGGGACCGAAGCCCAACCAACCGCCGTAGTGGTACACCTGCTCGTGCGGCTCGGTGAAGATCACGTTCGCCGAGGTCGCATCGGCTACGTTCGGATCGGCGGACACCTGCAGGCCTTCCACCACAATGTCGCCCTTGGCGTTCGAGCGGTAGGTGTAGAACAGCCCGTTCTGGGCGTAGTTGGGGCTGAATGCCAGCCCCAAGAGTCCCTGCTCCGTGTCCGTCGAAAGGTCGGTGTATTTTAGAAAGGGCTCCGGCTGAACCTTTCCCGTGGCGAGGTCAACGATCCGAATGGCGCCCGAGCGCTCGACGACGAACACGCGGCTTGCGTCTCCTGGGGCCGCCGTCACATAGACTGGCGTTTCCAGCCCCGTGGCCACGGTGACGGTCGTTAACGCCGGATCGGCCAGGACTTGCGCTGGACCGGCGATCGCGCCCAAGAGCGCGACGAGAAGGAGCATTTTGCAAACGAAACCGCCCAGCGTGGCATTCGACATGGGAGGAGTCCTGGGGCCAATAGGTGCGCGAGGAGAGCCCCAGAATGCGGTTCGGCCGCCTGCAAGCAGCCAAACGAAACCCCCTTGATCCGTAACCCTAGCGTAATCGTTAATGTCCGCAGGGTCAACAATCTGGGCTGCGGAGCGAGGGGACGCGGCCCCGAACGAGCCCGCATCAACTCAGGTTTTCGGTTGCGGCAGCACCTTGACGCCGACGGCGAGGTTCGTTTCGGGCGCAAGCACGACGAGCTCACCGTCCGCCAACCCGCCGATGATTTCGACCCAATCATCGTTCATCAGCCCAACTTCCACCGACTGCAGCTCCGCGCGGCCATTTCGGACCGCGAAGACCGACCACCGCGATTGCTCGCCGCGAAACAGGGCCGAGCGCGGAATCCGCTGTGCGCGCGGCTTCTCGGCGGTGATCACGCGGACCTGCACCCGATAGTCGACTCCTAGCCCTTGGTCTGCGAGCAGCCTTGGCAATTCTCCCTCGTAAAACCGCAGCACGACCTTGACCCGTTGCTGTTCGACTCCCAGCGAGCTGGTTTTGGTGAACCCAGCCGGGTAGATGCGTTCGACGATGCCGCGCGCTGGCTGGGGGCCGATGGCCGGTCCGTAGATCTCGGCAGGCTGCCCAGGCTTCACGCGCACGACGTCTTGGCTGAGGATTTCAGCCTCGACCTCCAAGTCTTCGAGCCGCCCCAACTCGAGCAACACCGTTCCGCTCGCCACGCGGCGCTCGTTGCGGTCGGGCACGTCGAGCACGATGCCATCGAGGGGACTGCGCAAGACGCCGCGGGCCAGATCGTATTGCGCTTGCGCGAGCCGCACGCGGGCCTCGGAAAGCTCCTTTTCGAGCACGTCCCGGCTCAGCGTTTTGCGGGCGATGTATTGCCGCACCGCGGTCGGAGTGAGAATCGTGGCGGCCTGCATCGACTTCATGGCCGCCAGCACGAGCTTGTCTTGCTGGAAGTCGATTTCGCTCTCGACCTGCTGCACGCGAGCCTGCTCGAGTTGATCCTGGGTCACGGCGTTGTCGGGCCGCAGCGATTCCACGCGGGCGAGATTCTTGTTGGCGTAGTCGAGCTTGGCCTCCCCCGAGGTGACCCGCGCGGCGGCCGCCTCTACGGTGCGGGCCATCGAATCGACGAAGTTCAGCGTTTGCGCGAGCCCTGTTTGCTCGACGCTCACGTCGTCGTTCTCGCGAATCGAAGCTTCGAGCCGCTCTACCGCAGCCTGCGCCACCGCCACCGCGGTGTTCAGCTCGAAGGGGGCCACGCGGGCGACCACCTGGTCCTTCTTGACCGCGGCGCCTTCGACGAACTCGATCGATTCGATGCGACCCTCGAAGGGCATCGTCATCAAGTAAACCTGGGGCAGGCGCGTTTTGCCTTCCTCGTCGACGAACTCCTGGACAAGCCCGCTCGACACGCGAGCCGCTTCCACGGGCACGCCTGAATCGAACGCACGGTAGACGAACCCGGCAGCCACGGCGACAAGGAGCAAAACAAAGAGAATGGTCTTCATACGGCGTGGTCGTTTAACCAGGGAATCAGTCGATCGCGCGGCCCGCACGATCGCTTCATTCTACCCTGCGCCCGGCGCTCGGCGCCGGCCCAGACGCTGGCCTGCGACCGGCTCTGCGAGCCTGCGCCTGCCCGGCCCTTGGCAACGATAAGTGGCAACGATACAAACGGTTATGCGGCCCGAAGGTCTTACGTGGCATTCTTGTGGATGCGCGCCGTCGCTGTGCTGACCTAACTTTCACCGATGGCCTGCCAAAGCCGTCGTCGGGCGGGCGGAAACCTTACGGCCCGTCGACGGGTATCCAACCTACATGGCGAATTGCATCCGCAGCTTGCGGCGTTGCGCAGCCGGGGGTTAGTGGCCTCAGAAATGCAAGTGAAACGCGGCTCATGATTCTTCGCTTAGCTGCCAGGCGGCAACGAGCGAGCAAGCCGCCCAATAAATTAACCAAGCACCCCAAGTTCCCCATTGTGAGGAGATTCATGTTCAAGCGCATGTTCACGGCGGTCATGGCCCTGGGGCTCATGACCGTGGCCTCGGCCGCCTTTGCTCAGAGCAAGCAGGTGGCCGTGGTCGCTTTGGCGCCGTATGAAGAGTTGCTCGAAGACATCAACTTCTTGGGCGGCCTCGCCGGTCAGCCCAACGCCAGCGACACGCTGGAGGGCATGCTCAACGGGTTCACGGGCGGTCAGGGCGCCGAGGGACTCGGCAAGGACCAACCTTGGGGCGTGGCCGTCCTGACCGATGGGGCCGGCTTCCAAATCGTCGGCATGTTGCCGGTCGCCGACTTCGACAAGCTGATCTCGGCCATCGGCGCCAATCTGGGCGAGCCGGTGGAAAAAGATGGCGTCTACCAGTTCCAAGGCCCCGTGTCGCTGGCGATCAAGCACGATGGCGACTGGGCCTACTTGGCTCAGAGTCCGTTGCACCTGGCCAACCTGCCCAAGGATCCCTCGAAGCTGCTGAGCCCGATCGCCAAGGACTACTCGGTAGGCCTGCGGTTCTTCGTGGCCAACATCCCCGACGCGTTCCGCGAGCAGGGGCTGGCCATGATCAAGGGCGGCCTGCAAATGGGGCTGCAACAGCAGGAAGGCGAAACCGACGCTCAGTTCGAAGTCCGCCGCAGCGTGGTCGAGAACCAGCTTGCCATGTTCAAGAAGAGCGCGAAGGAACTCGACCAGATCACGCTCGGCCTCGAGATCGACTCGAGCGAGAAGCAAGTGAATCTGGACATCGACACCACGGTGCTCCCCGGTTCGAGCCTGGCCAAGCAGTTGGCGGCTCAGGCCGACGCCAAGACCAACTTCGCCGGCTTCGCGTCGGATGACGCCGCGGCCTACTTCAACGTCACCTCGAAGCTCGGTCCGGATGAGATCAAGCAGACGCTCGAGTCGATGAAGGGCGCCCGCGCTCAAATCGACAAGGCGATCGACGAGGAAGAAAACCTGCCCAACGACGAAGCCAAGAAGCACGTCAAAGAGGTCGTCGGCACGCTGATCGACGCCTTCGAAGCGACGATCAAGAGCGGCTCGATCGACGGCGGCGGCGCCCTGCAATTGGGCGACACGCTGACCTTCGCCGCCGGCGGCTACGTGGCCGACGGCGCCGAGCTCGAGAAGGCCTTCAAGGACCTCGTGAAGATGGCCGAGAAGGAGCCCGACTTCCCGGGCGTGAAGTGGGACGCCGCCAAGCACAAGGACGTGCGGTTCCACACCATGACCGTGCCGGTGAAGGACGACGAAGACGCCCAGAAGGTGCTCGGCGAGAACCTCGACGTGGTGATCGGCATCGGTCCCAAGGCCGGCTACCTGGCCTTCGGCGCCGAGGGCCTCGACACGCTCAAGAAGGTGATCGACGAGTCGGCCGAGAAGCCGAACACGGCGATCGCGCCGATGCAAGTGAACGTGTCGCTGGGCCGGATCTTCAAGTTCGCCGCGTCCAAGGGAGATGAGCCGCAGGTGGCCATGCTGGCCGAAGCGCTCTCGGAGTCGGACGGCGCCGACCACGTCACCCTGACCGTGACGCCGGTGGCCAACGGCCAGCGCGTGCGGCTGCTCATCGAAGAAGGCGTGCTCGAACTCATCGGCCACGCCGGCAAGCTGAGCCAAGCCCAAGGCGCGGGCGCCGGCGGCTTCTAAGCGGCGGCTTGGCAAAGTTGTAAACCACAGTTAAGCGGCGGTTGGCCTGGCCAACCGCCGCTTTTTCGTGCGCCGAATGATTGATCAACGGATCTGGCGAGCGGCCCGGCGTAAGCCGGCCGACCATGCGCGGCCAGCGGCCCAGCGGCGGTTCGTCAGCCAGCTAACGCTGGCCGCTCGCCAGAACGGTTGGATGCGCAACGACCGCGATTCGCGGTTCAACCCTTCTGGCGAGCGGCCTGGCGTAAGCCGGCCGAACAAGCGCGGCAAACGGCCCGCCGCGCATCGGGTCAGCCAGCTTACGCTGGCCGCTCGCTGGAACGGTTGGAAGGCGCAACGACCGTGGGCTCGTTGACCAACATTGCGGGCGAGCGGCCCAGCGTCAGCCGGCCGACTCCACGCCGCAAGTCTCTCACGCGCGGAGTCAGCCAACGAAGGGGCGCTAGCGCCGTGGTCGCCGGGAGACGGCGAGATACGCCGGAACCCCCAAGGCGATCAGCCCCAACCCCGACAGGCTCTGGAACCGCGTCTCGACGCCCCAGACCATCGTCGCCAGCAGATAGGTGTAGAACAATACGAAGACCGCCGGCACCACCGGATAGCCCCAGGTGCGGTAGGGCCGCTCCGCGTTGGGCTTCCGCATGCGCAGCACGAACACGCCGATCACGGCCGTGTAGTAGAAGAGCGAGCCGCCGAAGATGCAGTAGTCGGTGAGCACGTCGAACAGCGTCTTGTTGGGCACCGGGCTCAGGTCGGCCAGCAGCACCAGAATCACCGACCAGCCCGCGAGCACGGCGATGGCCCAGGCCGGCGTGCCCCGGCGGGCATCGATCGTCCGTAGGCGAGCCAGCCGCTCGTAGTCGCGCCCCAAGGCAAACAGCGCCCGCGGCCCGGCCAATACGTTGGCATTGAGGGCGCCGAGCACCGAGATCATCAACATCGAGAGCACGAGCGGCGTGCCAATCCTAGGCAGCAGCTTGTGGGCCACGGCCACCGCCGGCACGTGAGCCTCGGCGATGGCGGTGGCGGGCAGAGTCAGGTGGTAAGCCAGGTTCACCGCCACGTAGAGCACGGTGAGAAACGCCACGCCTCCGCCCAAGGCGAGCGGCACGTTGCGCTGGGGCCGCTTGATCTCCTCGGCCACCACGGTCAGGCTTCCCCAGCCGTCGTAGGCCCACATGATCGAGGCGATCGCGCTGCCGATTCCCGCCCACAGCGCGAAGCCGTAAGACGGCGGCAGGTGCAGATCCAAGGGGACGTGCTCCTGCCCCAAGGCCACAAACGGCAACACCGCCAAGAAGGCCACGAAGCCGGCCTTGATGGCGGTAGTCACGTTCTGTACCGCCCCGCCCCAGCGCGTGCCGGCGATGTTGATCGCCGCCAGGATCACGATCGACCCAATCGCCACGCTGCGCTCGAGCAATTTCTGTTCGAACTCCGAGAGCAGCCAGCCGTTGGAGAGCAGGAGCTGACGCAACGAAATCGTGATCGCGGCGCCGAGGGCCGCGATGGAGCCGCTACGAATCACCCAAAACTCGGCCCACACCCACAGGAACGACCAGCAGCGGCCGTACGACTCGCGCAGGAACACATAAGTTCCGCCGGCGTGGGGCATCATGGCCGAGAGTTCGGCCATCGTCAGCGCTCCGCATAGATTTACGAGCCCGCAGACTGCCCACAGCGTGAGAATCAGCCCGACGTTGCCCGCCGTGTCAAGGGCAATGGCCGCCGGCTTGATGAAGATGCCGGAGCCAATCACCAGCCCCACGACGATGGCGAAGGCCGAAATCGGCCCGAGCACGGGGGCCAGGCGCGGATGGTCGACCGGAGCGGCGGAGGAATTCGGTTCGCTCGACATGGCAGCCAGCATACGCGAATGCCGGGGCGGTGGGCCATGCCCAGCGCCCGCATGTCACTACTGCTCGCTCACTCGCGACCGGCGGCGCGCTGCATCGCTTAAAACCTCGCGGCAAGTCGCAACTCATCCGGCCGCTCAGATCAAGAACCAATCCTCCGAAACCACCACCCACACCCCCAGCAGCAGGTTCGTCACGGCGTGCGCCGCGACGCAGTCCCAGATCGTGCGGCGGCGGAGCATCAGCCAGGTGATGCCGGAGAACCAGACCGCCGCGGCCAGCAGTTCGGCGGGGTGCATGAGCATGGGGACGAGCGTGCCGGCGGCGAGGGCCTTGGGCGCCGTGGCGGGGAAGGGCACGCGCTGCCAATCGGGGTCTTGCACCCAGCGCATCACGAACCCGCGGAGGAAGAACTCCTCCACCACCGGCACGACCGCCGCCAGGCCGAGGAAGCGAACCGCCAGGTAGCCCCAGGCCAGCCCCGGCTGGTCGGGCCAAGCCGCAAAGGGATTAAACGCCGCGCGTTCGCCCATTTCGCCCATCCCCACCAGCGCCAAGATGCGTGGTTCGAGCCGCCAGCGGGCCAGGGCCACCCACACGATCGCCCCCACCACGCCAACGACGATCGCCAGGCCGCCAGGCCGCCCTGGGTAGGCTCGGTAGGCGGGCCAAACATAGGCCAAGGCCGCCAGGGTCAGGGCTAGTTTGAGGGCGTAGATCAACGGGTAGTGGCGATAGCTCAACGCACCGCCGTCGGCTGCCGGAGTGGCAGCTTCCGGTTGGCCCGCAGCTTTCGCGGGTGGCGGCGGCGCATCCCCTGGGGGAGGCGCGGGCTCGAGCGACCCGATCCCGAGAAAGACCACCAGCGGCAGCAAGTAGGCCAGCCAGGGATAGGTCCGCAGGAGCGGCCGGCTGACAAGGGGTTCGACCCAGTTAATGTCTTTTTCGGAAAGCACTTACAGACTCGCCTGCGGCAAGAAGAAAGGTCCGCCCAGGGGTGTTCTCGCGGCCGTGCGATCACGGACGTCGCCCGCGGCAAACGGGGTGGCCCTGGCTGAGCGAAGGCTAGCCGCGCTGTCGGCCGGGGTCAACGAGCGATGTTGGACCGATTTTTGCTTCACCCCCTGGACGGAACCCCAAGAGGCGCGAATTATTACGAACAGGTTGCACAGGCGTTAGCCTTGGGTGACCCGTTCAAATTGACCTTTGCAGACATCCGATTCGGATTAAGATGTAAGGCCAGTGGGCTCCCGCCTCATCGGTCTGCCGGGGTTTCACTTCGGGCGGTGCGGAACAACGGCCGAGGTGGTCTTTGCCTTGTTGTCGGCTACGCGCAGGATGGCGCGACGGCCGCTTTCTTGTTTTTGGAGATAGCTGGACTCTACGCTCATGGACCTTGCGAAGCTGCGGAACATCGGCATTTCGGCCCACATCGACTCTGGCAAGACCACGCTGAGCGAGCGGATCTTGTTCTATGCGGGGCGGATCCATCGCATCCAGGAGGTCAAGGGCGAAGGGGCCACCATGGACCACATGGACCTCGAGCGCGAGCGCGGGATCACCATCACCAGCGCCGCCACCCAGGTCCATTGGGACGACCACACGATCAACCTCATCGACACGCCGGGGCACGTCGACTTCACGGTCGAGGTGGAACGCAGCCTCCGCGTGCTCGACGGCGCCATTCTCGTGCTCTGCTCGGTGGGCGGCGTGCAGTCGCAGTCGATGACGGTCGACCGCCAGATGAAGCGCTACCACGTGCCGCGCTTGGCGTTCATCAACAAGATGGACCGCACCGGGGCCGATCCCTACCGCGTCGTCGAGCAGATTCGCGAGAAGCTCAAGAGCGACTGCGTGATGATGCAGATCCCCATCGGCGCCGCCGAAACCTTCGAAGGCGTGATCGACCTGATCACGATGAAGGCCAACTACTTCGACGGCGAGAATGGCGAGCAGGTCCGCGAAGAGCCGATTCCGGCCAACTACGCCGAGAAGGCCGCCGAGTACCGCACGAAGATGCTCGACGCCCTGGCCATGTACAGCGACGAGCTGATGGAGCTGCTGCTGGCCGAAGAGCCAGTGCCCGAGGATCTGCTCCACCGCGTGACCAAGGACGCCGTGCAGGGCCAAGATCTGACCGCCGTGTTCATGGGCAGCGCCTACCGCAACAAGGGCGTGCAGTTGCTGCTCGACGCGGTGGTCCGCTACCTGCCTTCGCCGCTCACGCGGCCGGTCAAGGCCAAGCAATACGCCAATCCGACCGAGGACTTCCCGCTCGAGCCCGATCCGGCCAAGCCGTTCGTCGGCATGGCGTTCAAGCTCGTGGAAGATCCGTTCGGCCAGCTCACGTTCATGCGGATCTACCAGGGCCGCGTGACCAAGGGCGACCAGATGTTCAACCAGCGCACCGGTCAGAAGCAGCGCTTCAGCCGCATCGTGCGCATGCATGCCGATAAGCGCGAGGAAACCGACACGGCCGACGCCGGCGACATCGTGGCCATCATTGGCGTCGATTGCGCGAGCGGCGACACGTATTGCTCGGAAAACAAGTACTGCACGCTCGAGAGCATGTTCGTGCCCGAGCCCGTGATCAAGATGGCCGTCAACCCCACGGCCCGCGACGGCGTCGACCGCATGGGCAAGGCCCTGCAGCGGTTCTCCAAGGAGGACCCCACCTTCCGCGTGGGCACCGACGAGGAGACGGGCGAAACGGTGATCTCCGGCATGGGCGAGCTGCACCTCGAGATCTACGTCGAGCGCATCCGCCGCGAGTACAAGGTGGAGCTCGAAGTCGGCGCGCCCAAGGTGAGCTACCGCGAAGCCCCCACCAAGGAAGCCGAGTACAACTACAAGCACAAGAAGCAGACCGGCGGTTCGGGCCAGTTCGCCCACATCGTGGGTCGGCTGACCCCGCTCCCCGAGGATTCGGAGGAAGTCTTCGAGTTCGAGGAAAAGGTGGTCGGCGGCCGCGTGCCCAAGGAATACATTCCTTCGGTCGAAAAGGGCTTCCGCCAGTCGATCGGCAAGGGTCCGCTCGCCGAGTTCCCGATCGTGGGCGTGAAGGCCACGCTGGAAGACGGCTCGTACCACGATGTCGATAGCTCGGACATGGCCTTCCAGATCTGTGCCCGCAACTGCTTCCGCGAGACGTTTCTGAAGACGAAGCCGGTGTTGCTCGAGCCGATTATGAAGTTCGAAGTCGAGGTGCCGGCCCAGTTCCAGGGCTCGGTGGCCGGCGAATTGAACAGCCGTCGCGGCATGATCGTGTCGACCGAGATGCGGGGCCCCCTGGCCACGATCGAGGCCGAGGTTCCGCTCTCCGAAACCTTCGGCTACTCGACTGATCTGCGCAGCATGACGCAGGGCCAGGGCACCTTCACGATGGAGTTCGCCAAGTACCGCCGCGTGCCCAATGCGATTCAGGAAGAGATCATCGCCGAGAAGAAGAAGCAGCTCTTGGCCGCGGCCAAGTAAGGCTTCGCGGAT
>JBGAPH010000052.1:0-46689 GCA_044221365.1 Pirellulales bacterium
GGCCTGCCGACGCGGTTCATCGAGCTGGCCGGCGAGATCAACACGAGCATGCCGCGGTACGTCGTGCGGCGGTTGGTCGAGGCGCTCAACGAACGGGGCAAGCCGCTTCGCGGCAGCAAGGTGCTGATCCTGGGCGTCGCCTACAAACGCGATGTCGACGACCCCCGCGAAAGCCCCTCCTTCGAACTCATGGATCTGCTGCGGGCAGGGGGGGCGGAACTGGCCTACAACGACCCGCATGTGCCGGTTCTGCCGAAGATGCGGGGACATAAGGTACCGCCGATGACTAGCCGACCACTTACAACAGAGCTCCTTGAACAACAAGACTGCGTGCTGATCGCCACCGACCATACGGCTTACGACTACGAGATGATCGTGCGGCATGCGCCGCTCGTGATCGATACACGCGGAGCCACTCGGAAAACTCCTCTGCCGAATGGTAAGCGGGTGCAACGCGCGTAAGCGATCTACCGATGCAAGTTCTCTTCTACACGCACTATTTTCCGCCGGAAACGAATGCGCCTGCTAGTCGCACCTACGACCATGCCGTGCGCTGGGCAGCAAAAGGCCACGACGTAACCGTAGTTACCGGTATTCCGAACTGTCCAACTGGCATTCCCTTTCCAGGATACCGGTCGACGTTTCGTTCACAGTCGGAAACGATCGATGGTGTCCGCGTCGTGCGACTTTGGACCTACCTCGCGGCCAACGCAGGAACCGTCCGACGCATCGCAAACTACCTCTCATTTCTGCTTAGCGCGGTTCTACAGACGCCCTTTCTTAAAAGGCCCAACGTCGTCGTTGCGACCAGCCCCCAGTTTTTCTGCGGTTGGGCGGGTGTGTTTGCATCTTGGTGGCACTCGGTTCCCTTTGTGTTAGAAATTCGCGATATTTGGCCCGAGTCCATTGAAGCAGTCGGCGCCCTCAAGGCGGGCCTTGTCACTCGACTCTTGGCTCGACTCGAAATCGCACTGTACCGCAGCGCCGACCACATCGTGTGCGTCGGTGAAGGCTACCGAGCGAATGTCGCTCGAAAACTGGGTTCCGACCGCAAGACTTCGGTGATTACCAACGGCGTGGACATCCAACGATTCGCGCCGCGCGATCGGGACCAACAGTGGCTCGAAGCACTCGACACGCCAGCCCGATTCTTTTGTACGTACGTGGGTACGTTGGGAATGGCACACGGCCTTGAGGTTGTCCTCCACGCAGCGGCGCGGCTCAAGGCGATGGGAAGGGCCGATATTGCGTTTATCCTGGTGGGCGAGGGAGCGGACGCAGCACGACTGCGCGGCTTGGCTCGTCAGCTCGAAGTGCAGTCCCTCGTGAGGTTTACCGGACTGGTGCCTAAAGAGTCGGCGATTACCGCGCTCGCTTCGACAGACGTCTGCCTAGTCCATCTTCGCCGCACCGCGCTCTTCGAAACTGTGCTCCCCTCAAAGCTGTTTGAGGCCATGGCCATGGAGGTGCCCGTTCTGATGGGAGTGATGGGGGAGGCCCGCGATATCGTTGTAAACGCAAAAGCGGGGATCGCGATTGAGCCGGAGAACGCTGAACAGCTCGCTAATGCGTTGGTCCGATTAGCCGATGACCAAGCCGAACTGCTCTCTCTAAAGCAATCCGCCCGTGCGCTGGTCGTGGCTCAATACAACCGCGACGCGCTCGCCCTGGATTTCCTCCAACTTCTCGAGCGTGTCGCACCTAGCCACGCGACGGCCGCTGGCGAGCAACCTGGCAACTTGCCGAATACGTCACCCTGAGCAATTGCGGACCTGAACATGCACATCGCGGTAGTCGTGGGCGCGAGGCCCAACTTTGTGAAAGCGTCTCCGATTGTGCGGCAGCTCGATCGTCGTGGAGCGCGCGTGACATTGATCCACACGGGGCAGCATTATGATGCCAAATTGTCCGACGTGTTTTTCGAAGAGCTGGAACTGCGTCGACCCGATGTTTGGCTGGGAATTGGCTCCGACCTTCCCGGCAAACAGATTGGACGCATTATCACGGCCATTGAGGAAGTACTGTTGACCCAGCCCTCCGGCGCTCCTTTCGATTGGCTGGTCGCAATTGGGGATGTAAACTCCACCGCCGGCGCAGCCATTGCGGCAGTTAAAGCGGACACCCCTGTCTGTCATGTCGAGGCTGGGCTGCGCAGTGGTGATAAATCGATGCCCGAGGAATGGAACCGAATGATCACGGATGCGGTCTCGTCGCTTCATTTTGCGACGGAGCAGGCCGCCGTCGACAACTTAATGCGTGAGGGCCATCCGCGGCAGAGCATTCACTTGGTCGGAAATGTGATGATCGATACGCTCCGGGACCATCTTGATCGCGCACGAGACTGCCAGGCATGGAGCAGGTTCGGGCTCACACCGGGACGATACGGTGTTGTTACGCTGCACCGGCCCTCCAACGTCGATGACGCGGACCACCTTGGCCGCTTGATGGCGTCCCTGCGCCGCATCTCGAGAGGGGTGCCGCTCGTATTTCCCGTGCATCCTCGCACGCGTAGCAAACTGCGTGCGGAAGAACCGCAGCCAGCAGTCGATGCCGGCCTGATCCTCACAGAGCCTCTCGGGTACCTTGATTTTCTCAGCTTAACGTCTCGGTGCGCGTTTGTGATCACGGATTCCGGCGGCCTTCAGGACGAATCCACTGCGCTCGGCGTTCCCTGTCTCACCATGCGAGAGAACACGGAGCGGCCGATTACGGTGCAAATGGGCTCAAGCCGCCTCCTCGGTTTGGATTGCAACCTGCTTGAAGCAACGGTCGCCGAGGTCTTAACGGGCAGCTATCCAAGGGGGAGCGTACCCCCGCTGTGGGATGGCAAAGCAGCCGGCCGGATCGCGGATCTGCTGCTGGCCACATCCCGCTGACCCATTCCCTTCCCCGGTTCGACTCAGACACCAATGAAGCAAGTCCTTCAAAATCTGCAAACTGGGTTGGTCGAAGTCGTGGACATGGTTCCACCAACGATCCATTCGACCGCCCTGTTGGTGGAGACAGGCGCCTCCCTCATCTCTGCAGGTACGGAGCGTGCAACAGTGCAGTTGGCAAAGAAGTCGCTGCTGGGTAAGGCGAAGGACCGCCCCGATCTAGTGCGGAAGGTGCTACGTAAAGCGCAGCGGGAAGGCTGGGCTGCTGCTTTCCAATCGGTTAAACATCGCATTTCGCAAGACCTCGCCCTTGGCTACAGTTCGGCCGGCCGCGTTGTCGCGGTCGGAGAGACATGCACTCAGTTCCAGCCGGGCCAGGTAGTCAGTTGCGCCGGAGCCGGCCATGCGAACCATGCCGAATACAATGTCGTTCCGATGCGGCTCGCTTCGCTGGTACCGACTGACGTTGATGTCGAGGCGGCGTCATATGCCGCGGTTGGTGCAGTGGCCCTGCACGGTTTGCATACCGCAAATTATCAACCCGGAATGTCGGTCGCGGTCGTTGGGCTCGGCTTAGTTGGCCAACTAGCGGTTCAGCTCGCGCAGGCCGGCGGATGTCGAGTCGCCGGCTTCGACCCCGACGGCTGGAAGCGGGATCTGGCACTTGCTGGCGGCGCAGTTGGCGCGTTTGCTGCCGATGAAGTGTCGCAGCGAGCTGCGATTGCAGAGGTTACTCGGGGCCGCGGATTTGACATTGCTCTCATCACAGCGTCCTCTTCTAACAGCGCACCGGTGAGTGCTGCCGCTGCTCTCGCCCGTGACCGTGGCCACATAGTCCTCGTCGGTGCAACCGGCATGGAGCTGTCCCGACGGATCTTCTATGAGAAGGAATTGACCTTCACGGTATCGCGCTCCTACGGACCCGGCCGACACGATCCAAGCTACGAAAAGCGAGGAAACGACTATCCGCTTAGCTATGTTCGTTGGACGATTGCGCGCAACATGGAATGCTTCCTTGACTCCGTTGCAGCTGGTCGGGTTCGCCCACAACTGTGCACGACGCATCGAATTGCGATTGAAAATGCTGGCGAGGCGTATTCCATGTTGCTTGACCCCGCGAGTCGACACCTGGGCATCGTGCTTACCTACGGGCACCAACAGGCATATCCGAGGCTGCGGTCGACAGAACCCTCCGTGAAAGCAAGCTCTCGCTCGTTCGTGGGGCGGGCGCCAGCATTGTCGTTGCTGGGAGGCGGAGCTTTTGCCGCGTCGACCCTATTGCCATTGTTTCGCGCTGCGGGTGTTCACTTTGTCGCTGCGGCCAGTGGTACCGGAGCGGCGGCCCGAACAGCGGCCCGGCTGTTTTCCTTCACCGAATCCGCGCAGTCGGTCGAAGAGGTGATCGCCAGTTCCAGCAGCGATGCCGTCATTGTAACCACACCGCACTCGTTGCACGCCCCCATCGCGAAGCGCGTGGTCGAGAGCGGCAAGTGCGCATTCGTTGAAAAGCCTCTTGCCGTGTCCCTGCCCCAACTCCGCGACCTGTTGCAGTTGGATGACCAGGCTCGTGCTCGCATTATGGTTGGGTTCAATCGCAGGTTCAGTCCTGCTGCAATCCGCCTAGCTTCGTTTTTCCGCTCGCGCCGACCGCTGGTGATCAACTACCGCGTCAATGCAGGCAGCTTGGTCGATGAGCATTGGCTTTTGGATCCCGCGGAGGGTGGACGGTTCGTCGGTGAAGCATGTCATTTCATCGACTTGGCGTCCTTCTTAATCGGGTCGCCGATCGCGTCTGTCCATGCGATGCGCCACCGTGGGCGGGAAGAGGATGCAAATGTTGTCGCGCACTTTCTTTACGAGGATGGCTCCCTACTCGACCTCACCTACACTCACGCTGGCGACGGGATTGCCAACAAAGAGCGTATTGAGGTACATGCCGCTGGCGCGACTGCAGTTGTCGAAGACTTTCGCACTCTGGTCATTTCGGAGCAAGGCAAGCGGGTTCAAGCTGAACGCTGGAGGTCGGCCAACAAGGGACATGGTGAAGAGGTCGCTGGCTTCCTAGCTGCATTAAAGGAAGGATTGCCAATGCCGATCGCGTTCGCATCTGCTTGCGAAACCACCTTGGCAACGCTCGCGGCCGTCCACTCAACGAGAGAAGGCCGCACTATTTACCTTGATAGCTTGTGGCGCGAATTGATGTAGCCGCTTACTTGGGTCGCAGAGCATGCAGCGAGTCACGCCATACCCGGATGAGTGTCACGCGAGCGTATCGCCTGTCGTTGGTTCGATGTGGCGCCCGTTGCTGCGTGCAATGGCCCTGCTCCGGCATCACAAGGTCTCGCAGGTATGCAACCGATTTGTCCGCCAGGCAGCGCAGGGCATTCGGTCCGTTACCAGTGCTACAGAGCGCGGTGGCGTAGCATGGCGAGGAGAAACCCCCGGACTACGTGCTGTTAAAGATCGGGCCCTCGCACTCGCTGCCTGTCCTTCGGCTCAGCACCGGTCCGATTTGCTCGCTCGAGGCATCTTGGACCTTGCAGGCCACAAGATCAGCGTCACCGATATTCGTGATCGGGCCACTCTCGAGTGTCTTCCCCGCCTGAGTCGCTTTCATTTTCACTACCAGGACTATCTGGCCGACTACGTCTTGCTCGGCGCCAATCCAAGCGACATTGTCTGGCAGCTGTTGGCACAGTGGTTAGCGGAGTGGCCATTGAGTCGGGCCTCTTCCTTGGACGCTTGGCATCCTTATTGCATTTCGCGACGAGTTGTGTCCTGGAGCCTGATCCGAGCAACTCAACCGCCGCCGGCGCTTTCCGAGGCAATGGACCGTTCGCTGTTCGCGCAGATTCGTTTCCTCAGTGGTTGCCTCGAGCGGGATGTTGGTGGCAATCATCTGCTGGAAAACTGCCGCGCTCTCGCGCTGGGCGTGAACTACTTCGACGATCGTCGCAACCAGCGATGGAACTCATTGCTCGCGGGCATTTTGACCACGGAGCTCGACCGCCAGTTCGATCATTCTGGAGAGCACTTCGAGCGCTCTCCCTATTACCACGCTGAGGCGACTCTACTGCTAGCTGACCTCGCCGACTTGTTGGAGGACGGCAACCGCACTTTATCGGACCTATGCCGTCGAACACACAGCAGGGCACAAAGGTTTTTAGCAAACGTCTGCCATCCGGATGGTGATATTCCTTTGTTCGGCGATGGTTCGTTGATGAGCGCGACTCGGGTCAGCCTCATTACTGGTAGATCAGCGACGACAGTCAATGACGGCGCGACCAAACAGGGAGGGTATTGGGTCTGGAGAGCGCGGTCGGATTGTGTGATCGTCAAGTGCGGTCCCATTGCACGACCTGAGCTGCCCGCCCATGCTCATTCGGACCTAGGGTCGTTTGAGATGTCGCTGGGAGGAAAGCGGTTTGTCGTGGATAGCGGGACTTTCTGCTATCAGGCCGGTGCCATGCGCGATTATTGTCGATCCTCAGCGGCACATAATGTTGCGGTGGTCAATGGTGCTAGCCAGGCGGACATGTGGTCGTCGTTTAGAATGGGATATCGACCACGAGTCGTTTCCGAGCAATCCGGGCAGAGTGATCGCTTCCAATGGGTCGAACTCGTGCATGATGGCTACCGTCGAATGCGCGTGAGTAGCATGGCCCGATTGGTCGCTTGCTCTGCTTCAGGCCCGTGGCTCATTTGCGATAGCCCATCTTCTCCGCATTGTACGGTGGACAGTTACTTGCATTTGCACCCTGCGGTGGAAGTGCAGGCACTTGGGCCCGCGAGCGCTTTACTGCGTCGCGATGACCAAGCTGTGTCGGTCACGGTTATTGGTGCGGAACGATGTGCAATTCTCAGGGGTTGGTACTGCCCAGCCATCGGGGTGCGCGAGCGCGCGTCAGTCCTGGCGTGGCGAGCCGTGAGTGGCTCGACTGGTTGTTTCTTCTCACAGCCTGGCCACTCAGAGTTCTCCATGGCGCTGTCCGGGCGGGCTTTTCGTGTCGAACGGTCCGGAACCGGCAGCGGGGACAAGGAGGTTCTCGTTTGGGATCCAGATGATCGCGGCGCGGTTGCCATACAGCGCAAGACGAAATGACCGTTGCATTATAGCGCGACACTACTAACTGCGCCGAGCGTTTTCCGGTGGCCACTGAGCGCGGCAAGCAACAATCGCTGGTAACCGGAATTATCGCGTGAACGGACGGTTACCTGGCAAACGGAGGCGAGCAAATGCCGTTTCACAGAGTTCATCGCAACAATATCGACGCCTCGATCCAGACGGGACGATCAGGTATGGTTCTCGTCACGACGGGTCCTGACGGGCCCATTCTTCGAGGAGTTCCCATCGACGAGGTTCGCCTGGGTGTCACATTCGGTTGCCGGGCCACGGTCCTCGTGAGTATGGAGCCTGACCTCGATGACCCGGAATACTACTTGTGCGAGACGCGCCATGTGGTGCTGCCAGGCGAGTCAGATTGCGAAGGCACTTGACTAATCCGGCTGCGGACGGCATCGCAGCGAGAAGTTCATCGGGTCGGCGCCCTGCGCAATCTCAGGGGTGAGTCGTAAAGCCGCCCTGCTCGTTTTCAAAACCGACCAACGACTCTTGGGCCGGCGCGCAATCGAATTCTGCATGGGAACCTCGGAGAAGAAGAAGCCCTTCGACGCGCTCGCCGAAGGCTCTTTTTTGCACAATCGTCGGAACAATCAGGTTGAACCTCCGACCTTTTGTTTTCCTAGGCCTAGGCAATTGTACGTCCGCCTCCAAAAACTCGGCGAATGGCTTCTTGCTGTTGATCCGGAATAAGGTGCCGATAACGCTGCACCATCCCCTCGGTTTGGTGACCGACCCACGCATTGATCAGCCTCTGGTCAATTCCAGAGGCGGCGGCGTTCGAACAGAATGAATGTCGAAAGACGTGCCAACCGCGAAGACGCTCGAAGCGGCTACCGCGGAGCGCTCTTTTGAAGTGGTCGTGGGCCTCGTCTGGCGTAATGGGAAGCGGCACACCGCGCTCAGTTTTACTGCGCTCGACCTGCGGTGTCTGCGAAAACGTACGGCCGCCACCGGGGTGAATTTCGAGCCACTCAATGAGCGTGGCCTTAAGAAACGGTGAAAGCGGCACGCGCCGCGTCGAAAGTTTTCCCCGCACTCGCTTCTTCTCATGGATGAGGACGGTGCCTGCTTCCAAGTCGAGGTCGGAAAGCTTAGAGCGGAGCATCTCACTTCGGCGGGCGCCGATATGAGCGGCGAACACAAAGAGCGGATACACAAAAGGCTGCCGAGCCGCAGCTCGCACATGGGCCAAGAGCTCTTCAACGTCCGGAAGCGTCAGGAACGCGCAGTCCCAGAGGTCAGCTTCTTCAGCCTTCATGAGCCCTCCGCGTTTGATTCGTCGTTCGATCTCGGCGACCGTCTGGAAGGGCGGCTTCTCGGTGGTCTTACCAAAGCGAAGGCCACGGTTAGGAAACGGTCGCTTCAAGTGCCCCATATGGACGGCCCAGTTCCAAGCAGTCCGGAGCGTCACGAGTTCCTTTTTCATCGTGGCCGGGCTTACGGTTCGGCCGTGGATCCCCTTTCCTTTCGAGCGCTTTTCGATATAGGCCTGGAGGTCGGATGCCTCGAGAGTGTGGATCGAGCAGCCGTTCCCCAGATGCCGGCCAAGATGAACTTCGTGAAGCCGCATTCCCGCAAGCGTCGTTTGTTCCAGGGCGCCCTCGGGAAGCGACTGGAAGTAGGCATTGAAAAGATCGCCAAGGGTGCGTAGGGCCGGCCGTTCCGGCTTCGCTGGCGCGCGACCGTCGGACAGAAGGAAGGCCGCAAGATCCGCGCCTTCTGGCGCTGGGAGGAGCCCTAGCTCGTATCGCCGAAGATTGTCTTCGAGCCGAATCTGAGTCGCAAAGGCTTCGCGTTCGCTTCGGGTCTTCAGCGAGCGGCTGAAGCGTGCTCCCGCGACCCAAAAGACGATGCGGTAGGTCTTGCCGCGTTTCTCGAGCGTAGCCATAGCGGAATTGTGCCCTTGGCGCCTTGGCAGGACCAAGCAACAGTTCCGCAACACGCGAGCACAATTCTCCCCAATTTCTCCCCAGTCGGGCCCAAAGCAGTCAGATGCCACGAGGCTGGTTTCGACGTAAGTCGTTGGCTGGCTTGAGTGCCGGAGGTGGGACTTGAACCCACACTCTCTTGCGAGAACCGGATTTTGAGTCCGGCGCGTCTGCCATTCCGCCACTCCGGCTAGAGAGGCTTCCCCTGACCCCGCGGGGAGAGGCAAAAGTCTACGATAACCTTACCCACGGGGCAAGCAGAAACGGAACCTGAAGGCACGCCGAAGTGGACGTTTGTCGGCAGAAATGGCTCTGGAATCCGGCCCACCAGGCGGCAAGCAGAGGCAAGTTGTGAGATCGTCAACGGATGGTCATAGTTCGGGCGGAGTGCTGCAGATCGTGGTGGTCTATGTGGTTTGGCGGACGGACGGCAACCTGAGGCCGAAATGCCTCGGCAGGTCCGCGGGAGAACCGTGCGATCGCGGCAAACGGCGAGCAACGGCGCCGAGGAGGGCGATGAACTGGGAACGTCGGCGGCGACGTTGGCAACTGTCGGCCGCGTCCTTTGGCCGCTAAAATGGCCCTGATCAGGGCGAAATGCCATCTGCCCTTCCCAACCCATGGTTGTCGCGGTCTGCCCCTGCCGTGTCTGCTGCCCGCCATCATCGGCCCCGGAGAGACCACGTGTCGACGATCGTGGCCGGGGTGGTGATCGGAGGCGCCCTGGTGGCCGGTATTTGCAGTCGACCCGCAAAGTCTCGCTTCGGCGAGAACACGATCGAGCGGCCCGGCTTGGTCCCAGTGCAGGCCGTCGAAGAAGATGATCCAAGGATCAACGCCGCGATTGCCGAGGCTCGAGCCTCGGTGCAGCGGTTCATCGCCGCGTTCGAACAGCCGCCCCCCAACTCCACTGGCTTTGCCATCAAGCGCGCCTTCTTCGATGGCGACGAACAAGAGCACTTTTGGCTCGTTCCGATCGCGTTTCGCAACGGCCGGTTTGTCGCAACCGTGAGCAACGAACCCCTCAACGTGCATACGGTGCGCATGGGGCAGCAAGTCGAAGTCGCCCCGGAAGAAATCTCCGACTGGATGTACCTTGATCAGGGCAAGCTCGTCGGAGGCTATACGGTGCGCGCAATTCGCGACAGTTTCGACGACGCACGAAAGAGAGATTTCGACCGTCAAGTTCCCTTTATCATCGAATAGCATGTCCGAACACCGCATCGAACGCGACAGCATGGGGGACGTGCAAGTCCCCGCTCAGGCCTACTACGGCGCCCAAACCCAGCGGGCGGTCGACAACTTTCCCGTTTCCGGTTGGGAGCTGCCGCCGGCGCTGATCCACGCGCTTGGCATGGTGAAGTATGCCGCCGGCGTCGCGAACCGCGACCTCGGCAAACTCAGCGGCACCGGCAAAAATCCGCTCTCGGCCGCCCAGATCGAGGCCCTGCTGGCCGCCGCCCGCGAGGTGATCGAAGGGAAGTTCGACAACCAGTTCCCGATCGATGTCTTTCAGACCGGCTCGGGCACGTCGAGCAACATGAACGTGAACGAGGTGATCAGCAATCGGGCGATCGAGCTGATCGGGGGAGACCGCTTCGCCGCCGCGAAGCCGATTCATCCCAACGATCACGTGAACATGGGGCAGAGCACCAACGACATGTTCCCCACGGCCATCCATGTGGCCGTTGCCCGCGAGATCCGCACGCGGCTGGCGCCTGCGCTTGAGCGGCTGCAGCAAACGCTGGCCGACAAGGCCCAGCAGTGGGACCGGATCATGAAGATCGGACGCACCCACCTGGCCGACGCCACTCCGCTGCGGCTGGGCCAAGAGATCGGCGGCCTGGCGCGGCAGATCGAGCTTTCCGTGGGCCGGGCCAATCGGGCCGTCGAGGCGGTGCTCGAGTTGCCGGCCGGCGGAACCGCCGTCGGCACGGGCATCAACACGCATCCGGAGTTTGGCTTCCGCGTGGCCCAAGAATTAGCCAAGGAAACGAACATCCCCTTCGTCGAGGCCAAGAACCACTTCGAAGGCAACGCCCAGCGCGATGGGCTGGTCGAGTGCCATGGCCAGTTGCGCACGATCGCGGTGACGCTGTTTAACGTGTCGAACAACATCCGCTGGCTCGGCTCGGGGCCGCGCTGCGGGTTCTACGAACTCAAGCTGCCCGACCGGCAGCCGGGCAGCTCGATCATGCCGGGCAAAGTGAACCCGGTGATGTGCGAGAGCATGATGCAAGTGGCCGCGCGCGTGATGGGGAACGACCAGGTGCTGGCCGTGAGCGGAGCGGCGGGCGGGCAGTTCCAGCTCAACATCATGATGCCGGTGATGGGGCAGACAACGCTCGAGAGCATTTCGCTGCTCTCCGACGCCACGCACGCCTTCGTCGATTTCTGCGCGACGGAGATGGAAGCCAACCCCGAGGCCTGCGAGGCCGGCGTGGAGAAGAGCCTGTCGATGGTCACGAGCTTGAACCCGCTGGTGGGTTACGAGAAGGCGGCGGCTTTGGCCAAGGAAGCCTTCAAGTCGGGCAAGACGATCCGCCACCTGTGCGAAGAGCAGCAGGTGCTGCCGCACGATGTGCTGCGAGATGCGCTCGATCCGTGGAGCATGACGGAGCCGCAGGGGTAGGGGGGCTGGTTCCCCAAGTCCGCCCAACAAGCGGCTGAACTAGCGCCAGCCCAGCGAGCGGCGGGGTTCACCCCCGCCCTCCCCGGTCGATGCGCGATTCTCCGCCGTTTTGCGAGCACAACCCCCATTTGAGGGTACTCCGCTCGCGGCTTCGTGCAATCATTCCTTTGCTCAAGGTGGTTTGGCCGGCGTCCATGTCCTGGTGGACGCCGGCGGTGCAACGAGCGAAGGCCCTGTCGCGACCGGCAGGGCCTTCTCGTTGCTGCCCGCTCCCGCCGGCAACGGTCGGCGGAATCACTTCGGGCCGTGGGAAAATGTGCCCCGAGGCAAATCCATGGCTTCGCGGAAGCTTCGGGGTCGCTTCGTTCAGGACGCCTCGCTTCCGACCTCTGGCGCCCTTCAACGAAGGTCCGTAACGTCGCTCCAACCGAGCCCGAACCGCGCCAGGTACTTTCGCAGCCGGTCGGCGTCGTTCGGCTGGGCTTTCGCTTGGCGGGAAACGGCGAAGAGGACTCTGCCAGCTTCGGAAAGCGAACGGGCGCCGCGGCACGCACTGAGGACGCTGGCGAGCTGCGCCTGGTCGAAGAGATCGAGCTCCGCCAACCGCTCGGGTGGCAGCGCTTCGGCGAGAACCGTCAGGTCGCCTGCGCCGGTCGTTGGCGCCTGCCAGCCGCGTTCGAGCCGCGCGATTTCGGCCTGCACGTCGGCCGCGGTGATCCGCCCGGCCCGGCAGAGCGTGGCCATGCGCGTGACGGCGGCGTTCAGATCGCGGAAGTTGGCCGTCCAGCGGGCCGCGGGCGATTCGCCGAACCGCAGGAACAGTTCGCGTCCTTCGCGATTGATCGTCACCTTGCGACCCGTTTGCGCGGCGAAGCGCTCGAGCTCGTAGTCGAGATTGGGCGCGAGGTCCTCGCGCCTTTCGGCAAGACCCGGCAGGCAAAAGGTCCACAGGTTGATCCGCGCGAGTAGGTCCTCGCGAAACGCGCCGCGGGCGACCTCGGCTTGCAGGTCGCGGTTCGTGCCGGCAATGAGTTGAAAGTCGCTCTCCGCCTCGCGGTCGGCGCCGACGGGCAGAAACCGTTTCTCCTCGATCGCCCGCAGCAGCATGGCCTGCTCGTCGGGGCCGAGCTCGCCAATTTCGTCGAGAAACAGCAAGCCTCCGTCGGCCGTCTTGAGCAGGCCGGCGCGGGCTGCGGTGGCGCCGGTGTAGGCGCCTTTGACGTGCCCGAACAGGGCCGACATCGCCTGGTCGCCGCGGAGCGTGGCGCAGTTCACTTCCACGAGCGCCCCGCGCACTTGTTCGCGGCGGCGTTTGAGCTCGTAGATCCGCCGGGCAAGCTGCGACTTGCCGGCGCCCGTGGGGCCCATGAGCAAGAGGGGCGCCTCGCTCGCCACCGCCACGCGCTCGATCTGCTCGATGAGGTCGTTGAAGGCGCGGTTGCGGGTTTCGATGCCGGACTTGAGGAAGCTCAGGTCCTCCCGCTGCTCCTGGGCGAAACGCGTCGCCAGGGCATCGTAGCGGGAGAGATCGAGATCGATGATCCGGTAGCTGCCGGCCGTCGACTGGTTCCGCGACGGCGGAGAGGTCTGCAGCAGCCGCCCCGGCAGGTGGCGCGACTCGGTGAGCAGAAACAGACAAATCTGCTGCACGTGCGACCCGGTCGTCATGTGAACCAGGTAGTCCTCTTCGTCGGTGCGAAAGGGGAACGCGCGGGCAAAGCCGTGCAACGTGGCATAGACCTCTTCGAAGTCCCAGGCGTCGCGAAAGTCGAGCGGATGCAGCCGCACGGTGGTCTCGGGAGAAACCGAGCGGATGTCTTCCGCGAGCCCCTCGGCCATGCCTAGGTTCTTCGAGGGGTGCAGCAGTTCGAAGCGGTGGACCAGCAGATCCTCATGCTGGCAGAGGGCCACGCTGGGCCGCCACTCGCTCCAACGCAGCTCGCGCACGCCGGAATCGAGGCGATTGCCCAAGATGCCCAACACGACGGTGGCCCGTGAATCGACCATATACAGAATTATAAGAGACGCGCCGAAAAGATCGCAACGCTGGGAAGCACGAAAACGGCGTGGTTGATGCGCGTGTGTCTTAAGTGTCACGCATATATTGTGTTACGGACTGACGTTGGCAGGCCGTGGGCGATTGGTACGGCTCCTGCATTAGGCGAAAGACATCAACGAGTCCTTCTGAGTCGGAGCCCTCCCCATGGCCAACAAATCACTCTTCCGCTCCCTGGTCGGAAAGCTGCTGCCGGCGGCCGATTCTCGTAACGAGGCGGGCGCCTTGGCCTACCGCATGTCCGACAAGCACATGCTCGCGCAGTACGCGGCCACGGGATGCTTGAACAACACCTTCTATGCTGCCGGCGAGGAGCAGTTGCAGATCGTTTTGCAACTGTGCCGGAAGGTGGAGCCGGAGTTCATCGCCCAGACGGCGCTCTACGCTCGAACGCAGAGCTCCATGAAGGACATGCCGGCCTTGTTGCTGGCGATCCTGTCGGTGGAAAGCCCGGGCTTGATGGCCGAAGTGTTCGATCGCGTGATCGACTCGCCGAAGATGCTCCGCAACTTCGTGCAGATCATGCGTTCGGGCGTGGTGGGCCGTAAGAGCCTGGGAACGTTGCCGAAGCGGCTGATCCAGCAGTGGCTGGAAAACCGCACCGACGAGCAGTTGTTCTTCGGGTCGATCGGCAACGAGCCGTCGCTGGCCGACATCGTGCGGATGACGCACCCCAAGCCGAACTCGCCGCAGCGGCGGGCGCTGCTCGCGTACCTGGTGGGCCGCGAGTATGACCGCGGCGCGCTGGCCGAAGTGGTGCAGCAGTACGAGAAGTTCAAGCGCAACACCAACGCCGGCAAGGTCGCGGTTCCCGACGTGCCGTTTCAACTGCTGACTTCGCTGCCGCTCTCGAAGCGCGATTGGGCGCGGATCGCCCGCAACGCTTCGTGGCAAACGACGCGGATGAACCTGAATACGTTTGGACGCCACGGGGTCTGGGAGGATGAAGAAGTGGTGCGACTCGTGGCCGATCGGCTCCGCAATCCGCGGGCCGTGGCGCAGGCACGGGTGTTTCCGTACCAGTTGCTGGCGGCCTACATGAATGTGGACAGCGGAGTGCCAGGCGTGATTCGCGAGGCACTTCAAGACGCGATGGAACTGGCAATTAGCAACGTGCCGCGGCTCGAGGGGCAGGTGTACGTGTTCGTCGATGTCTCGGGCTCGATGCACTCGCCGGTCACCGGGCATCGTCCTGGCGCTACGAGCAAGATTCGCTGCATCGACGTGGCGGCGCTCGTGGCCGCGGCGGTGCTGCGGCGCAACCCGCTGGCGGAGGTCATTCCGTTCGAGTCGAAGGTCGTGGAGTGCCGGTTGAACCCGCGCGACAGCGTGCTCACGAATGCGGCGCGGCTGTCGCAGCTCCCGGCCGGAGGAACGAACTGCAGCGCGCCGCTGGCGCACCTGAACCAGCGGAAGGCTCGCGGAGAGCTGTTGATCTACGTATCCGACAACGAATCGTGGGTCGACTCGCACGTCCATGGCCGCTTCGGCGGCAGCGCGACCGAGACGATGCGGCAATGGAACCAGTTCAAAGCCCGCAACCCCGAGGCGAAGCTCGTCTGCATCGATCAGCAGCCCTATGGCACGATGCAAACGAAGCCGCGGCCGGACAACGTGAACGTGGCCGGCTTCAGCGACCAGGTGTTTTCGCTCCTGGGCGCCGTGGCTCGCGGCGGAACCGGCGAGGAGTTTTGGGTGCGGGAGATTGAACGGACGACGATTTGAGCGTGTTGGCGGCTGGTCTCGTCGTCCCTGGCAACAGGGCGGCGAGACCAGCCGGGAACGGGAACCACAAACTCAACCGGCGAATGCCGCTCGGGAGTACATGATCTCGCCTGGCTTCACCGCGGGCGGAAAACTCTCGAGCACTTTTTTCGTCGCCGGTCTGTCATACTTACGGAGCACCTGTCGACGCGAATGCCGATGGAACTACAAGGTTAAAGGACCTCGAGGTCGTGGGTTCGAGTCCCACCGGCTCTACTTCCTGCCGCAAGGCCGGTTCGCAAGGGGCCGTAGCTCAGTGGACAGAGCGCGATAACGTTTCATCACCCTTCGTCGCGGCGACAGGCTCCGTTTTTTTGAAAGTGATCGAGCGCCCCATGCACTCAATGATTCCCAGCGGCGAAGCCACGGCGATCCTGCCTGTGGGACCGAGCGCGACCCCGGTGACCGTGATCGGCACCGAGGCGATTCGCAACACCTTCGACGAAATGTGCCTGCAGCAGGCCGTGAACTCGCGGCTCGCTCCAGGAGTTTCGGATCTGGTGCTGAATCCCGATGCCCATTGCGGCTACGGCGCGCCGGTGGGCTGCGTGCTCGTCTCGCCGACGCATGTCTATCCGGGACCAGTCGGAGTCGACATCAAGTGCTCGATGAGCCTGCTGCAGCTGCGACTGCCGGCCGACCAGGTCGAGGACCGCACCACGCGGCGGGCGCTGATCAACGCCATCGGCGAGCGGATTCCGACGGGCGCTGGGCGGGGGCAGCGCAACGTGCGCAAGTCGCGGCGGGTGTCGACCGAACTCGGTTGGCAGTTGGTCGTCGAAGGCGCGACCCCCGAGGTCTGCACTGCGCTGGGCATCCCGCCGCATTGGGCGAACCACTGCGAAGACGCGCGGCACCTGGGGCACGACGGCACGCCCGACGCTCTGGCGAACCGGCTTGATCGCATGCTGACCGGAGGCGCGCTGCCCAAGTTCGCCGAAAAGATTACGCAGCTCGGCTCCTACGGGGGGGGGAACCACTTTGGCGAGTGCGAGGTGGTCCACATCCTCGACAACCCGCGCGCTCGGACCACCGCCGATGCGTTTGGCCTCGTCGACGGCAACGTGGCGTTCCTGTCGCACTGCGGTTCGCGTGGTCTAGGGCACAACCTGGCGATGGGGCAGTTCCGTTCGCTGCAGCAGAAGTTCCGGGAGTGGAACATTCCGCTCCCCGGCGGCGACAAGGAGCTCGTGTATGCGCCCCTCGGAACGCCCGAGGCCGACGCTTACTTGGACGACATGGCCCTGGGCGCGAACTTCGCCACGCTCAACCACCTCCTGATCAACGCCCTTGTGCTCGAGGCGTTTCAAGAAGTGTTGCCAGGCGTGACCGGGGACCTCGTGTACTTCATCAGCCATAACATCGCGCGGCTCGAACGGGTCGGCGGCAAGCCCGCCTGGGTGCATCGTAAGGGCGCCACGCGGGCGTTCCCCGCGGGGCACCCTGCGCTGACGGGAACGCCGTACGCCGAAACGGGGCACCCGATCCTCCTGCCGGGCAACCCGCAGGCAGGCTCGAGCGTGATGGTGGCGGACGAAGGCGCGCACCTGAGCTGCTATAGCGTGAACCACGGCGCAGGGCGGATGCTCGGCCGCAAGCGGGCGATCCGCGAGCTCGACCAGGCCGAGATCGACCGCTCGTTCGTGGAGCATGACATCCTCACCAACTGCCGGCAGTACCCCAAGGACGAAGCGCCTGCAGCCTACAAGGACTTCGACGAAGTGCTCCGTTCGGTGAAGACCGCCGGGCTGGCCAGCGAAGTAGCGCGGCTCAAGGCCCGCTTCGTGATCAAAGACGGCGACGCGGCTGACGATTAGTCAGAGCAACCGATGACACACCTGCTCGAGATCGATGGATCGCAAGGCGAAGGGGGCGGGCAGATCGTCCGCTCATCGCTTGCGCTCGCAGCGGTGACTGGCCGCCCGGTGCGGATCGACAAGATTCGCGCCGGGCGCGAGAAGCCGGGACTGATGCGGCAGCACCTGACCGCCGCAACGGCGGTGGCCGAGATCTGCGGCGGCCAGCTCGAGGGAGCACGGATCGGCGCTCGCTCGATCACTTTCGTTCCAGGCGCCGTCCGGCCGGGCGACTACCAGTTCAGCGTCGGCACGGCCGGCAGCGCCACCTTGGTGCTGCAAACGGTGTTGCCGGCGCTGCTCACCGCCTCCGGCCCCTCGCGCCTCGTGCTCGAAGGAGGGACGCACAACCCGTGGGCGCCGCCGTTCGACTTTTTGGCGAAAGCTTACCTGCCGCTCGTGAACCGGATGGGGCCGCGGGTCGAGGCTCGGCTCGAACGCTATGGGTTTTACCCCGCTGGCGGAGGGCGGATCGAAGTGACGATCGAGCCGGCGGCCTCGTTGGCTGGGTTCGATTTGCTCGAGCGCGGCCCCATCGTGGAGCGCTCGGGACAGGCGATCGTGTCGAACTTGCCGCTGGAGATCGCCGAGCGCGAACGCGGCGCCGTGCTCGCGATGCTGAATTGGGCGCCCGGCACGATGACGGCCTCGTCGGTGTTGGCTCAGGGACCGGGCAACTACGTGGGCGTGGAGATTTCCTCGCAGCACGTGACCGAGGTGTTCAGCGGATTCGGACGGCCGGGCGTTAAGGCGGAGCATGTGGCTGCCGAGGCTGCCCGCGAGGCCCGTGATCATTTAGCCAGCGGAGCGCCGGTGGGGCCCCATTTGGCCGACCAACTGATGTTGCCGCTTGGACTTAGCGCTGCGCTGGGGCCCCATTCTGCGGGCCAGCACGGCGGTTCGTTCACGACCGGACCGCTGACGCGGCACTCCCGCACCCACTTGGGGCTGCTCGAGCAATTCCTGGGGATCAGAGCGTGGTGCGAGGAGCTCGAGTGCGGCCGCCAGTGGCGCGTGCGGATGGGCCAGTAAACTCCCCAAGGCCACCTGTCTCGTCAGTCGGAAAAGACGACCCAGATTACTTGCATTTACCTGCCTTCCCTGGCAGACTAACGCTCCCAGCCACCCTGCTTGCCCAGTGGCTGTTCCGCTGTACTGCCTCTGACAAGCTCCAGGGAGATTGCAAGCGATGAAAAGAATTTGGATGGCGGCGCTCATGGTGAGCGCCGCAATGGTTGCCCCTGCCCGTGCGGCGGATCCGCTCTTGGCCCCGGGCGACCCGATCGTGGCCATTTGGAACGCGACGGCCGGCGGGGACAGCACCGATTCGACCCCCGGCACCGCGAACGCCGGTCAATATCCGGCGGGCGAGGCAGCGCCGCTGGCGATCGACGGTAAGCTGAACACGAAGTACCTCAACTTCGGCGCCGGCGGCGGCGGCGGCGTCAGCTCGCTGGTCAAGGGTGTGGGGACAGGCTTCTACGTGACCCCGGTGTTCGGCAACTCGGTGGCCACCGGCTTCCGCGTGGCGACCGCCAACGACGCTCCGGAGCGCGACCCGATCTCGATCATCCTCGAGGGCTCGAACGCCACCGGCGCCGACCTGAAGCTGGGCTCGAGTTGGACGACACTTTTCTCGGGCGCCACCGGATTGGCCGTCGATCCCGGCCGCAACAAGGACGGGCCACAGGTGGACTTCGCCAACGCCGTCCCGTACACCAGCTACCGCGTGCTCGTATCGGGGCAAAGGGCCTCGGCCAACAGCGTGCAATACAGCGAGCTGCAGATCTATGGCGTCGCCGTGCCGGAACCCTCGACCTGGGTGTTGGCGGGCATGGGCTTGCTGGCGCTCGTCGGGCTGCGCCGCCGCGTCCGCTAACGCTGCAAGAGAAGCTTCCCAATCCAGGGCCGGGAACCACAGGGTTCTCGGCCCTGTTCTTTTCTAGAGGCCGGGATCGTTCAGACCGGCTTTCTCAACCGCCTTGCGATACTGCTCGACATTATCGAACTCAACGATCTGAGCGATGTCGGACAACGAGAGCCAAACGGTGCGTTCAGCCCTCCACTCGCTTGGGTCCTGCATGTCGGGACATTTGCCGACGAGGAAGCTCTGCTCGCCGAGCTTGGCGGTCTTCACCTCGACTAGGATCGCGCCGCCGGCCTCGGGGTCGCTGGCCGAATAGACGGCCAACACGCGGCCACGGAAAGGGCTGGGAGTTGCCGGCAGAGCGCCCTGCGGCAGAGACGCCGGATCGGAACCTGCCGGCGCTGCGGCCACGGCGATCGTCGGCTCGCCTTTGGGCGCGGCCGCATCCTGAGCAACGAGCCAACGGGCGCCCACGAGCAGGAGGCAGCCCAACAGCAGAAAACTGGCAAGGCGGGGGCCCATGGGTGGCGCTCCAAGCAAGCGGGCGGGGTCGTTCCGGGTTCATTTCGAGTTTAGCGTGCAATTGCCTGCGACCCAATCGAAAACTGCGGCGATTCCGGCGGCCGGCGGCCAAACGGCAACGCGCCCCTAGTCCAGTCGCCCCAGGGGCGGCTATCCTACGGGCGAGCAGCGTCCCCGCGGCGTCCGGCAGATTCCGGCGCGAGGGACGGGCATTTCCCGTGGAGGGGGGCTTTGTCCTCGATGGTCGACCGGATGCAGTATTCCCACGTTCCCCCCGGCACCCACCTGCCGGACGTCGTTCATGCGATCATCGAAATCCCCAAGGGGCGGCGCAGCAAGTTCGAGGTCGACAAACGGACGGGGCTGATCCGCCTCGACCGCTATCTCTACTCCTCCAGCCACTACCCGGGAGACTACGGATTCATCCCCCAGACGCTGGCCGAAGACGGCGACGCGCTCGACATCCTGGTGATGGTCAACGAGCCGACCTTTAGCGGCTGCCTGATCGAAACCCGCGTGGTGGGGCTGTTCCGCATGGTCGACCGCGGGGCGAACGACTACAAGGTGCTGGGAGTCCCCAACACCGATCCGCTGTTCGCCGAGTACCAGGACCTCGACGACGTGGCCAACCACTTCCTCCGCGAGGTGGAGCACTTCTTCGCCACCTACAAGCAGCTCGAAGGGGCCCACGTCGAGCCGCAGGGCTGGGAAGGCGCCGCCAAGGGAACCGAAGAAGTCCGCGCCTCGGTGGCCCGCTACCACCAGCACCACCAGCAAGCCATGCTGGGTGGGCTATCGGTCGAGGAACGGAAGCGGGAAACGCCCTAGCGACCGCGAATTGCTGGCCAAGCCGTCAGCAACTTCAACCGCTTGAAAACGCTGGGCGCATCCTTACAATGCGGGCTTCGGTCCCAACCTTTGGCGCGGGCATGGTTTCCGCGCGGCCCTCGACAGGGAAGCCGCATGATTTCTCCGACCGTGGCGGTAGGCTATCTGGCGCTCTTCGCCGGCGTCGGCCTCGTGTTCCTCTTCGCCAACCTGCTGGTGGGAAAGCTCGTGCGGCCGCAAGACCGCACGCCGGAGAAGCTCGAAGTGTATGAATGCGGCGAGCCGACCATCGGCTCGAGCTTCGTGCAGTTCGACATCCGCTTCTACGTCGTCGCCCTGCTGTTCATCATCTTCGACGTCGAAGTCGCCCTCTTCTTCCCCTGGGCCACCATCTACGGCAAGTCGGCCAACCTGATGGACCCCCAGGTGAAGAAGGTCGCGGCCCAAGTCGATCGCACCGCGCCGGTCGACCAGCTCACTCCGGTCGCCGCCGATCTGCAGCGCGAGATGGGCATCGCCGACCCGCAGGCCCCGCGAGTGGCCGCCGGCCCCGGCGGCGTCGTGACGCCGGAACAAGTGGCCGAAAGCATCGAGGCCAGCGCGCGGCGACTGGTGTGGCTGTCGTTGGCCGACATCTTGGTCTTCTTCGCCGTGCTCATGGTTGGCTTTGCCTACGTTTGGCGCCGCGGCGATCTCGATTGGGTGCGGGCGGTCAGTCGGGCGAAAGCCCAGTCGCGACCGGCCGACGAAGAGCCTAGCTTCGAAGAAGCGGCCCTTACGGCGTAAACGGCAGCGCGAACCGCGGCGTTTTTCTTCCCACCACCTCTCGGCAGCAAGCGAAGCGCATGAGCGGACAGGCTTTCCTGGAGCGCCTGAAGAAGAAGTTCGGCGACGCCATCACCGGCGCGAACCTGCAGGCGGTCGACCCCTGGATCGAGGTTTCCCCCGCGGGAATTGTCGATGTCTGTACTTACCTCAAACATGATCCCGAGCTCAGATTTGACCTTCTGAACTGCATCACGGGGGTCGACTACTTCGAGCCCGACCCGGCCAAGGCCGCCAAGGCGGCGTTCCAACCGCACACCGAGGTGGTCTACCACTTGTTCAGCCTCAAGAACAAGCAGAGCCTGGTGCTGAAGGTGATGCTGCCGCGCTGGAAGGACGACGTGCCCGGCCAACTGCCCGAGGTTCCCTCGGTGGCCCACGTGTGGCGCACGGCCGACTGGCACGAGCGCGAGGTGTACGACCTGTCGGGCGTGTTGTTCACCGGCCATCCCGACTTGCGGCGCATCCTGTGCCCTGAGGATTGGGAGGGGCACCCGCTCCGCAAAGACTATCAGATGCCGCTCGAGTACCACGGCATTCGCGGCCGCTAGCCGCCTGCTCGAATTCGTCGGCCGTTCGCTCCCACCCGCAAGCACCCAGATATTATGGCATCGCAACTGGACGACCCGCGGATTGTCGAACTCGACGTTCGCACCGACGAGATGCTGGTCAACATGGGCCCGCAGCATCCCAGCACCCACGGCGTGCTGCGGCTCGTGCTGCGGACCGACGGCGAAATCGTCTCGCAGGTCGAGCCCCACATCGGCTACCTGCATCGCTGCGCCGAAAAGATCGGCGAGAACCTCACGCCGCGGCAGTGGATTCCCTACACCGACCGGATGGACTATCTGGCCGGCATGAACATGAATCTCGGCTGGGCCCTGGCCGTCGAGAAGCTCATGAACCTGGAGCTGCCCGAAAAGGCCAAGCACCTGCGGGTGCTGATCGCCGAGTTGGGCCGGATCGCCAGCCACCTGGTGGGCATGGGGGCCTATGGGCTCGACCTGGGCACGTTCAGCCCGTTCCTCTATGCCTTCCGCGAACGCGAGAAGATTCTCGACTTGTTCGAAGAGGCGTGCGGCGCGCGGCTGACCTACAGCTACATCACGGTGGGCGGCGCCACGGCCGATCTGCCCCCGGGTTGGCTGCAGAAGTGCAGCAAGTTCCTGGATCAGCTCCTGCCGGTGATCGCCGAGTATCACACGCTGCTGACCACCAACGCCATCTTCGTGCGCCGCACGGCCAACATCGGCATTCTGCCGGCCCAGATGGCGATCGACTACGGCTGCACCGGCCCCGTGCTCCGCGGCTCCGGCGTCGACCACGACCTACGCCGCGACGGCGAAGAGCGCTACACCGAAATGTACGACGGCTACGCCTTCGAGGTGATCGTCGAAAAGGACGGCCACTACCCCAAGGACCACAACTATCCGCCCGTGCCCGAATCGGCCGTGCTGGGGGATTGTTGGCACCGATTCTACGTGCGGATGCTCGAGGTGATGCAGTCGATCGACCTGGTGCGCCAGGCCATCGACCGCTACAGCACGGCCGCCGGCAGCTACGGCGAACCGATCAAGCTCACCACGCGGCTCCCCAAGGGAGAAGCGTATCTGGAAACCGAGGCCCCGCGCGGGCAGATGGGCTTTTATCTGGTCAGCGACGGCTCGGCGATTCCGTACCGCGTGCGCGCCCGCAGCAGCAGCTTCTGTAATCTGTCGCCGGCGCATGAGCTGTGCCGGGGCTGCCTGATCGCCGACGTACCGGCGATCGTGGGCTCGCTCGACATCGTGATGGGCGAAATCGACCGGTAAGCATCCCCCCCTCTCCCTGTGGGAGAGGGGCCGGGGGTGAGGGACCGCAGTCGCGGGCGCGACGTTTGAGCGAAGCGGGTTAGCCGTTGCTCTCGGTTCGCCGGCCCTCACCCTAGCCCTCTCCCACTGAGAGAGGGGACCGGAGCGGTGAGGGCGTTCACCGGTAGGTTATGCTTTAGCATAACAAACCCGCGAGCCACGGAAGGGCTGCAGTATGTCTCGCCGGCTTCTAAGTGAAACGCAATTCGGCCTGCTCTCGGCCATTGTAGTTCTTTCACTGCTCGGAGTACTGCTGGCGTTCCACGCCAATCGCGTGCACCGCGATCGTGCGGCGGTGGCGATGATCGATCGATTGGGCGGGACGTTTCGCGTGCGCGATCCGGGGATCTTGATCGCCTATGAAGACGGCAGGATTGACGACCACCGCACTTGGAAGCAGCGGCTGCGAGCGCCGTTCCATTCTGAGCTTCCATCGGAAATCGTCGAGGTTCGCCTCGGTGGCCCATCGCAACCGCTACGGCCCGCCGACAGTGTCGGCATCAGCCGTACTTGGCGTGCGGCCCTGGACCCAGCAAACAAAACTCCCGTCCGATTTCCCGAATGGGAAGCGAAGATCGCGGCGACCGATGCCGATGTGGCGCGGCTCCGCGGCCTGCCGCTCGTCGAATACCTCGATCTGTCGTATACGCACGTAACTGATGCGGCCATCGACGACCTCTGTTCGCTGCCGCGGCTCCGTCTCGCGCGGCTCGAGGGAACCCGACTCCCTCCGAACGGGCTGAGCGAGCTGCGCAGTCGACGGCCCGACCCTCTCTCTCAAAGACTCACTTTGACGCTCGCGCGCGGTTCCCCCGTTCCAGCTCCAGCAAGAACTCCTTCCTCCGCAAGCCGCCCCCGTAGCCGCATAGCCCGCCGTCTTTGTTGATCACGCGGTGGCAGGGGATGACGATGGCGATACGGTAGAGGCCGTTGGCCCGGCCGACTGCCCGTACCGCCTTGGGCTTGCCGATCGCCGCCGCCAGGCCTTGGTACGAGCGCGTTTCGCCGTAGGGAATTCGGAGCAGCTCGTTCCAGACCTGCCGGTGGAACTCCGTGCCGGGGTAGACGAGCGGCACGGTGAACTCGCGGCGACTCGCGGCGAAGTATTCGCCCAGCTCTTGTTCGAGCTGCTTCAGGTGGGCGTTCGAACCGGGCGCCAGCGGCAAGGCGATGAGCCGTCGCAACGTCTGGAATTGCGTCTCCAGCATCCGCCGGTCGGAGAACTCGAGCAGGCAGACCCCTTCGGCGGTGGCGCCCGCCACCATGGGGCCGAGAGGGCTGCGAATCCACGAGAGGAACACGGCGTCGCCGTTGCGGTAGCTGCCGGGGGCCGCGCCGAACATCTTGGCGAACGCCTGGCGGAAGCCGCTGTGCGAGTCGTAGCCGCTCTCGAGGGCAGCCGCGTCGAGCGAGCCCCCTTCGCGAATTTGATGCAGCGCCCCCGACAGCCGGCGGGCGCGGGCAAAGGCCTGAAACGTCATCCCATACTCCTTTTGAAAGTAGCGCCGCACGGTGGCCGGGTCGACGCCGCGGGCTCGCAGGCTTCCCTCGGTGATCCGCGCCGTGGGATCGCGCTGGACTTCGGCGATCAGAGCCGCCGCCCAAGCCGGCTGATCGTCCGCGTCGAGGGGGCGGCAGCGCTTGCAGGGGCGGAAACCGGCGGCCAGGGCGTCGCGCGGCGTGGCGAAGTACTCGACATTCTTGGGGAGCGGCTTGCGGGCGGGGCACGTCGGCCGACAGAAGATGCCGGTGGTGCGCACTCCCAGGTAGAAGAGCCCGTTGTACTCGGCGTCCCGCTGTTGGTACGCCCGCTCCATTTCAGCGATCGGCGGCAGAGTGCTCATGGAGGAAGTGTACGGGGCTGGGCCGGCGGGCTTCCACCGAGATTCGGGCGCGGATCTCGGCCCGCCTCCCCGTGGGCGATCCGTGGCGCTAACCGTCTTCCCAGAGTGTTCCCGAGACGGCCAGTAGGTTTTTTTCTTGAACGGACCGCGCTGGTCAGATACTTTACAACCGTTGTTCGGCCCGCGAAACCGGCGGTCAACCCATGTTCGTTGCTTGGCTCTGTCGTTTGTTCTCGGCAGCGCGGTGGTCGCTGACGCCGGGCGTCGCCCTCACGGGACTCGCTTGCATCGCCACAGCGGGATGGGCCGGCGGCACGGCCTTTCGCAAAATCGCCGACATGCAGACGGTCGCGCCGCCGCCGCATTCTCCGCTCAGCGAGCACGACACGACTTTCTGGCAACTGGGCGCGCCATCGCTGGACGGCAACCGGTTGGCGTTCTGGGGCTTGGGCGGCGCAGGGGAGACGCGCGTTGGGATTTTCTTGGCCGAGATCAACCCGAGCGGCTCCCAGCCGCCGTTGATCTATCCGACCGCCGACATCTTCACGCCTGCGCCAGGTTCGATTGTGATCGGGCCGGGCGCGCGCGATGCCTATATGAAGGCGACCTTTTACCCGTCTCCCCAGTTGTCAGGGCTCAATACGGCATTCGTGGGATCGTGCTGCAGCCCTTTTGGCGGCCCTCCAGGCGACTTCTTCGACGAGCCGCTCACGGGCGTGTACCTCGCCCATGGTGAGGCGGGACGCGGCCAAATCAATCTTGAGGCGGTGGCTGACGTCTATGGCTCCAGCGACCTGCCTTTCACCGGATTCTGGGGAGGTCGATCGGTGGCGATCGATCGCGACGCGCCCGCTGGCGTGGCCTTTCTCGCTAGACAACAGGACGTTTCGGGCGTCTACGCGGAGTACGCGGGACACCTGCACACGATTGCAAACACGAACACGTCTCCGCCTGGTGTTTCCCGGAAGTTCGACCAGTTCTGGGATGTTTCGATCAACAGCGGCACCGTGGCGTTTGTTGGCCAGAGCGGCGATTCCTCCGGTCTCTACGCAAGCGACGTTTCAGGGTTCCGCCTTCGCACCCTGGTCGACTCGAACGCGCTGGTGCCTGGCACGCCCGAAAACTTCGATTGGTTTGGCGCTCCCGTCGCGGGCGCCGAAGCAGTCAGCTTCGTCGGCAGTTGGGATACCCCCAGTGGAGGAGAGACTGAGTTCGGCTACTTCCAGTACGACCTGGCCGCGGGGAAGGTTACACCAGTAGTCTCCGCCGATCGAAATCCGTACGGAGTGCGGCCGGGTGTCGACCTGCAATTGGCTGCCGACAACAGAGACGTGGCCTTGGAAGGCCAGTTCGGCGACGGCCGTCGAGGCGTGTTCTTCGCGCGCGGCGGCGACCTACGGTATGTGCTGGGAACGGGCAGCTACGTTGGTGGCCGGATGGTGAAGGACTTCGCCTTTGCCCCCTCGGGCCTCAGCGATGGACGGCTTGGCCTACTCCTGTGGTTCGACGGCGAGGGAGACTGGGAGAATGCCGTCTACCTAGCGTCCATCGGAGCGACGGCGCTCGAAAACGGGGATTTCCGACAACTAAACGGCTGGAGTGTCATTCAAGAGTTTCCCCCACGGTTCTCGGAATCGGTCGTTCTCACGAATTCTCAGGGCAACTCGATGGCTGCACTGCTGGAGGATGTAGCGCTCGAGCAGAATGTCGCCACCCCCGCGGGGCCTTTCGCGCTGGACTTTCAGTACCGATTCACCGGCCAACAAGGCTCGCTGCAGGTCTACCTGGGCAACTCATTGATTCAGACCCTTCCTGCGCCGACCGAAGTCAGCGATCAGCTGACCTCAGTCGCGGTGCGGGTCGATGATCGCTCGCTGCTGGGCTGGTCCGATCTGCCGATGTCGTTTCGGACCGTCGGACTGGAGACCGACAGCCTGCTGCTCGACAACGTGCGGCTGTCGCCCATCTTGCCCGGCGATGCTGATGGCGATGGACGGATTGACTTGGCCGACTTCGGCATCCTCAAGTCGAATTTCGGCGGCGATGCCACTCCCTCCCGCGGCGACTTCGATCTCGACGGCCGAATCGATCTCGCCGATTTCGGCATTTTGAAGGCCAACTTCGGGCAAGCGGTCGGGGTGCCCGAGCCTGCAACCAGACTGTTGGCGTTTCTCGGCGGGACAATCTCGTGCGCGGCGGGTGCTCGGCGGACTCTGAGAGGGCGAAAGGGCGGCAGCGGGCCAACCCAACTCGCTTGACAGCCCGCTTTTGGCCAGCGGAAGATAACCTGTCTTCCCGCCATCCTCCAGCGATCCCGCCATGCCTCGCTTTCTCGATCTCGTCGCTTGTCTCGCTGCGTTCCTCGTATTTGCGCGAGATTTGCCAGCGGCCGACCCAGGACATCTTCCCCAAGCGGCCGACGGGCGTCCCCTAAACCTGGACTTCGAGTCGGGGGACCTGCGCGACTGGACGGCCGAAGGCGATGCCTTTGCCGGCCAGCCGATCAAGGGAGACACCGTGTCTCCCCGCCGAGACGACATGCGCAGCAACCACCAGGGGGACTTCTGGATCGGCGGCTACGAGCCCAAGGGCGCCGACGACGCCGTCGGCACGCTCACTTCGGCTCCCTTCAAGGTCAGCAAGCCCTTCGCCAGCTTCTTGGTCGGCGGCGGCTCGCACAAGGACACCCGCGTCGAACTGCTGCTTTCGAAGAACGACAAGCCGTTTGCCCAGGTCTCGGGGCAAGAATCGGAGACGATGCGCCGCGTGGTGGTCGACCTCACGTCGTACCAAGGCAAGGAAATCATCGTCCGCCTAGTCGATCGGCATCGCGGTCCCTGGGGGCACCTGAACTTCGACGACTTCCGCCTGCACGACGAGCAGCCCAAGACCGCCGCCCCGGCCAGCGAGGCCAGCCCCGACGACTATCTCTTCGCCGGCCTCTCCCCCGAGGAAGCCGCCAAGTCGATGCTCGTGCCCGAGGGCTTCTCGGTAAAGCTGTTCGCTGGCGAGCCCGACGTTACCCAGCCGATCGCCATGGCCTTCGACGATCGCGGCCGCCTGTGGGTGGCCGAGGCGCACACCTACCCCCGCCGCGCCCCCGAAGGCGAAGGCCGCGACCGAATCTTGATTCTTGAAGACGTCGACGGCGATGGCCACTTCGACCGGCGCAAGGTCTTCGCCGAGAAGCTCAACCTCGTGAGCGGCCTGGCCGTGGGCTTTGGCGGCGTGTGGGTGGGGGCGGCGCCCTATCTGCTGTTCATCCCCGACGCCAACGCCGACGACGTGCCCGACGGCGAGCCGAAGATCCTGCTCGACGGTTGGGGCTACGAAGATACGCACGAAACGCTGAATGCCTTCATCTGGGGCCCCGACGGTTGGCTCTACGGCTGCCACGGCGTGTTCACTCACTCGCGCGTCGGCAAGCCAGGCACGCCCGACGAAAAACGCGAGCCGCTCAACGCCGGCATCTGGCGCTATCACCCGGTGCGGCATGAGTTCGAGGTCTTCGCCCACGGCACGAGCAATCCCTGGGGCGTCGACTTCGACGACCGCGGCCAGGCATTTCTCACCGCCTGCGTGATCCCGCACCTGTATCACGTGGTCCAAGGCGCCCGCTACGAGCGGCAAGGGGGCGTGCATTTCAACCAGCACACCTACGACGACATCAAGACGATCGCCGACCACCGGCACTACGTGGGGGCCAATCCGCACGGCGGCAACAACAAGTCGGACTCGGCCGGCGGCGGCCATGCCCATTCGGGCGCGATGATCTACCTCGGCGGCTCGTGGCCGCACAAGTACCGCGGGCAGATCTTCATGAACAACATCCACGGCCAGCGGATCAACATGGATACGCTCGCGCCGCAGGGCTCGGGCTACGTCGGCAGCCACGGCCCAGACTTTCTGCTCACGCAGGACCGCTGGTCGCAGATTCTGAACCTGGTCTACGGGCCCGACGGCCAGGTGACCATGATCGACTGGTACGACGAGAACGCCTGCCACCACGGCAACCCCGAAGGGCACGACCGTTCGAACGGCCGCATCTTCAAGGTCGTTTATCAAAACGCCCCGGCGGTGAAGGTCGACCTGGGCAAGCTCAGCGATGATGAGCTCGTGAAGCTGCAGCTCAGCGAGAACGATTGGTACGTGCGTCACGGCCGCCGCGTGCTCCAGGAACGCGCCGCCGCCGGCAAGCTCGCCGCGATGACCTCGGCCGCGCTGGCCAAGCTCGCCACCACGGAGAAAAACGACACGCGCCGGCTCCGCGGCCTGTGGGCATTGCAGGCCGTCGGCCGCCTCACGCAGCCGATCGCGAAACACGCGCTGGCCGACGAGAGCCCCTACGTGCGGAGCTGGGCCATTCAGCTCGCCAGCGAAACGCCAGGCGCCGCCGCCTGGCTTGTGCCGGAACTGGCCAAGCTGGCCGCGGAAGATCCGTCCCCCGTGGTGCGGCTGTACATCGCTTCCGCGCTGCAACGGATGCCGCTGGCGAGCCGCTGGGATGTGCTCGCGCCCCTGCTGAGCCACGTGGAGGACGCCGGCGACCATAACCTGCCGCTGATGTACTGGTATGCGATGGAGCCGCTCGCCGAGATCGATCCGGCGCGGGCGCTCGCGCTGGCGGAATCGTCGCCGATCGCTCCGCTCGCGCAGTTCATGGCCCGCCGCGTGGGCGCGCTCGACCTGGCAGCCAAGTCGGCGCCGGCCTTGATTCTCGAACACGCGGCCGCGGCCGATAGTTCGCCGCGGCGGCTGGCGCTGTTGCAGGGCTTGAACGCGGCCCTGGCCGGCCGGCCCCGCGTAGCCACGCCCGAGAGTTGGCCGCGCGAAAAGCTGCTCGGCGACGCCGATCCGCAAGTGGTGGCCGAGGTCCGCAAGCTGGCCGTCACCTTCGGCGATCGCCAGGCCATCGCCGAGCTCAAGGCGACGCTTTCCAACAAACAAGTGCCGCTCGCCGCACGGCGCGAAGCGCTGGCGGCGCTCTTGCGAATTCGCGAGCACGACCTAGCTGCCACGTTGCGGCAATTGCTCAGCGAGCCGGGCCTGCGGGCATTCGCTATTCGCGGCCTGGCCGCCTACGACGACGCCGCCACGCCGGCCGCTGTGTTGGCCGGGTACGCCGGCTACACGTTGCCCGAAAAGCGCGACGCCCTGAATACGCTGGCGGCTCGCCCGGCCTACGCCCAGGCCTTGCTCGAGGCGGTGGCCGCCGGCAAGGTGCCGTCGAGCGACCTGTCGGCCGAGTTGGTGCGGCAGATGCTGAACTTGGGGGACGTGGCGGTCAAGGAGCGGGTCGACAAGGTGTGGGGCGCGGTCCGCGAGTCGACCGGCGACAAGGCCGAGCAGATCGAGGCCTATCACTGGCTCTTGAACGCCAAGCCGTCTTACACGCCGGACCTCGCGCTCGGCCGGGCTTTGTTCGCCAAGACCTGCGCGCAGTGCCACACGCTGTTCGCCAGCGGCGGCAAGGTGGGCCCCGATCTGACAGGTTCGAACCGCGCCGATCGAGACTACTTGCTCTCGAACGTGCTCGACCCGAGCGCGGTGATGGCCAAGGAGTATATGCCGAGCATCATCGCCACCACCGACGGACGCGTGATCACCGGCATCGTCCGCTCCGAAACGCCCGACGCACTCACGGTGCAAACGGCCAACGAGCTGATCACGCTTCCCCGCGGCGAGATCGACACGCTCGAGGCGGGGCGCACGTCGATGATGCCAGACGACATTTTGAAGCCACTCTCTGACGACGAGGTGCGGTCGCTCGTGGCCTATCTGGCCAGCCCCCGGCAATCGCCGATGCTGGCCACGGCCGACAACGCGGCCAACCTGTTCAACGGAACCGACCTGACCGGCTGGACGGGAGACCCGGCGATTTGGAGCGTGGAAGAGGGCGAGCTCGTCGGCCGCACCGCCGGGCTCAACCACAACGAGTTCCTGGTCAGCGATCTGCTGGTCGGCGATTTCCGCCTCACGTGCGACGTCAAGCTCACGCCCAACGCCGCCAACTCCGGCATTCAGTTCCGTAGCGAAGTCTTGCCCGAAGGCGAAGTGAAGGGTTACCAGGCCGACATCGGCGCCGGCTGGTGGGGCAAGCTCTACGAGGAGCACGGCCGCGGCCTGCTCTGGGACCGCGAAGCCCAAGTGAAGGCCAACGATTGGAACCAGTACGAGATCGTGGCCGTGGGAGGCAAGATCCAAACCTTCATCAACGGCCAGCCCAGCGTCGAGCTCGACGACCCCGAAGGGGCCAAACGCGGCGTCCTGGCCCTGCAGGTTCACTCGGGAGGCCCCACCGAGGTCCGCTACAAGAACTTCAAGCTCGAGCCGCTGGGCCCGCCGGTGGAGCGGCAGGCGGAGAAGTAGGGGCGGTATAGTGCTAGAATGGCTGTAAGAACGAGTTCTCAAGGGGTGCTGAGGGCCGAACGATGACCTACTCGGGACACGTACAAAACGGCGTCATTGTGCTCGACGGACAGCCGGCCTTGCCGGACGGCGCCTTGGTCCGGGTTGAGTTGGTCGGCCCATTCGTCGAGGCGACGGACGCCAAGCAGGAACGCACGGTGGGTGAAGTGCTGCTGCGGTTTGCCGGGCTTGCCGAAGGCCTGCCCCCGGATGCGTCGAGCAACCACGACGCCTATTTGCTCGACTAACATCTTCAAGGCCGCTGACACCCTGTATCGTTGGAGACACTCGGATGTTCTCGAACACTGCGGCGCTTTTCGTGGCCGGTTTCCTTGTAGCCGCCCCCAACGAACCGCCACCGGCCCGCTACCAATGGGGCGACCCTGTCGATGTTGCCTTGCGGGCAGGCAAGACCGACGAAGTCCTCGCACTCGTCGATCGCGATCCCACGTTGCTGCGCGCGGTAAGCCGCGAGATGAAGGCACAGCACGGAGGAGAAACTCTGCTCCACCGGGCCGCCGCCGATGGCAACGTCAAGCTGATCGAAGGTCTGCTCGACCGCGGCGCCGCGATCGATCAGCCGGCGGTCGAGGAACGCGGCAACGGCCTCACCCCTTTGCACTTCGCCGCCTGGAGGGGGCACGTGCCGGCAATCGAGGTGCTACTCGAGCGCCATGCCAACATTGACGCCGAAGCCCCCGGCGGCGCCACGCCCGTACGAATGGCAGCCGGCGCCGCGCAACTCGACGCCGCCCGCGCTCTGCTCGAGGCAGGCGCCAAGAACGACGAGTTCGTGGCCGCGAGCTTGGGGCAACTCGAGTTCCTAAAGCAGCGCCACAGCAAGGCAAAGCCGGCGCCCGCACATCGCGATGGCGCTCGAACGCCGCTGCACTACGCGGCGACCAACGGTCAACTCGAGGTTGCCCGTTGGCTCATCGAGCAGGGCGCCGATGTCAACGCAGAAGAGGGCCGATACGAGAACGGGCACGGCTCCACGCCGCTGCACGCAGCGGTGAGGCAAGGGCACTTTTCCGTCGTGCGGTTGTTGCTGGACAAGGGCGCCGACGTAAATGCTCCAGGCTACGGATTCTCTCCACTACACGATGCCGACACTGTCGAGATGGCCCGCTTGCTCCTTTCGGACGGCGCCGACGTCAACGGCAAGGCGTGGCACGATGGCAGCACTCCTGTGCACTACGCAGCGGCCCATGGCAAACTCGAACTGGTCAATCTGTTGATCGAGTCCGGCGCGGACGTCAACGCTAAATGCGATCAGGCGCGGGGCGTTAGCAGCCCGGGGAGCCCATCGTATCGGACCCCAGCAGATTGGGCCGCAGAGATCAAGCATGCCGACGTGCTCGACTACCTGCGCAAACACGGGGGCCGGCAAACGCGAGGGCCGGCGGACCGACAAGGCGCCGTAGCGCCCAAAGAAGGCTAAATGCCCCCCACCCACCCCGAATGGCATCGCACCGACCGCATCGGCTGGCTGCGGGCAGCCGTGCTCGGCGCCAACGATGGGATCGTGTCGACGGCCAGCCTCGTGGTGGGCGTGGCTGCTGCGAGCGCCGATCGGCAGCAGGTGCTCGTCGCTGGCGTGGCAGGCATGGTTGCCGGCGCGATGTCGATGGCCGCGGGGGAGTATGTTTCGGTCAGCTCCCAGGCCGACACCGAGCAGGCCGACCTTGCCCGCGAGCGGAAGGAGTTGGCGGAGGACTACCCCAAAAAGATCGACGAACTGGCGGCGATCTACGTGGCCCGCGGCGCCGAGGCGGGGCTTGCACGGCAGGTGGCCGAGCAACAGATGGCCCACGATGCGCTCGCCGCCCATGCCCGCGATGAGCTAGGCATTTCGGCGGCCACGAGCGCCCGGCCGATTCAGGCGGCCTTCGCCTCGGCGGGGAGCTTCGCCGTGGGGGCGGCGATGCCAATTGTGACCGCGCTCCTCTCGCCGCAGGCCGGGCTGAGCGTCATCGTGTCGGCCACGTCGCTCGCGTTTCTGGCGTTGCTCGGAGGCTTGGGCGCCTGGGTCGGCGGCGCCCCGGTGTGGCGAGGCGCTGCGCGGGTGCTCTTCTGGGGCGCGCTGGCCATGGCGCTCACGGCCGCGGTGGGGGCGCTCTTCGGCGCGGCCGTTTGATTCTCTGAGGCCCGACCGCCTACCGCATCCGGGTCGATCTTGCTCGCCCGCTGGCAGCCGCTCGCAGCAGCCCTGGAATACCGAACAGCGCGAGCAACAGCGGCGTTGGCTCCGGGACAGGCCGAGCCGGTCCGAAGTTCGCCTTGAGAATCCCGAAGTCGGACAAGTCGACTCGCCCGTCGGTGGAGAAGTCGCCTTGATCGCGGAACTGACCGGTCCCAAAGTGCGCCTTGAGGACGCCAAAGTCCTTGAGGGTAATGGTGCCATCGAAGTCAGCATCGCCGGGCAAATACTCGCCCCGGAGATCGGCCACCCAATCTTGTCCGAACAGAACGCCCGCATCGTCGGTCATGCCTTCAACTCGACTCCAGCGGTTCTGGTTCACGTGGTCGCGCACCGTAGTAAGACCGTAGTCATGAACTAGGACGTCGGTCAGCAGACGTTTTCCTCGAACGGGGTCCCATACAAACGACTTCAGATCCCCTTCCACGAGGCTCAGGCCGACAATGGTCTGTCCGTCGGCCGAGACGTCCAAAGCTAGGCTGCCGGTTTCGTTAGGGACCAAACTACCCAAACTGACCATGCCCGTCTCTTGCGTCCACCGAAAAGCATCTGAACCGCTTCTGCCTACGATCGTCTTGCCATCGAAGGAGACGGCCTCCGCATAGTCGAGGGTGTCCGCGTCGCCTAGCCACCCAAGTGGCACGAACCCGGCTTCCTTCGTCCAGTAAACGGCCTCGGACCCGCGATCTGTGCTCGCTAGGCCCACGACCTTGGAGCCATCCGCCGAAACATCCATCGCGCGGCTCGAGAATTCTCCGCCGTTAAGGTCCCCGAGGCCAACCATTCCTCCTTGCGCGGTCCAAACATACGCTTGGTCAACCACGACCATATCGTCGTTCGGATCGGTATACTGACTCCAACCAACGATTACGTTGCCATCATCCGACACCGCTTTGGTATTGGTATGCGAAAAGGGATCGCTGGCGTCGAACGGAGAAAGCGTGCCAATGGCGGTTGTCCCGTGATCCACGGTCGAATAGAAGCCCACTTGCCGTCGACCATCGAAACCATCTCCGATCACGGTCCTTCCGTCTCGGCTCACTCCTGTGGCGCCGCCAATGCGTGGATTGTTCGGATCGAGCGGCTCTAACACGGTAGGACCCTTGCCATTTATCCACATGAGGATTCCGTCTTCGCCCCCCAACGTCCCACTACCGACGACCACTGAGCCGTCCGCCGAGATTCCGCTAAGGATCGGAGTGAAGGGGATGTCGGGCAGGTTCGGAAGCAGCAGGAATTCCGCGGCCCGAATCGGGCGTTCCACGCTCAGCGGCAGGGCGAGCGCAAGAGCCGACGCCAGCAGGTGAGGAAGCCCGCGATGGATCGCCAGCGTTCGAAGAAGACTTGCCATACTCGCCTTGCTCCAGCAGCCCCATCTAAGGAACTGCAATCGCGCGGCAAAGCGGCAAGAAAAAAGCGCCCGCTTTCGGGCAGGCTACTTCGGCAGCAGCGCCGCCAACTCCGGGTGCGGGCGGGCGATCACGTCGGCCAGGATCAGCTTGCCCCCCAGGCGTTCCACGGTGGCCCTGCCGGTGTCGATGGCGGCCTGCACGGCGGCCACGTCGCCGCGGACCATGATCGTGACGTAGGCGGCGCCGATCTTCTCCTTGCCCACCAGCGTCACGCTAGCGCTCTTGAGCATGTCGTCGGTGGCGTGCAGGGCGGCGGCCAGGCCTTGGGTTTCCAGGAGGCCCAGCGAATCGGAAGTGCTCATTTGAGGTTCGCGCGGCACGCGCGCGTCATAGAGTTCGAGAAGCGGACTGTAGGCAGGCGGCGCCGTGGCCAGGCTCAGCGTTTCCGGCAAGGGCCCTGGGAGCACCGTCATGGAGGCCGACGTGCCCATCAGGCGGCCGAGGGCCACGCCCTCTTCGGCCGCGATCCGCACATCGCTGGGCGACCCCGCCAGCTTGATGCACTGCACGGCGCTGTCGGAGCTCTCGATGCCCAGGATCCGCACGCCCGCGAACTTCGCGCAGCGATCAGCCACCAGCAGCGCCGGCGCTAAATTGCCGATTTCTACGAGGGCGAGCGAGGTCATCGACGGCTTATTTCACCACGGAGACGCAGAGACACGGCAACGGAGCGGCGAACCGCGGCGGTGCGAAGCGATGCCCCGCCGCGCCTCCGCGGTTCGTCGCTTCGCTAACGGTCGAGCCAGCGGCGGCTGAGGTCGGCGTAGGCGTCGATGCGGCGGTCGCGGAGGAACGGCCAGTGCGTGCGCACCACGTCGATCTTCCCCAGGTCGCACGGCACGATGAGGATCTCTTCCTTGTCATGGCTGGCGCGGGCCAGGATGTTGCCGTTGGGGTCGGCCACGAACGAAGCGCCCCAGAACTCGAGCTCGCCTTCGCGTCCCACGCGGTTGGCCGCCGCCACGAACACGCCGTTGGCGATGGCGTGGCTCCGCATCATCGTTTCCCAGGCCGAGTGCTGGCTCACGCCGTAGACCGCCTTCTCGCCAGGCAGCCAGCCGATGGCCGTGGGATAGAAGAGCATTTCGGCGCCGGTGAGAGCAGTAAGCCGGGCCGCTTCGGGATACCACTGATCCCAGCACACGCACACGCCGACCTTGCCGGCCTGCGTGTCGAAGCTCTGAAAGCCCAGGTCGCCGGGCGTGAAATAGAACTTCTCGTAGTAGAGCGGATCGTCGGGGATGTGCATCTTGCGGTAGACGCCGGCCGTGCCGCCGTCGCGCTCGTAGACCACGGCCGTGTTGTGGTACAGGCCGGCGGCCCGCCGCTCGAAGAGCGAACCGACGATCACCACCTGGTGCTTCTTGGCCGCCGCCGCCAGGGCCTCGCTCGTAGGGCCGGGGATCGGCTCCGCCTCGTCGAACTTCGCGTGGTCCTCGCTCTGGCAGGGATACTGCCCAGCGAAGAGCTCCTGCAGGCACACCACGTTGGCCCCGCCCTCGGCCGCCTCGGCAATTCGCGCCAGCGCCTTGGCCACGTTCTCGGCCTTGGAAGGGGTGCAGCTCATCTGCACGAGCGCGAGATTGACGACTCCGGAACCGGCGGCTGGGGGCATGGGTGCTCCGCGAAGGGCAAGACAGCGCGACTAGACGGCGAACAGAGTTTGGCTAGGCTATGCAGGCGTGAGCCGCGCACAGCCTCCAGGATTGTTCATCATTGGCGCAGACACCGGCGTGGGCAAGACCTACGTAGCGGCTCGGATCGCGCAGGCGCTGGTGGCCGCGGGCGTGCGCGTCGGCGTCTACAAGCCGGCGGCCAGCGGCTGCACCTGGCGCGGCGACGAGCTCGTTTCCGACGACGCGCTCGCCCTCTGGCAAGCGGCCGGCCAGCCAGGCACGCTCAGTCGCGTGTGCCCCCAGCGTTTCGAAGCGCCGCTTGCGCCGCATTTGGCGGCCGAGGCCGAGGGGCGCGAACTCGATGCGGCCTTGCTGCGCACCGGGCTCGACTACTGGCGCGAGCAGAGCGAGTTCGTGCTCGTCGAAGGGGCCGGTGGGTTTCTCTCGCCGCTCGGGCCGGAAGAATACGTGGCCAACCTGGCGGCTGAGTTCGGCTACCCGCTCGTGGTGGTGGTGCGGAACGCGGTGGGGGCGATCAACCAAGCGTTGCAAACGCTGGTGGCAGTCACGGCGTGGGCCGAGGAACTGGCGATCGCCGGCATCGTGCTCAATCAAACCGAGCCGCGCGCGGACGACCCCAGCCTGGCGACGAATCGCCGCGAGATCGAACGGCGCGCCCTGCCGCCGGTGTTGGCGGAGTTGTCGCATGGGGCAGAACGGTTCGAGCCGGCGGTCGATTGGCGATCGCTGTAGGGCCCGCTCTCAGACCAACCGCTTTTGATTTCCGAGGCAGAGGTCGAGCCAAGAACGCCGCGACCCCAGCCAATCGTCTGCAAATCGTTCGCGCCCGAACCATGCGGCAACCCGCACGCAGCCGTTCTGGCGGCACGAAGGAGGCCGCTCTAGAATCGAGCCTTAGTTTCGTGCGTTCTCGCGGAGGCTTAGGGCGATGCTCCGGCGTGGGTTTACGCTCGTCGAAGTCCTGGTCGCGATTTTTATCATCGCGATCTTGATCGCGCTCTTGCTGCCGGCCGTGCAGTCGGCGCGCGAGGCAGCCAGAAAGACCCGCTGCGCCAACAATCTGCGGCAGTTGGCTCTGGCGGTTCACAACTACTCGAGCCAAATGGGCCGAGGGGAATATATTCCCGCCTTCCGCAGCCGCGGTAGCTGGGCCCTCTCCTGGCGCTACTACCTGTTGCCGTGCCTCGAGCAGTCCTCGGCCTACCTCATGCCGAAGCGCACTGGCTTTGAATCGTCGATCGACCCGGCCGTGCTCGCACAAACAATTGCCGAGTTCCAATGCCCCAGCACGCCAGGATCTCCTCGCCGGATTCATGACGTAGAGATTGGATTCGATGGAGCGGCCGTGTTGCGGTCAGACTTGGCCTGCACCGACTATGTAGCTCCGTTTTCGGTGAATCCGCTGGGGCTGGTTCCGTTTCAGTTCATGGCCGGAGCTTGGTACGGTTCGCCCGATATCGGCACCAACAACGCCTCACACCACACCAACGAAGCGACGGTGTTGCCTGCGCGCTGGAGCTATGTGGTCGATGGTCTGAGCAATACGTTCTTGATCCACGAACAGGCCGGCCGCCCCGCGCTCTATGGCGAGCAGCAGACGTTGGAAGACGAGAATTGGGCCGGCGGAGGAACTTGGGTCCAGGCGGATGAGTGGTGGCTCGCTTGGGCCCGACCGGAGAATCTTCCGGGCTTCGTGAACGTGTCGAACGTAATGAACCTCTACAGCTTTCACTCCGGCGGCGGATTCGCCGCGCTCTGCGATGGCAGCGTCCGCTTCATCTCGGATCAAACGACGAACCCGGTGTTCGTCGCCCTCGTGACCCGCGAAGGGGGCGAGGCGGTGAGCCCGCCATGAGCAACTCGAAACAACGCTCGGGCTTCAGCCTGGTCGAAGTGCTCGTCGCGATCTTCATCATCGCGATCCTGATCGCTTTGCTGCTGCCGGCGGTCCAGTCGGCGCGCGAGGCGGCGCGGCGCGTGCAGTGCGCGAACCATCTGAAGCAGATCGGCCTAGCGGTTCACAATTACTCGACGCAGGCGGGGCGCGGCGACGCTTTGCCTTTCTTTCAAAGTCCCAATACAGCGGGGGCTTCCTGGCGGGTGTTTGTCCTGCCCTACCTTGAGCAGGCGGCGACGTATCAACTACCAAGATTGGGTAGCAGCCAAGAGGGCTTAGGCCCCGAGATTATGAGCCAAGTCATCGCCGAATATCAGTGTCCCAGCACCCCCGGGCACCCCAGGGTCAAGGTCGACTGGAAGTTGCCGGGAAAAACCTATGCGAAAGTGGCGATGGGCGACTACACCGCAGCGTTCACGGTTCAACCCCCGAACTATCAGCCGGCGGAGCTGCTGGCGGGCGTTTGGTACGGCTTTGCGGCCGGCAGTATGCAATTCAGCGAGCTGAAGCATGGCGCCGCGCAAACAAAGATGTGCGGTCGCTGGAGCTACGTGAGCGACGGCCTGTCGAACACCATTCTGTGCTGCGAGCAAGCAGGACTGCCCGATGGCTATCTCAACGGCGAACTGTATCTCGAAGATACTAACCCGATCGGCCCGTGGGGTTGGACGGATGCCCATTCGTACACCCTTGGGGGCATTCCACTCCGTTTTGTGAATGGGGTCAACCGCTCGGCCGCCTACAGCTTCCATCCCGGCGGCGCCCACGTCGCGATGTGCGATGGCGCGGTGCGCTTCTTGTCCGACAGCACGAAAGACGAGGTGTTCGTCGCCCTCGTGTCGCGCGAGGGGGGCGAGGTGGTCAGTCCTTAGGGCAAGGACTGAGCTAGCGGCGGTGGGAAGCGGTGGGGCTCGCTGGGCTCGCCCCACCCTACGGGGCGCTACAGCCCCCAGCCCCAGCGATTTACCCTTCCATACGGGTCGACCCAGAAGTTTGAGCGCTCTGCGGCGGGGCTCGGTTGGTTGCGTACCGGGGCGTAGCGGCTGCGGAAGCGGTCGGGGTCGGCCGCCGCGCGCTCCGGCCGTGGGCGGCGCGGGGCTTCGGCCGCCGCGCGGCGAGCGTCGATCTGGCCGGTGCGGGCACGGTCGAAGGCCGCCTGCGATTGCTGCACGCCCCCACGCCGGCGCTGCAACTGCTCGATCTCGCGGCGGATTTCGCCGGCCGACATGTTGACCAGGTCGGGGCGGCGTGCCCGCAACTCTTCGTCGGTGTATTTGGCCTGCACGGCCAGGAATTGGCTGAGCCAGCGGCGGGCCTCGGCTGCCTCGGGGCTCATGAGCACGTCGAGCCGGTCCTCGAGATCGTCCATGAAGTCCAGCAGCTCGGGGGCCGTCATGTCGGCGGCCACCTCGTCGATCTCTTCCTTGATTTGTGCGACCTCGTCGGCGTCGTAGATCTGCTGGATCGCCAGCCAGTCGTGGAACTCGCGGCGCACGCGGCGCCAGCGCCGCCCCTCGAGGAGTTCCTGCCGCTCGAGCTCCGCCGCCTCGCCGCGGGCAGGCGCGTCGGGCCCTTGGGCCTCGAGCGCCGCAGCGCAGGGCGCGAGCAGCAGAGTCAAGGCAATGATGGGCTGAGAAAGGCGTGTCATAGCGAGGGCTCTCAATCGGTCGGCGCGACGTTCAGACGTCGGGCGTCGAGGGGTTTAGTTTTCCTGCGCGCGGCGAAACTCAAGCTGCAGCTTCGGCAGGGCCGTTTCCCCCTGAGTGCGCTCGATCGTCGCCCGGATGCGGTCGTCGCTCTGCGGTGCGTAGGTCGTCTTCGTTTGTACGCGGGCGCCGTCGGGCAGGGTCTCTTCGCCGGCGGCGATCCACTGCTTGCCGTCTTGCCGCCAGGTCGCCTGGCTCACGGCGCCGGCCGAGTCGAAGGTCCACGACTTGATCTCGCCCGCCGCCGCGTCCCAGCCGATCCGCTGCGTGCCGGAGGTCAGGGCGCCGTCGGCCGAACGGACGAGAAAGTCGCGAATCAGATACGCGCCGCTCGCGCTCCAGTGCGTCGAGAGGAGCACGTCGGCCTCCTTGGTCGAGGCGGTCCATTCGCCGAGCAACCAGGCTAGCGGCTCGAGCCGCTCGTGGGGCGCTGGCGAGGTCACGGCCGCTTCGCGCAGCGTGTCGAGCAACCACTGGCCGTCGCGCTCGACCCAGACCGCGAGAAACCGCACCGACTCCACCGCGCCGTCGGGTTGGACCTCGGTCGGCTGCAGGCCTTCGAGGATCGCCACGTCGGGCGTGACGAAGCGGACTTCATCGTGGACGTGTTGTAGGTCCGTCGTCTTTCCGCCCGGTGCTGCAGGGCCCTGGCGGTTCGCCAACTCGCGGGCCTTGAATTTCCGGCCGGCCGCGTCGACGTAGCTTCCTTCGGGCGTCCAGAGTTCGGTCACCTGGCGCCAATCGCCGCGCTGCTTGGCGTTCAGCAGCTTCTCGGCGGCGATGCGCACCTGGTTGGCGCGTTCGCGCTGCTCCGGCGAATCGGCGGTGTCTGCCCGCGCGGCGGCCGCGCAGGCCATGGCGATCAGGGCAGCCAGAAGCGTGCTGTGGATTCGGCGGATCATGGCTGCGGGAGGGCAGGACGCGGGGAGGGGCGTTTCGTTGAGTCGCGGCGAGTCGCGTTCGATCAACGCGCAAGCCTAGGTCCCTCCGAGAGAAATAGAGCCTGGCGCCGGGCGGGAATCAATCGGCGCGAGGACATCACAAGCCGCGTTTTCGGCGCATCCAGCCGCTCGCGTCGAATCGGAAGATTCAAGCGGCGCTCCCGCCGGCACACCCCTCGTCAGCAGGAGATCGCGTGCTATACTCTCCCGCGGCCCGATCGCCCCGCGCGGTGGCGATCGCCTACGACCCCTTTGACTTCTATCCCGCGCTTGCGTCGTGCGAATTCGCCCGGCGATTGCCCCCTAGGGCGGCCCGGGTAGCGTTTCGGGGGCCTCGGCAAGGAGTCGCCGTTCGCAACACAGCGGGCCGTCGCCGAAGTTGGACGTCTCGCGCTTCACTCGCGGAGGAGGATCGAAATGAGCTCGGTCACGCTGGGACCTCGATTTGGCGGCACGCAGGAAGAATTAGAGAGCCTGCGCTCCTCCTGGGGCTGGTTTCTCGCCCTCGGGATCGGCATGGTCGTGATGGGCACGATCGCTCTCGGGTATGCCTGCACCGTGAGCCTGACCTTGGCCGCGACCTGGCTGTTCGGCGTGGTCACGATGGCCGCCGGCATCGCGCAGATCGTGAGCGCGTTTTCGGTAGGTCGCTGGGGAGGCACCCTGGTGCATTTGCTCATCGGCATTCTCTATGCCGTGGTGGGCTTCATGATCTTCGATCAGCCGGCGGAAAGCGCACTGCAGCTCACGCTGATCATTGCTCTGTTCCTCATGATCGGCGGCATCTTCCGGGCCGTCTCGGCGCTGACCCACCGCTTTCCCGGCTGGGGCTGGGTGTTGCTCAACGGCGTCGTCACTGCCCTCTTGGGACTCTTGATCTATAAGCAGTGGCCCGGCTCGGGCCTCTGGTTCATCGGCCTCTACATCGGCATCGACCTGCTGCTCAACGGTTGGATGTGGGTGGCCCTGGCCTTCGCCCTGCGGAAGCTGCCGGCGCGGGCTTAGCCGGTCGCCGGTCGGGTAGTCTCTCGTCTTCGATCGCGCTGCTTCGGCGGAATGCCGCCCGCAGCGCTCGTGTCTCGTCAAAAAAACCTGTGGCTTTCATGAATGCATCACGCGTCTGCTGTCGCGGCCGCTTAGCGCTTTGCTGGCTGGCGATCCCTTGGATCACGGGCTGCGGGGGCAAACCGGCCGCCGCTCCGGCCAACGTCCGGCCGGTCCGCACTATGATCGTGGCCGCCGGCGAGGAAGCGCACGTACGTTCCTTTCCCGGCCGCGTCGAGGCACAGAAATCGGCCGAGCTCGCCTTTCAGGTCCCCGGGCTGCTGACCAACTTCCCGGTGAAGTAAGGGCAGGCCATCAAGAAAGGGGAGCTCATCGCGCAGCTCCGCCAAGACGAGTTCCAAGCCCGCTTGAAGGCGCTGCAAGGCCAGCTCGACCAAGCCCGCGCCCAGCTCGCCGCACTCCGCGCCGGGGAGCGGCCTGAAGAGCGCTTGCGGCGCGAATCGCAGGTGCGGGCCGCGCTCGTGCGGCTCGAGAATGCCCGGGCGCAGCTCGAGCGGGCCCGGCCGCTCGTGGCCAGCCGCGCCGTGACCCGCGAAGCCTTCGACAACTATCAAACGGCCTATCGCGTGGCCCAAGAGGAGCATAAATCGGCCGTGCAGATGCTCGAAATGGGCACCGTTGGCCGCGAGGAAGACATCCGCGCCGTCGAAGCCCAGGTGCGCGGACTCGAGGGACAGGTCGTGGGGGCGAACATCAACCTGGCCGACTCCACGCTCAATGCCCCGTTCGCCGGCGTCATCGCGCAGCGGTTCGTCGAGCAGAACCAGAACGTTACCGCCAAGCAGCCGATCGTGCGGTTCCAAGATGTCGAAGAGATCGACATCGCGGTCGACGTGCCGGAAACGATCATGGGGGCCGACATCCAGTTGGCCGACATCCAGGAAATCACCGCCGAGCTGAGCGGGGCGCCCGGCGTGCAATACCCAGTGTGGATTCGCGAGATGGCCCAGGTGGCCGACCCGACGACGCAAACGTTCATCGTCCGGGTGGCGATGCAGGCTCCGGCGGGAGTGCGCGTGCTGCCGGGGATGACTGCCCGCGTGACGCTGAGCTATCGCCGTTCGGCGGCCTTGGGCCAGCGGATCATGGTGCCGGTCTCCGCGGTCGGGCAGCAACCGGGGGGCCAACAGGTGGTGTGGATCATCGGCGACGGGGGAAAAGTGTCGCCGCGCGTCGTGAAGGTTGGCGAAACCAGCGGCGGCCAGATTCAAATCACCGAAGGGCTCGAGCCGGGCGAACGCATTGCCACGGCAGGCGTGTCGTTCCTGCGCGAGGGCATGACCGTGCGTGATCTGGGAGATGCGCTGGGAGGCGGGCAATCGTGAACCCCGGGGAACTCTCGGTTCGCTACGACCGCGTCGTCTATTTCGCCATGTTGTTCGTGCTGGTGGGGGGCGTCGTCGCCTACCAGAATCTCGGCCGGCTCGAGGACCCCGAGTTCACGATCAAAGAGGCGCTGATCATCACGCCTTATCCGGGCGCGAGCGCCGAAGAGGTCGCCCAGGAGGTGACCAACCCGATCGAGATCGCCTGCCAGCAACTCGGTCAGCTCGAGCGGGTGGAGTCGGAATCGACGCGCGGCCGCTCGGTGGTGACGGCTGTGATCAAGGATCCGTTTACGCGCGACCGCATTCCCCAGGTGTGGGACGAGTTGCGGCGAAAGATCAACGACGTGCAGCCGCTGTTGCCGCCCGCGGTGCGCGGCCGCTCGATGGTGGTCGACGACTTCGGCGACGTCTACGGCGTGTTCCTGGCGATCACAGGCGACGGCTACAGCTACGCCGAGCTCCGGCGCTACACCGAGTTCTTGCGGCGCGAACTGCTGTCGGTCCCCAACGTCAGCAAGGTCGACCTGTTCGCCGAGCAGCAGGAGGTGGTGTACCTCGAGATTTCGCGGCAGCGACTGGCGCAGCTCGGCATCAACGAGGAGCAGATCTACCGGCTGCTGCAGGCCAAGAACATCGCGGCCGACGGCGGCCGCATTCGCGTGGGCGACGAGCATCTGGCGGTTGACCCAAAGGGGGCGTTCAACTCGGCCGACGAAATGCTCGAATTGGTGATCGGCTCCGACCAGAGCGGCCGGCAAATGCTGCTCAAGGACGTAGCCACGCTCGAGCGGGCCTCGGCCGACCCGCCGCGCCGCCTGCTGCGATTCGACGGCCGGCCCGCCGTCGGCCTGGGCATTTCGACCGTGCAGGGGGGCAACGTAGTCGTGATGGGCGAGGGGCTGCGCAAGAAGCTCGCCCAGCTTGCCCCCCAGCAGCCTGTGGGCATTGAGATCGGCGAGATCAACTTTCAGCCCGAAGCGGTGACGCTGGCCACCGGCGACTTCATTTTCAACCTGATCAAGGCGGTCACGATCGTCTTCGTGGTGCTCTTCTTCGCCATGGGGCGGAAGACCGGCATCATCATCGGCGTTGTGCTGTTTCTCACGATCATGGCCACGTTTCTGGTCATGTACCTGGTGGGCGACCTGCTGATGGAGCGGATTTCGCTCGGCGCGCTGATCATTGCGCTGTGCATGCTCACCGACAACGCCATCATCGTGATCGAGGGAATCAAGGTCGGCATCGAGTCGGGGCGAAACAAGCTCGAGGTCGTAAAGGAAACCGTGGCCCAGAACCAGTGGCCGCTGTTTGGCGCCACAGCGATCGGCATCATCGCCTTCGCCGCGATCGGGCTCTCGGAAGACCGCACCGGGGAATACTGCAACTCGCTCTTCTGGGTGATTCTGATCTCGCTCAGCCTGAGCTGGGTGTCGTCGATCACGGTGACGCCGCTGCTGAGCTACCTGTTTTTCAAGCCGCTGGCGAGCGGCGCCACGGGACCGGCCAAAGACCCCTACGGCGGAATCGTGTTCCAAACGTATCGCCGGCTGCTCGCGCTGGCGCTGCGGGCCCGCTGGCTGGTGATCGCGTCGGCGGTCGGGCTGTTCGTGCTCTCGCTTTACGGCTTCACGCGGATCGACCAGAGCTTCTTTCCGCCCGCCACGCGGCCGCAGTTCATGGTCGACGCGTTTCTGCCCGCCGGCACGCACATTCGCCAGAGCGAGGCCTTTGCCGCGAGCGTGCAGGAATACATCCAGACGCAGCCGGGAGTGACGCACGTCACGTCGTTCATTGGCGGCGGCGGCATGCGGTTCTTGCTGGTCTACTCGCCCGAGAAGGAGAACACGGCCTACGTGCAGTTCCTGGTCGACGTGGACGACGAGCGGAAGATCGCCGGCCTGATCGAGACCATTCAAAAACACCTCGACGAGCGCTATCCCGACGCCAACACGGTGGCCAAGAAGTTCTTGCTCGGCCCCGGCGCGGGCGGACGCGTGCAAGCGCGGTTCACCGGTCCTGATCCGGCCCAGCTCCGCCAACTGGCCGATCAGGCTCAGGCCGTGATCGAAACCGCAGGCAACGCGCTCGGCATCCGCAGCGATTGGCGACAAAGAGAGATGGTGCTGCGGCCCGATCTGCTCGAGTTCCAAGCCCGCCGCAACGGCATCACGCGGGCTGATGTAGCGCAGGCGCTCGAGACGAGCCTCGAGGGGCGGCCCGTTGGGTTCTATCGCGAGCCGGGCGCCGCCGGGGCCGGCGAGTTTCCGCAAGAAACCCGGCTGCTGCCAATCGTCGCGCGGCCGCCTGTCACCGAGCGGTCCGACGTGCAGGCGATCCACAGCATGCAGATTTGGAGTCCGGTGGCGGGGCGGATGATTCCGCTCAGCCAAGTGGTGTCCGATGTCGTGGTCGGCTGGGAAGACCCGGTAGTGATGCGCCGCGACCGCTTTCCCACGATCACGGTCCACGCCGACCCGCGCTCAGGGCTGCCGAGCCAGCTCTTCAACCGCGTGCGGGCCGGCATCGAGGCGATCGAGCTGCCGCCGGGCTACTCGCTCGAGTGGGGGGGCGAGTTCGAAGACTCGCGGCGGGCTCAGGCGGCGCTGGCCAAACCGCTGCCGATGGCGCTCGCGCTGATGGTGTTCATCGTCGTTTGTCTGTTCAACTCGGTGCGGTCCACGCTGCTGATCTGGCTGATCGTGCCGCTGGCGCTGATCGGCGTGGTGGGCGGCTTGTTGCTCACCGGCTTCTCCTTCGGCTTCATGGCGCTCCTCGGCGTGCTGAGCTTGGGGGGCGAGCAGATCAAGAACTCGATCGTGGTGCTCAGCAAGGTCCGCGGTGAGATCGACGCCGGCAAAGACCCCTACTGGGCGCTCCTCGACGGCGGCACGGCGAAACTGCGCCCCGTGCTGATGGTGGCCATCACCACGGTGCTGGGCATGATTCCGCTGCTCAAAGATCCGTTCTTCGGCTCGATGGCCGTGTGCATCATGTTCGGCCTCTCGTTCGCCTGCGTGCTGACGATGATCGTGATGCCGGTGCTGTTCGCCATGTTCTTCCGGGTGGAGAATCGGAGCGAGAAGGCGGGGCCGAACACCCCGAGCGCGTAAAGATTGGTGCGCGG
>JBGAPH010000053.1:0-45876 GCA_044221365.1 Pirellulales bacterium
TCACTCGAAACTCCTTCGTCGGGGTTGGCTTCATGAGCTTCGTACACCCATGAAACCCCGCCCACGCCCGAAGGATTTCGAGTTTTTTTACGCCCCCACCCCGCACGACCGCCGACGGTACGCTTGGTTAAGGGCTAGTCTCGACGGTTGTCGCGCGCCAAGCAATTGCCCGATTCAGTTTCTGCGCCGCCAGCGGCATTGGCAAAGTGCGCGAGCAGCGCCGGCGATCCTCGACCAACCCAGCCGCCAAAACAACAAAAAAGATGCCTGAACTTCGGAAAAACAGTTTCCCGGGCGGTCGGCCGCAGGTCATGCTTTACGGGCGCGTCGAAGCAGGTGACCATCCGGAGCGCAGTACCATGCGTGCGTTCTCGCTAAGCTGCTTGATCCTAGTCTTGCTGTGCGTCGAGCGGTCAGGCGCCGAGCCCCCTCCGCCCCCCGAGCATGAGTTGGTTTTGCAGATGCCGCCTTCCACGGGAGTCGGTTCGGTGGCGGTGTCGCCCGACGGCGCTCTGGTCGCCGCGGCGGCCGGCGAAGGAGGCGTGCGGCTCTACGACGCCCGCACCGGCCGCTTCGTGCGCTGCCTGGGCAACGACGCCGGGGATCGCGGCGTTTGCTTCTCGCCCGACGGCCGCACCCTCACCGCCGCCGGCTTCCACATGGACAAGCTCGTCGGCCTGTTCGACGTGCAATCGGGCAAGCGCGTGCTCGCCCTGCCAGGCCACACCGAGTGGGAGGCCTATGCCACGGCACTTTCGCTCGACGGCAAGCTGCTCGCCTCCACGGGAACCGACAAGCAGATCCTTGTCTGGGAACTTCCCTCCGGCAAGCTCCGGTTGCAGTTGGCCACGCCCGACTTCGTCGTCTCGGCGCTCGCCTTCTCGCCCGACAGCGCTACGCTGGCCAGCGGCGGCGGCGATAAGCGGATCCACCTTTGGGACGCGGCGACCGGCCAACTCCGCCGCTCGTTGACGGGCCACCGCGCCTGGATCGCGGAGCTCGAGTTCTCGCCCGATGGGCAAACGCTGCTCAGTGGCGGTTCCGACTGGGGCTCCCACCGTGCCCATGATTGGCCGCGCCCCGCCGGCAACGGCCCTGAGCAGAGCGAATGGCGGCTATGGGACGTCGTCTCGGGAAACCTGCTCCGCGCGGTTCCGCGCGAAGGACGCCTGCTCGCCGTCGGTTTCTCTCCCGACGGCCGGTCGATCGCCTGCGGCGTCGACCAGGAAGTGCGGCTCTACGAACGCGCCGCCGAGACCCCAGGCAAGGGCATCGCGACGCATGACGCCGGCGTCACTGACCTGGCCTTTACGCCCGACGGCGCGGCGCTGCTGACGACCAGCCACGACCAGACAGTGAAGCGCACCAACCTTGCGACCGGCAAAACCGAATGGACGGCGCCTGGCTACTTCGAACAGGTGAACTCGGTGGCCTTGTCCGCTGACGGTGGACTGCTCGTCACCGGCTGCGGCGATCTGCGGTTCGTGCGGCAAAAGATCGCTGCCGCGGCGCGCGAGATCGGCCCTGGCGCCGTGCGGGTGTGGGATGCCCGGCGGGGGCGTTTGCTGCGGCGGTTGGGTGATCCGGCCGAGCAGGTGATGGCCGTAGCAATCTCCCCCGATCGCACGCGCCTGGCGAGCGGGGCCGCCACGGCGACCGGGGGCGGGGCCGTGAACGTGTGGGACGAAAGGAGTGGCAAGCTGCTGTGGTCGACCAAGGAGCATGACCGAGAAGTGCTGGCCATCGCCTTTTCCCCAAAGGGCGAAATTCTGGCCGCCGGCGACGCCGCAGGCAACGCGGTGGTTCGCGAAACCGCGAGCGGCCGAGTGCTGCACACCCTCCCGGGGCATGCCGGCGGGGCAACGTCGCTCGTCTACGCCCCTGACGGCGCCACGCTCTTCTGTGGCGAAGCGCACGGCGGCGCCAAAGCCTGGGACTTAGCTTCCGGTCAACCGCGTTATGCCTGCCAACCGTCGAACAGCGCAGCGGCAGCAGCGTTTCGCGGCGACCGCTTGCTGACCTCGCTGGGCCTCTCGCGCGACGGCCAGACGCTGGCCGTCGGCCCGTCGAGCGTCAACAACGAGTACGTCGAGCCGGTGCGGCTCTGGAACGCGGCCACCGGCAAACTCGTGCACGACTTCACGCCCGAGGAAATCCATGGCCGGCCGATGGCCCTCTCGCCCGACGGCAAGCTCCTGGCCACAGGCGGCAAGTGGGTGAAACTCTGGGACATCAGCACCGGCAAGCTCGTGCGCGAGCTTTACGGCCACCTCAAGCGCACGCAATCGATCGTCTTCTCGGCCGACGGCCGCGTGCTCGTCGCCGGCGGCAGCTACGGCTCGACCAACCTCTGGGACGTGCCTACCGGCAAGCACCTGGTGACGCTGCAAACCTTCGCCGACGGCGCTGGCGGCGGCGCCGACGCCTGGGCAGCGTTCCAGGCCGACGGAAGCTACGCGGGCTCGGAAGACGTGGAGCGGTACCTGGCATGGCGCGTAGGAGAGGAACTGCCGACACCGGAACGGCTGCGCGAGCGGCTGCATCGTCCGGCGAAGATCGAGGCGGCGCTCGGGGCCTTGTCGTCCCAGTAACAGATTATCGTTCAGTCAGCGGCAACCGGAACCCAGTTCACCGTGTTCCAAACCCGCCCGCTCGCGAGCTGGCCGTCGGCCGACTCGACTTCGTAGATCACCCGCATCTGCATCACGGGCGCGAGGTTCGGCAGCTCGAGCCGCACGGTGCGGCCGTCAGGCAGGAGTCGCGCGGCCGCGATTTTCACGAGGTCACGACCCTCTTGCTCCGGCTTGGCGACCGACCAGTCCTTCGAGCCGTACTCCTCGGACCAGTGGTAGTTCCACTGCTCCACGCGGAACCGCTGCGGGTCGGCCGCCGACTTGGCGAGCTGGGTCGAGAACTCGAGCTCCAGCCCGCCCGGCACAACCTGCAGTCCCACGGGCAGCCGCAGCGGCTGACCCGTGTAGCGCACGCGTTGGAGGCAGCCGTCTTGCTGCGCGGCGTTCTGCCAGCCGCGCAACCCGCAGACATAGAGATGCCCATCCTTGGGGTTGAACCGCCCACGAGCGACGCCCGAGAGAAAGAACAGCCCCAGGTCGACCGCGCCCCCTTGGGCATGCTCCCCTTCGATCTGCGGCAACAGCAGCAACATCCGGCAGCGGCCATACGAAAGGTGCAGCGGCCGTCCGGCCAGCGGGCCGAAGTGGTTCGGCGGAACCCACACCTGGCCGCCGGCCGAGTTGTCGGCCTCACGCGGCAACCAGCAGAGGGGCGGATCGTAGCTCTGCGGCGCGTGCTCGCGGTGGTGTGCCCGCATGTCGCCGTAGAAACCCTCTTGATGGATGAGGTCGACGCGCGTGGCCGGCATCCAGTTGCCCTGTTGGTCGGCGCCGGTGATCAGGCCGGCGGGAGACATGCCGAGGCCGATGGGGTGGCGAAACCCGGTGGCGAAGATTTCGGCGCGGCTGCCGTCGGCCGCCACGCGCATCAGGCAGCCGCCGGTGGGCGTGTCGGTGTCGCCCGTCTTGAAAAAGTAGAAGTTGCCCTGCGGATCGGTTTCGAGGCAGGTGTCGTAGGAATGTTCGCCGCCGCCGGTGTGCCAATCGTGATTGACGTTCTCGTAGAAGTCGGCCTCGCCGTCGCCGTTGGTGTCGTGCAGCCGGGTGAGCTGGCCGCGCTCGATCACGTGGATCAAGCCGTTCACGACCTTGAGCCCCAGCGGTTGGTAGAGTCCGGTGGCGAACCGCTTCCAGGTGAGCTGGCCCAGCCGCTCGCCCACGCCGCGTACGAGCCACACGTCTCCATGCGCGCTGCACACGGCCAGCTCGCCGCTGGGAAGGAAATCGAGCCCGCCCAGGAACATCAGTGCATGGTGCGGGTTCTCATGCGGCACGGGGAGCGTGTCGACGACGAGCGGCGCGTTGTCGGCGGCGTTTTCCCCCTGCGTGACGATGGGTTGCGTCCACCGCGCGGGCCCCGGAGCGAGGAGCGGCTGCAGATCTTCTGGCTTCGTTTCCTTGGCCAGCCGCGCAAGAGCGCCGGCCTCGACGCTGGCAGACGATAAGAGCGTGATCCGGCGCGTTTCGCGAGACGGCGGCAGCGACACGACCACGCGGCCATCGTTGCGGGCAGCAAGCTTCGCCGCGCCAGGTTCGGCGGCCAGTGCCGCGGTCAGCGCAAGTGCGCCAGCCGGAGATTGCACGGCCGACGCGCCATCGAACTCGCGGGCCTTGCCTGCGTGCTTGAATTCGGCGGCCAGCAGTTCGAGTAGCCGCTCCGTAGGACCGATCTCGAGGGTCCGCGTGAACACCGGCTGGCCGGCATGCTCGACGAGCCAGGGAGACTCGAGCACCGGCGTGTCGCCCACCGTGTAGGAAAGCACGACGCGCGGGCCGTGGAGATAAAGCCCGCGATAATGAACCCACGTGCGCGGCAGCGGGGCGGTGGCGCGGTCTTGGGTTTCCCAACGTCCTTGGGGATCGGCCCAGCCGGGACCGCTCGCCGTACGAAAGGCCATCGTCCCCTCAGGCGTCGGCGTGTTCAGCAATCCGAAGCGTCGCTCGCTGTGCTGCAAGAAGCCGCCGGTCCAGCCGGCCGCGAGGCGACATTGATTGCGGTCGAAGACCACGGCCGCCTGACCGCGCTCGCCGACGCGGATTGCCGTCGCCTTGTAGACGCGCGTCGCGCCGTCGGGCGAAGGATAGTCCATGGTCGCCTGAAACACGGGGCCGGTGTCCATGCGCCGCAGGCGATCGTCGATCCAGTCGGCGTCGGTGTGCTTTTCCCAAGGCGCGGCGTCGCCGGCCACGGGGGGCGGCGTCCAGGCAGGATCGCCGGGCGGCACGTTGCGGCGGCGCACCCGCTGGCCGAAGGCCTCGTCGGCATGGGTGACGCACAACAAAACCAAAGCAGCCGCGAGACGGGCCGAGCGGGAGCGAAGCATCGGAGAGGATTCAAGGTAGGCGGGAGGTGTGCGGCCCAGCCGCAGGCAGTAGCCGGCACACTCTGAGGCCGAATGCTGAAGCGGCAAACAGCTCCGATCGCGCGTTTGGGTGATCAGCCAAGCAGCGATTGCGCCGCACCGGCATTCGGCACACGGAGTGTGCCGGCTACTTTTGGCAAAGCTACCTGGGCGTTCAGCGCCTGGCAACTCTCGCGCATTTAGCGCTGCCCTGGCGCTGGGGCGTAGACCACCCACTCCTGCTGACCGAGCACCCAGAGTTGCCCGCTCGAACTATCGAGCAAGTAGGGGCGGCGGCTATCCATCTGGATGACTTGGAACCGCAGCGCGTCGGGCTGGTAGTAGCCGGGGGGCGGCTGGCTGCCGGTGGGCGCGAGCGCGCTTTCGACGCTCGAGCGGCTGGCCTTGCCGGGGGATTGCAGCGCTTGCCCGCGCAGCACGCCGGCGCCGTAGGTGCCGAGCCCGCCGACAATCACCCCGACGACCAACCCCAACTGCAAACGCGTACGAACGCTCATGACACCAGCTCCAAAGCGGAGAACAAGGGAATGCGCGGAAATCGCCTCCTTGGAGCCTAATCGAGCGGCTGCCCGCCGAACATGGTCGCAGGATCGCGATTTCTTGCTGGACCTGAAGGAATGAAGCGGTTGCGCCGGGAGTGCAGATTGGTTTCTCGCAAAGGCGCGAAGATCGCAAAGCAAGCTCGTTCGAATCCTTGGCGAGCTTTGCGCCTTAGCGAGAGACTCTGTCTGAACTCTTTGTGCCTTGGTGTCTTGGTGGTTCAACGCATCCGCAACACCGAGATAGGTCAAACCCGCCCCTGGCGCTCGAGCCGCTTGTAGAGCACAAGCGAGTAGACCACCGGCACGCCGGCGATCGCCACGAGCACGCCGACGAACAGCCACACTCCCGAGGCGCCGGCCAACGTCGCCACGAAGCCAACCAGCCCGCCGGCCACGAACAGCCAGGCGGCCAGTCGATGAGTTTGCGTCCAGACCGTGTCGCTGGCCAGCGTCCACGGCGTCCGCACCCCCACCCAAAAGTTCCGCTGCACCTTGCCCAGCACATTGCCCAGGAGCGCAAAGAGGAGATACGCCCCGGCGACGATCCACCGTCCGAGATCGAGCGTTGGCTCGAGCGCCGCGGCCAGCATCAGCCCTTGCATCCAGGCGAAGAACGCCACCATCAGGAACATCAGGTATTCATAGGTGGCGCGGAACGTATCGATCGCGAACTGCTGCGGCGAGAGCCACGGCAGCAGCCGCCCCAGGCCCACCGTGCCCAGCATCACGAGCGCCGGCGTAATCAGGCTCACAAGCGCCTGGTCCTTGGGCACGAAGCGGTCGGGCGCCCCGCTGAATCCCCAGTGGACCGGAATCTCCGCCGGCAGCCGCTCGTGGAGGCCAAAGTAAATGGTCAAGCAGGCGGCGAAGGCCGCGGCGGTGAGCACGAGCGAAGCCAGCAGCCAACGATTCATCGCGATTCCTCCTGCGTCGGCGCCGACCTACCGTTGCGGCCCTGCGCCGGTTTCTCGGCGAACAGGTCCCACACGATGGCCAGCACGTCTTGCATCACGGTGGTGTTGAGGGCGTACACGATTTGTTGCCCCTGCCGCCGAGAGGTGATCAGGTCGGCCGCCTTGAGCACCGCGAAGTGATGCGACATCGACGGCTTCGACATGTCGAACCGCTCGGCGAGCTCGCCGGCCGTCTGCTCGCCATGCCGCAGCAGGCGCAAGATCTCGCGCCGCGTGGGGTCGGCCAGGGCTTTGAAGGCGTCGTTGGCAGGCAAGCGAGCAGACCACAGATTCAATGATTAGGCAATTGTCTAAATATAGCGTGCATTGCGCGTTGGTCAAGCTCGCGTTGCCCGATCCAAACTAGCCCGCAGCGCGAGTAGCGCGAGCAAGGGAGAGCCGCGCATCCATGGTGGAGCCGCGCGGACCCTTGCACGGGCCGGGCAGCATTTCCGGCCAGCGCGCCCAACGATCGCTCGCGTCCCTTGCTTGCGCCGCGGGCTAGTGTGGCGCAACCGAAACTCGCGGTGACCAAGCGCTAGCGCGCGTCGGCCTGCCGCTGCCGGTCGAGAAACCCGATCGCCGCTTCCACCGCGGCCCGGTCGAAGAATGCTCGCACGTGCCCTGCCCCCGGCACGACGTGCGACTCGACGGTCACGCCGGCCGCCTTGAGCAGCTCGGCCATGGCCACGCTCGTCGACCGTGGGACCAGCAGGTCGCTGTCGCCGTGGTAGAAGAAGGTCGGCGGGGCCTTGGCCGAGACGAACCGGGCCGGGCTGGCCTGCTCGTAGATTTCCGGCAGCTCGGCCCGCGTTCCCCCCAGCCAGTACTTCAAGATCGCCTGCTGCGGCGGCACGGTCGAGAAATCGCAGGGAGCGCCGCCGGCCACGATCGCCTTGAGCCCCGTGGCTTCGGCGCCTTCTTTCGCAGCGGCCTTCGCGTCGGTCACGCCCACCAGGGCCGCCAGGTGTCCGCCGGCCGAATAGCCGAACACGGCCAGCCAGTTGGGGTCGATGTGGTGCTGCTTGGCCTCGCGGCGCATCCATTCGAGCGCTGCCCGGCAGTCGTCGAGCTGGGCGGGGAACTTGTGCTTGGGGGCCAAGCGATAGTTGATCGACACCGCCACATAGCCCCGCCGAGCCAGCGCGCGGCCGTGGAAGTCCATCTGCTCCTTGTTGCCCAGGGCCCAACCGCCGCCATGGACCAAGAGCACGCCTGGGAAGGGGCCGTCTCCTGGCGGGGAGAAGATGTCTGCCCGCAACTCGACGGGGCCCGCCTTGGCGTAGACGACATCGGTCTCGGTGCGAATCTCGGGCTTCGCGGCGTCGTCGGCGCGCGCCGCTCCCACAAGCCCGATTAGCAGCAAAGCCAGCCCCCAGCAAACCTTCGGCATCGCTCGTCTTCTCCGCACCGCGGCCGGTGGCCGCGGCCAATCGAACCTGGAAACCCGCTTCCGCCCTCTTCTATAATAGGAAAGTCGCCCAGGTGGCATAGGCGGTGCGGCGGTTTGCCGCTGGAAACCGAGAGCATGCCCTCGCTTACGCGTCGGGTTGGGATTGGCCAGTAACCCTGCCCTCCTCCCAACGCGTCAGCGAGGGGACGCGGCAACTACCGCCCCCAGCGCGACCCCGCCTTAACGGCCTACCCCCCGGAGCTCACGACTCGATGCCCCAGCGTTTTTCCTCGATCGACGAAGCCGCCGCGGCCATTGGACGGGGCGAAGTGGTGATCGTCGTCGACGCCGAGGACCGTGAGAATGAGGGGGACTTCGTGGCGGCCGCCGACCGCGTGTCGCCTGAGATCGTCAACTTCATGATCACCCACGGCCGCGGGCAGCTTTGCATGCCGGTGCTGCCCGAGGTCTGCCAGCGGCTCGATTTGCCGCTGATGGTCAACGCGAACACGGCCCCCTTGGGCACCTGCTTCACGGTGCCGATCGACCACCGCACCTCGCGGACCGGCATCACGGCCCAGGAGCGGGCGACCACGATCCAGGAGATCATGAACCCGGCGAGCAAGCCGGGGGATTTCGTGCGGCCGGGACACCTGTTTCCGCTGGTGGCCAAGGAAGGGGGCGTGCTCCGCCGGGCGGGGCACACCGAGGCGGCCGTCGACCTGGCCCGCATCGCCGGCCTCGCGCCGGCCGGCGTGCTCTGCGAGATCCTCGACGACACCGGCAACCGCGCCAGCCGCGACGCCCTGTTCGCTCTGGCCGACCGCTTCCGGCTCGAGATCATTTCCATCGAAGAGCTGATCCGCTACCGGCGAGCCCGCGAAAAGCTGGTGCAACGGCTCGACGAGGCCGAGTTGCCCACCTGGTATGGCCCGGCCAAGGTGGTCACCTACGAGGTGAAGTACGAGAGCCAGGAGCCGCTGGCGGTCGTGTTCGGCGACTTGAAAAAGGCCGAGGCCCCGCTCGTGCGGCTGCACTCCTCGTGCTTCACCGGCGATCTGCTCCATTCGCTCCGCTGCGACTGCGGCGACCAACTGCACATGGCCCTGCAGATGATCGCCGACGAGGGAGTGGGCGTGCTCGTGTACCTGTTGCAGGAAGGGCGGGGGATCGGCCTACTCAACAAGATCCGCGCCTACAAGCTGCAGGACCAGGGGCTCGACACGGTGGAGGCGAACAACGCGCTCGGCTTCCGGGCCGACATGCGCGACTACGGCGTCGGCATTCAGGTGCTCAAGGATCTGGGCCTGTCGAACGTGCGGCTCTTGACGAACAACCCCAAGAAGACCGACGCCTTCATCTACGGCAGCTTCGACCTCAAGGTGGTCGACCAGGTGCCAATCGTGCCGCCGGTGAACGAACACAACGCGCGCTACTTAGCGACGAAGCGCGACAAGCTGGGGCATAGGCTGCCGGCCACGCCGTAGCCGGCACACTCCGCTGTGCCGAATGCGGGGAGCGGCGCGAATCGTGCGGGGCGCGCAGGCGTCTTCTCGAGGCCGGCCTCTGCTAGCGGCTTGCCGCGGCGGGTCCGTTGGTTCCGCGGCACTTCCGTGCCGGCCAGCGCGGGGGTAGAATCCTGAGCTTGCCTGGCGCGGCGGCTCAAGTGGCCGGCTGGGCCCAAGTCCCCGTAGCTCAATTGGATAGAGCGTCGGCCTCCGGAGCCGAAGGTTACAGGTTCGAATCCTGTCGGGGATACTCGCTCGATCATTTGCTCCTCGGTCATACGGACCGAAAAACGAGCAGTGACAGCGCGGCACGGCGAAGGTGAGCCCCGCCGTTCGCCCACTTGGCGATGTCTGCTGCAACCGTTGCCCCCAAACGATGCGGCAACCCGCACCGCGCCGTTGTGGTGACAATCTCTCGCCCGCGATAGAATCGAGCCATATCGGTGCTCTCTCTCGCAGAGGTCACGCTATGGTCCGGCGTGGTTTCACCCTGGTCGAAGTCCTGGTCGCGATCTTTATCATCGCGATCCTGATCGCGCTGTTGTTGCCGGCGGTGCAGGCGGTGCGAGAGGCCGCCAGGCGAGCACATTGCTCCAACAATCTCCGGCAGATTGGCTTGGCCCTCATTTCGTATGCCGAAGGCCACAAGCAGTGGTTGCCGGCTTCCTATCGCACCATGCGAGACAAGCAGGGCAAGCTCGCGCGATTCGGAATGAATTCTGGGAACGGGATGGCCGACTACCGGTCGTTCGGCTGCCTCACGACCATCCTGCCCTACATGGAGCAGCAGTCTCTGCACGACTCCTTCGACTTCGGCCTTGACGCCGCCGCTCCCAAAAACCGCCCGGGCGTTGCAACCCGAGTTCCAACATTTCAGTGCCCGTCCGCGACCGGCTATCCACGGCTCATCAGCGGGGTCGTGCCCGACCGAAAACTCGCTGACTACGCCACCGCCACAACCGATTACTTTGCCACGTGGATGGACGGCGAAAAGCACTCAGTCTGGGAAGGTGAAACCGAGAGCAGATACTATCTGCAAGGTGATCCCGACGGATGGGAGTTCTTCGATGAGCATCGGCCTGTATCCCTCGTAATGGTCGAGGATGGCCTTTCGAACACAGCGTTTTTCATCGAAAAGGCGTCACGGCCGACGATGCTGGCGCCCGGCTGGAATCTGGAGCCAGACCTCCACTATTACTACGGCGTCGGCCTGGGCTGGGCCCTTCCCGTTAGCGACCTCTGGTCGAGCATGCAGCGGATCAACTACGACAACGACCAAACCCGCTTTTCATTCCACCCAGGCGGCGCACACCATGTTCTGTGTGACGGCTCGGTCGCCTTCCTGGGCGAGAACCTGCACTTCTTTATCTTGCAGGCTTACGATTCCCGTGCCGGCGGCGAATCGATCGAGAAGCTGGAAAGTGTCTTGCAGTGAGTGGCCTGACTCCACCTTGGGCAGACGTGCTCGACCCAATCTACTCCGCGCCTTGCCGCCGAAGTTGCCCGTGAGCGGTAACCTGCCCGCAGCCGCAGACGAAGCGAAAGCTGCGGCATTCAATCCAGGCGCGCCTGCCGAGTGAGCGCCTTCGTAGCAGCGCTCCCCTGGCAGCCGCGGCTGTCAGCATTGTCATGCGGCGGCGCGACCCCTTCCCGCGATCGGTGCGCAGAATCCTTCAAGGGGCAAGGCAGAGGATGTCCCAAGGCAAGGGACAAGATGGGAGCGGATTCGATGAAGCGGATCGTGATCGCGGTGGGGATTCTCTTGGGAATGGGCGGAGCGACGGTCGCCGAGGCCGCTCCAACGGCGGCGGCCACACCCGCTGTGGTCCAGGCCAGCAGCCCGTTTCAACTGGCCCGCTACCGTCGCTACGGCGGCTTCCGGGGCTACTCGGGCGCCTATCGCCGCTACGCAGGCTACGGCTGGGGCCGGGCTCGGGGCTTCGGCGGCTACCGTGGCGGGTTCTATCGGAGAGCGCCCGGCTTCCGCCGCGGCTACGGCTTCCGCCGCTGGTAACGGCCTGAAAGCGCGTCGCAGAAAACGAGACTTACGGCCCGCAGAGCAGGCCTGCTGCGGGCCTTTCCTCTGCGCTGCACGACACCTCGAGAGTTACGCAAGCCGCGGCTACTCGATTCGGCACCAGCGCCCCAGCGACGTGCGGCCTTGGTCGATGCGCGCGCTCCGCGACGAGCGGCGGCGGTCCGACTTGACCTTGGCCGCCTCCGTGCTGGCGAGCGCCGCAAGCGCCAGCGGCAGTGCTGACGCAGAAACGTGGGCGGGCGCCTCGGCCAGGATCGTGGCCTTCGCCAACGCGGCGGCAGGCAGCGGAGCAGACGGAGGAACTGCCGCCGCAGCCGCCGGTGGCTCAACTTGATTCGCGGCGGCCTCGATCGATTGCAGCATCAGCGCCAACTTGGCGGCCTCGGCGGCATCGCGTAGGTCGGCCTGCCGCTGGCCCTGCTGGCTCGAACCTCCCTGCGGCAGCGAAGCGCCCTTGGCGGGCGCCTCCGGCGGCGTCACGGGGCGCTGCACGCGCTGCCTGCCGCCCGCGCCGTTCTCCTGATTCGTCCGCAGGTCCTCAGGCACTTCGCCATCCTCGACGACGTAGTCGCCCGATTGAATGCGGTCGAGCGGGCTGGGCGGCTCGACGTTGTCGAGCTCGATCGGCGGCAGCGGGTTATACTCCAGCGTGAGCAACGACGCGGCCAGCAACTGCTGATTGACTGCTGGCAGCGAGGCGGGCGCCACGTCGGCCACGGCGTTCGTAAGTTGCGCCGTGGAAAACACCACGCCGCCGAGATTGAGCACCGACACCCGCACGACTTGCTCGGCCGTCCGACCGCCGGCCTCAACGAGGACGGGGATGTCGAATTCGCCGCTCGCGTCGGCCGGCACGAGCCAGCTCACTTGGCCGGTCTGCGCATCGATCGTCGCGCCCGAGGGAGCTCCGGCGCCCAGCGAATAGAGGAATTGCTGGTTCGGCGTGTCGGGATCGGTGGCCACAATCGTGAAGGCCACCGGCGAGCCGGCCAGACTCTGTTGGTCCTCGACCGGCGACACGCCGATTGGATCCTCGACCGGCCGCACGACCAGCGTCACGGCCACTTCGTCGGACAGCGCCGAGCCATCGTTCGCCCGGTAGGTGAAGGTGTCCGTGCCGTTGAAGTTGGGGCTTGGCAGATAACTGAACGAGCCGTCCGGATTGAGAATGAGTTGGCCGTGGCTGGGGCCGTGCACGAGCACGGCGCTCAGCCCTTGGCTATCGACGTCTTTGTCGTTGCCGAGCACGCCGTCGAAGGCGGCCGTGGCGACGTGCGTGTCCTCGTCGAGGGTGTAGGTGTCGGGGTGGGCCACCGGCGCGTCGTTCACCGCCGTGACGTTGATCGTCACCGTCACCGGGCCCGACTCGCGGCTCCCTGCCACCACTTTGTAGGTGAACTGCACGCTCCCGTTGAAGTTGGCCGCCGGCACGTACTTGAAACTGCCGTCGGCGCTCATGGTGAGCTGGCCGCTGGCGGGGTCCGAAAGCTTGACGGCCGTCGGCGACCCGCCGTCGGGATCGTTGTCGTTTTTGAGCACGCCGTTGGCCGCGGTAACCACGAGTTGGCCATCCTCGGCCACCGTGTAGGTGTCGGCTTGGGCAACCGGGTTGTCCGGCAAGGGGGTGATCGTGAGCGTCACCGTCGCGACGTCCGAATTGCCGCTGCCGTCGTTGGCGCGGTAGGTGAAGCTGTCGGTCCCGTTGTAATTGGCGTTGGGCTTGTAGGTAAAGCTGCCGTCGGACCGGATTTGCAATGTGCCGTGTTGCGGCTCCGTGACGAGCACGGCCGTGAGCGGGCTTTGCTCCACGGGGTCGCTGTCGTTCTTCAGCAGCCCGTTGCCCGTTGTCACGTTGAGAGTTTCGTCTTCTTTCAGCGAGTAAGCGTCGTTGCCAGCGATCGGCGGATCATTCACCGAGACGACCGTCAGGCTGACCGTGATCGGGTCGGTTTGCTGGTCGCCGAACTTGAGGCGGTAGGTGAACGAGTCGGGGCCGTTGTAGTTGGCGGCCGGAATGTAGGTGAACGAGCCGTCGGGGCGGAAGGTGAACTCGCCGTGCGTTGGACCGGTCACCAGCAGCGCCTCGATCGAGAGGCCGTCGGGGTTCGAGTCGTTCGCCAACACGCCGGCCGCCGCGGCCGGGTCGAGGTTGCCGTCTTCGTTCACGCTGTAGCTGTCGGCCACGCCCGCCGGCAAGTCGGGCATTGGGTTGACCGTGAAAGTCACGGTGATTGGGTCGGACGTCGCCACGCCGTCGCTCACCCGATAGGTGAAGCTGTCGCTGCCGTTGTAATTGGCCGCAGGCGTGTACTTGAACGATCCGTCGGCGGCCAGCTGCAGCGCGCCATGGGCCGGGCCCGTGACCAACACCGCCGTGATTGGGTCTTCGTCCTGATCGTGATCGTTGACGAGCACGCCCTGGGCGACGGGGATCTGGAGCACCGCGTCTTCATCGAGCGTGTAGCTGTCGGCCGCGCCCGTCGGGGCGTGATTGGGCGGACGGACGGTCAGGTTGACCGATTGATCTTTCGTGTTGCCCGCCTTGTCGGTCACGCGCAGGGTGAAGGACTGCGCGCCGACCTGGGCCGCCGCGGGCGTCCAAGCAACCAGGCCGGTCGCCGCGTCGATCGTCATGCCGGAGGGCGCGGCAATCAGTGAATAGACCGGGGCGTTGGCGTCATCGTCGCTGGCGGCGTCGTACGTATAGGCGCTGCCCACCGCGGCCAGCGTGCCCGCCGTGCTGGTGATGGCCGGAGCCTTCGCGTCGATCGTGACGATCAGCACCGAAGAGGCCGACCCATTGACGTCTCCCAGGCTTTGCGAAGCGGTGATCAAGTTGGCGCCGTCGGCCAGCTTGGCGCTCCCGTTGGTTACGATCGTGGCCGTCGTACCGGTGGCGGTCAGTTCGCCGATCTTGGTGCTGCCCGAGAACAATTCGACCTTCGCGCCGGGCACCAAACCGCTGAGTTGGAACGACAGGGCGCCGGCCGCGGTCTCGTTGTTCAGCCGGGTTAGGTTGTCGGTCGCACTCGACCCGGTGTCCGACGCGTCGAGCAGGTCGGGGGTCGAGGGCGCCCCGATCGAGACCTGGCCAAAGTCTCGCCCCGTGGCGCTCTCGCCTTGCGCCAACGTCACCGAATAGGACCCCGCGGCAGGTGTAGTGCGCGCCCAGCCAACGCGCTGCACGCTGCGTACCACATAGGTCCCTGCTTGCAAGCCGCTGAAGCGGTACACCCCGTTGGAATCGGTCTGGGCGGACTGTTCGCCGCTGTTCTGCACGCCGTCGTTGTTGGCGTCGATGAACACCGTCCATCCCGATACGCCCGCCTCGGCGCCGTCGCGTTGGGCGTTGTTGTTGGCGTCTTGAAACACCGTGCCATTGATCGTGCCGCCTTGAACCGCGATGTCCGTCACCACCACCAGTTGGTCGGCCGTGGGAGTTCCCGTGCCCGAGTAGTTGCGGACCGGCAAGTTGGTGAAGGCGCCGCCGCGGTTGGTGGTGGGGAGGGCGGCGATCGCATCGACGATCTGCATGCCGTTGCCGAGCACTTTGCCGAAGACGGTGAACCCGCCGTTCTGGTTGTCGAGATTCGACGAGTTGTCGGCGAGGTTGAAAAACCACTGGTTCGTCGCGCTGTTGGGATTGCCCCCCAACTTGGCCATCGCGATCGTGCCGCGGGTGTTGGAAATGCCTGGTTCGTTCTGCACCGCCGGGTCGGTCGGAACCGAGCTGAAGTCGGTCTTGAAGCCGCCCCCTTGCACCACGAACCCCGGCACCGAACGGTGGAAGATCGAGCCGTCGTAGTCGTTGTCGCGCACGTAGTTCAGAAAGTTCTGCACCGTGAGCGGGGCTTGCTGATCGTAGAGTTCGACGTCGAAGTTGCCCAGCGACGTCTGGAACGTCACCGTGATCGTCAGCAGCCGACGATCTTCCAAAGACTCCGCCCCCAACGCACGCCGCACGCGGGCAAGCTTGGGGCGAACGTTCGAACGACTCAACAACGTGGCCAACGCGAAGGGAAAGCTCATGCCGGGATGATCTACCAGATGAGGACGCGATCGGGGACGGGCCGCCAAGCGGGCCCGCATCGACACGGAGAGTAGGCATTCATTCTAGGCGCAGGCGCGAGCGCGCAGACGCAACCTTCAGTTAACCCAACCGCCGCCAGCTTGGCAAGCAATTGGCGGACAGGGGGTTGCGACTATGACGATTACGTCAGCCGTGCGGCGCAGCACACGCGACTTTGGCCCTCGGTGCCACCTCTCTGAACGCAGACGATTGAACCCCGGTCGGCCGACGGATTCTGTTCCCCTTTCTCGCCAAGCCCCCGCGCCGCCGAGTAGGCTGAGGGTTGGGGGGCGGTTTCCAAAAGCGGGTTCGATCGACGTGATCTTCCAGCAGGCGCAAAAACGTGCAGCATCCACCCCGCTGCGGGGGCTCTGCGCCTGCGCCGCGCTGCTGGCGATCGCGGCCGGTTGCGACCGCTCCTCGCACCGGCCTCCGCGAGACGTTCCCCCCGAGCACGACGTCGTCGTGCGTCCGGCCGACGAGCTCGTCGACGGTCGCGTGCTGCTCGGCACGCCCAGCCTCACCGCCGGCATCTCGGGCCAAGGTCCGCTCACGCTCCCCGAGGTCGAAGCCTGGCTGGCCGACCCCCGGCAGCACGAGCCGCTCGACTTCGTCCTGCCGATCGGCCTGCGCGAGGCCGCCGACCAGGTGAAGATTCCGGCCGACAACCCGCTCACCCGCGCCAAGATCGAGCTGGGTCGGCAACTCTTCGTCGATCGCCGGCTCTCCGGTCCCAGCCGCAACCTGGCCTGCTTTCGTTGTCATCTGCCGAACGAGGGTTTCACTGATCACGTCGTGGTCGGCGATCCGGGGCGCGGGTTGCCGGAGCGCGTGCCGCCGCTGACGATCAACCGCATCTTCGGCGAAGAGCAGTTCTGGGACGGACGCGCTCCCACGCTCGAGGCCCAAACGGTGATGCCGATCGCCTCGGCGCACGAGCTCGCGAGCACACACGCCGACTGTGTGGAGTTCCTGCGAGCAAACCCGGTCTATCGGCGCCAGTTCGAGGTCATCTTCGGCGGCGTGTCGATCGACAACGTGGGGCGGGCATTGGCCTCGTTCCTGCGGGCGATCGTCACGGCGCCTGCGCGCTTCGACGATTGGCAGGAGTGGCGCCGCTGGGAAGGCCGCGATCCGGCCAGCCTCTCGGTCGAGGAGCGGCGGCAATACGACGCGGCCGCCCGGCAGGCGCGCATTCGGCCGATGAGCCCATCCGCACAGCGGGGCTACGAGCTCTTCCAGGGCCGGGCCGGCTGCGCCAACTGTCACACGGGCGCAAACTTCACCGATGAGCAGTACCACAACCTGGGAGTGGGGCTCGACGCCGAAAAGCCTGATTTGGGCCGGTATTTGGTGACCAAGCAGCCGGCCGACCGCGGGGCCTTCCGCACGCCGACCCTGCGCAATGTCGCCCAGGCCCCCGGCTACATGCACAACAGCCAGTTCTATTCGCTGGGCGAGGTGATCGACTTTTTCGCCGCCGGGGGGCGGGCCAACGACCAGCTCGACCCCGCGCTCGCGCCCTTCGAGCTCAACGAGGCCGAGCGGCGCGACCTATTCGAGTTCTTGGGGTCGCTACGGAGCAAGGTCCCCCCAGTTTCGCTGGGGCGGCTGCCCGAGTGAGCCGCCGGCGGGGACTCGGTGCGCCTGCCATTGCTTTGCGTTTTCTTGACGCAAATTTCCGCCCCGGCTAGCATGACGATGAATCTGACGCAGGCGGCGCCTGCGTCAGCGGTTCAGAGGTGGCGGCCCCCTGCGGGCGAGCCTTCCACGCTAGTTAGAGGTTTCCGAAGGTCACCTGCAAGGGAGTTCTTCCATGGCTCGCCCTGTCGCGCGCGTTCTGCCCCCTCTGTCGAAGCCCCGCCCTTCGTTCCGGGGCTTCACTCTCGTCGAGTTGTTGGTGGTGATCGCCATCATCGGCATCCTCATCGCCCTCTTGTTGCCAGCCGTGCAGGCGGCCCGTGAAGCGGCCCGCCGCACGCAGTGCATCAACAACCTGAAGCAGATGGCGCTGGCCTGCCACAACTACCACGACCAGAACAAGTGCCTGCCCCCGGGTGCGCAGTGGGATCCGAAGACTTCCGACGTGACTACGAGCGACAACTTTCGCCCCAACTGGATCGTGCTGGTGCTGCCGTTCGTGGAGCAGCAAGCCACCTACAACGCCTTCGACATGACGAAGTATCTGAGCCACCAGAACAACATGCTCGCGCGGAGCACGAACATTCCGGCGTTCTTCTGCCCCACCGACGCTTCGCAGCAACGGGTGAAGTATCAGCCGACTGCTGCTTCCGAAGGCCCGAACTGGGCGCGCAACAACTACGCCTGCAACGGAACCTTGGCCTACTTCGACCAATTGAGCACCACAACGCTGAACGATCCAAATCTGGGCGGCGTCATGTCGTCGAACCACGCATTGCGTTTGGGGGACATCAACGACGGGACCTCGAACACGATGATGCTGGCCGAGGTCCGCGTGGGGCTCTCGCCTCCCGACCGCCGCGGCACTTGGGCCATGGGCGTTCCCGGCGCGAGCTTGCTCATGATGCACGGCCTGGGGGGCGACGCCAACGGCCCCAATCCCTGCGGCGTTGAGTCCGACGACATTGAGGGATGTTCGGGGCTCGATCAGCCGACGTTGGCGGCCGAGTGCATGACTTGCTGGCCGAGCAGCCAGAGCTATCAGGCCGCTCCGCGCAGTCGGCATCCGGGCGGTGTCATGGCCGCGACCGGCGACGCCAGTGTGCATTTCATCAGCGACAACATCCAGCGCGGCACGGGTTCCACCTGGGGCGTCTGGGATCGCTTCTGTGCCGCCAACGATGGCATCGCGCTCGACATGAGCAAGGTCTTCCAATAAGCCGGAAGCCGGTCGTTCATGTTTCCTTTGGGTCATTCCACCTCGTTTGGTTGTCTCTTGATGGTGCGAACTCTTCTGCGGTCGGCTGTGGCCTTCGGATGCTTGACGACGCTCTTGACCTTGCCGGGCTGTCGTAAGTCCGAAGGCATGTTGCCGGTCACGGGCTCGGTGAAATTCGAGGACGGCTCGATCCCCAAGGGCCAGGCCAGCGGCTACGTCGAGTTTGCACCGGCCGGCGGTACGGCGGCCTCGAAGGGCGCCACCGGCATCATCGACAAAGAAACGGGTGAATTCGAACTCTACACCACCAAGCCCGGCGACGGCGTGCTTCCTGGCAGTTACACCGTGACGCTCCGGGTGAACTCCAAGTACCCGCCCAACCCAGATGGCAGCTCGAGCGTGGTGCCGCTCGAGTACACGACGTCGGAGAAGTCTCCTTTGACGGCGGAGGTCGACGCCAGCCACACGCGCTTCGACTTCAAGATTCCCAAACGCGGCGCCGCCGGCAAGAAGAAAAAGTAGCGGCGACGCCCGTCGGGCGCGAGTCGTGAAAGCCGCTGAAGTGCGGCCGCGCCGGATTTCCTTGATCCCCCGCGCCGGCGTGTTACGCTGGAATTCGGTCACAGCTCGTTGTTCGGGTTGTGCCCCACGAGCCCGCAGCGCCAGCAAGGCACACAAGCGGCGTTGGCCGTTGCCGCTGCCGAGGCTGTCCCGCAGGCGAAGGGTTCGTCGGCGGCTCGCCAAGGAAACGTGGCTCTTCCTTGCTTGCGCTGCGGGCTAGTATCGGAGGGCAACTCGGCGGGGTTCGCACGTGTCATTCGAGCGCCATCCTTCGATCGCCTGCCTGCTGCTCGTCCTTGCGACGGCCGGCTGCGATGCACTGCTCCCTCCGCGGCCCCCCGCGCCGCCGAAGACCGCGGCCCCCAGCCCCGCGCACGACCTCGTCGAGCGCCCGCCCGATCAGCTCGTCGACGGCAAGATTCTACTCGGGTCTCCCAGCCTCACCGCTGGCATCACCGGCAACGGCCCCCTCACGCTCCCCGAGGTCGAAGCCTGGCTGGCCGACCCAAAGAACCACGAGCCGCTCGAGTTCGTGTTGCCGCTGGCGCTGCGGGAGCTGGCCGAGCAGGTGAAGATTCCGGCCGACAATCCGCTCACCCGCGCCAAGATCGAGCTCGGCCGGCAGTTGTTCGTCGACCCGCGGTTGTCGCACCCCGACCGCAAGATCGCCTGCTTCTTCTGCCACATTCCGCTGCACAGCTTCACCGACCACGTGGTCGTCGGAAATCCTGAAGGAGGGCTGCCGAAGCGCGTGCCGCCGATGACGATCAACCGCCTCTTCGGCGAAGCCCAATTCTGGGACGGCCGCGCGGCTACGCTCGAGGCCCAAACGGTGATGCCCATCTTCTCGAGCCACGAGCTGGGCAGCTCGCCCGCGGCCTGCCTGGCGTTTCTCGAGGGGAACCCCGTCTACCGCCGGCAGTTCGAAAAGATCTTCGGCCAAGTGTCAGTCGACAACGTGGGCCGCGCGCTGGCGTCGTTCGTACGCGCCATCGTCACCGGCCCCTCGCGCTACGACTACTGGCAAGAACGACGGCGGTTGCAGGCGTTGCCGGCGGGGGAGGCCAACCCGCTCGAGCAGGCCGAAGCCGACAAGCTGGCCCGTCTGTATCCCTTCTCGTCGGTGGCGCAGCGCGGACATGCGCTGTTCATCGGCAAGGCAGGCTGCGCCGACTGCCACACGGGGCCGAACTTCACCGACGAGCAGTTCCACAACCTGGGGGTGGGCTTCGACGGCCCGAAGCCCGACCTGGGGCGCTTTTTGGTGACCGGCAAAGAGGCCGACCGGGGGGCGTTCCGCACCCCCACGCTCCGCAACGTCAGCCGTTCTCCCGGCTACATGCACGCCTCGCAGCTCTCGAGCCTGGCGGATGTGGTCGACTTCTTCGCCGCGGGGGGGGTCGCCAACGAGCAGCTCGACCCCGCGCTGCGGCCGCTCGAGCTCTCCAAGCAAGAGAAGGCCGAGTTGCTGGCGTTTCTCGAGAGTCTGAACAGCCCCGTGCCGCCGGTGTCGCTGGGGCGGCTGCCGGCCGAGGAATAGCGGCGTTTCCGGCAATTTGCTTGACAGAGAAAAGACGCGGAGTTTAAGATCACGACACGGATCGACCGAACGGAGAAGACAGGCGTGGCCGGCTGCCCCCAGGGCGGCCAAATCGCTTCGTACGCTTCTCCCGTTCTTCTGAGGCCGATCATGTCTCGCCAGCCCGCTGCTCGGAACTCGGCGTTCACTCTTGTCGAGCTGTTGGTCGTCATCGCGATCATCGGCATCCTGATCGCGCTCTTGTTGCCCGCGGTGCAGTCTGCCCGCGAAGCGGCGCGGCGGATTCAGTGCGTGAACAATCTGAAGCAGATGGCGCTGGCGTGCCACAACTATCACGACCAGCACAAGTGGCTGCCTACGGGAGCGAATTGGGATCCGAAAACCGGGGATGTTTCCACCAGCGACAACTTCCGCCCCAACTGGATCATTCTGGTCCTGCCATTCGTGGAGCAGCAGGCGACGTACAACGCCTTCGACCTTTCCAAGTACATCAGTCACGCCAACAACCGGCTGGCCCGCGGCACGAACATCCCCGCGTTCTTCTGCCCGACCGACGCCTCGCTGCAGCGCAACAAGTATCAGCCGATCCCGGGCAAGCAAGCCGAGGGGGACAACTGGGCGCGGAACAACTACGCGTGCAACGGCACGTTGACCGATGCCCGTCAAGTCAACAGCCCGACCGGCACCGGCACGACGTACGCCAACGACCCTAATTATGGCGGCGTGATGACGATTGGCAGCTCTCTGCGGCTGGGAGACATTACCGATGGCACCAGCAACACGCTGCTGCTGGGCGAGGTGCGCGTTGGCTTGACGGAGTTCGACCGCCGCGGCACCTGGGCCATGGGAGTTCCGGGAGCGAGCCTGCTCATGTGGCACGGGTCCACGGGAGACGACAACGGCCCCAATGCCTGCAACGAAGCCTCGGACGACACGGAGAATTGTTCTTGGCTGATGGGCAATCAGCCGGGCGCCCCCGGCGCAACACAAATGATTGCCGAGTGCATGACCTGCTGGCAAGGAAGCGACAGCTTCCAGGCGGCGCCGCGGAGTCGACATCCCGGCGGCGTGATGACGGCCGTGGCCGACGCCAGCGTCCATTTCATCAGCGACAACATCGACCGCGGCATCGGTCCCTGGAACCCCGCGGGCCGTTGGACGGTGTGGGATCGGTACTGCGCGGCGGGCGACGGCGTGGCCCTCGATATGAGCAAAGTGTTCCAGTAAGCGCTTTCGTCTTGACCGCCACTCCTTGTTCTCGCCTGTTCTCGAGGGCTCTTGATGATTCGGCGCGTTGCTCCGTCTGCCTGCTGGTTCGCGCTCTGCCTGACGATTGCCGGCTGCAACGGGGAAGGGAAGCTGAACGTCACGGGCGTGGTCAAGCACCCCGACGGGAGCGTTCCCAAGGGAATGGGGCCGAGTTACGTCGGCTTCTATCCGGAAAACCCCAACGACCCCAAGGCGAAAGGCGCCTCGGCGTCGATCGATCCGGAGACGGGCGCCTTCACGCTCTACACCGTGAAGCCCGGCGACGGCGCCTTCCCGGGGAAGTACAAGGTCATCTTCAAGGTTGAGTCGTCGTACCCGCCCAAGGCCAATGGCGCGAGCAGCCTGGTGCCTACGGAGTACAACGATCCCGACACCACACCGCTGACCGCCGAGATCAGTTCGAGCCAAACGCACTTTCCCTTTGAGGTGCCCAAGCGGACACCGGGCGCTAAGAAGAAGTAGGAAGCGGCGGCTGGCGTTTTTGTCACTTCGATCAAGGTTTCCTTGACATACAGCGCCGCGGCCAGCTAAGTTAAGAGCGTTCATGCAGCCCGCGAGCCGGAAAAAGAGGCGCGGCCGCGGCCCTAGGGCGATTGCCCTAGGCCATCTTGCTCGGAACACGGTCACCCAGTCGACGTTTGGGAGTCGTTCCAATGCCCGCCTCTTCGCGGCCCCGGATGCGGGGTTTCACGCTCGTCGAGTTGCTCGTCGTCATCGCGATCATCGGCATCCTGATCGCGCTCCTCTTGCCTGCGGTGCAGGCGGCGCGGGAGGCCGCGCGGCGAACCCAGTGCACCAACAACGCCAAGCAGTTGGGGCTGGCGCTGCACAACTACCACGATCAGAACAAGTCGCTGCCGCCGGCCTACCAGTTCGACAAGAAGGACTTGGCCAATGCGGACACGAGCGACAACTTTCGCGCAAACTGGCTGATCTTGTGCCTGCCGTTCATGGAACAGCAAGCGCTGTACGGCTCGTTCGACCTCACCCAGTACATCAGCGGCCCGAAGAATCTGGGGCCGCGCGGCGTGGTGATTCCCGGCCTGCTCTGCCCCAGCGATGGCAACAACCGCGTTCGCTACGAGGGTCCCGCCAACCGCGAAAATGGCAACTGGGCGCGGGGCAACTACGGCGCTCAGGGAGAGATCACCTATAACCGTCAGTCCGCGTTCACGAACTCATTGTTCGGCGGAGTGATGGGCATGAGCCAGGCGCTCAAGCTCGGCGACATTCTGGACGGCACCAGCAACACCATGATGGTGGCCGAGATTCGGGCCGGCGTTTCGGAGCGCGATCGCCGCGGCGCCTGGGCGATGGGGGGCCCCGGCTCGAGCGCGACGATGGCCAACGGCCGCAACGGCGACGACGCCGGGCCGAACGTCTGTTCCGACGCCAGCGACGACATCGAGGACTGCACGTTCCTCTACTCCGGGCAAGGTCCTGGCATGAACATGATGTTGAGCGAGTGCATGAGCTGCTGGGTGGGCTGCGGCAATCACCAGGCCACGGCCCGCAGCAAGCACCCCGGCGGCGTGATCGTCACGTGTGCTGATGCGAGCGTTCACTTTGTGAGCGACAACGTGGACACGGGAGGCCAGTGGGCCTGCAGCAGCAACGAAGCCAATATCGCCGCTTGTCCCATGAGCGTGTGGGATCGCTTCTGCGTGGCGTCCGACGGCATCGCCCTCGACATGACGAAGGTCTTCGGCTACTAAGCCAAGCGGTTCGCCAATCGAGCTGCGCGGCGACCGACAAACGAACACAGGCCCTGGACCGGCAACGCTGGTCCAGGGCCTGTGCGTTTCTCCAGCCGGCTTCGCGGCTTTTTTCCGTAGCCCCGTCATTTTGCCTGGGCTCGCGACGTGGAAAGCCCCGACCGGCCCTCTTCTTTTTGCGATTAATCGGGTTTCCTTGACATGCCCCGCCCGCGGCGGCTAAGTTAGGGGCGTTCGGCAGAGCGCGCGCCGGAAAAGAGGCACGGCCCGCGTCCCTGGGGCGAATGCTCTAGGCATTTGGATCGGAACAGTGGTCACCCATCGTTGCTTGGGAGTCGTTCCAATGCCCGCCTCTTCCCGGCCCCGCTCCCGGGGTTTCACGCTTGTCGAGCTGCTGGTCGTCATCGCGATCATCGGCATCTTGATCGCGCTCTTGCTGCCGGCGGTGCAGGCGGCGCGCGAGGCCGCTCGGCGCACGCAGTGCATGAACAACATCAAGCAGGCTGCGCTAGCGCTGCACAACTACCACGACCAGAACAAGTGCTTGCCGCCGGCCTATCAGTTCGACAAAGGCGAGGCCTACAACACCTCGGACAAGTTTCGGCCCAACTGGATCATTCTCTGCCTCCCCTTCATGGAGCAGCAGGCGCTCTACGGCTCGTTCGACCTCACGCAGTTCATCAGCTCACCCAAGAACCTGGCGCCACGGGGCGTTGTGATGCCCACCCTGCTCTGTCCCACCGATAGCGCCAACAACCGGGTCAAATTCGCGGGGAGGGGCGCTTCAGAAGGGCCCAACTGGGCCCGCGGCAACTACGGGGTTCAGGGAGAGCTGAGTTACGGCACCAACGCGGCGTTTGCCAACTCAGCGCTCGGCGGCGTGATGGGTTGGAATCGGGCTTTGCGGCTGGGCGAAATCTTGGACGGGACGAGCAACACGCTGATGGTGACCGAGCTTCGCGCCGGCGTGAACGAAGGGGATCGCCGCGGAACCTGGGCCATGGGGGTTCCGGGCGCGAGCGCGACGATGGCGAATGGCCGCGATTCAGACGCCAACGGCCCCAACCCTTGCAACGACGCCAGCGACGACATCGAGGACTGCACCTCGCTCAGTTCGAATCCGGGCGTGCAGGCCCTGCTCGCCGATTGCATGGGTTGCTGGTCCGGTTGCGACAATCACCAGGCCACCACCCGCAGCAAGCACCCTGGGGGCGTGATGTGCGCCACCGCGGACGCCAGCGTACACTTCGTGAGCGACAACGTCGACACGGGAGGCGTGTGGCATTGCAGCGGGCAGGCTGAGAACATCAACACCTGCCCGATGAGCGTCTGGGATCGCTTCTGCGTGGCCTCCGACGGGATCGCGCTCGACATGACGAAGGTGTTCGCCTACTAGACCCCACGCGTCAGCCAAGAGCACGATGAAGGCCCTGGACCGGCAGAACTGGTCCAGGGCCTTTTTGTTTTACGCGGCCTTTTCACAAGGCATCGGCCGAGCAGCCCGCAGCAGGAGCGCCTCGCGAAAGCGGCCGGCGTAAGCCGGGCGACCGCGGCGCCGATTCGAAGCGATGTCGCCAGCCAGCTCTCTGCGATGCGGCCGAGATTTGGCCAGCCCGACTAACGCTTCTTCTTCCCGGCATCCTTCTTCGGGTCCCGCTTGGGCACCTTGAGGTCGAAGCGGCGATTGGAAGAACTGATCTCCGCGCTGAGCGGCGTCGTTTCCGCGCTCAAGTACTCGAGAGGCGTAGCGATTCCCACGTTGTTCGGTTTGGGCGGGTAGGTCGTGTCGACGCGCACCACGACTTTGTACTTGCCCGGAAAGGCGCCGTCCCCCGGTTTCACGCAGTAGAGTTCGAACTCGCCCGTCTCGGCGGCGACATACCCAATCGCCGGTTGGATGTTGGGAGCGTTGGGATCCTCGGGCTCGAAGCGGACCACGGGCGGCGTCGCTCCCTTGGGCACGGTGCCGTCCTCGTACTTCAGGGAGCCCGTAACCTTCATCCGGCCTCCGGAGCCTCCACAGCCCGCCAGCAACGGCGTGGAGAGGAGGAGGGCGCCACCAACGAAGCAGAAAAAACGACGCCGCATGAGCAGGCCCTGATGCAAAGAAGAAGCAGGCGGGAGGAGGGAGAGGACGCGCGGGATGCCTAACGGCGAAATCTAATAAGCCCCACCGCGGCAGTCAAGTAAGACTAATCGCATTTAGCAGGGTTTCTTGATTGCCGCCCCGGTTCGGGCCGTTTAGGGGGCTGCCTCCGGCAAGCGCCCCAGCGCCAGGTTGGGGACCCGGCCATTGAGCGCTTCGAGGAAGGCGAGCAACTGCTTCTGCTCGGCCGGCGACAGATTCAGCGGCTTCACGAGCGGATCGAGGTGGGGGTTGGGCGTCCCCCCTTGCGACAGCCAGGCGACCACCTCTTCCAGCGTTTCCATGTGATCGTCGTGCATGTAGCGGCGGCTGTTCCGCAGGTTCCGCAGCGTCGGCGTTTTGAAGGCCCCGCGGTCCTCCAGGCGGCCTGTCACCCGCTCCCGCCCGGCGTCCGCCAGCGGCTCGCTCCAACCCGCCCCCACATTGTGATACTTCTCGTCGCTGAAGTTGGGGCCCGAATGACAAGCGTGGCAGCCGGCCTTGCCGAAGAACAGATCGCGGCCCTTCTGGGCCGTGGGCGACAGGGGATTCAGCGCCGCGAAGGCGCGGACCTTCTCCGCGAAGTTGCGCTCGGCCTCGCTCAGCGACGCCGGATCGCGGTCCTTCCACGCTTGGACCTCCGCCCAGAAATCGTAGGGCGATTCACCCCCCACGAGATTGCGGACGAACGCGGCCAGCGCGCGGGCCGCGTTGTCGACGCTCACTTCGCCGAAGATCACCTCGAACTGCCGGCGGTAGGCGGGGGTCTGCTCGAGAAAGGCCGTCAGCGCCTCGGGCGTGCTGTTCATCTCGTAGGGGGAGAAGATGGGATCGGTCACCTGGGCCTCGAGGGTCGCCCGCCGCCCGTCCCAAAACTGCGCTTCGGTGAAAATCCGATTCAGGATCGACGGCGGAATGCGCAGCGGCACGCCCGCCGCCGGATCGCCCGCCAGATCGACTCCGGTGTACGACTTGCCCGGCATGTGGCAGTGGAAGCAGGCATGATTCCGCCCCGGCCCCGAGAGCCGCGGGTCGACGAACAATTGCCGGCCCAGCTCGATCTTGGCCCGGGTGAGGGGGTTGTCGACCGGGATCTTCACCTCGCCTGCCAGCGACCGGAGTCCCAGCGGGAGCACGAACTCGAGCGGCTCGTGGTTCTTGGAGTCGGCGAGCCAGACCTCGACGTCGGCCAGGGTGAGCGGCCCGCTGCCTGGAATGCCGGCGGTCAAGCTCGGCGAGCCGAGCAGGATTTTGCCGTCGACGAACAGGTCGGCCGGCCGCACGACTTCGTCGAGCCGCACGCTCTGCTTAGCCGCCCGGGACTCGTGGACAGGCTTGGGGGGCATCAGGTCGCAGCCCGCCGCGACGAGAAACAGCGCGGCGGCCTGAAACGCGCCCCCAACGGACAATGCTGTTCGGCGGCCAGAAAGGATTGCAGCCATGTCCGGGTAAACTCGCGCCTAGAGAAATCGCCCAGCACTCTAGTTAAGTGCGCGGCGACCTTGGCTGCAAGCCGGACGCTGCCTACTTGCCCAACACGGCCGCCGCCAACTCCACCGGATGCAGTGCCCGCCGCCCCGTGCCGTGCTCGATCTGGTGGCGGCAGGAGAAGCCGGGGGCCACGATCGTCGCGTTCTCGGCGGCCCGCACGGCCGGAAAGAGCACCCGTTCGCCGATCTGCATGCTCAGGTCGTAATGCTCGTACCCCCACGAGCCGGCCAGACCGCAGCAGCCGGAGTCGACCACCGTCACTTGGCAGCCGGCGCTCCGCAGCAGCTTCTGCGTGTCGGCCAGGCCGACGAGGGCCTTTTGATGGCAATGGCCATGCAGCAGCACCGGGCGCGGCGGCCCGCTGGGGAGCGGAAGCTCGGCCTGGGCGAGCAGCGCGTCGATCAGGCCGGCCGCGGCGCCCACGCGGAACGTGGCTTCGCCCGGCAAGAGGTCTTGATAGTCGTCGACGAGCGTGAGGATGCAACTCGGCTCGCAGCCGACGATCGCCGCACCGCGCTCGGCCCAAGGGGCCAACTTGGCGACGTTCTCCCTGGCTAGCCGCTGCGCCTCGCCGAGCAACCCCTTTGAAATCAGCGTGCGGCCGCAGCACTCGAGGCCTGCCAGGTGAACGCGGTAGCCGGCGGCCTCGAGCACCTGCACCGCCGCCTGATTGACGCGAGGTTCGCAGTAGCTGGTGAGGCAGTCGTCGAGCAGCACGACGTCTCCCCGCGGGGCCGGCTTGTCGGCCGCGCCGCGGCGGGCGAACCACCGCTGAAAGCTCCGCCGCTCGAACCGCGGCAGCGGGCGCCGACGGTCGAAGCCGGTCAGCCGCTCGCGCAACCAGCCGCTGCCAGGCACGGCGGCGAGCGCGTTGGCCAGCGGCGCGAGCGCCGAGCCCCAGCGGTTAATCCGCGCGGTCTGACCCACGAGCTGCGCGACCAAGGGCGCGCCGTGCTCGCGATGATAAAGGTCGAGCAGCTCGGCCTTCATCTTCGCCACGTCGACGTTCGAAGGGCACTCGGCCTTGCACCCCTTGCAGCCCAGGCACAGCTCGAACGTTTCGAGCATCCGCGGTCCGGTCAGCGCCTCGCGCGGCAATCCGCCGGAAAGCGCAAGCCGCAGGGCGTTCGCGCGGCCGCGGGTGCTGTGCTCTTCATCGCGGGTGACCATGAACGAGGGGCACATCGTGCCGGTTTGCAGCTTCCGGCAGGCCCCCACGCCGCTGCACATCTCGGCCGCGCCCACGAGCCCGCCTTCGCGCGAGAAGTCGAATGTCGTGGCGACGGGCAGGCGATGCAGCTCCGCGCCGTAGCGTAGGTTTTCGATCGGGCTCGGCCCGTCGACGATCTTGCCGGGGTTGAAGATCCCCTCGGGATCGGCCGCTTGCTTGATCTCCCGAAATGCGCGATAGAGCCGCGGGCCGAACAGCCGTTCGTTCAGATAGCTGCGGGCCAGGCCGTCGCCGTGCTCGCCGCTCATCGCCCCGCCGAACTCGAGCACCAGCTCGGCCACTTCGCGGGAAATCCGCTCGAGCCGGGCGAGATCTTCCCGATTGGCGGCGTCGAGCAGCGGCCGAATGTGCAGGCAGCCCACCGAGGCGTGTCCGTAATAGGCGCCCTCGGTGCCGGCGTCGGCCAGGATCTTGCGGAAGCGGGCGACGAACTCGGCAAGCTTGGGCGGATCGACCGCGGTGTCCTCGACGAAGGCGATCGGCTTGCGGTCCCCCGGCACGCTCATGAGCAGCGGCAAAGCCGCCTTGCGGCAGGCCCAAATGTGCTCGCAGGTTTGCGGATCGAGGGCGGGCAGCACGTGGCTCAGCCCCGGCTGGCCTGACAACCGCTTTTCCAGAGCCGCCACGCGCTCGCGGACCTCCTCGGCCGAGTCGCCGCTGAACTCCACGATCACGAGCGACTCAGGCCGCCCCACCACGAAATCGAGCTGGCGGGCGAAGTGCAGGTTGCGACCGGCCAGCCGCACGATCAGCCCGTCGAACAGTTCGACCGCCGAGGGACCCAGCTCGAGCAACCCATTGATCGGGGCCACGGCGGCCGCCAGGGAGTCGAAATGGAGCACCACGACGCCGCGGGCCTGGGGGAGCGGCACGAGGTGCAGCAGGGCCTCGGTCACACAGCCGAGCGTCCCTTCGGCCCCCACGAACAGCTTGCTCAGGTTGTAGGGGCTGTTGGGGTAAAGACCCTGCTCGACGGCCCGCGCCCGAGCAACGCCAGGGGGCGGGGGGAGCAAAATGCGGAACTCGGGCACGAACTCGTCGAGGTTGTAGCCGCTCACGCGGCGGAGGACTTTGGGGTAGCGGTCGAGGATCTCCTGGCGCTCGCGTTCAACAATCTGAACCACCCGCCGATGGATATCCCCCAGGCAACCTGGCGCGGCGCTTTCGGCGGCAAGCTGCGCGGCGTTTAGCGGTTGTAGTGTCGCGCGCGAACCATCGGAGAGGACCACTGCGAGCGCGAGAACATGATCGACCGTCTTGCCATGGAGCACGGAGCGCGAGCCGGCCGAGTTGTTGCCGATCATGCCTCCCAAGTTCGCGCGGTTGCTCGTGGCGACGTCAGGGCCGAACTGCAGCCCGTGCGCGGCGGCCGCGCGGTTGAGTTGATCGAGCACGACGCCTGGCTGCACGCGCGCGGTGCGCGCGTGCGGATCGATTGCGAGGATCGCGTTCAGGCGCCGACTGAAGTCGAGCACCAGTCCGGGGCCGATCGACTGCCCCGAGAGACTGGTGCCGGAACCCCGGCAAATCAGGGGGATTTTGAGTTCTCGGCAGGCGTTGACGGCCGCCACGACGTCGGCTTCGCTGCGCGGCAGGACAACGCCGGCCGGCATGATCTGGTACAAGCTGGCGTCGGTGGCGTAGAGCGCGCGGCGATGCTCATCGAACCACGCCTCGCCCGCCAGGCGTCCGGCGAGAAGCTGTGCCAGTTGTTCCGCCTGTCGCGACGCCAGAATCATGCTTTTGACGATTGTGAACCATCCCCCCGCCGAGAACGTAAACCGAAGCTCAACCAAATACTTGATCGGCTTCGGTTTGTTGGTACAGTCAAAGGATACGCCTTGGGCAGTGGCGTTCTCCGGCGACGAACATCAATGAGGCGCGGTTTGCTCACAGGTCCAGGTCGCATGTCGAACGTTCGCCGCCCCGAGCCCGACGAGGTCGAGCACCTGTTGCGAAATGCCCAACTGCGCGACGAGCTCGAGCCGTTTCTCGACGAGGCCGTGGAGTGCGTGAACGTGTTGCACGTGCCCACCCCGGTCGAAAACGAGTACCTGGCGTCGATGCTCGCCTGGGAGCGGGCGCCGGTTCTGCCGATCGCCCGCTGGTTCGAGCCGGAACTGCGACTGGCCCTGCCCGACACGCTCGACGACATGCAGCTTCACCTGGCGCTGTGGGACGCGATCCATCGGCTGTTCGAGCAGCGGATCGTGCTCGAGTTCACTGATCATCTGAGCGATCGAGCCCTCTACCGGCTGATCTTCCGCGACATTCTATCCTCGCCGGAAAAGAAGATCGATTCGCCCCACAACTACCTCCACTGGGACTGCTCCGACGCCTCGGGGGACCAAGAGGTGTGGCTGCGATATTACGCCGGCGACGAAGAACGCTCGGAGTGGTCGCTGGCCAATCCCGATGTGCCGCTGCCGCCGCGGGAAGAACCGGCCTACGCCCGCGAGCTGCCTCGGCGGCCGCTCTGACGCCTGGGCCTCGTTCAGCCGCCGTTGGCTTGGTGGATTGATCACCGCCCGATCGCGGCGCAGGCTCGTAGATGGCCGGCGCTCGTTGCTCGGGCAACGACGCACTGCGTTCGTCCTTGGCGGAGGTGCTCGACGTGAGTCGTGCGCGCTGGGCGTTTCATCTGGCTGCGATCGCCGCCGCGGCGGGCCTGATCGGAGTAGGCATGCTGCGCCCCTTTTGGCCGGGGCGCTACGACAGCTTGGCCGTGACGCTCTCGTTCATGGCGCAATTGCTGGGGTATGGCGGGCTGCTGCTCGTGCCGATCGGCGCCGTGTGGCTCGTCGAGGAACTCCGGCGCTCGGCCAAGCGGCGCGACGGACCGTGTCCGCCGCGGGTCTTCTATTTCGCGATTGCCGCGCTTGCGGCCTCGGCGTGCGTGGCGGCAGTCATGTCGTTGCCGGCCTTCGACAAGAGCGTTTCGCTCGGCTGCGTGGTGCTTCTGCTCGCGGGTTGGGGCTTGTGGGCGCTCATCCCTCGACTGCGAGCGCTGCGCCGCGGCGAGGCCCGCGGGTTTCAGCCAGCGCCCCTCTATCTCGTCGTGTTGCCGCTGGCGGCGCTGGTGCTGCGGCTGACGTTGGTCGGCCCGGCCGTCGAGGCGAGCCGCAGCCGCGCGATGGGGAACTGCGCGCCGCTGATCCGCGACATCGAAGCCTACCAGCGCACCAACGGCCGCTACCCGGCCTCGCTAGCGGCGCTCCATGCCGACTACTCCACGGGCGTCGTCGGCGTCGAACGGTTTCGCTACGAGCCGTTTGGCGAGGCCTACAACGTGTACTTCGAGCAATTCGCCTACGAGCTGCCCACGCGCGAGATCGTGGTCTACAACCCCCGCGACGAGCAGGAGTTCACCAGCCACGATAGCTGGATCCTGGTGCTCTCGCCCGCCGAGTTGCTCCGTGCCCGGGGCCACTTTGCCATGCACGACGCGGGGCGGCCGCATTGGAAGTACTTTTGGTTCGACTAGAGCGACCCCGCGCGAATCTAGCCCCCTCGAGTCGCCGGGGGGAGAGGGAGGGCGGCTGCGAACGATCGCGTTGGACCGACCGCGAGCTGGATTTTAGCCGGCGATCTCCCCCCCGTGACTCACGGGGGGCTAATGGCCGTTCACGGCGACCGGTACACTAAAGGAGTCTTTCTCTCCGGCTCTTTCGGTCCGTTCATGCTCGCCGCCGCCCCCTGCTCGCTCACTCCGTCGCTCGCCCTGCCGATTCTCGGTCAGGCAGCGCCGCGCCCTGCCCCCACGGCCCCGCTCCCCATGAGCCGCGCCGAAATGGAGGCCCGCGGCTGGGACGAGGTCGACATCGTGTTCGTCACGGGCGACGCCTACGTCGACCACCCGAGCTTCGCCATGGCGCTGCTCGGCCGGCTGCTCGAGAGTGAAGGGCACCGCGTGGCGATCCTCAGTCAGCCCGACTGGCGGTCGGCCGAGCCGTGGCGCGAGTTTGGCCGGCCGCGGCTGTTCTACGGCGTCTCCGCCGGGAACATGGACTCGATGATCAACCACTACACGGCCAACAAGAAGGTCCGCAACGACGACGCCTATAGCCCCGGCGGCCGCATCGGCCGCCGGCCCGACCGCGCCACGCTCGCCTACTGCCAGCGGGCACGCGAAGCTTACAAGGGTGTGCCGGTGGTCGCTGGCGGCGTCGAGGCCAGCCTGCGGCGGATCGCGCATTATGACTATTGGAGCGACAAGGTCCGCCGCGGCATCCTGCTCGATTGCAAGGCCGACCTGCTGGTGTTCGGCATGGGGGAGCGGGCGATCATCGAGATCGCGCGGCGCTTGGCCGCCGGGCAAACGGTGCGTGAGCTGCGCGACCTGCGCGGCGTCTGCTATCGCCTGGGCGCGAGCGAAGCCCCGCCGGCCGACGAACACACGCTCACGCTGCCGAGCTTCGCCGAGGTCTCGACCGACAAGTGGGCCTTCGCCGAGATGACCCGCATCGCCCATGTCGAAACCAATCCACACAACGCCCGCCGGCTAGTGCAGTGGATGGGCCCGGCCGAGGCGGGCGGCGAAAAGATCGTGGTCAACCCGCCGGCGCTCCCCCTCGCCCAAGGCGAGATGGACCGCGTGTATGGGTTGCCGTTCACCCGCAAGCCGCATCCCGCCTATGGCGCCGACCGCATTCCGGCCTACGAAGTGGTGAAGGACTCGGTGCAGATCATGCGCGGCTGCTTTGGCGGCTGCACCTTCTGCTCGATCACGGCCCACGAAGGCCGCATCATTCAGAGCCGGAGCCAAGATTCGGTGCTGGCCGAAATTCGCCAGATGTCGGCCGAGCCGGATTTCAAAGGCGTGGTGAGCGACATCGGCGGCCCGACGGCCAACATGTATCAGATGCGCTGCACGCGCCCCGAGGTCGAAGCCCGCTGCCGGCGGCTGAGCTGCGTACATCCGACGATCTGCAAGCTGCTGGGCACCGACCACGGCCCGCTCGTGCAACTCATGCGCGATGCCCGCGAAACGCCCGGCGTGAAGAAGGTGCTGGTCGCTTCCGGCATTCGCATGGACCTGGCCCGCCGCGATCCCGAGTACATGCAAGAGCTCGTCGAGCACCACGTGGGCGGGCATCTCAAGGTGGCCCCCGAGCACGTCGACCCGCAGGTGCTCGACCTGATGAAGAAGCCTGGCATCGACGACTTCGTCGGCTTCGACCAGGCGTTCCGCAAAGCGAGCAAGCGGGCCGGCAAGAAGCAGTACCTGGTGCCGTACTTCATCGCCAGCCACCCCGGCAGCTCGCTCGACTCGATGATCGAACTCGCGGTCTTCCTCAAACGCGGCGGCTACCAGCCCGACCAGGTGCAGGACTTCATCCCCAGCCCGTTCGACATCGCCGCCTGCATGTATCACACGGGCATCGACCCGTTCACGAAGAAGCCGGTCTACATCGCCGCCCACCTCCGCGACCGCAAACTGCAGCGGGCACTGCTGCAATTCTTCAAGCCGGAGAACTACTTCGAGGTGCGCAAGGCGCTCGAGCAGGCGGGACGACTGGACCTCATCGGCTCCGGCTGCGATTGCCTGATCGGCGACAAGCCGCCCAAGGAGGCGCTGGACAAGCGGCGGAAGCGGGCGAATGAGGAAGCTCGGGAGCAGCGGCGGAATTATGAGGTGGGGGAGAAGAAGAAGGCGGGGTACCGGCCGGGACGGGCGAGCGCGGAGAAGCGCAAGAGGTAGTCCGCACTCTACAATCTCGTTGACGCTCACATGAATGACAATCCGCGAAGTGACGACGACGGCCTGGTTCTATGCACCGCGACCCTGCGCTATCAACGGATCTTGTGTCGCTTGCTCCCAATGAACCGATTGCGCTCTATACCGGACCACTCCTCCTGAGGCAGAGCGCGAGGTCGCTTACGCTCGAAGCGAGGGTGACCTTGCAATGGCTTCCAAGTCCGAGGGTCGTCGTGGAGGCATCGTCCGTACCTGACGACGCCAGAATCGAACTGGGCAACGCGGATGTTCAGGTTGGGGAGCAAGGGCCTCAGGCCGCCTGCCAAATCGCCGCTTTATCCGGCCAGCTCTTCGGCGAGAGTTCTTTGATCGGCGTTATACGTGACCGAGTGACGGTTCCGCGCGATTGTGCGGTGACGCAGGCGAGGTTCCTCGTTCCCAATTTTGAACCGCCCATCGGCGGCCCAGTGGCTTTTCCGGACGGCAGTTTCCGTGCGGCAAGAATCCGCCTGGTCGGTGGCGGTTGGAATATAACGCTCGACGAGACGATCGACCTGAGGAATAACCTGAAAGCGCTCAAGGCGAACTCGGGCTATGCGGTAACACAACTTGGCTTGCTCCAGCGCGACGACGGTGCCAAGTTCAACAGCGCTGAAGCAAACTCGGTGCTCGAGGCGGTTTCGTACTACTTGTCTTTTGCCTGCGGCCGATGGACTATTCCCTTCCTCGCTCAAGGATTGGGTGAGGATGGCGCTGCACGATGGACTGTCTGGGACTCCGGCCGAGTCATGCCCTATCGGTTTCGCCATTCCTGGATGGACACTCGGCACCGCCAGCATCTTGAGGGACCGTTTTCCGGATTTTTCGCGCGCTGGTCAGATGAGTCTTGGCGGGACGTAGTGCGGCTCGCGATACATTGGTACGTTGAAGCCAATTCGCAAGCGGGATCCGTGGAAGGAGCAATTGTCCTGACTCAGACAGCGTTGGAGCTTCTCGCGTCCGCGGCGTTGGTCGAAAACGGAACTTGGCTCAGCCAGGACGGATACTCCAAGTTGCCGGCCGCTGACCATATTCGCCTGCTCCTTACTTGGGCGAATCTGCCGTTGGCGATTCCCGCTGAGCTGGGTGATCTGGCCAAGGCTGCACTCGCAAATAACTGTACAGATGTCGCAGCGGCGTTGACCTGGATCCGCAACAGTGTCGCACATCCATCTCCCAAAAACAGGCAGTCTCTTTTGAGGAGTTCGGCAATCGCGAGGGGCGAGGCATGGGTCCTCGGCCTTTGGCACTTGGAACTCTGCCTTCTGCGATTGTTCGGTTACTCAGGTACTTATGGTTCTCGATTGACGGAACGTTGGGCTGGTGAGGTGGTCAGCGTTCCATGGGCGACCGGTGACACATAACTGGTCAATTCAATTAGCTTAATGCCCTGTGATCATTGCTCCGCCTTTCTGCGGTCGCGCGCAACCGCCTTCCTCAGGGCCGCAGTTGGCGCCGGCGGATCAGCCAGCAACTCGAGAAACCGATCTCGATCACGGTCGGATAGGCGCGTGATCGATTCCTCGACGAACGGCAGCTCTTCCTCGGCCACCGTCTTCGCGAGGCGTATGCGCACTTCAGTGTCGCTCACGTGTTCGACGATTACCGTGGCGTTGGCAAACGCCTTGGGCAGAGTCAGTCGCCCCTGGGCGTCGGTAGTGCAGGTTTCGCTGTGCATCGGGCCTCCTTCGAATCAAGTTCCCTCAAAACACCCCCGGAATCAACCGATACCGCACCCTCCCGGCATACTCCTTATACCCCGGCAATCCCTGTTCGAGCAGCCGGTCTTCGATGACGGTGCGGCGGAGGAAGAGGGCGGCGAAGGCGAGGGCGGGGAGCATGGCCAGCCAAGAGCCAAGCGCCAGGCCGCCGCTGAGCAGGCCGAACAGCGTGGCCGCGTAGCCGGGGTGGCGGACCCAGCGGTAGGGGCCGGCCGCCACGGCGTGTTGCCCGCGGTCGGCTTGCAGGCGCACGACCGACGAATAGAAGGGGTTGGCCCGCATGGCCCCGAAGACCACGACCATGGCCGCCGCGTAGCCGGCCACCCCGGCCGCTTGCAAGGGCCAGGGCACGGGGCTCCAGTGGAAGCGGCCCACATCGAGCCCGGCCAAAATCCAGTGAGCCAGCGATGGAGCTTGCGATCCTGAACACAAACGGCCTCGCGTGCCTGCTCTTAGAATTGCCCGAGCACCCGCCTCAGTAGTTCTGATTGTGACATTTCGCCAACTGCTGCAGGTAGAGTTGGTGCAGTTCCGCTTCCGAGAGCTCGGGAAATCGCTGCCGTAGCCCTGACCGCAGGGCCTCGCGCATCAGCTCGGTCAGCTCGCAGACCTTGGCGAACTTTTCGGCCGGCGTCATCCGCCGCAGCGCCTCGAGGTAATGAGCGTGGTTGGGCCGCGGCTTCTCAGGCGGGAGCTGCATGTCGATTTCCAAGCCAGGCACGGGGTGCAACCCCAATGTGGTCAATCGACGCGCGCATGCAAGACGCCCCGGCTGCGCCTGCGGCGAGTCGTCGCACGGGCATGCAGTGGGAGGGTGGATTAACCCGCGGGCAGAACGTCAGCGGGGAAGCGCATGGAAGAGCGCATGATCGGCGCGTTCACCGAGCGCGATCGTTGCATACAATGGCTTTCGCCTAGAACGGAGGTCGCCCGTCCCGAGATTCGAAACGCCCGTCTGCGTTAGCAGCCGTGCTTCTCGAGCTTTTCGCGGAGCGTTTCGGCCGTGAACGGCTTCACGAGATAGTCCGACACGCCGGCCTGGATCGCTTCCAGCACGCGCGACTTCTCGGCCTCGGTGGTGACCATGATGATGGGCACCTTGGGGTCCTTCTGGCGAATGGCCTGGATCACTTCGAGGCCGTTCTTGCCGGGCATGTTCCAGTCGGTGAGCACGAGGTCGAAGTCGCCCGGGTTGAACAGGGCGATGGCCTCTTCGCCGTCGGCGGCCTCCACGGCGGTCGGCACGCCGACGGCCTGGAGCGAGCGGAGGATGATCTTCCGCATGGTGCTGGAATCGTCGGCGACGAGAACGCGAGTGCTCATGAGACCTGACTTCCTGAGTCGGTGAACCGATTCGGCTGGGAATCTAGCGCCAGCGGCCTTCAAGGCTAGGATGCGGGGAGCGCTTGTCAAATAGGCTGCGGGCGCCGCGCCGCGCACACTCGGAAAAGCAGGCCGCACGAGTTTTCTTCAAGACTTTGTTTGCCAGCCCGCCGCCGCGAGCAACTCGTGACCTAGAGTTGCCGGAAACCGGGCTGAGGCGGCTTGCGCGGCCCCACCCCCCCGAACGCCCGCCGTTGGGCGCGCCCCTTCCAGCGCGCCAGCGGCGTCCGACCCCCAGACACTCAGGCCGTCGCCTTTTAGGAGCACGTCGCGTGTCGAGATTCAGTCAAGAAAAAGGCCGCAGCGACACCGCCGCCGAAGGCGTCGGTTCGCTGCAGATGGTCAGCTTTCGGCTGGCCCAAGAGGAATACGGAATCGAGATCACCAAGGTGCAAGAGATCATCCTGATGGGTGAAATCACGCGCGTCCCGCAGACGCCCGATTTCATCAAGGGGCTGATCAACCTGCGGAGCACGGTGATTCCGATCGTCGATCTGCGGCTCCGCTTCGGCATGCCGCAGGAAGAGCCGACCGATGAAACCCGGATCATGGTCGTCAACGTGGCCGGCAAGACGATTGGCATCATCGTCGACGCCGTGAACGAGGTGCTGCGGATTTCGCGCGACCAGATCGCGCCGCCCCCTCCCACGGTCGCCGGCTTGGGCCACGAGTACCTGACCGGTCTGGCCAAGCTCGACAAACGCCTGCTGATCCTGCTCGACATCGACAAGATTCTCGGCGCCGAGGAGGCCGAGCTCGCCGAAGCGGCCACCGCCGCTTAGCCGTCCTTCGCCGTCGCCCCCGTCCGCAAGTTCGCCCGCACAACAACTTCCAAGTCCCATAAGAAGGCTCTCCGTGGAGGAGAGGTTTTTCATGAGCGCCACCGCCGCCCCCCGCAAGCCCGCCCGCAACGGCCAGGCCAAGCCGGCCGCCAGCCGCGACACCTCGAGCCGCGATCTGGCGAGCCAGATCGACGCGATCAACAAAGTCATGGCAGTCATCGAGTTCGACCTCGACGGCACGATCCGCCACGCCAACGAAAACTTCTGCGCGGCCTTGGGCTACTCGCTCGAAGAAATCCGCGGCAAGCACCACCGGCTGTTCGTCCTGCCCGCCTACGGCAACAGCGCGGAGTACCGCAACTTCTGGGCGGCGCTCGCGCGGGGCGAGTTCCAGAAGGGCCAGTTCCAACGGATCACCAAGAGCGGCCAGAGCATCTGGATCGAGGCCAGCTACAACCCGATCTTCGACGAAGACGGCAAGCCGACCAAGATCATCAAGTACGCCACCGACATCACCGAGCAGAAGCTGCAAGCGGCCGACAGCCAGGGTCAGTTGGCGGCCATCGGCAAGGTGATGGCCGTGATCGAGTTCGAACTCGACGGCACGGTTCGCACTGCCAACGACAACTTCTGCGCGGCCCTGGGCTACTCGCTCGAAGAAATCCGCGGCAAGCACCACCGGACGTTCGTGGCCCCCGACTACGCCAGCAGCCCCGAGTACCGCACCTTCTGGGCGGCCCTGGCCCGCGGCGAATATCAAGCAGGCCAGTTCAAGCGGATCACCAAGGCCGGCAAAGAAATTTGGATCGAGGCCTCGTACAACCCGATCCTCGACGCCTCGGGCAAGCCCTACAAGGTGGTCAAGTACGCCACCGACATCACCGAGCAGCGCAACTCGGCGGCCGACAGCGCTGGCCAGCTTGCAGCCATCAACCGCTGCATGGCGGTGATCGAGTTCGACCTCGACGGCACCATCCGCCATGCGAACGAGGCGTTCCTGGCGACCATGAACTACTCGCTCGAGGAGGTGAAGGGCAAGCATCACAGCATGTTCGCCGAGCCCGAGTTCGCTCGCAGCCCCGAGTACCGCAACTTCTGGGCAGCCCTCAACCGGGGCGACTACCAAGCCGGCCAATTCAAGCGGCTGGGCCGCGGCGGCAAGGAGATCTGGATCCAGGCCTCGTACAACCCGATCTTCAACGCCGACGGCAAGCCCTACAAGGTGGTCAAGTACGCCACCGACGTCACCGAGCAAGTGCTGATGAAGATGCAGCAGGACGAATTGGTGCGGCAAGTGAAGGAAAGCGCCGACCAGTTCACCGAAGGCGCCCGCGTGATCGCCGAGAGCTCGCAGTCGCTGGCCGCCGGGGCCCAGACGCAGAGCGCCTCGGTCGAAGAGATGAGCGCCGCGATCGAGGAGCTCGCCCGCAGCATCGACGCCGTGAAGAGCAACGCCGGCGAGGCCAACCAAGTGGCTTTGAACACCAACACGCTGGCCGAAGAGGGTGGCGCCGCGGTGCACAAGTCGGTCGAGGCCATGGAGCTCATCAAGCGGTCCAGCGAGCAGATCAGCGAGATCATTCAGGTGATTAGCGAGATCGCCAGCCAGACCAACCTGCTGGCCTTGAACGCCGCCATCGAAGCGGCCCGCGCCGGCGAGCACGGCCTGGGCTTCGCCGTCGTGGCTGACGAGGTCCGCAAGCTGGCCGAGCGCTCGAGCGAGGCCGCCAAGGAGATTTCCTCGTTGATCAAGGAATCGACCAAGCGCGTCGAGGACGGCGCCACGCTCAGCGCCCAAACCGGCGCCGCGCTCAACAAGATCATCGAAGGCGTGGAAGCCTCGGCCCGCAAGATTTCGGAAATCGCCACGGCCACCGTGGAGCAGGCCACCAACGCCAACGAAGTCGCCAAGGCCATCCGCAACGTCTCGCAGGTCACCGAACAGGCGGCCGCAGGCAGCGAGGAACTGGCCAGCAGCAGCGAAGAGTTGGGGGCCCAAGCCACCGCGCTTCGCGACATGGTGTCTCGCGTCAAGCTGTAGTTTAAAGAGTTCGAAGGGCGTCGCGCCGGCCTGTCGCGCCGGCCTGCCCAGGCCGGCGCGACGCCTGTGTTCTCCGCCCGAACTGGCTTCGCCAGATCCGAGGCGATCCCGCCTTTGCTCCCCGCCTTGCGACCCACCTCCATGAAAGTTGCCGCCACTCCCGTCGCGCCGGTCCTGTCCGAGCAGGTCAGCGACGCGCAATTGTCGAACTACGCCGACCTGATCTACCGCCGCACGGGGATCACGATTTCACCGCAGAAGAAGATGCTGCTCTCCAATCGGCTCCGCCGCCGCTTGCGGGAAACGGGTCTGCCCGACTTCGAGGCCTACTACCGCCTGCTGCTCAAGCTGCCGGCGGCCGACCCGGAATGGGACGCCTTCCTCCAAGAGATCACGACGCACGAGACGTTCCTGTTTCGCGACGAAGCCCAGTGGACTTGGTTTCGGCAATCCTATGTGCCGATGCTGCAGGCCGCAGTCCGCCAAGGGGGCGCGAAGAAGGTGCGGATCTGGTCGGCCGCGTGCAGCACCGGCGACGAAGCCTACACGGCCGCCGCTTGCCTGGCCGCGGGTTTGCTCGACCGTTCGCAGTGGAAGGTCGAAATCCTCGGCACCGACATCGGCATCGGCGCGGTGGCGCAGGCGCAGCAACCGGTGTTCAACGAGCGGGCGATGCGGCTCGTGCCCGAGGCGCTGCGGAAATCGCACTTCGCCAAGCAAGGCGACGAACCGCTGTGGAAGCCCCGCGAAACGCTGACCGGGATGACGCGGTTCAAGCAACACAACCTGCTCGACAAGCTCACGGAGCCGGCGTTCGACCTGGTGATCGTCAAGAACGTGCTGATCTACTTCGACGCCGAGTCCAAGCAGCAGGTGCTGAAGCACGTCCGCGCGGCCGTGGCGCCCGGCGGCCACCTGATCGTGGGCGCGGCCGAAGGCGCCGGCGACTGGCTGAAGGATTGGGAACGTTTGCAACCCTGGCTCTACCGGCGGCCCCGATAAGACGGATGTCCTCATGAGCCAACCCAGCGCTCCGCCGCAAGACGAGTTCTTCGAGAGTCTGCTCACGGACTTTCTCGACGAATCGGGTCAGTTGCTCGCCCGCCTGGGCGACAACCTGCTCGAACTCGACGAGTGGGCGCGAGCGCTCGAGCCGGGCGCCGGCGCCCATTGCGACCGCGACTTGGTGAACGAGATGTTCCGCTCGGCCCACAGCCTGAAAGGGTTGTCGGCCATGCTGGGGCTCCGCGACATCAACGCGCTCACGCACCGGGTGGAGAACGTCTTCGACGCGGCCCGCCGCCGCGAACTCGAGGTGGGCCGCGACACTGTCGAATTGATGTTCCGCGCCTTCGATCGCCTGCACGCCATGATCGACATTCTGAAGGACCCCTCGGCGCCCCCGGCCGACGCGGGCGACATCGCCGCCGAGATCCAACAATTGCTGGCCTCCGCCGGCGCCGAGCGCGGCCCCAGTTCGCAAGGCGAAGCGGAGCAGGCTCTGGCGGCGATCGAGGCGGCGGCCCAAGCAGCGGCCCCCGAGCCATCACTCGCGGGGCCTGCGGTCGCCGCACCCACGCCAGCGCCGCTCGGGGTTGATCCCTTAGCGGGCGTCGAGGACGAGGCCGAAGTGCCGGCGAAGTATTTGGCGATTTTCATCGACGAATCGGAGATGGCGATCGACAGCGTGATCGAAACGCTGGTAGCCCGTGAAGGCTCGCCGGCCACGACGGTCGAGCACGCGTTGATCACCGTGCATCGCATCAAGGGATCGGCCGCTTCGATCGGCCTCAATCGCTTGGCGCGGCTCACGCATCACATGGAAGACGTGCTGCAAACGCTGCGCGACTCGGGGCGGCCGCTCACCGATGGCCTGACCGACATTTTGCTGGCCTGTGCCGACGCCGTACGGCAGTTCATCGGCGCCCTCAAGACCGGCGGCCCGCGTTCGACCCACTCGTTCGGCAGCCTGATCGGCGACCTCTTGGCCGCCACGCAGCCTCCCGCGACTCAGCCCGAAAGCGCCGCGGCGCCCCAAGCCGTGCCAGCCGCCGCGACGGCTGACGGCGACACACTGGCCTCGCGCTGGGCTGCAGCGCTGGGCGCCGACGCCTCGGCATGGCTGGGCGAAGTCACCTTTCGCCCGCGCCTGCCGATGGTCGGCCTCAAGGCGCGGCTGGCCTACGAAAAGCTCTCGCAACTGGGCGAGATCGTCGGCTGCCATCCGCCGCTGGAAGCGCTCGAACAACTCGAAGAGCTCGATTGCCTGGCGTTCGCGCTCCTGACCGACCGCCGCGCGGCCGCCATCGAGCGGCAACTGCGGATCTCCGGCATCGATCGCGTGCGGCTCGAGCCGCCGGGCGCGGCAGCGGCGCCGGCCCCGCGCGCCGCAGCGCCCGCGGAGCCGGTCGCCGAGGCTTCTGTGCCGGAATCAGTCGTCGAACAAATCGCACCCGTCGTCGGGGTTGCCGCCGCCCCCGGCAAAGCGGGCGCGCGGAACGCGGCTGCTGACACCGGCCCACGCCCCGTGGAAACGCTCCGCGTCGACATCGAACGGCTCGACCAGCTCATGAACCTGGCCGGGCAGCTTGTCATCAGTCGAGCCCGCTTTGCCCAGATTGGCGAAGGGCTCAAGCAGTTCTCCCTGCCCAAGCAAACGGCGCAGTCGCTGGCCAACGCCGGCACGCATCTGCGGCGGCTGGCAGGTGAGTTGGAAAACGGCGCGGGCGCGGCCAATGGTTCGGCGCTCGCCAGCCACGTCCGCCGGCTCGAAGCCGACCTGGAAAACGTGCAGAACGACGTCCGTCGGCTGAGCCAGATGCGCGGCGCGGTGAACGAGCTGTTCGAAGCGGTGCACCAATTGGGCCGCGTCAGCGACGGCATTCAGCAGAGCGTGATGGACACCCGCATGGTGCCCATCGGTCCGCTCTTCCAGCGGTTCAAGCGCGTGATCCGCGACATCACGCGCGACACCGGCAAGGACGTGCGGCTCGTGCTCCGCGGCGAGAAGACCGAGCTCGACAAGCGGATGATCGACGAGTTGGGCGATCCGCTGATTCACCTCGTGCGGAACGCCGCCGACCACGGCGTCGAGTTGCCGCAGGTGCGCGTCGCCCGCGGCAAGCCCCAGCAGGGCACCGTCACGCTCGACGCTTTCCATCGCGGCAACAGCATCTACATTCAGGTCCGCGACGACGGCAAAGGCATGGACCCGGCCGCCCTCAAGGCCAAGGCCGTCGAGAAGAAGATCATCAGCGAAGCCGACGCCGAGCGGCTGACGACTCACCAGGCCTACCAGCTCATCTGGGAGCCTGGCTTCAGCACGGCCGAGCAGATCACGCAGATCTCCGGCCGTGGCATGGGCATGGACATCGTCCGCTCCAAAATCGAGGAGCTCAATGGCACGGTCGACCTCGACAGCGTGGTGGGCGAAGGGACCACTTTCACGATCAAGCTGCCGCTGACGTTGGCCATCTTGCCGAGTCTGATGGCCGAAATCGACGGCGGCGTGTTTGCCCTGCCGGTCGAGTCGGTGGTGGAAATCGTGCGGGTCGACCCGGCTGACTTGTCAACGGTGCATGGCTCGGCGACCGCCCGCGTGCGGGAGCGCGTCGTGTCGATCGTGCGGCTCTCCGACCTGTTTACCTGGAACGAAGCGGCGCCGCCGAATGAGCAAGACGACACCACGCTCGTGATCGTGGGCAACGACGGCCGCGAGCTCGGCTTGCAGGTCGATCGGCTGCTTGGCGAGCAAGACATCGTGATCAAGTCGCTGGCCGAAAACTACCGCCACGTGGCGGGCATCGCCGGCGCAAGCATTTTGGGGGACGGCCGCGTGTCGCTGATCCTCGACGTGGCCGCGCTTGTGGAAATGGCGCTCCGTCGCCCTGCGGCCGCGCTCGCCGCAACCTAGTCTCCGAACACAAACACACCTTTGGCTCAACGTCCGAGCCCGCCCTTTAGGAATTCAAGGCCCTTCGCCATGCGTGACGCTACAACGCTTGCCCAACCGCACCTCGAGGTCCTGCGACAGCTCTTCTCCACCGCGACAGCCGAGGCCTCGGCTGCCATGTGCCGCTGGACGGGCGGGCTGATCACACTGACGCTCGACGACGTGTCGGAGATTCCGCTCTCGGCCGTCAGCCAAGAGTGCGCCTTCGCCGACGAGTTGGCCACCATGGTCGTGCTCAATCTGATGGGTGAACTTGGGGGCACGATGATCTTGTCCTTCGACGAGGTCAACGGCCGCCGCCTGGCCGGGATGCTGCTCGGACGCGAGGTCCACATCGCCGGGGAGTGGACCGAGCTCGAGAGTTCGGCCTTGTGCGAGACCGGCAACATCCTCTCGTGCGCCTACATGAACGCCTTGACGCGGCTGGTGGGGGCCGAGTTGGTGCCGGCGCCGCCGCTCTTCGTGCAGGACTTCGGCGCGAGCGTGCTCGATCAGGCGCTCGTCTGCCAGGCGGAGAGCTCCGACAAGATTCTGCTCTGCCGCACGGGGTTCCACTGCGCTGGCGGCGACCTCGACTGGCACGTGCTGTTCGTGCCGACGCCGGCCATGCGGCAAGCCATCGAACACAGCCTCGGCTGCACTGCCTGACGAATACTTCCGGACGACACTCCAAGCCAGCACGTCTATGACTCAAGCCACCGCCACCGCCGAACGCGCCCTGCACGTGGGCATGGGGGAATCCGCCGCCGTGCGGGCTCCCGCCAGCCTCACGTCCGTGCTCGGCTCCTGCATCGGCGTCGCCCTGTATCATCCCAGGCATCGCGTGGGCGCCTTGGCCCACGTGGTGCTGCCTGATTCGGCGGGACGCGCCGGCACGCCGGGCAAATTCGCCGACACCGCGATCCCGCACCTGCTCGAACTGCTCCGCGCCGCAGGGGCCCCGGCCGCAGGCCTGGTGGCCAAGATCGCCGGCGGCGCCAGCATGTTCTCCTCCGGCGGCCCGCTGCAGGTGGGGGAAAGCAACGTTCAAGCCGTGCTCCGCGCGCTGCAAGCCGCCCGCATCGCGGTGGCGGCCCAGCACGTGGGCGGCAACAAAGGACGCCGGGTCCATCTCGACGCCAACACGGGCACGTTGACCGTCGAGGTCGTCGGCTGTCCTGCCTCGCTGCTCTAGAAACGCACGGAAAAAGAGGCTCCCATGCCTGGTACCCTGCTGATTACCGACGACGCCATGATCATCCGCGAGATGATCAAAGACGCCGTGACCCCCGCGGGCTGGAGCGTGGTGGGGGAGGCCGCCAACGGCAAGCAGGCGGTCGAGCGCTATCTCGATCTGCGCCCCGACGTCGTCACGCTCGACCTCGTGATGCCGGAGTTCGATGGCCTCTACGCGCTGCGCGGCATTCGCGCGGCTGACCCCGAAGCCCGGATCCTGGTGCTCAGCGCGCTCGACCAGACCCCCGTGCTCAAGGAGGCGTTCGCCCTGGGCGCGAGCGACTTCATCTGCAAGCCCTTCGACCGCGAGGAGCTGCTGCAAACGCTGGAAATGCTATACGAAGCGGGGCTCTGCCGAACTGGCGACTAACGCGCAGCGAAGCCGGCGGCAGGGCTCGGGGCCAAGCGTTTAGGCAACAAGCCTGCGGAGAACCGCAGCAGCGCCAGACACGGTCCGACGGTGCGGGGAATCCTCGACCCACCCTCTGCCAAGAACACGCCTCCACACCCCTAGACGGGTCCAACCTAATCAGGGTGGGTCAAGCGAAGCGCAGACCCACCATCCCTCAGCGGTAGATCGTGCAAAGCGTGCGCGCCAAGCCGAGGTGAGACGCTGGTGCGTCCGCGCTTCGCTTGACGCACCCTGATATGGTTGGACCCGTCTAGGGGCGTCGATTCGTGTTTTTGTCGAGGCGCTTACATGGCTGCTTGGGCAGCAGGGGGAGACACGGTCGGACTGGGGCGACGGTGGATC
>JBGAPH010000054.1:0-45770 GCA_044221365.1 Pirellulales bacterium
CCCTGGCCGAGCCTCGCAGACCCCTGCACGGGCCGGGCGGCATTTTCGGCCAGCGCGCCCAAGCGACGCTCAAGTCCCTTGCTTGCGCTGCGGGTTAGTGTGGCACAACCCTAAAATCCGTGCGTGACGCAGCACTAGCCCGCAGCGCAAGTTTTGAAGTTGCGCTTTGGCATCTGCGAGCCGTGAGGCGCGGCATGCAGCCCCGGCAGGGGCGACCCGAGAATAGCCCCGGGCAAGGCCGGCGCAAGCCGGACGCCGCCCGGGGTTGCGCCCCACGGAAACCAAGAGCCCCGGAGGGGCGACAGATATGCTTGAGTCCTGCGCTGGCAAGCAGTTCTTGTGTCGCCCCTGCGGGGCTTTGTTCCCTACTTCCAACGGACCCCGGGCTGCGGTCAGCTCCCGCTGCCCTGACCCGGGGCTATGATCGGGTCGCCCCTACCGGGGCTGCACGCAGCCTTGCTCGCTCCAAGAGCAAAACGCTTGATCCATGCCCCCACTGCCGACCAAAAGCGCAACTTCAAAAAGCGCAAGCAAGGGACGGGAGCGCCCGACGGGCGCGCTCGCCGAAAATGCTGCCCGGCCCGTGCCGAGGTCCGCGCGGCTCGACCAGGGAAACGTGGCTCTTCCTTGCTTGCGCTGCGGGCTAGTGTCGACGGCAAGCCGAACCCTGTCGGAACCCTAGGCCAGAATGTCGCGGACCACGTGTCCATGCACGTCGGTCAGGCGGTAGTCGCGGCCGGCGTGGCGGAAGGTGAGTTGCTCGTGGTCGAGGCCGAGCTGGTGCAGGATCGTGGCGTGCAGGTCGTGGACGTGAACGCGATTTTCGGCCGGCGCGATGCCGAACTCGTCGGACGCGCCATAGGCCAGGCCGCGCTTGATGTCCCCGCCCGCCAGCCAGGAGGAGAAGACCTGATGATGATGCTCGCGGCCAGCGTGATCGGCCTTCTCGTGATACGGGGTGCGGCCGAACTCGGTGGTCCACACGACCAGCGTCTCGTCGAGCATGCCGCGCTGGTCGAGATCGGTGAGCAAGGCGGCGATCGGCTGGTCGACGTTCTTGGCGAGTGGCGCGTGCGTCGCCATATCGCCGTGGGCGTCCCAATTGTTCGCGGCCCCTACGTCGATTAGCTCGATGAACCGCACGCCCCGTTCGGCCAATCGCCGCGCCGCTAGGCACTGCCAGCCGAAGCCGGTGTTCTGCCCTGGCTCGAGGCCATACATTTTCAGCGTTTCAGCAGTTTCACTGGAGAAGTCGAGCGCTTCGGGGGCTTCGCGCTGCATGCCGAAGGCGGTTTCGAACGAACGGATGCGGGCTTCGAGCGCCTGGTCGCCCGGCCGCTCGGCCAGGTGCCGGCGGTTGGCGCTGGCCAACAGTTCGAGTTCGAGCTGCTGGGTCTCGAGCGAGCTAGCCCGCGAACGCACGTTGGGGAGCGGGTCGTCGCCGGGGATGAGCTGCGTCCCTTGATGGCAGCCCGGCAGGAAGTCGCTGCCCCAAGTTTGAGCCCCCGCGTAGGGCGCATGGGGAGCGAGCACCACGAAGGACGGCAGATTGCGGTTCTCCGTGCCGAGGCCGTAGCTGATCCACGAGCCGATGCTCGGGCGTGCGAAGGTCCACGAGCCGCAGTGCATGCCCAGCGTGCTCTCGTAGTGATTCGTATGGTCCGAGGCGAGCGAGCGGATGACGCACAGCTTGTCGACCACGTCCCGGACGTGCGGAAACAGATCGCTCACCTCGACGCCGCTCTTCCCGCCGGCGCGAAACTCCCAGTTGGGCTTCTTCAAGTAGCGGGCGAACTGGCCGAGCTTGCCTTGCCAGTTGTCGACGGTGATCTGCTTGCCATGCCCGGCGAACAAGGCCGGCTTGGGATCAAACGAGTCGACGTGCGAGACGCCGCCGGTCATGTAGAGAAAGATGACGCGTTTGGCTTTCGGCTCATGATGCGGCGGCCGCGGCGCGAGGGGATCGGCCGAGTCGGCGCGGAGCGAGCGGTCGTCGGCCAAGAGCGTGTAGAGCGCGAGCGCCCCGAACCCGCCGGCGGCGCGCCGCAGCAGTTCTCTTCGCGAAACGGGCCAGGTCATGGCAATTGTCTCCTCCGCGGCTTTACAAAGCTCTACTCAACGAGTTCTCCACGGGTCCTTCCGCAGCAACGATCCTTCTCCCCCGGCGACTCGCCGGGGGCTAATTATGTCGGTCCCTATCCCTTTAGCCCCCCGTCAATGACGGGGGGGAATCACCGCGACTAGCTCGCTCGCGGACTCTTGAGTTGTATTGGGCGCTATTAATCGACGAACAAAAACTCATTCCGAGTCAGCAGCGTCCGCCCCAGTGCGCTCCAGGCGGCCAATTCGGCCTCAGCGGCCGGCTTGTCTTGCCCGCTCGACGATGCCCGCAGCCGCTCGAGAAACGCCAGCGCTTCGGCCGCTTCTTCGTCAGACGGCGTCCGCCCGAGCGTCGTCCGCCAGGCAAAGGCCGCTCGACCCGGCTCGTCAGACGCCGCGCGGATCGCGCGTTCCGCCAGTGCCCGGCTCTGCTCGTGAACAAACTCGCTGTTCATCAGGTAAAGCGCTTGCGTGGGGACCGTGGTCTCCCCGCGGCGGGCCGTGGTGGCGTTCGGATCGGCGCCGTCGAACAGGGATAGATAGGGATGCCGCTTCAGCCGCTGCTGCATCAGGTAGACGCTGCGGCGGTTGGTGGGGTAGAGGCCGTAGAACGGGTTGTGCTGCGTGAAGCCCCAGGTGTCGACGGCCGGAAACGGGTGCGCCTCGCCGGGCGAGCGATCGAGCCGGCCGGCGACAAGCAGCATGGCGTCGCGCAATTCCTCGGCGCTCAGCCGGCGGCGGTTGAACCGCCAGAGAAGCCGCGCCTCGGGATCGGCCTGGGCGGCGGCCGCGTCTTCGGAGCTTGCCTGTTGGTAGGCGGCGCTGGCCATGATCAGCCGGTGCATCGCCTTCACCGACCAGCCGTGCTCCACGAACCGGCTCGCGAGCCAGTCGAGCAGTTCCGGATGCGAGGGGCGTTCGCCGCGAGCGCCGAAGTCGTTTTCGCTGCCGACCAGGCCGCGGCCGAAGTGGTGCTGCCAGATGCGGTTGACCATCACCCGCGCGGTGAGCGGGTTGTCGGCCGCGGTCAGCCACTCGGCCAACTCCCGGCGGCCGCTGCCCGCGGAGGGAGCGAGCGACTGGCCGCCCAGAATCTCGAGGTTGCGCCGGGGGGCGAGCGGGCCGGGCTTGAGCGGCTCGCCGCGCAACTGCACCGGCACGTCGGCCGGGGATTCGCCCTCGGCGGCGCCGTAGACCAGGGTGTCGGGACCGAAGGCGCCGCTCTTCCGCAAGGCGTCGCGCTCGGCGGTCAACTGATCGCGATGCGCACGGCGGGCTTTCGCCTCGGGCGACTCGTCGGTAGTGCCTTCCGGCACCGCTAGCGCCGCGATCTCTTGTTCGAGCGCCGCCAGGTTGGCTTCGTGCTCTGCCTTGCGGCTCGCCGCAGCGTCGGGTGCGAGGGAGGGAAACAGATCGTACGGCCGCTTCTTCTCCTCCGAGCCGGGGAACGAATAACGCGTGCTCTTGAAGATTCCGTACCAGGCGTAGTAGTCCGTGGCCAGAACGGGGTCGTACTTGTGATCGTGGCACCGCGCGCAGCCCAGCGACAGGCCAAGCATCGACTGCCCCACGGTGTCGATCGTGTCCTGGATCGTGAGGTAGTGGTAGTTCTCCACGTCGAAGCCGAAGCGGCGCGAGATGGCAATGAACCCCGTGGCGGTGATCGCGCGGCGAATCTTCTCCGCGCGATTTTCGCTTGCCGGAGAGTTCGCGGCCAGATCGGCGGCCAGCAGGTCGCCGGCGATCTGCTGCCGGATGAACTCGTCGTAGGGAAGATCGTCGTTGAAGGCCTCGATCACCCAGTTGCGGTACTTGTAGGCCAGAGGCGTCGGATAGTCGGCCGTTTCGCCAGCGGTGTCGGCGTAGCGCACGACATCGAGCCAGTGGCGGCCCCAACGCTCTCCATAGGCGGGCGAGGCCAGCAGCTTTTCCACCACGCGGGCAAAGGCGTCGGGCGCTTTGTCGGCCAAGAAAGCGTTGACCTCTTCCGGCGTCGGCGGCAGCCCGGTGAGATCGAAGGTCGCGCGGCGCAACAGCACTCGCTTGTCGGCCGGCGGTCGCATCGACAGCCCGGCAGCGACCAACTTCTCGGCGACGAACCGGTCGATGTCATTGCGCAGCGGTCCCGGCGACTCGACCTGCGGCGGCAGCGGATCGGACACCGGCTGGAATGACCAGAAGGCCCGTTCTTCGTCCCTGATCGGGCCCGAGCGGAGCGCCGGGCCAACGCCCCCGAGACGCACGCCTGCAGGCCAGGCGGCGCCCTGGTCGATCCAACGCTCGAGGGCGGCGACCTCGTGCTCGTTGAGCTTGCCCTTGGGGGGCATCTCCAGGCCATCGGCATGCCGCACGGCCGCCAGCAGCAGGCTTTCGTTCGGCTTGCCCGGCACAAGCGCCGGGCCCGAGTCGCCGCCGGCGAGGGCCATTTCGAGCTGGTCGAGCCGCAGCCCGGACTCGGCCTTGCGCGGCCCGTGGCACTCGAGACACTTGCCGACCAGCAACGGGCGAATTTCGTTCTCGAACTGGGCGAGTTGGGCCGCGTCGTCGCTCCGCGCGGGCGTTGCGCAGAGCAGCACAGTAAGCACGCTCGCAACGAGCACAGCGCCTCTTCGGAGTGCGCTGGGGAAAGAGCGGCTTGCGGCGGGGTTGTTATGCTGAAGCATAACCTACTTGGTTCCATTCAGACTTCGGCCAGAGGCTCGGTCGCGTCGCCGAAGCGCGAGAGCTTGATGCCCAGCTTGTCGAGCATGCTCAAATAGAGCCGGCACATCTGGCGGTTGGGGTTGTTCAGGTAGTCAAGGTTCTGCCCGCCGCGGATCTTGCCGCCGCCGCCGCCGAGCATCACCACGGGAAGCTGGTTGGCGTCGTGGTTGCCGTTGAGCATGCTCGAGCAGAGCATGATCATCGAGTTGTCGAGCAGGGTGCGGTCCCCTTCCTGAATGGCGTCGAGCCGGCGAGCCACGTAGGCCAGTTGCTCGAGAAAGAACTGGTTGACCTTGAGCCAATCGTCGGTGTCGTTGTGCGAGAGGAGGTGGTGGATCATGTAGTCCACCCCCAAGTGCGGGAATCGCAGCGTGCCGTGGTCGTTGTTGAGCTTGAGCGTGCAGACGCGCGTGGTGTCAGTCTGGAAGGCGAGCACCAAGATGTCGCACATCAGCCGCATATGCTCGACGATGTCTTGAGGATAGCCATCGGCCGGGCGCGGCATGTTGGGCCCGGTGAGCGTGGGGCGGAAGCCCTGCAGCTCGCCACGCTGGCCGGCGCGTTCGATCCGCTGCTCGACCTCGCGCACCGAGTTGAGATATTCATCGCGCCGCCGCTGGTCGAGCCGGCTCACCTGGCGGCGGACCGACTGGGCGTCGTCGAGCACGCCGTCGAGCACGCTCTGGTCGCCGCGCGCCGCGCCGTCTTTGAAGAGCTGGTCGAAGGCCAGCGCGGGATAGACCTCGAGCGGCGTCGGCGCGGTCGGGCTGCTCCACGAAATGTGGGAGCTGTAGAGCATCGAGTAGTTCTTGTGAACCGACGGGTTCGACTTCTCGCAGCCGAGCACCAGGCTGGGGAGTTTGGTCTGCTCGCCAAGCTGCTGGGCCACGACCTGGTCGACACTCGTGCCGGAGCGGATCGTGCCGCCGGAGGAAAGCGGAGCGCCGGAAAGCAGGTTGCCGGTTTGCGAGCTGTGGATGTTCCCCTTCAAGGCCTCAGCGTTGTAGAGGCCGCGGATGAAGACCATGCGGTCGCGAAAGTCCGACAGCGGGAGGAGCACCTTGCCGAGTTCCATGTTCGGCCCCTGCCCCTTGGCCCACCACTCGCGCGAGTGATAGCCGCAGCCGGAGAAGAGAATCGCCATCCGCGTGGGCGCCTGGCTGGCCGGGGCGTGCGGCTTGGTCTCATCGCCCCAGACCGGGAGCGACTCGAGCCAAGGGAGCGCCATCGAAACGCCCAAGCCCCGGAGAAACGTGCGGCGGGATACGTCGTGCATCGAAGGACGCTCCTGAAACGGTTAGTTGCGAATACTAGCCCGCAGCGCAAGCAAGGGACACAAGCGCTGGTTTGCGTGCTGACCGAACATGCTGCCCGGCTGTTGGCAGCGTCCGGCCTGAATTCCTCGAGTGCCGGTTGGCTCTTCCTTGCTTGCGCTGCGGGTTGGTGTGGTTGGTCATCACTCGGCAGCCAGAGCGGTCTGGCCGCGGACGGTGCGGAACTGCGGGCTGAGCACGATCGCTTCGACCGCGGTCTGGAAGCGATAGCCATCGGCGGCAAGGCGCTGTTCCAACTGCTCGAGCAGCGCCTCGTCGGACAACTGCACTTCGCGGCCCAAGGCATAGCCTAGCAGCTTTCGACAGAATTGCCGCACGAAGGCCGCCTGACGCGGACCGGCCAGGTAGTCGCGCAAGCCCGCCAGCCCTTCGATCGTGCGGCCGTCGGGCAAGGCAGCCTTGGTGTCGAGTTCAGCCGAGCGGCGGCGGCCGATCGCGTCGTATTGTTCGAGGGCAAAGCCATAGGGGTCGATCTTCACGTGGCACTTGGCGCAAGAGGCAACCGAGCTGTGCAGTTCGATGAGCTGCCGCTCGGTAAGCCCGGCCGGCAGCGTTTCCGGCAGCAGCGGCACGCCCGCCGGCGGGTTAGGGAGCCGCTCGCCGAGGAACGTTTCGTACACCCAGTTGCCGCGCAGGATGGGGCTGGTGCGCGAGGCGCCCGACTGGCTGGCGAGAAACGTGGCCATGCCGAGGATGCCGCCGCGGCCCTGATTGCGTACTCCGCTGAGCCGCTGCCAACCTGCGGGGGCAACGTCGATCCGGCCCGCTGCGTCACTCGGCGTCGCCGGCCAAGCGAGACCATAGTGCTTGGCGAGGGCTTCGCTGGCGAACGTGTGGTCGGCTTCCAGCACGTCGAGGATCGAGCCGTTGTTGCGGAACAGGTCTTCGAAGAACAGCACCGTCTCGAGCGACATATCTGCCCGCAGGGCGGCGAATTCGGGAAACAGCTCTTCGTTCTTCTCGTCGTGCTTGTCGAAGTCGCGAACGTGCAACCACTGGCAAGCGAAATGCGTCGCCAACCGGCGGACGCGCGGATCGGCAAGCATCCGCCGCGTATGGGCCAAGAGCTCGGCGTCGCCGAGCCGCCCGGCGTCGGCGGCTGCGCGGAGCTCAGCGTCCGGGAGCGACGACCAGAGGAAGTAGCTCAGCCGGCTGGCCAGCTCGCGTTGCGAGACCGGCGCCGCGGCGGGGCCCGCGGCCGGCGCTTCGAGCTTGTGCAGGAACGTGGGCGAAGTGAACACGCGGGCCAGCGTCAGCCGGATCGCTTCGTCGTGCGGCAATTCGGCGGCGCGAAGCCGGGCGTAGAGCGCCTTGAGTCCGTCGCGTTCTGCGTCACTCAACGGACGCCGCCACGCACGGTCTGCCAGCTCCAGCACGGCAGTTAGATGCACAGGCTCGGTGTCGACGAGCTTTTGCCGGAAAGCCGCGGCCCTGGCTTCAACCACCGGCCGCAACGCTTCGAACTGCGGCACCAGGTCTTGCCGGTCCTGCGTGGCGAACTCGTGAATTTGCTCGAGCGCCACGACGAGTTGCAGCGGCTCTTGGCTAACGTAAAGGAGCTCGTCCCAGAGGGCGTCGAGCTCGGCCGTCTCCGCGTCGCTCAGCATCAAGCGGCGAAGTTGGTCGTCTTCGCGATGGAAGAGCGTGAGCGTCACCACTTCGTCGACGGGCACGATCCGCTCGTAGCAGAGCGCGGCCGGGAAGAGCGCGCGAAACTGGGCGAACGCGGCCTCGAACTCGGCCCGCGCCGGGCTTCCTTCGCGCACAAGAACTGGCCAGCGATTCGACCACGTGCCGGCCGTCGGCGGATCGAGCGCCACGCTCACGGTTGCGGCGGTCGACGGCCGCGACGACTCGTCGATCTCGGCCGTGACAACGAACTCCGCTCCCCGCGCGACCGACGCCGGCAAGCACAGCCGCAGCGCGAAGAGCGTCGGCGAACAGAAATCGCCCGCGTCGATCTCAGCGCCGTCGGGCCGCTTGCCAAAATTCGATGCTCCGAGGCCGAGCTTCGCGGCATCGCTCGAGGCAGCCAGCGATCCCAAGGAGACAGGCGGGGCGGTTTTTCCCTCAACCTGAGGGAACTCGAGTCGAGCGTTCCGCCAACGAATGGTCGCCGATTTGCAATCGGCGTCTGCGTCAGGGAACAGGCTGTCGGCCGTTAGCTGCAGCTCGATCTCGTCCCCCGCCGGTTCTGCCGGCAGCTTGACGCGCAGCTCCCGGCTGGCGACGAGCGGGCTCGCCGGCTCTTGCCAATGCGCCGCCGCCCCCGAGCGGCCGACCTGCCCCACGGGGTTGAACTTCCACAGCGCCTGTTGCGCGCGGCCGATCTCGCGCGCCAATGCCGCTGCGTCTTCAGGATGCGACTCCGCAAACCGCGCACGCAACCCGTCCAACAAATAACTCGATCGACTCCGGCTGGCCGCTTCGCCTGCCGAAGGCGCGCTCGACAGCGCGGTCCAAAGAGCGCCGAGATACTTGGGGCTCAGCCCCTGCTCGCCGGCGACCTTCTCGATCGTCGTCGCCCCGCTGTTCAGCGCGTCGCGGGCAGCCAGCAGCGCCGCCAGATACTTTTCCACCGGCAGATGCCCGCCGCGGTTGGTCTCGAACTCGATCCCCTGCAGGTTCACGGCCGTGCCATCACCGTCGCTGTCGTAGCGGCGGTAGAACGCCTGGATCTGGGCGAGCAGTTCGTCGGTGTGGTCCCGTGGCGTGGTCGTCGGCGAGAAATGGATGCCGCGCGGCGTGAGCACCGCGTGCGCGGCGACTTCCTTGGCGGCGGCCAGATACTTCTGCACGAGCGCGGCCGACATGCCTTGGCCGCTGCCGACGTTGGTGAAGCCTTCGCCGGCGGCGCCGTCGACCGGAAACTCGCGAGCCGGATCGAGCGTGTAAACGCCTGTCAGATCGCGAATCGTGTAGGTGTATTCCGCGTTGTCGAGCCGCCGCAGTTCGACCAACCCAGGGTCGCCCGATTGGGCCCGGGCCTCCTGCACCAGCAGCGTCCGCACCCAGGTGCGCAGTTGCGTCCGCTCTTCTTCGCTGGGCTGGGGCGATTCGGGCGGGGGCATCTGCCCGCTGTCGAGCATCTCGCGCACCCGGGCCCAGACCTTGGGCGCTTGGCGAATTTCGTCGAGCGAGGTGAAGACCGTGAGGTCGAGCTCGGCCTCAGCCAATTCCGGCGAATGGCACTCGTGGCAGTGGCGGGCCAAGAGCGGCTGCACGACGTCGACCCGCTGGCGTTCGAGCGCCGCGAGCGCCGGTTCCTCAGCCGCCACGGGCGCGAGCCAAGCCAGGCTAGCCCAGGCAGCCAGCAGCGCATGAGCAACGGATTTCATGGCGAAAGCAACCGGCGGGCGACCGGCAGCCGAGGGGTGGGCGGGACGTTCAGGCGGGACGACGCGGGGCTCCAAGGAGCAGCCCCAACGCCGCTGCAATCATGGTAAGCAATCGCCGCGGCCGGCGAAAGCTCTTGGCGGCCGGCCGTTCAAGGGATTTCCCGCAGGCTTAGCGCGGAGACGAAGGCCGTGCGGCGAGCGGCGTTTCGGGCGCGCCCTCCTGCGAACTGAACAGCGCCCAGACCGGGTTGTGGTCTGAAAGCTCGAGCGCCTGATCGAGCGAAATGCTGAACTCTCGCTGCAGGTTGAACACGCCCCACTGTCCGGTGTACTCCACCGTGCGGCGGCCGTCGAACAGCAGGTTGTCGTAGGTCTTGTCGCCGCGGGTGTTCGTCGGCACGTTGTCGCCGATTGCATACGTCATGCCAGGCAACTTCCCCAAGCGGCCGAGCTGGCGGGGGCTGGCGTTCAAGTCCCCCAGCAGGATCACGTCGTCCTCGCCGCTGGCGGTGTTCTGCATGGCCAGAAAGACGTCGGCCAGGGCGTCGACCTCGCCGCGGACTTCATCGGGGTCGGTGTGGATGTCGACGAGCCAGAAGCTGAACGGGTTGGACACGCCGCGGACATGGAAGTGCGCCGCCAGCGGTTCGCGATGCAAGAGGTCGTTGGGATCGGGGAAGGTGGCCACGGAGGGAGCGTCGAGCTCGATCGTGGCCGTGTTGTAGATGATCGCGTACTGCTCCTTGCTGGTCGTGCGCCCCAGCCGCGGCCCAAGGACGAAGTTGTAAGCGGCGCCCTGCGCGTTGATCCGCTGCAAAAACTGCGGCAACACGCTGTCGTCTTTCGAGCGCACCTCTTGAATCGCCACCAGGTCGAAGCGGCGGACGACGCCCGCCAGCTTCTCGGCCACCTCGGGCTTCGCCAGCTTCGTCGTGCCGAAGACCTGAATGTTGAACGAGGCGATCGAGATCGTGGAGGTCGCGGTCGCCGGGCGCACCGCCACCTGGCCCGCCGCGGAGGAGCCGCCCCCGGCGGCCTGGGGAGGTCCGAGCGAGATCGTGGGCAGTTTGTCTTCGGGAATGCCGGTGACGTGCGAGACTTCTTCGCGGACCTTGCCGCGCACGAGCGCCAGGACCTGCTGGACGGCGGGCCCGGCCAGCGGCATGTCGGGCTTGAACCAGCCGCCGACGCCGGCGCCGCCGGTGCCGGTGAGGGCGGTGAAGACGAGGCTCCAAATCCAGGCGGACTTGCTGGAGCGGGAACTCGATTTCGCGCGCGACTTCTTCGCCATCCGTGGCCTCGAGGGAGCGGCGCCAGCGCCGGGATTGGGCCCCGTCCTCGGCCGCATCCGTGCGGAAATCCGAGCGTCAGAACGGCCCACCCCGAGCGAGCGGGGGGCGGAAGAATAGCAGCGGCGAGAGTCGCGCGCCTACGTTGAAATTCGTCAAGCCTTCGTTGCTAGCAACGACGCGTAACGCACGGCCGGGGCTTTCGCGCGCGCACGCTTACGCCCCGTTGCCAAGGAGGGGCGGCGGAATTCGCGCGAGGCGAGACGACGCGTCTCGACCGGCGACCGCTCCGGAAACGCTCGCCAGAACAAGAAGCTGGCGGCGGACTTCACTCAGTCACGGGCAGCCCGTTCGCCGCACGCCCCCCGCGAATCGGCGACCTCCCCAGCAACTCATCAAGGCGCCTAGCGCAAACAGGAGCCCCGCGGGCGGCTCAGGCGCTGCGGCGGCCGGCGGTTCTCCGAAGTTCGCCTTCAGAATGCCGAAGTCGCTGAGGTCGACCTGATGGTCGGCGTTGAAGTCTCCCTGCGACCGCCGTGTGCCGAAACCGAAATTGGACTTGAGCACGCCGAAATCCTCAAGGTCCACCGAGCGGTCACCATTGGCGTCCCCTGGGAGCGAACTGTCAAGCGCCAGGCCGGTCGGCCAGGCTCCGACATCGAATAGGAGGGCGGGGTTGGACCCGTCAAGGCCAATGCTCCAGATGCTTCCCGAGAGACTGTTGCCTTGCGACCAATAGAGCTTGCCCTCGAAGGGGTCGAGGGCGATATCCAGGGCGCGCGCGCCGCTCCCCTCCCCGAACTCGAAGAGCGTTTCTACGCTCGAGCCATCCAGCCGAGCACGCTGGATATCTGCGCCGCGCCCCACGTCGTCCGGTTGGCTCGCCCAATAGAGCCATCCGCCGACTTCGTCGAGCAGGAGCGAGGTAGGCCCGCCTTCATCAGAGGAGAAGATCACCGCGGCGTTCTTGCCGTCCCGGTCTCCCTTCCAAATCCGTCCCGCTCCCACATTGCCGACCTCCGACCAGAACACGGCCCCCGAGCCGCTGTCTACGGCCGTCCCCATGATCGAGTACTCGAACGGCGGCGTTTGGATCAACTTGACGGCCGACGCGCCATCAAGTGTGCCGCGTGCAAGCGCCGTCGTCTCTGGCTCCGTCCAGTACATCAGGCCGGCGGCGGGTTCGATCGCCAATCCGCGCGGCCCATTCGCAGGAACGATGGATGCGGCCTCGGCGCCGTCAAGCCCAGTTCGCCAGATGGCGTTCGTCTTGCCCGATGTCCAATAAGCCAGGGCGGCGTCGATATCCAGACGAAGCGTTTCCGCGTAATCCGATTTATTGAGCGTCTGGACATTCGTTCCGTCGAGCGAGGCCCGGTGCATCCCGTTCAAGTCGGACCAGTAGATTTGGGCGGCCACCAGCAGCGGAGTGAAGTTGCCGAACGCGGCGAGCGCCGAGACTACCGCAACGATTGCTCTCATGATGCACGCCTACTCGTATTCTCAAACGGTGGCGACTACGGCCACGCCCGGTAGTTCGTGGTATTATAGTTTGGCTGCAACAGCCCGAAGTCCGACAAGTCAATGTCGCCGTCTCCATCGAAATCGCCCTGCGCCCACGTGGTTCCGACCCCGAAATTGCTACTCATGCGGTTGTAGTCGCCCGTGTCAACGTCGCCATCGCAGTCCGTGTCGCCCGCGAGAAACGTCAACCGACACACGAAGTCGCCGCCGGCCGAGCCGTTTCCCGAAGGAAAGCAGTTGGTTGTAGGCGATCCCTGATACATCGCGGACGGATTGGTCCATTCCCCGTCGAGCGTACTGCCAGTTCCGTCGACAACCGCTGTGCTCCCCGTGCCCTTTAGGGTCAAGAGCACCTGATCGGTACCAATAGGCGCGAAGGTCCACGTTGCGGTCCAATCGGCCGAATTGTAAGCGAAGCCAGTGAATGCTACCGTGCTTCCACTGCCAGCGGCCCGCTTCAAGACGAGGTCGTCCTGCTGCACCGAGACTGGCTCACTGAAGGAAATCTCGATCTGGTTGGCGCCCCCGATCGGAATCGTCCTCAATTGCAGTCCACTCCCCGCCGGCAGCGGATACGTTCCATGCGTCCCCGCCGAGTTGCGGAGTTGGAGCATGGTAACCCGAGGTGCATTCGACGTGGCGTTCGGATCGGGGCGCGCGCCAAACAGTCGGTAGGTGCCAAGACCTCCCAGCCAAGCGTCGCTACTCTCGACCCTGAGGTAGTAGGTGCCGGGGCTGAGTCGCGCGGCGATCCTCGCCCCGAAGCCCAGTAGATCCTGGGTCGTCGGATTGGAGACTGGAACGAGAGCCCCGGAGGAATCGGTAGCCTGCGCTCCTGAAGAGTTCAGGAGCGTTAGCTTAGAATCGAGGTTCGCGTAATAGTAGTCTGGCGTGAGCCCCGATGCCGGGGCCAACTGCACCCACGGATTGACGCTAACGACTGCGGAGACCATTCCAGCCGCACCGACATCGAGTTTGAACATGTCGACGTCTATCGCGGCGCCGCCCGAATTGCGGCCTATGATGCCCGAGATGGAGAATCCAACACCGTTTGGAAGCGAAGTGGCGGCCCCGATTGTGTCTCCGTAATCATCAGCCCGAAACCCCGGGTGAATCTTGAGTTCGCTGATGTCCCCGATCGATGCGTCGCCAATCCAGGCAAGTCTGGCGCGCAACGGGATCGGATTGCTCATGATCGACGCCACGTCCGTCGTACCTACCGTATAGTGATTCAGGCCATAGAGGTGGCCTGCTTCATGGGACGCCGCGTCGCCCACCACCTTCGCTCGCTCGGGATCCTGTATAAGTGCATTCTCGTACCAAACGTAAGCAATGTTCGGCTCCTTACTATCTTTGTCATCGTCCCCAAACGTCCCAATGCTGTACGAATATCCGAAGTTGCTTTGGCCCCACCAGTCACCCTTGCTTCCTGAGTGGTCGTCAAACACGACCCGAGCGTCAGTCAGTTCCGACCAGGCCGCGGGCTCCTCCGTGGTCACGTCGACGTCGAGGGGCGAGAAATCCTCGGCCACGCACTCCCATATCTTGCGAATGGCTGCTAACTCTGCGGTGGTGAACGCCGTTGTTTTCGTACTGTCAAGGGAGAAGGGAACCGTTTGGCCCGGGCAGGTTCCGAGGAACTCTGATGGAAAACAGTGTCCATCAAAATCGAGCATCAGCCGCTGGGTCGCGCCAGGCTTGCTGTGAAAAATTGGCACATTGGGCGACACGGGCACGGGCGAACAGCCAGGGCACGAGATAGCCGTTTGCGCGCCCCCCTCTGGCCCATAGTCTTGCGTTGCGTCTGGAGAGAAGAGCGGATCGGGAATGGGCTTGAGCAGCGAGGTTACACTCGAGTCCGCTGCGTCAGGGCTCGTAGGCACCACAGAAGGAGCAGGGAGGGACACGACGGACTGGAAGGCCAAAGGCCTGCCCTCAATCGGCGGATCTGTCGGGGGCTGAGCAGCAGCCGAACCCTGAAAACTTAACAGCCCAATTGCTAGATACACCCATGAGCAACCTCCGGTACATCTGGTCGTGTCAAGCATCGGTTACCTTGCTTCGGCCAATATTGTCAGCCGGGCTTTACAGCCATTCGCTCGTGGAGCCGGAAGTGCTGAGCCTTCGACAATAGCTAATCTACAGAAACCGCGCGACGCACGTCAATGGTTTCGCCTACCGAACATGAGTCGGCATCGAATCTCGGATTTCGTTTTCAGCGCGTGCCCAGTGCGTCCTCTCGGCCCGTCGGGCTCCACTAGTAGAACGGACCCTTGATCCGGGTTGCCGCGCGGCTTCGGTGTCCGACGCACGACGACGGCTTGCGAACGTGCGGATGTTTCCGCTGATGACCGTGATCTCTTACTTGAAATCTAGTTGGACTGCGACACCCGAGCCAACGCCCCCTGGGCCAGCCGGGCGAGGCGTGGATCGTCGCTCTGGGCCGCCTGCTCGAGCGCGGGAGCGGCGGCCGCAGCCGCCGGCCCTAGTTCCCCAAGCGCCCAGGCGGCCCGCTGCCGCACGCTGGCATGGGGCGATGTTTGCAGCGCCTGCCCCAACGCGCCGACGGCCGCCGCGGCGTCTGCTCCCATCCGGCCAAGCAAGGTGGCGGACCAATAGCCCACGTCGGCCGAGGCGTGCGCAAGCTGCTGGCGGAGCGGGGCTACGGCGGCGTCGGGCGGCGGCCCCAGGTTTTCGAGCGCCTCGGCCGCCCACTCCACGAGTTCGGGTTCGGCGGTGGCGGCCGCGAGCGCCACGGCCGCGGGGCGGGCCTCCTCGCCGAGCTCGGCCAACCTTTGGCAGGCACAGCGACGCTGGGCCAGGTCTCCCTCGGCGAGCTCGCGGACCAGTTGTTCGAGCGAACGTTCGCGGCGCGGGGCCGCAGGCAGGCGCGTGTCCACCGGGGGAGTCTCCCAGACTACGAGTGCTTCGTCGCGACCTCCGTCGCGTCAACGAAGAGCCATCGTAAGAGGCCCAGGCGAACCACGAAAGACGAATCGCCCGCCCAGGACTGCTAGCAGCGAGCGGTCCGCGAGGGCATTCGACGTCGAAAACCGCGGATCCCCAATCCCGCCAGCAAGGCCAGCCAGCCGCCCGTCGGCTCGGGCGCCGTCACCACCTTGACGGCAAACACGCCTGGAGCAGCGAGGGTCGCCATGTCCTGCCACTTCCCCTTGTCGTCGCGCACGTAGGAGAGACCGGCCATGGGCGCGGTAGCCGGCTCGTAGGGAATCGGCTTCTCGAATCCTGTGCCATAGTCGACCGTGACCACCAGGCTGCCCGCGTTCGCCCAGGGGAGAGCGCTCGGCAAACTCACCAAGTCGTAGCCTGGCAAGGCGAAGGTATGAGAGAACTCGGCCAATAGCCCGGAAGGACCGCTGGCGTCCCAGTGATCGTACACGCGAATCTCGGCCGACTGCGCCGCGTAGTTGGAGAACAGCCCCAGCGCCTCGACCACCGTGCCGGCGGCGACGTCGATCACCGCGGCTGCCTGCGCATCGCTGCCTGTTTTGCCGCCGTAGTGGCTCGTGGGGTAGAGCACCTGGTTTTGCCACACCTGCGTGCCGGCGGGCAGTTCGCCGCCGATGAGCGTGGCGGGAAACTTGTTGATGAGCGCGTCTTGATAGCTGATCCAGAAGTAGCCTTGGTCGCCAAAATCCGTGCCCCAGCTATTTTGAATCAACCAGGCCCCCGGCGCGGGCGCGCCAGGCACGGCCTGTGCGTCGTCCCAACCGGCCACGGTCACCAGATGATCGGTCGGCGTGTCGGCCGGTCCGCTGAAGTAGTAGGTCTGCGTGGCTTCGTCATAGGACGAAGGCTGATAGAACATCGCCACCGACAGCGCGCCGTGCTCGATCACCGCGTTCTTCATCCGCTCGAGCTGCTGATCGAGCGGCGTGGTGGGCGTGCCCGGCACGAGTCCGTCTTGCCAGAGGAACTGCGCGCTGTCGAGCTGGTAGGCGGGCGCCTGGTCGGCAGGCGGAATGTACGGGGTGAGGTCGAGCTTCTTCCCCATCTCGGCGAGCGGATAGGCGTTGAGCGGATCTTGCGACTCGAGCACCGGGCCGCCGCCAGCGACCTGCGGTCCATTGCCGCCGTTGGTATTCCACACCCCTTGCCCGCGGACGTAGTAGGCCACCGTGTAGTGCTGCGAGCCGCCGGTGCCCTTGGCGTTGTACGGGAATGTGTAGTCGGGATGGTCGTAGCCGTTGTGCGTGGCATCGTGCCATTCCGAAAGATCGAGCAGCGGCGAGTTCGGGTCGGTGACGATCCCCTGCCGCATCAAGCTCGACTGAAAGGCGGCGGCCGTGGAAAAGCTCCAGCAGGTCGAGAGCTTGCCCTGAGTTTTGACAGGGGTGATCCAACTCGTTCCGCCGGGGCCGGCGGTCCGCAGGTCGTAGCTGCTGGGGGGCGCCGCCGGCAACGGCGACCCGAGGAGCGCGCAAGCGGCCGCCAACAAAGGCACAACGAAGAAGCGCATCGAGTGGCAGCCCTCTGGCCGGAAAGTAAGCAAGCTCCATGATGGCCTCGCTCGGCAGGCGATGCAATTCGCCGTTCGGCGATCTCCAGGGCGCTTGCGGCGCCTTCCGCCAGGATGGGTATTTTGCCCCATGCAATGCCCTGACCGGCCCTGGCCCGCAGCGACGCGCGCGTTGGTCGCGAAGACGGAGTTCCCGCGAACACCCACGACGCGCATCGGCAAGGGTTCGTGAAACAACAGTCGCCCTGAATCACAAGCGCCCTTCGGCGGTGGCCGCAGAGCCACCGTCGAAGGGCGTGTCGTGATCCAAGATCAGGCTAAGAGCGGCGGCGCAGCCCGAGGAGCGAGAACGCCCCCAGCGCCATCAGCAGCCAAGTGCTCGGCTCAGGCACGGCGGCCGCGCCCGACTTGCCGAAGTTGTCCTTGAGAATGCCGAAGTCCGTCAGGTCGACCTTGGCGTCTCCGTTGAAGTCTCCCTGAGCCAGGGTGGTGCCCGCGCCGAAATTGTCCTTGAGAATGCCGAAGTCCGTCAGGTCGACCTTGCCGTCGGCGTTGGCGTCGCCTGGCAACAAGTTGCTCGGTTTGCCCACGAACACCAGATCGCCGTGCGGACGGAGCGCAAACGATTGCGAAGATTGCCAGTTCCAAATCGGCAAAAAGTTGCTCTGATCCGACGTGATGCGGGCCACGTTGAAGAACCAAGACTCGTTGTTGACGGGCGCTTCCGTGTGCTTGAGGCCGTAGGCCCCTTCCTGATCGGCGTCGAACTCCGTCCAGGGGATCTTGAGTTCGACGACGCCGCCGGCGATGCCGTTCGACTGGCTCAGTGCGAAGTCCGACGAGAGGCCAGCGGTATTCGCATCCCAGTTGGCCTGATTACCGAACGCGCTGCCGCCGTGGGCCTCGAGGTAGAAGCCGCCGACGCCGACGTTGTCTCCGCCGATGAGCGACGAATCGCCTTCCCACTGGTTGAACGCGATCTGATAGCCGTCTCCCTTGTCATAAGGAACGATGACGTCGGGATCCGTCGGGTAGTTGGGCTGCTTGTCCGTGTTCGGATCGATGTAGAGATTCAGATTGTCGGAGTTCCAATCGAGCCCGCCGAGTTCCGACGGCGGAGAGCTCCACAGGTCGTAGTCCGATCGCACCAGCAGATAGAGCGCCGTGTCATCCCACATCGCTTGCCAACGCGTGTTTTGAACGTCCGGCTCGCCGGGATTGGTGCGGAGGAGCAGAAAGTCCCCAGTGACCGGCGCAGCATCCCACTCCGAGCCGACCTTGCCGTCGATGACCGGAGCGGTCTTCGTGTACGGCGCCGAATAGCTCCGTTCGATGATCTCGTCCTGCCCGAGCGCCGCGCCGCCAAAACTTGCCCACAACGCGGCGGCGCCCAGGCCCGCCAGACAAACACCCCTGCGAATCATGTTCCGACGAATGCCCCCAACACGCTGTGCGTTCATGCACAAGTCTCCAAAGAAAGAGTATCCAAGCTGTGCGTGTGGGCCGGGTTGGACGGCCAATCACAGCAAGATACCGCCCTTGCGGCATTTGGCAAGGGATTCCTAGGAGTTATGAGTAAACTGCACCGGGTGGTCTGATGCAGAGCGCCGGGCTCGGGCGCGTGCTGACCGGTGCTACGGCGAGGGACGATCGGGGCCGGCGTCGAAGCCTGGCAAGTCGAAGCAGGCCAGTTCTTCCGCGTTCCGCAGATAGAGCCGCCCGTGGGCGACGACGGGGCTGTTCCACGTTTTGCCCTGCAGTGCCGCGAACTTGCCCAACTCGCGGTGCTGCTCGGGATCGGCCGCCACGAGCAGGGCTTCTCCTTGCTCGCTGATCACGAGCAGCACGCCCTGCTCCTCGAGCAGCACCACCTGCCCGTGCCCATAACGTCCCTTCTTCCAACGGCGCTCGCCGCTCTTGAGGTCCAGGCAGCAGAAGATCGCGCCGTCGAAGCCGTAGGCATGCTCCTGGTAGACGACGAGATCGGGGAATTCCGGCTTCATCTGGCTCGAGTTCCAAACTTCTGACGCTTGCCACTTGCCCGCTTGCTGGGTGAGATCGACGCAGCCCACTCCCGTGCCGCCGAGCGTGCCCGCGACGAGTTGGGTAGCTCCCAGCACATGGGCCTGGGCGGAGCGCGGCGCGCCGTCCATGATCCAGCCATAGCGCCAGAGCGCCTCGCCTGTTGACGGGTCGACTGCGTTCATCCCTTGATCCCCGAGCAGTAGACACTGTCGCCTGCCGCCGAGTTCCACGAGCTGCGGCGAGGCGTAGCTGTCGTGACTTGCGGCGGCGGCCCAGGCCAGCTTGCCGGAGCCGATTTCGTAGGCCAGCAGATTGCGCTCGCCGGGCCCGCCCGCGAAGACGATGACCTTGTCGTCGACAACTAAGGGAGAGCTGGCGTAGCCCCACATGGGCGGCTGCGCGCCGGCGTCTTCGGCCACGTTGTGCACCCAGTGTCGGCCGCCCGTCGCGGCGTCGAGGCAGTTGAGGATGCCGGTCGCTCCCAACGTAAACAGCCGGCCGTCGGCGAAAGTCGGAGTCGCCCTGGGGCCCGCGCCCGACACCGCCTCCCAAAAGCGGGCCTTGTCCGTGTGGCTCCAGAGTTCCTCGCCCGTTTCGCCCTGATAGCAAACGACCGCTTCCTCTTCCCCTCGCTGCTCCTGGGTAAACAACCGGTCGCCGATCACGATCACGGCCGACCAGGCCGGCCCCACCCGGCGCCGCCAACGCTCCTGGGGAGGACTCGCATTCCAATCGGTGGCGATCTTCACCCCGGGAATCGCGCCGTCGCGGTTCGGGCCGCGAAAGGCCGGCCAATCGCCCGGCGCAAGCGCCAGCGGCTGCGCCGACGGGGGAGCGGCGGCTGCCGGAATTCGCTTGGCCCGCTCGGCCAAGAACTGTTCTTCAGGCGTCGGCGTCCACCGCCAGGCCATCTTCGATTGCAAATCGCCGTCGACGCCGTCGTTGCGGAGCAGAGCGAAGTAGCCCCAGGTGAGCGCAAGCACGGCGGCCAGGCCCAGCCTGCGCCAGGCGAAGCCGGTCGCGCGCACAAAGACCAGCCAGGCGGTGAGCGCGGTTAGGGCCAGCGGCAACCCCGCCGTGGGCAAGCCGAACCGCACCGAGCGATGGCAGAACGGCGCGATCGCGATTCCCAAGCCCACCACGAGCGCGCAGCCCAGCATTCGATCGACCCAGGGAAATCCACGCCGCGTCCACCACCAAGTTGAGTAGAGAATCACGAGCAGGGCCGGCGCGGCCATGCTGTAGATGAAGCCCACGAAGTATGGCTTCTCGAGCCGCGCGACCACGGCGAAGACCCCCCAAAACAACGCGACGAGCACCACGGCGGGCCAAAGCTTCGGCGGGCGGGCAGATCCGGCCAACGGGACCGCGGTCGGCGAAGGGGGATCGAAGCGGGGGGCGTCGGAAGTCATCGCGTGCCTTTTCCTTGCAGTCGAATGGGTCCCGTTAGTTTGCCAAACCGGCCGGCGGCGGCGAAGGCCGGTTGGCGGTGCCTTGCGGCGGGGTCTGGGCTATCTTGTCTGGGCGGCCGGCGCAGCCAAAGGCCGTGCGACGCAAGCGCTTGCTGCGCGAACTCCGGAAAAATGCGATGTCCAACCATGCCGGCTGGCTGAGCGTGACGCTGCTCGTGGCCGACTATCTCACGCGGGGCGCGTTCGCTCTCCGCGTGATCATGCGCCGGCTGCCCCCCGCCACGTCGCTGGCCTGGCTGGCTGTGATTCTCCTGTTCCCATTCGTCGGCGCCGGCATTTACTTGATGTTCGGCGAGTTGCGGCTGGGACGTCGCCGGGCCGAGCGCGCCAAGCGCATTCACCCGCCGTACGAGCGCTGGCTTGCCGACTTGCGGAGGCGGATTCGCATCGACTGGGCGGCCCTCCCCCCCACCGCGCGACCCCTTTCTCGCCTAGCCGAATCGGTGGCAGGCATCCCGGCCGTGGCGGGCAACGCGCTGACCCTCTTGAACACGCCCGACGCCATCTTCGACGCGCTCGTGGCCGATATCGACGCCGCCCAGAGCAGTTGTCACCTGGAGTTCTACATCTGGGCCGAAGGAGGGCGAGCCGACGAGGTGGTGGCGGCCGTGGAGCGGGCAGCCCAGCGGGGCGTCGTGTGCCGCGTGCTGCTCGACGCCGTGGGCAGCAAGCGCTTTCTCGCGAGTGCCCAAACCGATCGTTTGCGCAGCAGCGGCGTCGCCGTGCAGGAGGCCCTGCCAGTTAACCTGCTGCGGATGCTGTTCGTGCGGTTCGATCTCCGGTTGCATCGCAAAATCGCCGTCATCGACGGCCGCGTGGCCTACACCGGCAGCTTCAACCTGGTCGACCCGCGGTTCTTCAAACGAAACGCGGGCGTCGGCCCCTGGGTCGACGCCTTGGTGCGTCTCGAAGGCCCCGCGGTTGAACCGCTCGGCATCACGTTTCTCGAAGACTGGGAACTCGACACGGATGAAGGCTATGCCGAGTCGGGTTCGCCGGGGGACGCCAGACCGCAGCCGGCGCGCGGCGCCTCGACCGTCCAGGTGATCCCCAGCGGGCCGATCGTGCTCCGCGAAGGAATTCGCCAGGTACTGCTCACGGCCATCTACGCCGCCGAGCGTGAACTCGTGCTGACGACTCCGTACTTCGTGCCGGATGAGCCACTGCTGGCGGCGCTGACCTCGGCGGCCTACCGCGGCGTGGAGGTGACGCTGATCGTGCCGGAGCGCGTCGATTCGCGGCTGGTGCGGATGGCCAGCCGCTCGAGCCTGCACGACCTGGTGCGCGCAGGCGTGCGCGTCGAGCGGTTCCGCGAGGGCCTCTTGCACACGAAGTCGGTGTCGGTCGACGGGCAGATCGGCTTATTTGGCTCCTTGAACCTGGACCCACGGAGCCTGTATTTGAACTTCGAAATTACGCTGGCCGTGTTCGACGAAGCTTTCGTCGGCAAGCTGCGTAAACTGCAGGCGGCCTATCTGGAGAATTGCGAACCGCTCACGCAGGCCGACTGCGAGGGAAGGCCGTTCGGAGCCCGGCTGGCCGACAATGCGGCGCGGCTGGTGTCGCCGCTGCTCTGATCCCCGCTCCGCTTCGGGGAATAGCCTATCCTGCTGTAGCTCCGCTCCTCGTTCCAAATTCGCCGAACTCAACGCGCTTTAGGAGGTTCGCCATGAAGTTGCTGCTCCTGTCCCTACTGGCCGCCGGTTGTCTGCTCGTCCAGGCGGCGCCCCCCGCCGAGGAAAAGCGCGACGAGGTCCCCGGCGTGGAGGGGACCTTCGTTCGCATTCCTTTCGATCGCAAGACGGCGGCCGACGTGCCGGAGGTCGAAGTCGCCGTAGGGGACGAAGTCGAGCTCGAGTGGACCTACCCAATCTATCTCGACGCCTTCCCGACCAAGGTGGCCGCCGCGGCGGGCGATGAATCGCTCAAGCTGGTGGGCGTGAAGAGCGTGCGCGTGCCGACGCTCGTGGGCGTCGGCCGCGTGGGCGCGTTCTTCAAGGCCGAGAAGGCCGGCGAGGCCGAGCTCACGCTCGACGTGACGACCCGCGCGGGCGTGGAAAAACTGCGCTGCAAAGTCAAGGTGGCGAAGTAGCGAGACAGCTGCCAGCAAACGTCTCTGGCGAGCGGCCGGCGTCAGCCGGCCGACCTAATCGCGCTTGGTTGCTCAACCGGGGTCAGTCAGCCAGCTCACGCTGGCCGCTCGCCATCATGGTTGAAAGCGACGTGCTCGTGATTTGGCCAAACCACCGCTGGCCCTACGACGCGCCTGGAACCGTTGCCCACAGCGCTGGCATGCCGGCCGCCCAGCGCAAGAGCAGCGTGCAACCGACGTAAAACAGGTAGTGCATCACGCCGCTGCCGAAGTCGAGGTCGAGCGTCGCCAGCGCCGTCACGCCGCCTAACAGAATGAACGGCAGCGGGAGATAGAACCAGGTATAGTGGCCGCTCGCGGCCCCCGGCGGCATGTAGATGAGCGCGAGCGCCAGCCCACCCCACAGCGCCGCGTAGATCAGCCCGCACAGCCCGGCGCGGACCAGCAGCGCTTGCCCGCGGTAGGGCTCGAGTTCGGCGTCGCGCAGGAAGGTGTACGCCGCCACGGCCAGCGGCATCGAGATCAGCAGCAGGCCCGGAATCACGAGATACGGCGGCGGACCCTGGGGGAAGCCGATCCGCAGGGCGAACGCCACGATGAGCGATCCCACGATCGCCGCGATGACCAGCGTCACCCCCAGAGGCGTGGTCTTGGTTTCCTCGCGGGCAATCGGCTTGAGCACCGAGCGCCCCTTCGAGTCCTTGGGGTTGTCGTCGATCGGCGCGTGGATCTTCAGTTCGGCGTCGGCCGCCGGAATCGTGATCACGACCTTGCATTTGGGGCAGGGCCCCTGCTTGCCGGCGAACTTGTCGCTCGCGGTGAACCGGGCATGGCAGCCAGGGCAAACGACGGTAATCGGCATGGAGCGGCAGCCGGAAGGACGAGAGAAGACCCCAAAATTCCAGTTTCCGAAGCCCTTGCGCCCAAGTCAAGGACGGCGCCAAATCGCCTCCCTCTCCCTGTGGGAGAGGGCCGGGGTGAGGGCCCGCGACCACTCGAAAAACCGCCGCCCAGCTACCCTTGGTTCGCCGTCGGCGGCCCGGGCGTCGCCGAGGCGTCGAGTTGTCGCATCCGTGCCTCAAGGGCCGCCACTTGATTGCGGTGTTCGGCGCGGATCGGGGCGTAGTAGCGGTGAATGGCCCCGATGTCGAGCAGCGCCAGCAACACCACCCACCCCAACAACAAGAGCACGCCAAGCCAATAAGGCCCGATCCAGTTCACCGAGCGGACGAACTGCCCCACGAACAGTGCGAAGCCCAAGAGCGCGATCAGGGCGCTCGTTTGCATGCGGCGGCGGAACTGCCCGCGGGCGAAGGCCCGCGCGCGCGAGTCGGCTGGCGCCTGCTCGCCGGCGCGCCAGGAGCGTAGATTCCAAAAGATCAGGGCCACGGCCACCGACACGATGGTCAGGGCGAAGAGCGTGCGGATGACGATGGCGGCTTCGGTCATGCGGCGCGCCTCAGCTTCCTTTGCCGGCTGCCGGAGCGGCGCGGCCCGTTTGCGTTTTGAGCCATTCGTTCAGCACCCAGCCCACCTTGGCCAAACTCAGGGCCGAGCACTTGTCGGCCGTGTCCCCTTGGGTGTGCCAGTGGGGGTAGTCGAAGTCGATCAGATCGCACGAGGGAATGCCCCCCAGATCGTTGAGCTTGATGTGGTCGTCGAGAATCTGGTAGCCGGCGCGCGGGGAGAACTCGTTCACTCCCAGCCGCTGCGCCGTTTGCCAAATTTGTTTGCAGAGCGGCCGCACTTTCGGCTGGTTGAGGCTGAAGTGGTCGGGCATGAGCTGCAAGTCGGCGTCGGCCACCATGTCGAGCAGCACTCCCCAGCGGTACTTGTGCCCCGGCGGATGGGCCTTGTAGTCGCGGGCAAACCACTCGGAACCGAGGAAGTAAGGGTGCGTCGTCTCCCAGACGAACTCCTCGCCGTCGAAGAGCACGAAATCGACCCCCACCGGTCCGGGGAACTTGGCCATGTGTTTGCCAAGCTCCATGAGCAGGGCCACGCCGCTCGCGCCGTCGTTGGCGCCGACGAACTTCCCCTGGGGGTTTTCGAGATCTTGATCGGGGAGCGGGCGCGTGTCGTAGTGGGCGGCGAGCAGGATTCGCTCCTTGCGCTCGGGGTGCCACTCGACGATCAGATTGCCCATCGTCACCGGCTCGGCGGTTTGCGGATGGCGCACGCGGAACTGTTGCAGCCGCACCTTGCCGCCCAGCTTGGTGAAGTGCTCGGTGAGCAGCTTCTGCTGGGCCGCCATCCCCTCGGAGCCGCTGATGCGGCCGCCGAGATCGCAGATCTGCTTGAGATAGTCGTACGCCTGCTCGCCGTCGAACGGAATGTCGGCCAGGGTAAGCTGATTGCCAGCGGCCAGCGGCTGGGCCGCGGCGGTCTCCTCCCACAGGGCCGCGGGCGACGAGAGCAGCGCCCAGGCGGCGATGGCCAGGGCGGCGCTGCCGGCGAACAACACGAACAAAGGGGGCCAAATCCGGGCCATGAATCGTTCGCCTGGGGTGGAGTTCCTCGATCTCCTAGTCTAGTGAAATGAGGCCTTCGCGGCAAAGCGAATGGTGAGCCGGCGACGCCCGGACGATCCGCCGCCGTCGTCGTCTTCGTTGCCAACGTCGCCGCGACCGAACCGCGACGATCCCCGCTGGTGCGGCGTGGCCCCGCGGAGTACCCTTTTCCGTTTGCGACGCCCAACAATTGGCAGGGGCGGCCCCTCGTTGGCCCCCACGAATCATGAAGTACGCGATCATCATCCCCGACGGCTGCGCCGACGAACCGCAGGCCAGCTTGGGCGGCCGCACCCCGCTCGAAGCCGCCCACATCCCGGCGATGGACGCCGTGGTGGCCGCCGGCATCGTCGGTCGGGCCAACAACGTGCCCCCCTCGCTGCCGGCCGGGTCCGACGTGGCCAACATGAGCCTGCTGGGCTACGACCCGCTGGCGAACTTCTCGGGCCGCGCCCCCCTCGAGGCGGCCGCCCAGGGCATCCAGCTCGGGCCCGACGATTGGGCCATCCGCTGCAACTTGGTCACCGTCGAAGACCAGGTGATGAAGGAGTTCACGGCCGGGCACATTTCGACCCCCGAGGCCGCCGAACTGCTCGCCGCGCTCGGGGAGCACGTCGGCCAGCGGCATCTGGAATTCGTGCCGGGGGTGAGCTACCGGAATTTGTTGCTCTACCGCGGCGCGGCGCGCCCGGCGCCGTTTTCCATGGACACCCGCGCCACGCCGCCGCACGACCTGACCGACAAGAGCGTGCTCGACGACTACCCCCGCGGCCCCGGCAGCGAGTTGCTGCACGAATTGATGTGCGAGAGCGTGGGGGTGTTTGCCGAGCACCCAGTGAACGTCGTCCGCCGCGCCGCCGGCAAGCCGCCGGCGACCAACGTTTGGCTGTGGGGGCTGGGGCGCACACCGGCCCTGCGGCCCTTCCAGGAAGTCTATGGCAAGGAGGGCGCCATGATCACGGCGGTCGACTTGCTCCGCGGCCTGGCGGCCCTCATCGGCTGGCGGCGGATCGAGGTGCCGGGGGCCACGGGCTATCTCGACACCGACTACGCGGCCAAGGGACGCTACGCGATCGAGGCGCTCGACTCGACCGACGTCGTCTGCGTCCACGTCGAGGCGACCGACGAAGCTTCGCACGAAGGACGGGCCGACGCCAAGATCGAGGCCCTCGAGCAGATCGACCGCCACATCGTGGCCCCGCTTCACGATGCGCTGCGGGCCCGCGGCGACTACCGAATCCTCGTCACGCCGGATCATCCCACGCCGCTCCGCACCAAAACGCACAGCCACGGCTTCGTCCCCTTCGCCGCCGCCGGAACCGGCATCGCGCCCGACCAGGCGACCACCTACGACGAAACCGCGGCCGGAAGGTCAGCCGCGCAGTATCCTGAGGGCTGGAAGCTGATGCGGTGGTTCGTGGGGTAGGTCGCGCGAGCGGCGCGGGCCGACGAACAGAAAAGCCCGTTGGTAGTCGAAACCACCAACGGGCAAGCGGGCTGGCCCTTGAAGTTGTCGACAGGCCGCCCACGGACCTCTGTTGTACGCGCGGGGCGTTCACTCGTGCAACCACCCACGCCGTACGGGTCTGCGGACTTCGCTTGGTCTCCCTTTGAGTAAGCTCTCGCGCCCTATCTTTTTGCGGCAAGACCGGTTATAATCGAGCCTGGCAAGGAAGAAACGACCAAGCCTCTTCGACGCCTTTCGTCGAGATCAAATCCTCCTAAGCTCTTCGTCTCTTGAGCTTCCGCGGGTCTCTTCTCACCAATCGCGGTGGACCTGCTTGCTTGCTCTCTCTTGGCTCGGCTTGCTGCTGACTTGTTGCGTTTTCCTGCAACCGGCAGCTCTTAGCGCCGTCAGTTTCGCGGAGCGGCAAGCCACGCTTTTGGAATGATCCAAAGCATGTGGCGACGAGCGGATTCGTGCTCATCCGGACGAACGCCGTCATTAGGCAGTTTGATGGTCGCCAAGGAGTTGGTGCGTGGCGCGTTACGGCCCTTACGCTGAGGTTCTAGCGATGAACTATCGAAAGCCGGCTCCCCTCGCCGACGCTTCGCAGCGCGCGGTTTGTCCCGTCTGTGGAAAAACCGCGTACTCCCGCGGCGGCATCCACCCCCAGTGCGGCGTCACCCGCGCCGACGCCGAGCTCAAAGCAGCCCAACGAGCAGCCGCCTCGGCGGTGGCCGCGCTCGAGCCCGCGGTCGTCAAAGTCACTGGGGCCCGGCCCGCGCTGGGGCGCGGCTGGGTTCAGAGGCCGGCGAGGTAGCGGATGGATCGGGACATCGATTATGCGGCGGTCGCAGTTCGCAATGCGATCGTCGAGAAGTTTGCGCGCCAGGCCGATCTGGCGGGCCTCGAGGTCACCGCCGGCGAGCGGACCATTGAGCTGCGGCACGGCGATCGCACCCTAACCGGCACGCGCGACGAACTGCTGGCAATCATTCGCAAAGCGAGTGAATACGATCGCCTGTGGGCCTAATTAGCATCGGCGGCCCCTTGGCTGTTCGCGCCAGCCCCTCAGACCGCGGCGCCATCATAGCCGTCGTCTTGAGACTCGTAGCCGGCCTGTTCTGCGGCGACGGCTGCGGCTGCCGCTTGCCAAGCCGCCTGAGAGGTTGGGCCAGTGCCCAGGGCGCGCGAGTCATGTTCGCTTTGAGAGTAGACCACCCATTCGGCGTCATGGTCCCCTTCCGAGTCGCTCGCCGTCAACGTGGGCTGCTTGAATTGGCGATGGAACTGCGCCTCTGCGCGAGGATAGCGCGACCGCACATACTCCTCGTCCTGCACGGCTCTCCTCCTCAAAAGCGGCATCGGACTGCCCCAGAGTCAATCTAGCGGCGTCGCTGCGCACTGTCGAACGGGGCCCCTGCCGAGGAGCCCCTGACCGGGAACGCGTCCGAGCCGAGCGAACTCGGCCGCCGGCCGGACTAAATCACCCGGTATCCTTCAGTCGGATCCGGCTGTTCGGCGCCGCTCGTCGCCGAGGTCCCCTTGGCCTTGCGCTTGGCCCGCTTTTCGAGCGCTTTCTGCCGCTTCTGGTTTTCGCGAAGCTTCTTGGCGACCGTGTTCTGCTGTTTAGCCATCGGCGTCTCCGGGGGCAGGTTCGGGCGTTGCTTCGCAGAGCCTAATGCATTGAGCGGATCGAACAAGCCCAAAGCCGTTCCCAAGCGGGGAAGAGACGCTCCCGCCGAACCTCTTGCCGGAAAAGGTTCTCTTTCCTCTACTTCCGGCCTGTTCTATATTTCCCGAGTGCGGAACCGTGTGGTTGGCTGCCCAGGATGCCGGTGAACGTCCTTTGTATCGACGTTCCAGCCACTTACGGCGATTTCGCCTGACCCGCCCCAGCTCGAGGAATCATGCTGAAAGTCACCCTGCCCGACGGGAGCGTCCGCAGTTATTCGCAGCCGGTCCGCCCGATCGACATCGCCCAAGAAATTGGGGCGGGCCTGGCCAAAGCCGCCTTGGCGGCCGCCGTCGACGGCGAGATCGTCGACGTGACCACGCCGCTCCCCGAAAGCGGGGAGATCCGTCTCGAGATCATCACCAAGAAAGACCCGCGCGCCCTGCAGATCATGCGCCACTCCTGTGCCCACGTGATGGCGCGGGCGGTGATGCGGCTGCACAAAGGGGTGCAGCTCGCCTTCGGTCCGACGGTCGAGGGGGGCTTCTACTACGATCTCGATCTGCCCGAGAAACTGAGCGAAGACGACTTCCCAGCCATTGAGGCCGAGATGCGGCGGATCATCAAGGACGATGAGCCGTTCGAGCGGATCGACGTGCCCCGCGCAAAGGCCCTGGCCATCTGCCAGGACCTGAAGCAGCAGTTCAAGGTCGAGCACATCGAAACCGGCCTCGCCGGCGAAGGCTCGCTCTCGTTCTACCGGCAGGGAGAGTTCATCGACCTCTGCCGGGGCCGGCACATCCCGAGTCCCAAGCACATCGGCGACTTCAAGCTACTGAACGTGGCCGGCGCCTACTGGAAAGGCGACGCTTCGCGGCAGCAGCTCCAGCGGCTCTACGCCACGGCGTTCTTCAGCAAGGAAGAGCTCGAAGCGCATCTGAAGATGGTCGAGGAGGCCAAGCGCCGCGACCACCGCGTGCTCGGCAAGCAACTCGAGCTGTTCGCCATCAACCCGCTCGTCGGCGCGGGGCTCATCCTCTGGCTGCCCAAGGGCGCCATGGTCCGCCAGACGCTCGAAGGCTACCTGCGCGAGGAGCTGACCAAGCGCGGTTACCAGGGCGTCTACACTCCGAACATCGGCCGCATCGAGCTCTACAAGACCTCGGGCCACTACCCGTACTACTCCGACAGCCAGTTCAAGCCGATCGTGATGGACGAGGAGGAGAGCTTCCTGCTCAAGCCGATGAACTGTCCGCACCACATCATGATCTACAAGAACAAGCCGCGGAGTTACCGCGACTTGCCGGTGCGGCTGGCCGAGTTCGGCACCGTCTATCGCTACGAGCAGTCGGGCGAACTCTCCGGCATGACCCGCGTGCGCGGCTTCTGCCAAGACGACGCCCACATCTTCTGCTCCGAAGATCAGGTGGCCGATGAGTTCCGCGGCTGCATCGAGATGACCCAGACCGTCCTCAATGCCCTCGGCATGAAGGACTACCGCGTGCGGCTGGGCTTCCGTAACCCGGACAGCGACAAGTACGTCGGCAGCCCCGAGACCTGGAAGCGGGCGGAAGACGAGCTCGAGAGCGTTTGCCGATCGCTCAACTTGCCGAACATGAGCGTCGAGCGCGGCGAGGCGGCCTTCTACGGTCCCAAGGCCGACTTCGTGGTCACCGACTGCCTGGGCCGCGAGTGGCAGCTCGGCACCGTGCAGCTCGACTACAACCTGCCCAGCACCGAGCGCTTCGGCCTCGAGTACACCGGGGCCGACAATCAGGCTCACCGGCCGGTGATGATCCACCGGGCGCCGCTGGGTTCGTTCGAGCGGTTCATGGGCGTGCTGATCGAGCACTTTGCGGGCGCCTTTCCGCTGTGGCTGGCGCCCGAGCAGGCCCGCGTGATCACCGTCGGCCGCGATTTCGAAGGCTACGGCCGCCAGGTGGAGGAGCGCTTCCGGGCAGCGGGTTTGCGTGTGACCGGAGACTATCGTCCGGAGAGCATGAACGCCCGCATCCGCGACGCTCAGCTCGAGCTGATCCCCTATATGCTCGTGGTCGGGAAGAAGGAGCAGGAAGACGGCACGGTGGCCCTGCGCGACCGGATCGAGATGAAGAACGTGGGTGTGTTCCCGATCGACGAGGCGATCCGCCGGTTGCAGGAAGAAATTTTCGAGCGGCGGGTGCGGCAGGTGGCCGGGGCCGCGGCAGGGCTCTCCAGCCGGAAGACGGCCGGAGACTACTGATTGGACAGGCCGCAGGTAGGTTATGCTTCAGCATAACGACGACCACGCCCAAGACTTTGCCGGGGGCAGCCTGCGCGAGGCGTCCGGATATGCTGAAGCATAACCTACGCCCGATCGCGCCGGTCCCCGTGCGGCAAACCCTAAGTTGGCCTGTCCGGTTGACTTGGGCCGGGTTTACGGCCGATACTTAGGCACGAGTCTGGTGTTTTACTAGAACTTTCCTTCTCCCAACAAAGTGACGCGATTCTCAAAACCCTGAGGGAAAACGCCATCGAACGCAATCAGCGCATCAACGAGCAGATCCGCATCTCCCCGGTGCGGGTCATTGGGGCCGACGGCTCGCAATTGGGCATCATCCCCACCGAGCAGGCCATGGGGCTGGCTCGCGAAGCGGATCTGGACCTGGTGGAAGTCGCTCCCAACGAGCGCCCGCCGGTTTGCCGAATCATGGACTTCGGCAAGTTCAAGTACCAGCAAAAGAAGAAGCAGCACAAGCAGCACGCCCACCAAACGAAGATCAAAGAGATCCGCGTTCGCCCGCGCACGGGCGAGCACGACATCTTGGTCAAGGTGAACCAGGCCCGTCACTTCCTGGAGCACAAGGACAAGGTGATCGTGACGGTGGTTTTCCGGGGCCGCGAGCTGGCGCACATCGAAGAAGGCCGCAAGGTCGTCGACCACGTGCTCGAGCAGTTGGCCGACATCGGCAAGGTGGAGCAAACGCCGCAGCAGCAGGGCAAGCGGATCATCTGCACGCTCGCGCCGAAATAGCCGCTCGTTGCCGGGACTAGACCTGCCCGCGCCCTTTGCTCGTGATCCGCCCCGTTCCGACTATACTGGTCGATTGGTCTGGAACTTGGCGGGTTAGGTAATTCTCTATGCGGGCGCGGCGGTTTGGCACTTTCGTTCGGCGGCATTTCGAAGCGCTCGAAGGCTGCCGGCTGCTGGCCGCCGCTCCGGTGGCCGTGGACGACAAGTACACGGTGCTGGCCGGCGAAATGCTGGTTCCCGAGCCGGGTGTATTGGCCAACGATTACGATGCCGACGGCGATGCCTTTTCTCCCGTCTTGGTGGGAGCGCCTCTCCATGGGGCGGTCACGCTAGGCCCGGACGGCGGCTTTGAATATCGCCCGGACCGCGGATTTTCGGGCGTCGATTCGTTTCTTTACCGGGCTCGCGCAGCGGACGGCGAGTCGGCGCCCGCCACGGTTTCGATTACCGTCAAACAGGCAATGTCGCCCGTGATCTGGAGCGCTGCGAGCGGCGGCAACGGACATGCATATGCCCTCGTGTCCGTAGGCGGCGAGTGGACTGCCGCCCGGGACTTCGCGTCGTCAATTGTCTATGCCGGCGCACCGGGACATCTGACCACGCTTGGTTCGGCCGCCGAATGGAACTGGCTCAACGGTCGGTTCAGCTTCAACAATGCCTATCTCGGCGGTTACCAGGACTCAACGGCCCCTGACTATTCCGAGCCCGCCGGCGGCTGGCGGTGGGTGACCGGCGAACCCTGGCAGTTCACCGCGTGGGGAGGCGGTGAACCGAACAACTGGGGCGACGGCGAAGAGTACCTGGAAACGATGGGTGCGACCTGGAACGACATCGGCGCTCGATTTCCGCGCGGGGCGCTCCAGGTCGAGTTCGAGGATGTGAAAAACTCGGCCGCCGACGACATGCATCAGCTCGCCGTCGATGCGCCGCGTGCCTTCGCCCTGGCCGATTTGCTGCGAAATGACGTGCTAGTCGACGCCACGAATGCCCGCCTGTCGCAGGTAGGGAGCGCGGCGCATGGCACGGTGCAGCTAGCGCCCGACGGATCGATCGTCTATACGCCGCAGGCCGGCTTCACAGGCAGAGACTGGTTCACCTACCGCGTCGCGTCGGATTCCGGCGAATCGAATCCCGCCACGTTCTGGCTCAAGGTTGGGCTCGACGAGTTTCCAGCCGAGGCGCAAGGAGAGAGCTACCTCACGGAAGAGGACACGCCGTTTCTCTCGATTCGTGACCGCGACTCATCGTTGCTTTTGAACGACCACGACCGCGACACGACGGCTCTTTCGGTGGAGATCACGTCTCCTCCGCCGCATGGTGTGTTGGAGCTGTTTGTCGACGGGACGTTCCGGTACTCACCCGCGCAGGATTTCTTTGGACGCGATACGTTTGCCTATCGCGTGGTCGATGGCCCGGTCGCTTCGGCGCCCGTGACGGTCGAGATCAACATCCTGTTCGTGAACGACCCGCCGTACGCCCGCGACGACTCGTACGAGGTTTGGGGGCCGGCGCTGACGGTTTCGCCCGCCGAGGGCGTTCTGGCGAACGATGTCGACCCCGATTTTCCTCTCACCGCGGAGGTTGTGGAGGGCCCTGCCCACGGCAGCCTCGAATTCGCCGCCGACGGCGCCTTCCGCTATACGCCCGCGGCGAGTTTCAAGGGAATCGATCGGTTCACCTACCGAGACTTCGACTACTTTCTCTACACGCCTGCCACCACGGTTTTGCTGGCCGTCGACGTCGTCCTAGGCGACGTGAACGGCGACGAAGTCGTCAACCTCAATGACTTCGGCGCCCTCAAGGCGAACTTCGGTCAGAAGGGGGCCACGCTTGTACAAGGCGATCTCGATGGCGACGCCGACGTCGATCTCGCCGACTTCGGCCTGCTCAAAGAAAACTTTGGGCGCACTTCCGTCGCGGCCGAGGTGGTGTCCGCCGGGGCGCTTGCCATTGCGCCCCAGGCGACGGCCGCGGTCGATGTTCGCGACCTCGGTTGGCTGCGCTGGGCGTGGGATCAGCGAAACGGCAAGCCGCAGGGGGAGGGCGAACGTTAGAATGCAGGGGATACTTCCCTGCCCCGCTGTGCGCGACGCCCCATGTCCCTGCAGATCGAAATCGTTCTCTTCTCCGGCTTCGACGAGCTCGACGCCATCGCCCCTTTCGAGGTGCTGCAAAACGCGGCGGCTGCCGGCGCCGATTTCGCGGTGCGGCTCGTCGCGCCGTCGCCGACCACGGTCGAGGGCAATCACGGCTTGAAGGTCGCCGTTGAGGCCGAGCTGGGGCAGCCCGATCTGCTGATCGTGCCCGGCGGAGGCTGGGTGCGCGGCGGAACCGGCGTGCGCGCGGAAGTGGCGCGCGGCGAATTGCCGCCTCGCATTGCCGAACTGGGTTTGCACAGGCGCCATGCTGCTGGCCGCGGCCGGAATCCTACGCGGGCGTCGCGCGACAACGCATCATCAGGCCCTCGACGATCTGCGGCAGACGGGCGCAGTGCTCGTAGAGGCCCGCGTGGTCGACGATGGCGACATCGTTTCCGCGGGGGGCGTCACTTCGGGGCTCGATCTGGCGCTCTGGCTCACGGAGCGTTTCGCCGGCCGCGACATCGCCCGGATCGTCGAGCGCGAACTCGAGCATGAGCGGCGCGGGCCGTTGGCCGTGCGATAGGGGAGCGAACACGCAAGCTCAGACGCACCGTAAGCTCCTGGGTTGCCCAGAAGACGCAAGGCCCCAGCAGATCAGACTCTGGTCTATCTAAAAGCCGTAAGGAAACGCTAAAGTTCAACTCGACACACCAGGCGGCCGAAGCCAGACTTACGGGCTCGAATTGGGCTCGTTGATCGACTCACGACTGGTCGATCCGTGTCGCCCCTGCCGACCTTGCCGAGTCTGTGCATGATCCCTCGCGTCGCCGACCGCGTCGTCGACTATTCGCTGATCGCCGCTACGCTCGTTCTGATCGCACTGCCCACGCTCGGCGCCACCAGCCTTTGGGACCGCGACGAAGGCTATTACTGCGCGGTCTCGCAAGAGATGCTAGCAGCCGGCGATTGGGTCCGCCCGACCTTCAACGGCCAGCTTTTCAGCGAAAAGCCGCCGCTGCTCTACTGGGCGCAGATGGCCTCGTTCAGCCTCCTGGGCAACAACGAATTCGCTGCCCGGCTGCCGACGGTGCTGGCCGCTTTGGCCACGCTGATCCTCGTTTACGAGCTCGCCCGCGGCATGTTCGACCGCGCTACGGCGCTGGGCTCGACCTTGATCTTGGCCACCTGCGTCGAGTTCTGTTTGCAGGCGCACGCGGCGACGCCCGACATGCCGCTCGTGCTGTTCACGGTCGGCTCCTTGCTCTGCTTCTGGAAGGGGCTCACCGGCGAGGGCGCCCTCGCCTGGCATGCCGCGGCAGGCGTGCTCACCGGGCTCGCCATGCTGACCAAGGGGCCGGTGGGGATCGTTCTGCCCGGCCTGACGGTGGCCCTCTACGCCGTCTGGAATGGGCAGTTCGGCTTGCTGGCCCGCCGCTCGATTTGGCTGGGCATCGGCGTGTCGCTGCTGGTTGCCGCCCCGTGGTATGTCGCCGTCGCGCTCCAAACCGACTACGCCTTCTTCCGCGAGTTTTTTGGCACGCACAACGTCGGCCGGTTCGTTTCGCCGCTGCAGAATCATCGCGGCACGGTGTTCTACCAGGCGCTTGGCATCCTCGTGTTCTACTCGCCGTGGAACTTGGTGCTGCTGGCGGTGCTCGTGGCCTCGCTACAGGCGGCGTTCCGACGGAGCGCGGCGATCGGATCGACCGTGTCGACCGTAACCGAGGACACGCTCGCCGGGCGCAATGCCTATCGCTTTTTGATCTCTTGGACGATCACCTACCTCGTGTTCTTCTCCCTGGCGGCCACGCAGTTGCCGCATTACGTGTTTCCGCTCTACCCTCCGCTGGCGATTCTGACGGCCCGCTACCTCGAGCGCTGGCGTCAGCGGCTCATTGCCCCCGCCTTGGCTGTGGAATGGGTCGCGTGGGGCGCCTATGCACTGGTGGGCGCGGTCGCGGCAGTGGGCTTGCTTGTAGCCGGAGGAGCAATTCGCCTGCCGTGGGGAAAGATTGACGTCATTCCCGGGCTGGCCATCTGGTCGCTCGCGGCGCTTGCGCTGCCGGCCGCGGCGAGCATTGCGCTCGTGACGCGAGCACGTGGCCAGCGCACGGCGACGCTCGGAGTTCTGTGGCTGGGCGCGCTGGCCTTCGTGGCTCTGTTGGCGGCCGGTCCGCCGCAGCAAGTCGAACGCCTCAAGGCGCCGCGGGGCTTGGCCTCGGCAGTCCAACAGCACTCGGCCGGCCGGACCGTTCGCTTGGCCAGTGTGGCGTATTTTCAGCCGAGCCTGGTCTACTACTTTGGCCCCGTCTTGCAACGGCTGCCCGGGCCCGACGCCGCGCGCGCGTTGCTCGAGCAGCCGGCGCCTCTCTGTGTGTTGCTGCCTGAGCAAAAGTGGCAGGCCCTGGCGCCCGACGTGAAGGCGGATTGCCGTGTCGTAGGCCGACAGTACGACCTCTACACGCGCGAAGAGGTGGTGGCGGTCTGCAACTTTCCGCCAACGGCCAACGAGGCCCGGGCCGACCGCTCGCCAGCCGGGCAGCGGCGTTAACGCTCGAGCGCCGTTCTTGGTCCGCTGTGCGGACCAACCGCGAGTGGCTCGAGTGCGCTTCCGCTAGGCGGCGCGGCGCCTCGAGGGGGCTTCCTGCGGTTGCACTGCGCGCGTCGCGCGCCGCGCCCCGCCCCAGCGATAGCGGCGCCAGAGGCGGGCCAGTTCGAGCACCGAACGCGGGCCGTCGATCCAGCGGAGCTTCGAGCCCTGCACGTCGTGCCAGCGATCGAGCGGCAGTTCGTAGATGGCGCGGCTGGGCGAAACGGCCTCCGGCAACGCCGCGATACACCGCGCCAACAGTTCCACGTCGAACATCCAGTTGACGCAAAACGGCTCGGCCAATGCCCGTTCCAAGCCGGGCGTCGTCCGGAACACCTTGGCGCCGCACTGAGTGTCGCGGATCGACACGCCTAGCGTGGCAGCGCACAGAGCGCTGGCCAACCGCCCCGTCTGGTTGCGCAATACCGTGCGCTCAATGCTGTGTCCCAACAGCGGCAGCCGGATCCCGAGAGCGATGTCGATTTCGGGGCAGCGATCGAGGACTTCGCTCAGCCTCTCGACCGCCGAGCAGGGCGCCGCCAGATCGGCGTCGAGATAGCCCACAAACTTGGGTCGCGCCTCGAGCGCTGCCAGCAACCCGCGGCGAACAGCCTCGGCCTTGCCGCGATTAGGAGTGAGCGGCAGCAACCGAACCCGGCGAGGGAACTCGGCCTGCAGCCGGGCGAGGAGAGCGCCGGTTTGGTCGCGACTGCCATCGTTCACCAGCAACAAATCGATGGCCGACTGCCTGCGGATGAAGTCGGCAAGCTGTGCAAGGTCCAAACGCCGCTCCTCGTTGTAGCAAGGGACGACGACGCAGCCGTGAGTGTGCGACATGGAAAGGAGCACTGCCGGTCTCGCTCGAGCACCTCGAACGAGTTGGGGTCCGCGCCCAACCCGCCGTGTGGACGGGGACACTACCGGGGCCCACCCCTTGCCGACAAGGCCGGTTTCGCTGGTCGGAGAATCAGCCTCCGTCTAGTCCCGCTCGCTTTTGGCCGATAAGATGGGCGATCCGCGTTCCGGCAGCCTCGAGCGTAGCTGCGATCGCCTTGGAACACCCTTCGGCCGAACGTCTAGTTGCCCTTCTGCCCACGTCCCCCGGTTTGCCCAAACCAAATCTCAGCATGAAAACCGACGAACTGCGCGAGCGGTATTTGGACTTCTTCGTCTCCAAAGGCTGCACGCGCCGCCCGAGCGACGTGCTCGTGCCCCGCTGGGACCCCTCGGTCTTGTTCACGCCGGCAGGCATGAACCAGTTCAAGGATCACTTCCTGGGGCGCTGCAAGCTCGAGTTCACTCGGGCCGCCACCTGCCAGAAGTGCCTGCGCACGGGCGACATCGACAACGTGGGCCGCACGGCCTATCACCACACGTTCTTCGAGATGCTGGGCAACTTCAGCTTCGGCGACTACTTCAAGCGCGAAGCGATCAACTGGGCTTGGGAGCTCCTGACCAGCAAGAAATGGTTTGGCATTCCCGCCGAGCGGTTCACGGTCAGCGTCTATCTCGACGACGACGAGGCCGCGGCGATCTGGCGCGATGAGATCGGCGTGAAGCCTGAGCGGATCGTGCGGATGGGCGAAGACGACAACTTCTGGCCGGCGGGCGCCCCCACGCAAGGCCCCGACGGCGTGTGCGGGCCCTGCAGCGAAATCTTTTTCCGGCACGACGACGGCCGCGAGGTCGAGATCTGGAACCTGGTGTTCACGCAGTTCAACCGCGTGGGCAACCCGCCGAACAACCTCCGGCCGCTGCCGAGCAAGAACATCGACACCGGGATGGGGCTCGAGCGGATGGCCTCGGTGCTGCAAGGGGTCGACACCAACTTCCACATCGACATCTTGCGCCCCATCGTCGAGGCGGCGGCCGAGGTGTGCGGCCGCAAGTACGACCCGGCCAGCGACGACGGCCGCCGGCTGCGCCGCATCGCCGACCACGTGCGGGCATGCACCTTCGCGGTGCATGAGAACGTCTATCCCGGCCCGAACAAAGAGAAGTACGTCATCAAGCGGCTGCTTCGCCGGGCCGTGCTCGACGGCCGGCAGATGGGCCGCAAGGCGCCCTTCCTGCACCAGCTTGTGGCGGTGGTGGCCCAGCAGATGGCCAAGCCCTATCCGGAACTCAAGGAGACCGTGGAGCGGGTTTCGCAGGTCATCGAGAAGGAAGAGTCGAACTTTTTCTCCACGATCGACGCCGGGCTCGACCGCATCGACCGCCTGTTTCAGTCGATGAAGAAGGACAACCGGCTCATGGTCTCCGGCGGCGAGGCCGCCGAGATGTACACCACCCACGGCTTTCCGCCCGAACTGCTCGAAACGCTGGCGGCCGAGCACAACCTGACCTTCGACTGGGACGGCTACCGCCGCGAGATGGAGAAGCATGGCGAGCTCTCGGGCGCCGGCCAGCGAGTGGAGCTGTTTGGCTCGAGCCCGCTCGATGCCCTCAAGAAGGCGCTGCACGGCAGCGAGTTCCTGGGCTACGAAACGACCACGGCCCCGGGAAAGATCGTGGGCCTGATCGCGGCCGGCCAGCTTTGCGAAAAGCTCGACGAAATCGGCCAGGCAGAGCCGGTGGCCGTTGTGCTCGACCGCACGCCGTTCTACGGCGAGAGCGGCGGCCAGGTTGGCGACACAGGTAAGATCACCGGCGAAGGCTTCGAGTTCGACGTGATCGACACGCAGCGCGAAGGAGGCTTCACGCTCCACCGCGGCCATCTCCGCTCCGGCAAGCTCAAGCTGGGCGCCACGGTGACCGCCACCGTCGATACCGACCGCCGCGACGGCATTCGCCGCGCTCACAGCGCCACGCACATCCTACATCACGCTCTGCAGAAGACGCTCGGCGAACACGCCCAGCAGCAGGGGTCAAAGGTCGATCGCGACTTGCTGCGGTTCGACTTCACCCACACCGGCTCGGTCAAGCCGGAGGAGCTCGAGCAAATCGAGCGCGACATCAACCGCCGTGTGTTGGCCGCCGAGCCGGTCGGCTGGAAGACGATGCCCATCGCCGATGCCCGTAAGCTGGGCGCGATGATGCTGTTCGGCGAGAAATACCCCGACAACGTGCGGGTGGTCTCGATGGGAGACTTCAGCAAGGAACTGTGCGGCGGCACCCACGTGTCGAGCACGGGGCAGATCGGCCTGGTGAAGATTACGGCCGAAGAGAGCGTGTCGGCCGGCACGCGGCGGATCACCGCGGTAACGGGCCTCGGCCTGCTCGACCGCGCAGCGGCCAACGAGCGGCTGCTCGCCCAAGCCGCCGAGACCCTCCGCTCCCCGCCGGCGGAGTTGCCGACGCGCGTGGCCGCTCTGGCCAAGCGGGTTCGGGATCTCGAGAAGCAGCTCGCCGCGGGGCAAAAGACGGCCCAGCTTTCGGCGGACGAGCTCTTGGCGGGAGCGGCGGACCTGGGGGGCGTGAAGCTGGTGGTGGCCGAGGCTCCTTCCGCCGGCCCCAACGATCTGCGGGCGCTGATCGACCAGCTCCGGCAAAAAGCGGCCCCCATCGCCGTGATGCTCGGCACTCGCCAGGACGAAGACAAGGTGCTGCTCGTGGCCGGCATCAGCCGCGACCTGGAAACCCGGGGGCTCGACGCCGGGGCCTGGGTAAAGTCGGCGGCGACGATCGTCGGCGGTTCCGGCGGCGGCCGCCGCGACCTGGCCCAGGCGGGCGGCAAACACCCAGCGCGGCTGGTGGAGGCCCTGGAGGCCGCCCGGCGGCACTTCGAGGACGCGCTGGCGGCGAAAAAATAGCTGCGTCCCAATTTGGCCGCGACCGCTGCAAGCAGTAGAATCAGTAAGCACTTGGAGGCCGTGGGTCTTCAAATGCAATGCGCTCTGGCAGAAACTCCCTGACCCAAGGCAGGAGTCGCGCGACCATGAACGACCTTCGCAGGCAGGTGCGCCGCGCTCGGCGGCGGTTGGTGCTCGAGCAGTTCGGGGGGCATCTACGCTCCTGTCTGTTCTTCCTGCTGATCGTGGCCGCGGTTGCCATCGGCGTGAACAAGCTTTGGCCGATCCCCGGCGTCGACGATCGCCAATGGACGATCGCCTGGTTGAGCGGCGCCGTGGGCCTGGGAGTGCTGTCTGCCCTCGCCTGGACGATCTTCAAAGCGCGCTCCTCGCTCGAGGCCGCGATCGAACTCGACCGGCGGTTTGGCTTGCGCGAGCGGGTGTCGAGCGCGCTGGCTTTGCGGCCCGAGGAGCTCGAGACCCCGGTCGGCCAGGCGCTGATGGCCGACACGCTCCGCAAGGTTTCGGTGCTCGACGTGTCCGAGCAATTCCGCGTCCGTCCCAGCCGCCGGGCGCTCCTGCCGCTGTGGCCGGCCGCGGCGGCTTTCTTGATTGGCTTCTTCGTGGGGCAGCGCGGCATCGAGTCGGAAGTGGCCGCGACCAACGCGACGGCCGCCGAGGTGAAGAAGTCGGCCGAGGAGCTCCAAAAGAAGCTGGCCGAAACCCGCAAGGAAGCGGCTGCCAAGGGGCTCGAGGAAATGGAAGGGGAGCTCAAGAAGATCGAAGAAGGGACCAAGAAGCTCGCCAAGAAGGATGGCGCCGACCGCAAGAAGGCGCTCGTCGATCTGAATGAGCTGGCCAAGCAGCTCGAGGAACGCCGCGAGAAGCTCGGCGGCGGCGAAAAGCTCAAGGAGCAGCTCAGCCAGCTCAAGGGGCTGGAGCAAGACACCGGCGACCGTCTGGCCGAATCCCTGCGCAGCGGCGACTTCAAAAAGGCCCTCGACGAAATCGAGAAGCTCAAGGAGCAACTCGCCAAGGGGTATCTCAACGAGCAGCAGAAAGCCGAGGTCGCCAAGAAGCTGGCCAACGTCGAGAAGAAGCTGCAGGAAATGGCCGCCAAGCATGAGCAGGCCAAGGCGCAGCTCGCCGAGCAGATCAAGCAGTTGCAGAAGGCCGGCCAACTCGCCCAGGCCAACAAGCTGCAGGCACAGCTCGACAAGATGCTGGCGCAAGAGGGCGGCCTCAAGAAGATGCAGCAGATGGCCGCCAAGATGGGCCAGTGCGCTCAGTGCTTGCAGCAGGGGCAAGGCCAGAAGGCCCAAGAGGCCCTGGCCGGGCTGGCCAAGGAGTTAGCTCAGCTCGACAAGCAGATGAACGAACTGGCGATGCTCGATCAGGCCCTGCAGCAAATGATGGACGCCAAGAACGCCATGGCCTGCATGAAGTGCAACGGGGCCGGTTGCCAGGCTTGCCAAACGGGCAACATGAAGGCTGATGGAGCTGCCATGCAGGGCAAAGGCATCGGCCACGGTCGCGGAGGCATCGGCCCCAAGCAGGATCCGATCAACGGCAATGCCCACGACTCGCAAGTCCGCGCGAATCCCACGCAAGGCCCGCAGGTCTTTACCGGCGAGGCCGAAGGCCCCAACCTCAAGGGGCAGGTCTTCGAAACGATTCGCAGCGAGTTCAGCGCCGCCCATGGGGACAGCGCCGATCCCCTCACCAACCAGCGGCTCCCGCGCAACCGCCGCGAACACGCCCAGAGCTATTTCGACACCTTCCGCGAAGGCCGCTAGCGTAGGGTGGGGCGAACGAAGTGAGCCCCACCAGACCGGGCGCCGAGCCGTGGTTTTGCTTGGTGGGGCTCGCAAAGCCTCGCCCCACCCCTACGCGCCACGCGCGGGCTAATCGCTCCATCTCGTCGAGGCCGCGCCGCGATGTTTTCTGTCTGGGCTCCGTTTGCCAAGTCCGTCGACCTCGTGCTGCGCGCCTCGCGACAGCCGATGAAACGTGGCGACGATGGCTGGTGGCGGGCCGATCAGCCCCGCACCGCCGGGCTCGACTACGCCTACAGCATCGACGGCGGCCGGCCGCTCCCCGATCCGCGGTCCGCCTGGCAGCCGGGCGGCGTCCACGACTTCTCGCGCGTCGTCGATCACCACGAGTTCGCCTGGACCGATCAGCGCTGGCAAGCTCCGCCGCTGCCGGCCGCAGTAATCTATGAACTGCACGTCGGCACGTTCACGCCGGAGGGGACCTTCGTCGCCGCCATCGAAAAGCTGCCGCACCTCGTGGCCCTCGGCGTCACTCATCTGCAGCTGATGCCGCTCGCTGAGTTCGAGGGGGACCGCGGCTGGGGCTACGACGGCGTCGATCTCTATGCCCCGCATCACGCCTACGGCGGCCCCCTGGGGCTCAAGCGGCTTGTCGACGCCTGCCACAGCTGCGGGTTAGCCGTGCTGGTCGACGTGGTCTACAACCACCTGGGCCCGATGGGCAACTACCTGGCGCAGTTCGGCCCCTACTTCACCGACCGCCACCAAACCCCCTGGGGCCCGGCGGTGAACCTCGACGGCGCCTATAGCGACGAAGTCCGCCGCTACTTCTGCGACAACGCCCTGATGTGGCTCCGCGACTACCACGTCGACGGCCTGCGGCTCGACGCAGTACATGCGATGATCGACACCTCGGCGGTCCCCTTCGTCGAGCAACTCGCCACCGAGGTCGACGAACTCGAGGCGCACCTGGGCAAGCACCTCGTGCTCATCGCGGAGAGCGACAAGAACGACCCGCGCGTCGTGCGCCCCTGGGAGATCGGCGGCTTCGGGCTGCATGCCCAGTGGAGCGATGACTTCCACCACGCGTTGCACGCGGTGCTCACGGGCGAAAAGGTCGGCTACTATTCCGATTTCGGCGCGATCGGCGACCTGGCCACGGCGTTCAAGCAGCCCTATGTCTACGCCGGCCGGCACTCCCCTTATCGCCGCCGACGCCAGGGCCGGCCGACCGAGGGCCTGTCGGGGCACAAGTTCTTGGCCTACGCCCAGAACCACGACCAACTCGGCAACCGCGCCCGCGGCGACCGCATGTGCCACTTGGCCAACTCCGCCCGCGAGCGGATGGGGGCGGCGCTCGTGCTCATGAGCCCCTTCATCCCCCTGCTCTTCATGGGAGAAGAGTGGAGCGCCTCGTCGCCGTTTCAGTACTTCGTGAGCTTTCTCGATCCGGCGCTCAACCGCGCCGTTCGCGAGGGACGCCGCCGCGAGTTCGCCGCCTTCGTCCCCGGCGATCAAGAGCTACCAGATCCCGGCGATCCGGCCACCTTCGAGCGCTCTAAGCTCCCTTGGAACGAAGCGCGGCGGCCCCCGGGGCGGGCGATGATCGCCTGGGTACGGCGGCTGATTGGCATCCGCCGCCGCATGGCCGCGCTCACCAACGGCCGGCTCGACCTGGTGGAAACGCGGCACAGCGAAGCCGACCAGTGGCTCGTGGTCGAGCGCGGGCCCGTGACCATCGTCTGCAATTTCGCGCTCCAGGCGCAGTCCATTCCGCTCGAGCCGGGGCGTTCCATGACAGTGCTCCTGGCGTCCAACCCCGGCGTCACCGCGGGCGAGCTTCAGCTCAACGTTCCGCCGGAAACGGTCGTCATCCTCGGGGTGCCCGAGGAGGCGTCGTACACCTGGAGCGAGAGCAGCGAGCCGGCGCCTACGGAGTAATCGCGCGGAAGAAGTTCCGCACCGGCTGCCCCGGCACGTACTGCACGCGGCTGCGGATCACCACCGGCGAACTGTAAGTCACCACCGGCGAGTAGGCCGTCACGGGCGAGTACGTGGTGACGGGCGAATAGGCGTAGCTCGTGACCGGCGAGTACGTGGTGACTGGGGAGTAGGTCGTCACCGGGGAATACGTGGTCACCGGCGAATAAGCCGTGACGGGCGAGTACGTAGTGACCGGGCTGTAAGTCACCACAGGGCTGGCGGCCGCGACCGTCGTTCCTGCAACCACCGGGCTGTAGGCCGTGACCGGCGAGTAGTAGCTGACCGCGGGCGAGTACGCCGTGACGGGGCTGTAAGTGGTGACCGGGCTGTAAGTGGTGACCGGGCTGTAGGCAGTCACCGGGCTATACGTGGTGACGGTCGTCGCGCTCGGCGACCAGCCCCAGTAATCGACGTACTGCGCCTTAGCCTTGCCGCCGCCCAGAGCAACGGCTGCCAACAGCAACGCGCCAACCAGCAAAGTCTTCGGCCGCATCACACACCTCTCAAGTTGCCCACTCAGGATTGCCCGACACGTCGATGCCGAAGGCAATTATACGGCAGCTTTCCTGCCGAGGCCAAACTGGGGCGCGAAACGCCTGCTAGCAGGCTTTATTCGATCTGCAGAAGCGTGTCGACATGACCGGTCCGCAAAAACCGGCCAACCACGAACTCGTAAGCCGTGTTGTGTCCGAGCAACGTGCGATTCGCCCGTTCGCCCAGCGAGCGGTAGACGATCCATTGCTGCCGGCCCAACTGGGCGCGGTAGCCCACCGCGACGTCCGGTTTTTGAATCACCCGCGACGCCGCGACCGTAAGCTGCCGCCAGGTGAGCGGCTGACGGCTGCGGGTGGAATCGAGGTCCACCAGCAGCGGAGCGAAAATCGCCTGTCCCTTTGCGCTGGCTCGGTAGACGAGCGATTCAGGGCCGGCGCTGAGCCCGGCGCCGCGGGCGGCGGATTGCCACTCCGGCAGCGCCAGCGGCAGCACCGAGAACTGCCGCCGTTTGGAGAGGATCCAGCCTTCGGTCGTCTCGGACGAGGGCTGAAACTGGGCTTCCCTGAGCGGCAAGGCGAGCTCGTACTCGATTCCTGCCGGCCGCTCGCCCAACACGGCGTCGGCCAGCAACAGGAAGCGATCCTGCCGCGCGAGCAGCAAGTGGCGCTGCACCCGCCAGCCCGCGGAGAGGTCGACCTCGAGTTCCAGGTAATCGACGTCGGCGTCGGATTGCCAGCAGATTTGCTCCCAGTCCGACTCGAGCGCCAGCTGCCGACCCTCGATTGTCAGTCGCGGGTTTGCCGCGCCACGAAACAACCCCACCGCGCCGCTCGACAAATCCAACCTACACTCGCGTTCCGCATAGGCCACCGTCAGCCTGGCAGCCTTGGGCGACCAATCCGACCACAAAACTGCGCATTGACTCTCTTCCGAGGCGAACGCCGCTGAGACCGGCGAAGGGGGACGCGCGGACTCCGCGTCCACAGCAGACAACCCCCAGTTTTCGCGAGCCAGCCGCTGACTGCGAGCGCTGGCGCTTGTTTCGATCAGCGCCTCGAGCAGTTTGGGCTGCCAGGCATGCCCCGACACGGCCTGCCCGCGATCGGGCCGGATCACCCTCACCAACTGGGGGAGCAGCGCCCGCCAGCGGGATTCGGCCTCGGTGGGCCATGCTGCGCCGATCGCGGCCGAAAGTTTGCGGCTCCGCGTCCAACTCGCCACGAGCAGAGGAAGGTCGGCCCACCACGAGGCGCCGGGCATCCCCCGCGAATCGAGCACGGACACGAGACTCTGCTCTAAATCGCGCAGCGCGGGCTTCGTCAGCGGCTGACAAACGGCAAGTTCTGGAAACGCTTGGGCGAGCGTCAGCGGGAGTTCCACGGCTGCCAACGCCTGCACCGGGCCCGGTTCGAGCCCCGCGGCGTCTTGGCAAAGATCGAGGAGCTTTCGCAGCGCCGCCTGCCAAACGTTGGCCGAAACGCTGGGAGCTAGCCCCACGAGCGCCGAGGCAACTTCGAGGGCCGAGTGGGCCTCCGCCAGCGGATCGTGGTTCGACGCCGGCTCGCCGACCCAAGCTGCCAAGCGAGCGCCCGCTGGATCGCTCGCAATTTTGGCGAACCCCGCCGGCACGCCGTCGGCCGCCCCTCGGTCCCAAAGCAGGGCCCGCGAGTCGCCCAAAACGGCGACCCAGGGCTTCGGCCGCCGGCGCGTGGCCAGGGCCCGCACCCAGGCGGGCCAATCGGCCACCAGCGGCGGTTGAATTGGCGGAGCGTTGGAAGCGGCGGAATTCGAACTCGACGCGGCGCTGCGAGAGCGACCGCGGGGCGGCAGCAGAGTGGCCATCGGCGGCAAAAACCTGAAGTGCGTCGTGCGCGAGCCGTGGGAAGAGAGCGGCCCGGCCAGCGTGGTTCCATCAACGCACACCAGTAAACCAAATCCCCGGCAAACCTCCTAGTGCTGCGTCACGCACGGATTTTGGGGTTGTGCCACACTAACCCGCAGCGCAAGCAAGGGACGTGAGCGTCGCTTGGGCGCGCTGGCCGAAAATGCCGCCCGGCCCGTGCAGGGGTCTGCGAGGCTCGGCCAGGGAAACGTGGCTCTCCCTTGCTTGCGCTGC
>JBGAPH010000055.1:0-44994 GCA_044221365.1 Pirellulales bacterium
GCTGCCGGCGTTCAGCGAGAAGGGCTTCTTCGGCGCGGGGCGCGACAAGACGCGCCGCGCCACGCCGGCCGATGCTCTACGGTTGCCTGCGGGTTTTCGGGCCGAGTTGCTCTACACCGTGCCGCTCGACACGCAGGGCTCCTGGGTGTGCTTGTTCGTCGACCCCCGCGGGCGGCTGATCGCCTCGGCGCAATCGGGCGGGCTCTAACGCATCACGCTCCGCTGCTCCGAGACTTCTCCGATGCCGTCGGGCCTGCTAAACAGCTTTACGCCGGAGGAAGTTGTTGCCCTGGCGGCGTTTTTGTTGCAGCCGCAGGCAGGGCTAAGGTAAACGCCTGTCGCAGCTTGGAACTCCGGCGGTTCGCGGGCTAGGATAGAGTGAGACGCGTTCTCTCGAGGCATCTAGCGTCGAGCCGTGCTGAGCCGTGAAACGATCGAATTCTACCGCCGGATGACGCCCGAGGAACGGCTCAAGCTCACGCTGCAGGCGAGCCGCGAAGCGCTGCCATATCTGCTGCAGGGGTCGCCGGAGGTGGTGGCGCGGCGTTTCGAGCGGATGCGGCAGGAACACGACGCCGGCAATCGCGCTCTGCTCGAGGGGCTGGCTCGTGCTCGCGACGCCGAGGCGTTGCGGGCGCAGGGACAAGCGAGCCTCCCGCCGGACAGGGTGAAGTGAGAATGGTCGGTGGACCTTTTGAGTCCGCGCCCCTTTCACGGTAATAATTGATAAGGACGCCCGGCGGATCCCTAAGGCAGCAAACCTGCTGCCTGCCCACGGCGTCATCCCCAGGACTCTCCGTGCCGCCAGCCTTCGCACCCCTCGCCACGACAGCCATGAAGCAGATCCTGGTCGTCGAAGACGAACATCACCTGGCCATCGGCATCAAGTACAACCTCGAGGCCGAGGGCTACCACGTCACCGTGGCCGGCGATGGCCCGGCCGCCCTCGAGGCGATCGAGCAGCAGGGCGAACACCTGAACTTGGTGATCCTCGACCTGATGCTCCCCGGCATGAGCGGCTACACGGTGTGCCAGACGCTCCGCGAAGCCGGCAATCCCGTGCCGGTGCTGATGCTTTCCGCCCGCACGCTCACCGAAGACCGCATCCGCGGCTACGACGTGGGGGCCGACCAGTACTTGCAGAAGCCCTTTGACCTCGAAGAGCTGCTGAGCATGGTCCGCAACCTGCTGGCGCGTCGCCAGGCGCTCCCTGCGCAGCCCAGCCGCTTGAGCACCGCAGTCTATGAATTCGGCCAAGGCAAACGGCGGGTGAACTTCGACACGTTCGAAGTCACCGTCGGCGGCGAGCCACGGAAGCTGACTACCCTGCAAATGAAGCTGCTGCGCTACTTCGTCGAGAACGAAGGCTCGGTGGTCGGCCGCGGCGAGTTGCTCGAGCACGTGTGGGGGATGAGCCACCAGCCGTCGACGCGCACCGTCGACAACTTCCTGCTGGATCTCCGCAAATGTTTCGAGGACGATCCTGCCCGGCCGAAGCACTTCTTGAGCGTCCGCGGGGCAGGCTACCGGTTCTTGGCGGAGCCGGAGGAGGGCGGGGAGCCGGGGGCGGGGAGCGAGGAGTAGCGCAAGCGCCTACTTCTTCTTGTCGTCGAAGTCGTCGAGCTCGATGTTCACTTCCGGCGACTCGTGCTTCACCTCGACCGTGCAAGGCGTGTCGTCTTGCGAATGAAACTTCTTGAGAATCTGGGCCGTCTGCGGATGGTACTTGGCTTCCTTGAGGTTCACCCCTTGGTCGATCCGCTCTTGGGGCACGCGAAAATAGACCTTGTGCATCCCGGGCACCGCGCCGTAGGGAATGTCCTTGCTGAACTCCAGTTCGTAGTGTCCGTCGGCGTCGGTGCGGGCCATGCTGGCCCGTCCGCGCTCGGGCCAAAACGTGACCGTGACGAAAGAGACCGGCTTGCCCCCCTTGGTGATCCGCCCGGTGACCGGCACCACGTCGGGGCCTCTCCGGCCGCAGCCAGCCAGGGGCAACAAACCAACCATCAGGCAAGTGGAAAGCAGCAGGCTCGAGAATCTACGAACTGGCGCCAACGGTGGGCTCCTTCAAGTAGCGGACGTCGCTGGCAGCTTCACAGCCCCTCACCCAGGCCCTCTCCCGGAAGGAGAGGGAGAAGACTCGTTACTAGCGTTCGCGGATCACTTCGCCCATTTCGCGCGTGAACTGCGCGATGTAGGAGTTGAAGTCGATGTAATCGCTCACGAAAGTCACGCTGCCGTCGAGATAAGACACATTGATGCCGCCAGGATGATCGCTGTAGGCGCCACGCGTGTTGAAGTTCTTCAGGCTGACATTGGGGGGGGCGGGGCCCTCGACGCTGGTCGCGATCACGTAGCCGTTCGACTCATGGGTCACGAAAAAGAACGGATTGCAACCGGTCTCGGCGTCGATCCAGCCGCGCGGCGCCCAGTGGGCGCATTCCAGGAACAAATAGGTGTTGCTCGTTCCGTCGGTGATCTCGCCCAGCTTGACGTTGCTCCGCAACCACGCCACGCCATCCTGCGGGCCGATCCGCTCCACGCAACACAAATTGCCGCTGCCGCCGTTGATCGCATAGTCCTTGTGGATGTTCTTGGGCTGAACCCGATGCGCCGACGGGCAGACGAACGTTGGGGGTTGGCTGTTGGCAGCGAGGGCGTTCTTCGGGTTGCCCACGGGACCGCGGTCGGGCGAACCCCAGCCACGACTGCTCTCCGGCATCGACAAAACGTAGGCCTGGACCGTGAAGTCGATCGAGTTGTACAGCGACTGCTGCTCCATGAAGGGCAGGATCACCGCCGACCAGCCGAAGTGCCCGAAGGGGCAACAAGAACTGTTCGGCTCGTTGAACGGCGCGGGGAAGGAGAGGTTCTTCGTGTCATAGCCCCCCGTGCTGCCTGGGGGCAGCTTCTTGTGCTGATCCTCATACAGCAGGACGGCCAGCGAAAGCTGCTTCAGATTGTTGGTGCACTGCGCCCGCCGCGCCGCTTCGCGGGCCGCTTGCACCGCCGGCAGCAACAGGGCGATCAGAATGCCGATGATCGCAATGACCACGAGCAACTCGACCAGCGTGAAACCAACTCGCCTTCGCATGAGATGATCACTCCAGGCAAGAGACACGAGTTGCGGTCCCGCAGGGAGGACCGGAACGGCAACTCGAATGGTCCGGCAGGGGGGTGGGCTATCCAGCGCATCGTAATGCGCCTCTGCCCTTGAAGCAAGCACGACTCGAAACTGGCTTCAAACCACAGTTTGCCCGCCTATTCGGGCGCGGGCAGAATCGCCGGCAGCCGCCCGGGCAGGACCGCGAACCGAAAACTGCTGTCCAAGAGCGGCTCACCGTCGAGGTTCACGTACATCGGCCGGTCGGCCGCGATCTCGAGCGTGGGCGTGCGGTGATAGTGGACCAGGGTCGCCGGAACTTCCCCCAGGTTCACCAACTCGTGCAGGAGCGCCCCCCACTGATCGAAGCCAACGTTGGGGACCACGAGCACGTCGAACAACCCGTCGTCCAGCAAGGCGCCAGGACCGACCACATAGCCGCCGCCGGCTTGTCGGCCATTGCAAACTGCCAAGAGCAGCATTTCGCCTTCGAGCCGCGTCTCGGGAGTGGTTAGCACGCCGCGGTAAGGATTCGCCTTGAGGGCGGTCGCCAACCCCATGAGGGAATAGGCCGCCCCGCCCAGCGCCTGCTTCATCCGGGGCGGCGTAGTGGCGGTGACTTCGGCCCCAAAGCCGCCGCTGGCCACGTTGATGAAGTGCCGGCCGTTGCACAGCCCCACGTCGATCGGCCGCGGCCGGCCGATCGCCGAGAGCCGCAGCGCCGCCGCCAGGTCGTCGCAGGGGATTCCGCAGCCGTGGGCGAAGTCGTTGGCGGTGCCTAGCGGCAGCACGCCAAGCGCCGTCTTGGTCGACTCGCCCGCTTGACAGAGACCGTCGGCCACCTGGTTGACGGTGCCATCGCCCCCGCCGGCCACGACCACGCCGACCCCGCGCTTGGCCGCTTCGCGGGCAAACCGCCCGGCGTCGCTCCCTTCCCAGGTGACCCGCACTTCGATGTCGTGCCCCTCCTCCCGCACCGTTTCGACTGCGTCGCGCACCTCGGGCCGACTGGCCGATTTGCCGTTGAGAATAAGCTGCAAGGCGCTCATGTAAGTTCTCCCGTGAGCCACGAACGTCCGACCAGTGGTCGGTCACAGTGGGACTGCGTTGCCCGATCCATACTAGCCCGCAGCGCGGGCAAGGGAGAGCCACGCGTCCATGGTCGAGCCACGGGGACCCTTGCACGGGGCGAACAGCATTTCCGGCCAGCGCGCCCGGCTGGCGCTCCCGTCCGTTGCTTGCGCTGCGGACTCGTGTAGCGCACCGATGACCAAGCGGTGTCAGAGCGCTACGGCTTGCCCCCGCGGAGCAGTCGCTCGATCTCGATCAGCCGAAGCTCGAGACCCTTCACATCCTTGGTGACCTCGAGGCGGGCACGACCGACGAAGCCGGCGATGATTTGCACGGCGCCGCCAATCAGCAGCATGAGCAGCGTGACCCCAATGCTGAAGTAGACCTTGACCGGCTTCTCCGCGGCCCAGCCGGCGACCAAGGCGTACATCGTGCCCATGGCCACGACGAGCAGCCACATGGCGGCGGTGAACCGGTTCTGCAGGGTCAGACGACGTTCTTCGCGTTCGAACATAGCTTCGATCTCCTGACGATGTCGGGCGAGCTTTTGGCTGTCGGGAACGTGTTGCCCCAGCAGCCGCTCGCTCAAGGGGTTATTGAGGGAGTCCATCGTTCTCGAGCGCCTCTTTCAGCGCCTTCTTTGCGTAGTGAATGCGAGACTTCACGGTGCCCGGCGGGCCGCCTACAACCCGGGCGATCTCGGCAATCGATAGTTGGTCGAGGAAGTGGAGCACGAGCACCTCACGGTGCTTCAGTTCGAGCCGGTCGAGGGCCTGGTGCAATTCCTCGGCGTCGCCCATCTCGAACGACGGCTCTTCGCCGAGTTGCTCGGGCAAGTCTTCTGCCCACGCTTGTTCGGCCCGGTCGCGCGAACGGTCGCGGCGAATCCGATCGATCGCCCGATCGTGGGCAATGCGGTAGAGCCAGGACCGTAGCGTTTGCGGTTCCTTCAGCCGGCGGATGCCTCGATAGACGGCGAGCCAAATTTCTTGCAGCACATCCAGCGCCAGGTCCTCATCTCCCACGAGCTTGGCCACGTAGTAATGCAAGGGCTGTTCGAACTCCGACACCAGATCGGCGAACGCCGAGCGCTCGCCCAACTGGCAGCGGAGGGCAATCCAGGCGTCGCGGGCTCGATGGTCGTTGTTATCCATGGGCCCTCTAGAGTCGGCCCTCGAGCGCCCTCGGTTCAAGAGGCTCGAAGCTTTTCGAGGGACGCGCACAATCGCACACCTGTGAGCGGCGGCGAGACAGGCCGGGATGTTATGATTTGGCCGTATCCGTGTGGCCGACGTCGTCGGCAATCCCATCAGCAAGTAGACAGTGTATGGCCGCACCAAACTCTTGGTCCGCGTTTCGCGAGCAGATGCCCGTCGCCAAACGCTGGGCCTTCTTCGACCACGCCGCCGTCGCGCCGCTGCCCGCGCCGACCGCCCGGGCGATCGAGCGCTGGTTGACGGCGGCCCTCGAGCAGGGGAACGACGAGTGGCCGGCCTGGAGCCGCGGCGTCGAGGAGTGCCGACGGCTGGCGGCTCAGTTGATCGCCGCCAATCCGACCGAGATCGCACTCGTGCCCAACACCACGGCCGGCATCAGCATCGTGGCCGAAGGGTTGCCTTGGCAGCCAGGCGACAACGTGGTGGTTCCGGCCGATGAGTTTCCCTCGAACCAATATCCTTGGATGAACCTGGCGTCGCGCGGCGTGGAATGCCGGCGAGTGGAGATGCCGGCCGCCCGCCTCGACCTCGACCGGCTCGAGGCCGCCTGCGACGCCCGCACGCGGATCGTCGCGGCAAGCTGGGTGGGCTACGCCAGCGGCTGGCGGAGCGATCCGCGGGAGCTTGCCGACCTGGCGCATCGTCGCGGCGCGCTCCTGTTCCTCGACGCCATTCAGGGGCTCGGCGTCTTTCCGCTCGACACGGCGACGGCCGGCGTCGATTTTCTGGCGGCCGACGGCCACAAGTGGCTGCTGGGGCCGGAAGGGGCCGGCGTGCTCTACGTCCGCCGCGAGCACCTCGAGCGGCTGCGCCCCATGGGAGTCGGCTGGCACAGCGTGGCCCACGCCGACTTCGGCCACATCGAGCTCCGCTTCAGGGACTCAGCCGCCCGCTTCGAAGGGGGCTCGCAGAACATGGTCGGCTTTCTGGGCCTGGCCGCCAGCCTCGAACTGCTGCTCGGGCTCGGCACAGCAGCGGTCGGTCAGAGAATCCTGGACATCACCGACCTCGCCTGCCGCAAGCTCACCGAAGCCGGCTGCGCGGTCGTCAGCCGCCGCGAGCTGTCGCGTGCCTCGGGGATCGTCTCCTTTGACCTTCCGGGAGCGAACCTGCAGTCGGTCCGGGCGTTCTGCCGCAGCCACGGCGTGGCGATCAGCTATCGCGGCGGCCGCCTGCGGATCAGCCCGCATGCGTACAATGACGAGGTGGACCTGGATCGGTTGGTCGAGGTGCTCGAGGAAGCCCGCACCGTAGCCAATCCGTAGCCGGGCATACTTTGTGCCGAAAGCGGATGCGGAATCGACGGCTTTTGGCTCGTTTTCGCACAGGCTGGAAGCCTGTGCCACGGTTGAGGGGCCGTCGACCGTGTTCAATGGGGTCAGCGAGTGGCGGCACAGGGGACTGTGCCTACTACGGCTGCGCCTGCCAAGCTTCGATTGACGCCGCGGGCCCTGGCTGCGACATTCGAGGGATTAGGCGGGTCGCGGTGCGCGCGGGGGCGCCTAGCCAGCCCCGCCGGCTGCCTAGCTTTACCAGGCAGCGTGCTTTTCCTCGTGCCGGCGCCGAATCCCGGCCTGCCACGAGAGCCTTGGGGCCTTTCAGCGGAACAGGATTTCTCGCTTGAGCATCGACTGCCAGCATATCCGCAACTTCTGCATCATTGCCCACATCGACCACGGCAAGAGCACCTTGGCCGACCGGTTGCTCGAGCGCACCGGCACGGTGCAAAAGCGCGAGCTGCGCGAGCAGATGCTCGACGACATGGATCTCGAGCGGCAGCGCGGCATCACCATCAAGGCCCGCGCCGTCTCTATGCGCTACCCGCACCAAGGGCAGATCTACGAGATCAACCTGATCGACACGCCCGGGCACGTCGACTTCCACTACGAAGTCTCCCGCAGCCTGGCCTGCTGCGAAGGCGCCCTGCTCCTGGTCGACGCCTTCCAGGGGGTCGAGGCTCAGACGGTGGCCAACGCCTTCGCCGCCATGGAGCACGATCTGACGATCCTGCCCGCGCTCAACAAGATCGACCTCACGCATGCCCGCCCCGACGAAGTGATCGCCGAGATGGAGCAGGTGCTGGCCATCGATCCCGATGAGGTGCTCCGCTGCAGCGGCAAGTCAGGCATCGGCGTCGACGAGCTGCTGGCCGCGATCATCGAACGCATTCCGCCCCCCGGCGGCGATCCCGCCGCGCCGCTGCAAGCCATGGTGTTCGACTCGCACTACGACGAGTACCGCGGCGCGATCACCTATGTGCGGCTCATGAACGGCACGGTGAAGAAGGGCCAAAAGATCCGCTTCCTCAAAACCGGCATGCAGCACGAGGTGCTCGAGCTCGGGCAGTTCGTGCCGGAGCGCAAGCCGTGCGACGAGCTGCAGGCCGGCGAGGTGGGCTACTTGATCTGCAACATCAAGTCGCTCGACCAGGTTCACATCGGCGACACCGTGAGCGTGCCGGGCGAGGGCGCCGCCGAGGCCCTCGAGGGCTATCAGCCCCCCAAGCGCATGGTTTACTGCGGGCTCTATCCTTCCGACGGGCAAGAGTTCGAAGAGCTGCGCGATTCGCTCAGCAAGCTGCACATCAACGACCCGAGCTTCGAGTTCGAGCCGGAAACGAGCGATGCGCTCGGCTTCGGCTTCCGCTGCGGGTTCCTGGGCCTGTTGCACATGGAGATCGTGCAGCAGCGGCTGGAGCAAGAGGCCAATCTGGACCTCGTGCAAACGGCCCCCAACGTCACCTATGAGGTGGTGACGAAGCAGGGCGAAACGCTCACGATCCACACGCCGCAGGACGTGCCCGACGCTGGCGACATCGAGGAGTTTCGCCAGCCGGTGGTGCGGGTGAACTTCGTGCTGCCGACCGACAGCATCGGCCAGATCATGAAGCTCAGCACCGAGCGGCGGGGCGTGTATGTGCGGACCGAGTACCTCTCGCCGCAGCGGGCGATGCTGGTCTACGACCTGCCGCTGGCCGAAGTGATCTACGACATGCACGACAAGCTCAAGAGCATCTCCCGCGGCTACGGGACGATGGACTACGAACTCTTGGGCTACTACCCGGCCGACCTGGTGCGGCTCGATATCTTGGTGGGGGGCAAGCGCGTGGATGCCCTGAGCGTGGTCTGCGACCGCCGCGACGCCGACCGCCGCGGCCGCGCCGTGGTCAAGAAGCTCAAGGAAGAAATCGACCGCCACATGTTCGAGATCGCCATCCAAGCGGCGATCGGCAGCCGCATCATCGCCCGCGAAACGATCTCGGCCATGCGGAAGAACGTGACCGCCAAATGCTACGGCGGCGACATCACCCGCAAACGCAAGCTGTGGGCGAAGCAGAAGGAAGGCAAGAAGCGGATGAAGTCGATCGGCTCGGTGGATATTCCGCAGAAGGCGTTTTTGGCGGTGCTGGATACGGGGGCGGAGAAGTAGCTGGTTTGGCAACCCTCCCGCGCTCGCTAACTAACGCGAAAATGCCACGGGTTAAGTGGGGCGCCAGCATCGCTTTGAGCGAAAGCAGGCTGGCCTTGGCGAGGGCCGACAACCGATACAAACCGTAAGGTTTGGCGGCGCTGCGCGCAGAGAGACCCCTCGGCGGGCCGCTATTCGGCTTCCCCAGGCGAACTCGAGCTCCCATGTGCTGCTTCCGCGCAATCGCTCGGCTGGCGGTGGGAGTCTGGCTGCTCACCGCGGTGAACGCGCGCGGCTACGAGCCGGTGCTGCCGGTGGCCGGAAGCGCGGTCGAGCCGCTGCCTCCCGTGGTGGAGGCGGCAACGCCCTATGCTCCCGATCAGCCCGAGTTCCTCGCGCTGCGCAGCACGGAAGGCGCTCAGGATCCCGCGCCCCCAGCCGCGCCGTCGGCGGACGAAAAACCGCCCGAAGATCCTTTTCTCTTTCCGTTTCTCTACAAGCTGATCGACGAGAACTCCTGGGATCAGAACGCCGACCCCGTGATCGCCCAGGCGGAGCGGATTGCCCGCCGCGGCGAAATCGACATTTCGGACCCCGGTCCCGACACCGTCAACTTCCCCAACAGTCCGTTCACGCTTCCCAAGGGGCGGCTGTACTTCGAGAACTCGCCGTTCGGGTACTATGGCGGTCCGCCGGGCGCCTCGAACACGTTTCAGTGGGAGTTCTTGCTCCGCTACGGCCTGACCGACAACCTCGAGTTCCGCATTTTTTCGAACGGCCTCACCATCGAGAGCAATCCCACGCCGGCCAGCGGCTTTTCGCCGATCGTGTTCGACCTCAAGCTCCACCTGTGGGAAGAAAACAAGCGCTACTTCCTGCCGGCCGTGGGGCTCGAAGTCTACATCCAAAGCGGCTTTGGTTTACCAGCCTTCGACTCCGGCACGCAGCCGGCGCTCAGCCTGCTCCTCGACCAAACCTTGCCCTGGGGCATCGAATTCAACTACGCCTTCAGCATGACGGGACTGCGCGATTCGATCGAGGCGATTGTCTACCAGTTCGGCTTTCAATGGGCCTTCCAGCGCGAGCTGACGGACAAGGTCGACGTGTTCGTCCACGGTTTCTACAACGACTCGGCCGAGCCCCGCTTGCCGGGGCCCGACCCGCCGATCCCAGGCCTGGTGATCCCCAACGTCAACGTGGTGGGCGCTGGCGCCCTCTGGACGATCAACGATCGCGTGGCCGCTTGGGGGAGTTGCAACGCCGGCACCACCACGGATGCTCCTCCTGTAATCGGGTTGGCAGGGTTTGCCTTGGCCTTTTAGCCAGTTTGAACGACGATGCACCGCGACTCGCCCAGCGAATATCCCCCGTCGCCGAAATGCTCGGCCACCGGTTTCCAAAGTCTGAAGCCTTTGCAAGCTGATTCGGCGATTGCGGCGGCCCGATGCTTCCGTTAAGACCTCCCGATTGCAATTTGCCCAAAGCCCCCTCGAGGCACCCCCAGGCACACCCGTGAGCACTAGCGTGGTCGGCCGCCTGCGGGTCGATCGTTCTTTCCGATTCCGCGTTTGCGCCGCACTCCTCGGATTGCTGGCCGCGCTCAGCAGCGTGCGCGAAGCGAAAGCCCAGCAGAATCTCTTCAACATGCCGTCGGGAGACATCACGCCCGAGGGAGTGGTCTTCTTCCAGGAGCAGGTCAACTTCGCGAGCCTGGGCGAGTCGAACACCACCTTCGACTTTGGGCTCGGCCAGGGCCGCGAAATCGGCTTCAATCTGCTCAACGTCGAGCTATATGACAGCCGGTCGCCGAGCCTCGAGCCCGTCAACGAGCAGGCCGCCCCCGGCCTGCTGTTCAATGCCCAACAGGGCTTCGAGTTCGGCGAGCTGTTCAACCTCGAGGTGGGAACCCAAACGGGTTTCAATCCTGCGAAGAACGCTCACGACGTTCGCTTTCTGAACTTCTCTTGGATCACCACGGCCGTCGACGCCCCCGGCGAGTGGGGCAAGGGCTTTTTCGGCGTCTACTACGCCAATCGCCCCCACCGGGGCGATGGCAGCGCATTTGGCTACATGCTGGGCGTCGACGTGCCCATCATGAAGGAGAAGCTGCACTTCATGGCCGATTACCTCTCCGGCACGAGCGACCTCAGCGTCGCGGTGGTGGGGGGCGTGATCTACCTGCCGGGCAAATGGCAGCTCTCGCTGGGAGGCCAAATCCCCAGCCCCGGCAGCGACAATTCCTACGGGGCCGTGATGGAGTTGACCCAGACCGATCTGCTGGGATTTCACGCGGGGCGGTGGTAGCGGCGTCGCGAGGCAGGAGATTGGGAGGGCGGGGTTCGCCCCGGCGTTTGAGTGCGGCGATTGGGCTGCGCTCAGCGCCAATCTTGGTCGCGGATTGCTTCGCCTTCTTCGCGAGTTCCCAGGGCCTTGAGGACGGCAGGGTCGATCGACTCCTGGAGGAAATGGACTGAGCCGTCGGCCATGGCCACGTTTGCGCCGCCTGAATGGAAGGCAAACACGTAGCCGGCATTGGACCGGTTAATTCCCGATGCCCATCCAATGTAGGCATCGTCCCAGCTAATCCAGCCCCCAGACCATCTAAAGTAATTCGGCTCCACGTTTTCCTTGCCGTCGTACCGATCGGGAAAGCCTCCCTGCTCGACAAGCAAGATCGTGCTTGAGAGCCCGTCGGTGACGTCGCGCAGCGCTGGCAGATTCTGCTCGGTCCCAATCTCCGTGACTGAGGAGCCCCAACAGCCAAGGTAATCCGGGTGGCCTTTCACCCAAGCCACGGCTCGGTAGTCGGACAGAACGGCGTTGACATCAGACCAAACAGTTGTCTGTGCCGTGTTGTTTGGATTGATGGCGGAGACATCCTTAACGACTCGCGACCCACCGGGCCCGGACGGGCAGAGATGGATACTCATAAGGGTCCTGGCCACGGGCAGGTTCGCCTGAGTGAGCGCACCCTGCCCAAAGTCAATCCGATCGAACAATGCCTGCTGCTCATGGTAGGGGAGCAGTGTCGCTTTCCAGGAGAAGGACTGAGGAGTGTTCCCAGAAACCCTGTAGAAGGCTCCCCCGCGAATGGGACGCAGCTTCCAGTCGAATGACGCAGGAACCAGCATCGGCAGGAAATCGCGATTGCCTGCCGCATAAGCGTGAACGGCGAGCGCCAATTGCTTCAGGTTGTTGGCGCACTGCATCCGCCGCGCCGCCTCGCGGGCGGCTTGCACCGCCGGGAGCAAGAGCGCGATGAGAATCGCGATGATGAAGATCGCGACAAGCACTTCAACCAACGTGAACGCGCGACGCATGGCTTGAGCCCTCCGCACGCATGATACTGGGCCCGCGGGGGCTGCTGCCATAGTGCGGGTTGCCGCACGGTTAGCATGCGAACGATGAACCGTCCGCTGGTCGGGTTCGTATTACGCAGCGGTCCTTCAAAACAGGAGAACGCACATGCGGTTCATCGCCCCGCTAGTCGTCGTCGTCGCGCTCGTCGGTGGATACGTCGTTGGACAGGAGTTGGCGCCGCAACGCGGCAACCCGCTCCCCGAATCGTTCCGGCCGGTTGAGGATCCAGCCGCTCAGCGAGGGCGGGCGTCGGCAGCGCTGCGGCGGAAACGCGCGGATTTGCTCGAGAAGTTCAGCGACCAGGTCGGCAACCTCGAGATTGCCAGCGACGCGCCGGCGGTGGGCCGCTACCTGCCGTTCGGAACCGACCGCCTGCTCGACTCCGCGACCGGCACGCTCTACCGCATCGAAGGCGCCCATTGGATTGAGATCGCGACGATGCTCGCCAAACCGGCCGCCAAACCGCCCGCGGACCCGACGGAAGGCCTCGACCTGGACGAACTGCTCGGCAACTAGCCCGGCAACTTCCGCGGCACACGCCGTGCCGCTCCGAACTGGCAGCTACGTCAGGTCGCCTCACGGGCCGCCTGATACGATGTCGGAGCGATACCTGCAAGCTTTGCAGCCGAGGAGAGGCGATTTCAAGGGCTGAGGCGTGGCGGACGAGGAATCGAGGAATCATCGAGCGGGCGTTCCCCCGCATTGGCGGATCATCTCAGCGGCCGCCCTGTACGCCGCGACACTTGGGCTCGCTGCGGTGATCCCGCGGCCAAATGCACTGGCCCACGTTCTGATGACCGTTGGCTTTCAATTGCTCGCGATCTTTGCGGCGCTCGCAAACGTGTCTCTGCCCCAGCGGCTGATGGTGTGCTCGGGAATCGCGATTGCCGCTACGGCGCTCTTTGCCGGCATGGCTGAACCGTCTGTGCCTCAATTCTTCCTCCGGCAGTTGGGCCAAATGGCCTCGCTCTTCCTCTTCATGGTCGGGTTGCTGTTGCCTGTGCGACTCTACCTGGGCACGATTGGGCTCGAGAGGGGCAGCGCGGCGCCTCAGCCTCCTTCACTCCGTGGTTTGTTCGGATTGACGGCCTACGGCGGGTTTGCGGCACTCGTGTTGTCGCTCGGCAATCCGCGCCTGCAGGTGGGGCTGACGGTTTGGGCGGCGATCCTGGATTTCACTTGCCTGAGCTCCATGGTCGCCGTGCTCAGCAAATCGCCGCGATTGCAGAAGTTGGGTTTTTGGTGCGTTGCCCTCCTGATCTTAGCAGCGATCGCTTTGGGCACGATCGAACCCGAGGTGACGCTGCTGCTTGGCTCGCTCGTGGTCCTCCCGCTGGTCGCGGCCGCAGTGTTGCGCACGAACGGCTACCATCTCCGTCGCTAGCGAACGCGGCGGCGCTATCCCGCCGGCGGCGCCTCTCGTATCATCAGCCTCATGAACCTCGAACCGCTGCTCGATTCTCCGCTCGACGACACCCTCAAAGGCCTGCCCCCTGGCGCCCGCGGCCTCAAACTGCGCGACGTCGGCAAGCAAGCCTGGAACGTGTTGGCCCAGGATCTGCCGCTGCCGCTCGCCCTCTTGCGGAAGTCGGCCCTCGACCACAACGACCGCTGGATGCGCGAGTACTTGGGCACGTGGCAGGCTTCGCTCGCTCCGCACGGCAAGACGACCATGTGCCCGCAGTTGTTCGCCCAGCAGTTGGCGGGCGGCGCCTGGGGCATCACCCTCGCGACGCTGCAGCAGGTGTTGGTCGCACGGCGGTTTGGCGTGCCGAGGATCGTGCTGGCCAACCAGCTCGTCGGCCCGGCGGCGGTGCAGGCCATTGGCCGGATGCAGCTCGAAGACCCCGACTTCGACTTCTACTGCTTGGTCGACTCAGCGGCGGGAGTTCGAGACCTGGCGGCGGGCGTGGAACGCTGGAAACAGTTGCCGCCTGCAGCCCATACGGACCCTCACCCCGGCCCTCTCCCAACGGGGGAGAGGGGAAATGACCGGCTGCAGGTGCTGCTGGAGATCGGCGCCAAAGGGGGACGCACCGGCTGTCGCACGGTGGCCGAAGCGCTCGAACTTTCCGAGCAGATCGCCGCCACGCCGGGATTGGCACTGCGCGGAGTCGAAGGCTTCGAAGGCCTCCTCGCGGCCGACACCCCGGCTGCCATGCTCGACGCGGTGCGGGCATTCCTCGACCGGATGGTCGAGGTGGCCAGTGAATGCGATCGACGCGGTTTCTTTGCTCCCGGCGAAGTGCTGCTCTCGGCCGGCGGCTCGAACTACTACGACCTGTGCGTCGAGCGGCTCTCGCTGGCAAAACTCAGCCGACCCACACGAATCGTCGTCCGCAGCGGCTGCTACCTGACGCAAGACTCGCAACTCTATCGGCAGGCCCACGAGCGGCTGCACGAGCGGTCGCCCCGTGCCCGCGAACTGGGGCCCGGGCTGCAGAACGCGCTCGAGGTGTGGAGCTACGTGCAGTCGCGCCCCGAGCCGACGCGGGCCGTCCTCGCTTTCGGCCGCCGCGACGCGGGATTCGATTGTGGGCTGCCCCAGCCGCTCGTCTGGCATCGGCCGGACCGGCCCGGCTTGCCCCAGCCGCTGCCGGCAGGGCACGTGCTCGCCGGGCTCAACGACCAGCATGCGCTGCTCGATCTGCCGGCCGACTCGCCGCTGGCCGTGGGGGATATGGTCGCCTGCGGCATCTCCCATCCCTGCACGACGTTCGACAAATGGCAGTTCTTGCCGGTGGTCGACGACGAATACCGGGTGGTGGGGGGGGTGCGGACGTTCTTCTAGACGGGGCGCCGAGGTTGTTGCCTCGGCCACGCCGCAATTCCCAGTAGATTATTGACAGTATCCCTTAGCGCACTTACCATCCAGGTTAGTCGCGAGCTCTCGGAAGGCTCCCGGCCCGTCGCCCCGTCCGCGGCTTTACCCTTTTGCGCGGATCCTGCCTGGCGATCTCCGATCGGAACGGCTCTGGCATCTTTGAGGCGGCTCCCTATGAATTTGCGCCCCGTGACCTTCGGCCTGTTGGCCGCGGCACTGCCGCTCTTCGCTTTCTCGGGCTGCCGGCCGACGGCCGCTAAGCCCGTGGCCCCGCGAATCGACGATGCAACCGCGGCGACTTTGGCGGCGCCGACAGCGCCGGCCGCTGACGCCGCGCCCGGGATCGCCGCGTTGCCCGCCTCGCACCGGCAGGCCCTGGCGACTCTCCGCGAATTCCGCGATCGGGCCCTGCGCGACAACGTGTTCCTCGGCGACGCCGAGACCAAGAAGTTGCGCGCCCACGTGGCGCTCATGCCGAAGGGGGACAACAGCAAGAGCCTGTGGCGCGACCGCGTGCGGCTTGCCGTGGGTGAGTCGAAGCTCGGCAACGAACAAGCAGCGCTCGACGGCTTTCTGGACGTGGTCCGCCGCGCCGAGCAGCCGGGCGTCGTACTGCCGCCGGATTGGGTGGATGAAGCACGCTTTCGCGTCGGGGCGGCCTACCTGCGGTTGGCGGAGACTCAGAACTGCTGTCAGCGGCACACGGTCGATAGCTGCGTGCTGCCCATCAAGGGAGAAGGGGTGCATGCCAAGCAAACTCCTTCGCGTAAGGCGATCGAAGTCTTCTCGCAGTTGCTCGAGACGGCCGATCCCAAGTCCCCGATGCACCGGCAGTGCCAATGGCTGCTCAACATCGCCTACATGACGCTGGGGGAGTACCCCGACAAAGTGCCGCCACAGTGGCTGATTCCCCCCTCGGCCTATGAATCGGAAGAGGCCTTTCCGCGATTCTTCAACGTCGCCAAGGAGGTCGGGCTAGACCGTTTCAACCTGAGCGGAGGGGCCATCGTCGACGACTTCGACGGCGACGGGCTGCTCGACGTCGTTTGCTCCACGATGCACGTCGGCGACTCGCTCAAGTTCTACCGGAATACCGGAAAAGGAGTCTTCGAGGACCGCTCCGTCGAGGCGAATTTCGAAGGCCTGTACGGCGGCCTCAACGTGGTGCATGCCGATTACGACAACGACGGCGACCTTGATCTGCTCGTCCTCCGCGGCGGCTGGATGGGCGTCCACGGCATGGCCCCCCGCTCGCTCTTGCAGAACGACGGCAAGGGGCACTTCATCGACGTAACCACGACGGCCGGGCTGGGGACGCACTATCCTTCGCAAACGGCCGCCTGGGCCGACATCGACCACGACGGCGACCTCGACGTCTTTATTGGCAACGAGCACGGCGGCGGCGTCGAGGCCCCCAGCCAATTGTTCCGCAACAACGGCGACGGAACCTTCACCGACATCGCCCCGCAAGCCGGCGTCACGAACCTGCGCTATGCCAAGGGAGTGACTGCGGGGGACTACAACGGCGACCGCCACCCGGACTTCTACGTGTCGAACCAGCACGGCCTGAACCGGCTGTACCGCAACAACGGCGACAACACGTTCACCGACGTGGCGCCGGATCTGGGCTGCACCGGCCCCTTCTATAGCTTCCCCTGCTGGTTCTGGGATTTCGACAACGACGGCAACCTCGACATTTTCGTAGGCTCTTACTCCACGAAAGCGGCCGACTTGGCCGCGGCCTATCTCAACGAACCGTTCAACAACGAACTGCATGCCTTATATCGGGGGGATGGCCAGGGCGGCCTGCAGGACGTTGCCTGGGAGATGAACCTGCGGCGACCGAGCCAGCCCATGGGCTCGAACTTCGGCGACCTCGACAACGATGGTTTCCTCGACTTCTACCTGGCCACGGGCGATCCCGAGTACTTCTCGCTGATGCCCAACCTGATGTACCGCAACCGCCGCGGCCAAGGCTTTGCCGACGTGACGACCGCCGGCGGGTTCGGCAGCCTGCAGAAGGGGCACGGCGTGGCCTTTGGCGACCTCGACAACGACGGCGACCAGGATGTCTTCAACGAGCTCGGCGGCGCCTACCCAGGCGACCGCTATTACAACGCCCTCTACGAAAACCCCGGCTTCGGCAACCAGTGGGCGGCCATTCGCCTGGTGGGCAAGCGCAGCAACCGCTACGGCGTTGGCGCACGGATCACGCTGGAAATTGACGAGGAAGGCGAGCCGCGGAGCATCTACCGCCATATGACGAGCGGCGGCAGCTTCGGCGGCAACAGCTACCGGCTGCACGTCGGCCTAGGCAAGGCCACGACGATCCGCCGGCTCGAAGTCTTCTGGCCTGCCACCGGGCTTACGCAGACCTTCGAGAACCTGCCGGTGGGCCAGGTGCTGACGATCACCGAGGGGGAGCCCGAGGTCGCCACGGCGACGCTCGAGCCCTTCAAGCTGGGAACGGCCAAGTAGCCGCGTGCTCTGTCGGAGCTGGATGCTCGGTTTGCGCCCCACTAGCCCGCAGCGCAAGCAAGAGACGCAAGCGGCGTTGGGCTCCGCAACCGCGCATGCTCTCCCGCAGGCGGCGGGTTCGTCAGCAACAAGCAAGGATACGTGGCTTGCTGAGGGCTCGTGTCCTTAAGAGCCGGACGTGTCCCAGGCAGGGGCAGGCAATTCCGCCGGTTCTTCCTTCAGTTGCGGCGCCGGCTCGCTGCGCCAGCCACGCAAGCGGCCAAAGGCGCTCAGCACGAGCACGGCCGACAGCCCGCCGATGACCACGACGGGCCATTCGTAGAGGAACTCGGTCTCCCCTGGCGTGCGGACCAGGTAGTCGAGTTCAGGCCAACGCCGGACCGTTTCGAGCGTCAACTGGCTGGACATCACAACCAGGAAGTTGTGGGTCATGTGAAAGGCGATGCCCACCAGCAGGCTGCCGCTCTGCACCACGAGGAAGCCGATCACCAGACCGACGAAGCACGCCAGCACCGACTGCTGCATGATCGGGTGAGTGACTCCGAAAAATAGGCTAGAGATCGCCACCGCCTGCCACACGTGCCCGCGGCTGCGCAAGCCCGAGAGGATAAAGCCGCGGAAGGCGAGCTCTTCGCAGATCGCCGGCGCGATGGCGAACACGGCCGCCAGGGCCCAGAAGTTGTCGGCCGATTCCAGAATGCCGGCTAGCGCCTGGGCCGCTTGATCGCTGATCGGATAGATCCGCATCACCCACGACTGGGCGGCCTGGGCCACCGGGTGCAACATCACCGCGAGCAGGGCGCCCGCCGGGATGCACCACCACTTGGGCCACCGCAGCGACAACGTTTGCCGGGCGCTGCGGGTCACGAGCAGCGTCATCAGCAATGCCGGCAGCGCGATCACCACAAGCTGCGAAACCGCCAATAACTGCAGGAAGCCACGAAAGTCGCGGGGGATCGGCAATGCGAAACTGAGAAAGAACTGCACGACCAGAATCAGCACGCCGCACAGCAGCGCTTGCGCAGGCGTGGGCAGCACGTCGCGGTCGCGGCGCAAATGCCGCAGCCAGAGCAACGGCTCCGTGCGTTCGCTCTCGCGGAACAGCACCTGCTCCGAGTTGAATTGATCGATCGCCCAGCGAATCGCCGCCAGACAGGCCAAGAGGGTGATGCCAATCACGACCGGCGCGAGCGGCAACACCTGTGGCAGGTTGCCCTCGAGCAGGCCGCGGAGCAACAGCATCAGCCCGGTCACCGGAATCAGGGCGTTGCCCAAAGTCAGCTCGGCCCCCGGCGCGAGGGGCAGCATCATGAGCGGCATCGACACCATGAACAGCGGCATCAGGTAGTACTGCCCCTCCTTGGTGCTGCGGGCAAAGGCCGCCAGCGCCAAGCAGAGCGCGCCGAACAAGGCCGACACCGGAATGAGCGCGAGCCCGAGCCACAGAGCGGCGGTGGGGGGCGGCGAGCCGAAGGCGGCGAACTGCTTGAGATGCTGCAGGTGCTTGAGCACGAACGAACCTGTAAAGCCAAGCGCCAGCAGATTCAAAATCGCGGTCGCCGCGCTAAACAGCATGATCGTCAGCAACTTGCCGCACACGATCTCGCTCCGCTCGGCCGGACTCGAGAGCAAGGTCTCGAGCGTGCCGCGCTCCTTCTCGCCGGCGCAGAGGTCGACCGCCGGATAGAACGCGCCGGTGAGCGCCCAGATCAGCAGCATGAAGGGGAGCACCTTGGCCCAGGCGGCCGCGTCCTTGTGTCCCGCGGAAGCCACGTCGGCCGTGCTAATGGTAAACAGCGAACCGGCGGTCGCCGGCAAGCCCGACCGCTCGAGCGCCGAGCGCGAAACCTCGCCGCTCCAGGCGTCGATCGCCTCGACCGTGCGGCGCAAGGCGATCTGCGACTTTTCCTTGGCCGTGTTGTAGAAGATCGTCGGGCTGGGGGCCGGCTCGAGCGCCCCCGTCCGGTCGCCGCCGGCTAAGCGGTCGTCGAGCCGTTGGCTATACGCGTTCAGCTTCTCGGCAAAGTCAGGCGGGAAGTAGAGCACCGCTTCGGTGCGCCCGCTGCGCAGCGCTTGCTGGGCGCGCTCCCGAACCTCTTCGCCCTCGATGGGCACGCCCTCTCCCTTCGACTGGAACTGCACGTCGAGCAGCGATTGGCGAGACGGGTCGGGAAACAGCCGCAGGGCAAAGCGTTCGCCGTCGAACAGCCGCGGCAGGTTCCAGCCGTCGACCGTCCCTCCCACCACCCACACGCGCGTGGGGGACTCGCGCACGAACTGGGCCATCTGGAACATGCTCATGCCCAAGAGCGGGTAGAGCAGCAGCGGCAGCACGGCGATCATGAACAGGGTGCGGCGGTCGCGCAATTGATCGCGAATCTCCCGCGCCAGGATCAGCCGCACGTTGGTCCAGCGCATGCTTAGCCTCCGATTCCCAGCGGCGCCGCAGGGGTTGCTTGCTCGGCGAGCGCTGCGTCGCGCTGCGAAATCAGCCGGAAGAACAATTCCTCGAGATCCTGCTCGTGGTGGGCCCGGCGCAGGTCGTCGAGCGAGCCGGCGGCCAAGATCGTTCCTCGGTGCAGGATCGCAATGCGATCGCAGAGCCGCTCGACCTCCCGCATAATGTGGGTCGAGAAGACGATGCACTTGCCATGGTCGCGCAGCTCGGCCACCGTGTTGAGCAGCGACCGGCCGGCCAACACGTCGAGGCCGGCGGTTGCTTCGTCGAACACGAGCACCGGGGGATCGTGCACCAGGGCCCGCGCGATCGAGACTTTCTGCTTCATGCCGGTCGACATCTTGGCGCCCAGCAGATCGCGAATTTCGTTCATCTGCAGGCGGGCGAACACGTCTTCCATGCGCGCCTGTAGTTGCTCTCCCTCCAGCCCATGGAGGCGGCCGAAGTACTCCACGAGTTCCCAGGCCGACATGCGGTCGTAAACGGCCGTGTTCGTGGAAATGAAGCCGATTCGGCGGCGGACTTCGCCTGGCTCGGCCACAGCGTCGAAGCCGCACACGGTGACCGTGCCGGAGGAGGGGCGTAAAACGGTGCTGAGAATGCGCAGCGCCGTGGTCTTGCCGGCGCCGTTGGGGCCCAGCAGGCCAAACACCTCGCCGGGACGGGCATCGAAGCTGAGGCCGTCGAGGGCCACCATCCGCCCGCGCCGCAGGTCGGCGTAGTGCTTGCTGACGTGGCGGAAGTGAATCATCGGGGCGTCGCTAGGGCCAGCAACCTCAAGGCCGCCTTGCGGTTGGCGATTGGGCTGCCGGGATCGAAGGGAATCGAGCTTCCTCAAACTTAGCTTGTCATCGCAGGCCTCACTAGGAGCACTACCGCCCCTTCGCGCGGTTTGCTCGGCCTGTCCGCAATATGCCCTCGGTAGGGATTCTCAGGCAGTTCGACCCGTTGCGATCGATCTTCGCCCGCTGTGCGCTTGGTCGATTCCCCGCTATCGTGAGGAAGTAGGTCGCGCGCCTCGCTTGGGCGGCGGCCGCGGCGTCTGGAAATATGTTAAGGGAGCGCGTGCAGCGATGGACGGCAGAGCGATCGTGGGCCTGGCCCTGGGGTTGTGGACGGTGACAGCAACGGCGACCTGGGGGCAGGAGAAGACCGCTGCCAAGCCGGCCGCTTCGATCCCGGCTGGCTGGAAACAGCTTGCACCCGACGCCCCCGTCTGGCTCGACGAAAAAAACAAGCGCGTCATCCTCGACGGCGAGGTTTGCCTGCGCGAAGGTTTCCTCGAAATGTTCGCCTGCCTGCGCGGCACCAAGGAGCACGAATCGCTGGTGAGCGTGCCGACGAAGGCCTATGTGGTTCATGCCGGCTTGTTGGCCGCCGGCGGCGAAGCGGGCGAGCCGGTGCGGTTTCGTCCGGAATATCGCCCGCCCACCGGAACCGAGATCGAAATCTACATCGTGTGGCGCGACGCCGAAGGGAAGGACCACCGCGTGCGCGCTCAGGAATGGATCAAGAACGTGAAGACCGGCAAGGCCATGGAGTTGCCGTTCGTGTTCGCCGGCTCGGGGTTCTGGAAAGACCCCGAATCAGGCAAGCAGCACTACGAGGCTGAAAGCGGCGACTTCATCTGCGTGGCGAATTTTCCCTCGGCCATGCTCGACGTGCCGGGGGAAAGCTCGCAATCGAACGAAGCGCTCTCGTTTGAAGCCTTCACCGAAAACATTCCGCCTCTCAAAACCAAAGTGCGGCTCGTGCTCACTCCCAAGCGGAAGAAGGAGGCGGACGACGAGGCCAAGGATTCCGCGGAGCCCGCACAGGCTGCTGCTCCTTCGGCCAAGGCCGAAAAGTCGGCGGACAAGTAGATTCCTCGTGGAGGCGGGATCACGCTGGTTTCGGCATTCGCGCGAAACTACGCGGCGGCGCCAGCCAGAACGTGAGCGCCACGATCGCCGCAAAGGTCACGTGCAGCGCCGCCAACACCCACTCGGGCGCTTGCACGAAGATCAGCCCTTGCAGCAGCCGCGCCGTGAACGACAGATCGAAGCCGGCCTGGCCTGCTGACAACCGCAGGTCGCGCTCCCATCGCGTCAACGGACACTCGATTCCCAAGAGCGCCTCGGCCGCTACGATCAGAATCATGGCCAGGTGCAGCCAGCGCAGGGTGGGATTTCGGGCCCAGCTCGCGCCCCAGGCGAGGCCCGCCAGGATCGCCGCCTGACCCAACACCACGAACGCCACGTAGGCCACGTGACACGCCAAAACGAGATCCGCCAGCCAAATCATGGCGCCGAACCGGCTCGAGAATTAAGACTACCCGCACGACGCTGGGTGGGAGCCCGCAGGCGGGGGATTTATTCCCCGGCACTCAGCGACTCGGCCGTCTACCGGAAGAACTGGTAGATTTTGGCCCGGCTGGCGCTCGGCACCGGCCGCACGTGGCGAATGCGGGCGCTCGGCCGCACGGTGGCCAACTGCACGGGCTCCGACGACTGGTCGCTGCCCACGTTGCCGGCGGCGTCGCGGGCTTCGACACGGAGGAAGAGCTGGTCGGGCGCACGATTGTCGATCCGCCACACGAACTGGCCGGCGTTCTCGAGTCCCGAACTGATGACGTGCCAGGGCCCTTCCGGAGATTCGCTGAACAAGAGCGAAATCGGCCGCTCGGCCAGCAGCCGATCCTCGGCCTTCCAAAAGAATTTGAGTTCGCCCGCTTCGCGGCCCGCGCCTAATTCGGCTGAAATCAGCTTAACTTCCGGCGCCGAGAGGTCCACCGCCACCACGACTTCGGCGGGATCGCCGGCCACCGGCGGCCGGCCGCTGAGCCCCGTGTCGCTGGCGATCACGAAGGTAAACCCGTAGAGCCCTTCTCCTTCGACCTCGACGAGCATCGGGCTGCGATTGTCGTCGTCCGTAGCGAGCGACCTCCAAGTCTGCCCGCCATCGCGCGTTTCCCACAGTTCAACGCGGCTCACGCCAGCCGGCCCCGCCGACTCGATGTCGTAGTCGAGCTCGAAGCGCCGCGAGTTCACCTGCTGCACCGCGCCTTCGGGCGCCTGGTCGGTTACCTGCGGGAACGCGGCCTCCTGCGCAGGCACGCCCAACTCCTCCGGCACGCCGGCAATGTGTTCAGGTCCCTCGAAGGACTCTTGATCGTCGGCGTTGGGCAAGATTTGTTCGACGGGCGGCCCGAGCCGCTCCCGCTGCGCGGCCGGCAAGGCCAGCGTACGCGGCGGCGCGGGACGCTGGGGGCGCGGCGGGGGGAGGTCCTCGGCCACGCGGGCGCCTGTGCCGGGACCCGTGCGTTCGCGCTCGGGAGTGGCGATCCGCTCCGAGGCATGGCGACCCAGCGGCACGTTCAAGGTGCGATCAGCCGGCCAATTGCGAATGTCGGCTTGCCGACCCACTGGCGCCGCCGCCAGGGGAACTGTGGGTCCCCGATTTGCATTTGCCCCCGTCGCCGGCAACCACTCTGCGGCTTTTGCACCTGCAGGCGACCATTCTTCGCCGTTGGGGGAGTTCGGACTCGCCGCGGTCGCCGCAGCGGGCGGCCGCTCAGCGCCGGCGGAACGCGAGCGGGCCTCCGACTGCGACACGGCAGGGTTGCCGGCACGGTCGAGCACCTGAGCGCGCACGACCACGCTGCTGCCCGGGTCCGAGGGCCAGATCGTCGTTTCGCCGGTCCCCGAGTTCCGCCCCTCGAGCGTGCGGTCGGCGTCGATCGCCACCGGTTGCCAGTCGATGTCGGCTTCGCCGCGGAAATCGAGCTTGAGCGAGGCGGGGTCAAGGTGCGGGTCGGCCATCTTCCAAGCGACGCGGACCTCGCCGGCCGAACCACGCTCGGCCGACACCTCGACGAGCGGCGCCACGGTGTCGACCAGCACTTGCATTTCCGGGGAGAGGGGCTTGTCGGGGCGCAGGCGTTGGCTGCGGTCGAGCGTGCGGATTGCGAACCAGTACTCGCCATCGTGTGGGGCCCGGTACTGAAATCGCCCCTGACGGGGCTCCGCGCGGGCAGTCAGTTTCCAACTCTCGCCGCGGTCCGTGGAGACGAAAAGTTGTGCCTCGACCGGGGCCGTGGCGGCTGAGCGAGTTGGCTCGATACGGAAGGGGATCGAGAACAGGTTCTGCCGCGTGGCGATTGGCTCGGGCGGCGTTTCCGGCGCAGCGGCCCGCGACAGGCCGGCCAGGGCCAGTCCGCCGACGATCATCGTTGCCAAAAGCCGCCGCATCGAGCCGCCTAGGTTCTCGCTGAACACTTGAGGGCAACCGCCGCGCATGCCCAAAACGGAAGGCGGGGCGCAGTGTTCCCTATCTCAGCTATCGGTGCGGCGAGGGACGCGGCTTGAAAGACTGAAGCGGGGCGGCCGAGATGGGGAGGCAGGGCAAGCTACGGCGAGATGGAGGCCGCCTGTCTCGCTCAAGAGTCATGCCCTCATCGTCACGTACGAAGCAGGCCAGAACGATCGCCGGCCCCGGGCAACCTTGCCCAGAGCTTCGATCACTCGAGACCCGACAACTTAATTAGATCCGCTCGAAGTACCGCACGCGCTCCCAATCCGTCACCGCAGCATGAAACGCCTCGCATTCCTTGCGCGCGGTGTGGACGAAGTAATCGACCACGCCCGAGCCTAGAGCCTCGCGGGCGAAGGCGCTCTTGTCGAGCAGGTCGGCCGCCTCGTCGAGCGAGGTCGGCAGCCGCGAGAGGGCTGGGTCGATGTAGGCGTTGCCTTCGTAGGGGGGGCCGCAGTCGAGGCCTTCGTCGACGCCTCGCAGCCCCGCGGCGATCGTGGCCGCCTCGGCCAGGTACGGGTTGGCGTCGGCCCCGGCCATGCGGTTCTCCACGCGGAACGAAGGGCCATGCCCTACCACGCGGAAGCCGACGGTGCGGTTGTCGTGCGACCAGGCCAGCGTCGTCGGCGCCCAGGAGGCCGATTGGAACCGCTTGTAGGCATTGATCGTGGGGGCGAAGAAGTACGCCAACTCGCGGCCGTAGGTCACGAGTCCGCCCAAGAAGCCGCGGAAGAAGCTGCTGTCGCGGCCCGCGCTGGCGTCCCAGAAGGCATTGGTTTGGGCCTTCTTGTCGCGCACGCTCGTGTGCAGGTGGAAGCCGTTGCCAGCCTGATCGGTGGCGATCTTGGCCATGAACGTGAGGGCACGGCCTTGCTGCGCGGCGATCGCCTTGGCGCCGCTCTTGTAGATCGCGTGGCGGTCGGCCGTCTCGAGCGCCTCGGCGTAGAGCAGGTTCACCTCATGCTGACCGCGGCCCCATTCCCCCTTGCTCCCCTCGACGGTGATCCGCGCCGCGTTCATCTCGTTGCGCAGGCGGGCCAGCACGTCCTCGTCTTGGCCTGGCTGCGTAACGTCGTAGTCGATCAGGTAGTCGGAGGTCGGCGTGAGGCCACGATAGTTGGCCGCGGCGGCCGCGCGATACGTGTCGTGGTAGAGATAGAACTCGAGCTCCGAGCCGGCGTACGCCTCGAGCCCGCGCTCGGCCAGCCGCCCGAGTTGCTTGCGGAGCACGGCCCGCGGCGACTCCGGCACCGGCGCCCCCGACGCGTCTTGCAGATCGCAAAGCACGATCGCCGTGCGCTTGAACCAAGGGGCCGGGCGGAGCGTGTTCAAGTCGACCGCGGCGTGAAAGTCGCCGTAGCCGCGCTCCCAGCTCGCAAGCTGAAAGCCCGGGAGCGGCGTGAGCTCGATGTCGACCGTGAGCAGGTAGTTGCACATGTGCGTGCCGTCACGCACGGTGTTCTCCACGAACATCCCAAACGTCATCCGCTTGCCCATCAGCCGCCCATAGGCGTCTGGGAAGGCGACGATCACCGTGTCGTAAGAATCGCCGGTGAACCAAGCTGGGAGGGCGGGCGGTTTGGAGTCGTGTTTCATGCGGGTCTCGTGTTGACTTGATCGCCCTTCGTAGCCTGCACTCTCCGAGTGCAGAGTGCTTTCACCGCGTACTCAAAACCAATCGCGATCGCTAGCGTTACCCGGGTTTGAGCACTCCGCACTCGGAGAGTGCGGGCGACTGAGGCAGGCTACTAGCTCTCCCAGCCCGGCACACGGACGAAGATGTTTTTGAGCTCCGTGTATTGGCGGAAGGCTTCGACACCCAGGTCGCGGCCGACGCCGGATTGCTTGAAGCCGCCGAAGGGGGCTTCTTGGAACACGCTGCTGTTGGTGTTGACGCTCAGCACACCGCACTCGAGCGCTCGGCCGACGCGCAGCGCCCGTTCGACGTCGCGGGTCCAGAGCGAGCCGGAGAGGCCGTAGATCGTGTCGTTGGCCAGCGCGATCGCTTCCTGTTCGCCTTCGAACGGAATCACACACGCCAGCGGGCCGAAGATCTCTTCGCGGCAGACGCGCGACGAGTTCGCCAGCCCATCGACGATCGCCGGCGTGAGATAGTAGCCCTTTTCGGTCGGCCGCGTTCCGCCGTAGACGATGCGGCCCCCTTCTTCTTTCGCGTACTCCACGTACTGCTCGGTCCGCTGGCGCTGCTTGGCCGACACGAGCGGGCCGATTTGCGTCTTGGCGTCGAGCGGATCGCCGATGACTTGCTTCTTCGTCGCTTCGACAAACGCCTCGAGGAACCGCGAATAGACCGGCCGCTCGACGAAGATCCGACTGCGGGCACAGCAATCCTGCCCGGTGTTGCCGAAGACGGCCGAGGGCGCCGCGGCGGCCGCAGCCTCGATGTCGGCGTCGGCGAAGATCACGTTTGGGCTCTTACCGCCCAGCTCGAGCGACACGCGTTTGATGTCGTCGGCGGCCAGCCGCAGGATGCGCGCGCCGGTGACCGTTTCGCCGGTGAAGGCGATCTTGCGGACTTGAGCGTGCGAAACAAGGTGATCGCCAATCTGATCGCCGCGGCCGGCGATCACGCTGAACACGCCGGCCGGAATGCCAGCCTCATGCGCGATCTTCCCGAGCGCCAGCGCCGTGAGCGGCGTCAGGCTCGCCGGCTTGAGCACCACCGAGCAGCCCGCCGCCAGTGCGGGGCCCACCTTCCAGGCCGCCATCAGGAACGGGAAGTTCCAAGGCACGATTGCCGCGACCACGCCGACCGGCACGCGGAGAGTGTAGTCGAGACCGCCGTTGGCCACCGGAATCGTTTCGCCGCTCGGTTGACTCGCCAGGTGGGCGTAGTAATCGAAGCAGCGAGCGCCGGCGTTGATCTCCCAGCGGGCATCGTCAATCGGCTTGCCGACGTTGCGGGCTTCGAGCGTAGCCAGCTCCTCCGCCTGCGCGCGGATGCGCTGCGCGATGTCGCGGAGCACCTCGCCCCGCCGCTTGGGCGAAGGGACGGCCCAGCCGGAACTGCGGAACGCCTCGGCCGCGCCGGTGACGGCCTCGTCGACCTCGCGCGGGCCGGCGGCTGGCACAGTGGTCAGCAGCACTTCGGTCGCCGGCTCGATGATTTCGATGCGGCCGCCGCTTGCTTCGCGCCGCGGCTGACCATGGATCCAGAGCTGATCGGGAAAAGTCGGGTTCACCAAGAAGCCTCGTAGAGCCGCTGCATGTCGGCCAGGGTGCAAGGACGGGGATTGGTCAGGTGGCAGCCGTCGGCCATCGCCTTCTCCGACAGCTTGGGGAGCGCCTCGCGCGGAATGCCTACATCGCGGAGCCGCTGCGTGATGCCGAGTTTCTTGTTGAAGTCTTCGAGCCACGCGGCCACTTGCTCGGCCGGATCGTCGTTGGGCACGAGGTCGAGCGCTTGCGCGACGCGAGCATACAAGCCGGGGTTGCCTTCGCCGTTGAACCGCACCACCGCCGGCAGCACCAAGGCGTTCGCCAGACCATGGTGGACGTTGAACTCGGTCGACTGCGGATGGGCGAGCGAGTGCGCCGCGCCCAAGTCCTTCTGAAACGCCACGGCGCCCATCGCAGCCGCCATCAGCATCATGCCGCGGGCCTCGAGGTCGTTGCCGTTTTGCACGGCCCGCAGCAGGTACAGCCGGACGAGGCGAATGGCTTCGAGCGCGATGCCGTCGCACATCGGGTGGAAGTCGGGGCAGACGTACGACTCGATGGCGTGCGTCATCGCGTCCATGCCGGTGGCGGCCGTCAGATGGGGCGGCAGGCCGGCGGTCAACTCGGGATCGAGGATCGCCAACTCGGGGAGCATGGGGTTCGCGCCCAGCACGACCTTGCGCCCCATCGAAGGAATCGTGATCACGCTGCTGCGGCCCACCTCGCTGCCGGTGCCGGCGGTGGTGGGGATGGCGCAGAACGGCGTGATGCGGTCGGGCAGTTCGCTGAGCTTGATTTCGGCCAGCGGTACCTTGGGGAACACCACGCGCGGCCGCAGGGCCTTGGCGGCGTCGAGGGCGCTGCCGCCGCCGAGGCCGACAATGCCGTCGCAGTCGCCTTTTCGATAGGCGGCCCAGGCATCTTCGACATCTTGCTCGAGCGGGTTCGGATGAACGCCCGAAAACACCGACCATTGGCCGGGCCGCTCGCGATCGAGCACATCGGCCACCAGGCGGTAGGCGTCGGTCTTCACCAGGCCTGGGTCGGTGACCAGCAGGGGCCGGCGGACGTCGTACTTGGAAAGGAACTCGCCAATATTGGCCCGAGCCCCCACCCCAAAGCGAATGTGGGTGGGAAAGCGAAAGCTGCTGATCGACATGCCAAAGGGGTCCGCGGGAGGGCCGCCCACCCCACGCGCAGCCGACCACGGCCGCAACGCAACAGGGGCAAACGGCAAGCAAATCATTGTGTCGAGCGGGGATTGGGCGTCAAGGTGCAAGCGGATGCGCGGCGGCGCACAGGCTGGAAGCCTGTGCCACGAAGTGGGAAAGGGGCAATCCAAGTGGTACAGGCTTCCAGCCTGTGCAGGCTCCCTCTCCCTGTGGGAGAGGGCCGGGTGCAGAGGGGCGGAGTAGACGCTGAACAAACCACGCCCTCCCGCTCCCATCAGCCGGCTTACGCCGGCCGCTCGCCACTGCGGGGATTCGTTGGACCACATGGCCGCGCCCGACCGTTGACCCCGCCGCCCCCTGTCTGCTACATTGGGCTTCGCGTTTTTCGCTTTTTTCGCCCTCCCGCCCGCACCGTCCTAAGGATTGCCTGCATCATGGCCGCCGCTTTTCCCGAGGTTGAAAAAATTCGCTTCGAAGGCCCCAAGACCAAGAACGCTTTGGCATTTCGTCACTACGACGAGAACGAGGTGGTCGAAGGGAAGAAGATGAAGGACCACTTCCGCTTCAGCGTCGCCTATTGGCACACGCTCCGCGGACAGGGCTCCGACCCGTTCGGCCCCGGCACGGCCGTCCGCCCTTGGGAAGGGCCCGTCGACAACGTAGAGAACGCGCAGAAGCGGGTGCGCGTGGCCTTCGAGTTCATGGAGAAACTCGGCGCCGGCTTCTACTGCTTTCACGACCGCGACGTCGCCCCCGAAGGCGCCACGCTGGCCGAGAGCAACAAGAACCTCGATGAAGTGGTCAAGGTCTTCAAGGAAGAGCAGCAGCGCTCCGGCATCAAGCTGCTGTGGGGCACCGCCAACCTCTTCAGCAATCGCCGCTACATGCACGGCGCAGCCACGAGCTGCAACGCCGACGCCTTTGCCTACGCCGCGGCGCAGGTGAAAAAGGCCCTCGAGGTGACGAAAGAGCTGGGCGGCGAAGGCTACACCTTCTGGGGCGGCCGCGAAGGCTACATGAACCTCTGGAACACCGACATGAAGCGCGAGGTCGACCACCTGGCCCGCTTCATGCACATGGCAGTCGACTACGCCAAGGAGATCGGCTTCACCGGGCAATTCTATTTCGAGCCCAAGCCGAAGGAGCCGACCAAGCACCAGTACGACTTCGACGTGGCGGCCTGCTTGAACTTCTTGCGGGCGTATGGCCTCGAGAAGCACGTGAAGATGAACATCGAGACCAACCACGCCACGCTCGCCGGCCACGAGATGCGGCACGAGATGGAATACGCGGCGATGCAGGGCTTCTTGGGCTCGATCGACGCCAACACGGGCGACACGCTGCTCGGTTGGGACACCGACCAGTTCCCCACGAACATCTACCTGACCACCGAGTGCATGCTCGTGATCCTCAAGTACGGCGGCCTGGCCCCAGGCGGCGTGAACTTCGACGCCAAGGTGCGGCGCGAGAGCTTCGAGCCGGTCGATCTGTTCCATGCCCACATTAGCGGGATGGACGCCTTTGCCCGCGGGCTGAAGATCGCAGCGGCGATCCGAGCCGACGGAGCGATCGACAAGCTCGTGGGCGACCGCTACGGTTCGTGGAACACCGGCGTCGGCCAGGAGATCGAAGCCGGCAAGCACAACTTCAAGAGCCTGGAGAAGTACATGCTCGGCAAGGGGGAGATCACGCCGAACACGAGCGGGCGGCAGGAGATGTTCGAGAATTTGGTGAACAGCTACGTGTAGACTTGGGACGTTTGCGAAACGATTGAGCCGCTTACAGCCCCGAAGGGGCGTAAGAGGTTAGCCAGGGGCGCAAGCCCCTGGACGATTCGCGTTCGTGTCGCCGAGCCCCGATAGGGGCGACACATTATGGAAGCGCGGTCGGGCTTCAGGTGTTCACGTAGTTCCATTCCAGGGGCTCACGCCCCTGGCTAACACCTACCGCCCCTAACGGGGCTTGCCTCCGGAGCTCGATGAACGCGTTCGATCTCTCCATCGACCTCGGCCGCCTCCGGCTGCCGAACCCGATCCTCGTGGCCTCGGGCACGTTCGGCTACGCGCGGGAGATGCAGGGGCTGGTGCCGCTCGCGCGCCTGGGCGGGATCGTGCCCAAGACGATCACCAAGGCGCCGCGGCTCGGCAACGCGCCCTGGCGAACGGTCGAAACCTCGGCCGGCATGCTCAACTCGATCGGCCTCGACAACGACGGCATCGACGCCTTTCTCGACCATCACCTGCCGTACCTCGCCACGGTCGGCGCGCCGATCATCGTGAGCGTCGCCGGGCACGACGAAGGGGAGTTCTATGAGCTCGCCGGTCGACTCGAAGGGCAGGCCGGCGTCGCGGCGGTTGAGTTGAACGTGTCCTGCCCAAACGTGTCAGGCGGGGTCGACTTCGGCACCGATCCGCGGCTCTGCGAGCGCGTGGTGGCGGGGGCTCGGAAGGCCTGTTCGTTGCCGATCTGGGCCAAACTGACGCCGAACGTGGCCGACATCGCATCCGTGGCCCGCGGCGCCGAGCAAGGCGGGGCCGACGCGATCTGCGCGGTGAACACCTGCCTTGGCATGGCGATCGACTGGCGCCGCCGTCGGCCGATCCTGGGCAACGTGGTGGGCGGGCTGAGCGGCCCGGCGATCAAGCCGATCGCCTTGCGCTGCGTCTATCAGGTGGCGCGGGCGGTAAAGATTCCGGTCGTCGGCATCGGCGGCATCGCCACGCTCGACGACGTGATGGAATTCTTGGTCGCCGGCGCGAGCGCCGTGCAGGTCGGCACGGCGAACTTCTATCGCCCGCAGGCGAGCATCGAGATTCTCGACGGGCTGCCAGCGGCGCTGGCGGAGTTGGGGGCGGCGAGTGTGCGCGACGTGGTGGGGACGCTCGAGTTGCCGGTCCGCTAGCCTCGCGCCGGCTCCATAAGTTGGACCGATCGCGAATAGCTGGCATAATGGCAGGCGGGAATCGCCAGACATTTGGGAGTTCGATCGTATGTCCATCACCCAACAAGTTCGGGAAGCGCTCTCGCTCGACGAGCTTCAGAAGCGCCTACCGATGCCCCAGGAACTTGGCGCGGTTTCTGTCGAGGTCGAGGAGTACGTCGACCACGACGGCGAAGATGCCTTAAGGGTGTGGATCGTCTTGCGCGACGATGTAGACGAGGACAAGTTCCCCTACGACGACGTGCTGAAGCTCAAATGGGGGATTCGGCAACGCCTCCGCGAACTGGGGGAAACCCGTTTTCCCTATACGCACTTTCACAAGCAGAGCGATCCCCGGCAGAACGACGAGGAGTAGCGCATGCATGCCGATCTGCTGCAGCAAGCGCACGATCTTGCCCAGGTCGATCCGCGCCGTCCAAAGCAGGCGAACTTGCGGCGTGCGGTTATCGGCAGCTTACTACGGTCTTTACCACTATTTAGTTGCCAAGGCGAGCCAGGCCGTTGTCGGTACGCATCCTGAACGACTGGGTTTTCGGCAAGCGACCGCACGGGCGTTTGAGCATGGCACGATGAAGGCCGCCTGTAAGTCCTTTGAGTCAGGGAATTGGCCAGCCGGAATCAAGGCGCCTATGTCCAGTGCGGGGAACGTGCCCATCCCGGTTCAGCGGATATGCCTTACCTTCAAGGATGTGCAGGACCAGCGTCATTCCGCCGACTACGATCTGGCGCAAAGGCTCAATCGAACGGACGTCTTGGCCACGGTTCGCCAGGTCGAAACCGCGATCGGCGGCTTCGAGTCCCTGAACGACCCAGCCTGGAAGCAGTTCTTCCTGCTCTCGCTACTGATCTGGAAGCCGATCAGCGCTCGCTGATCGGTTTCTGTCCTCGAGAGATGTCGAATGAAGCAATCCCTGCCGCCACTCGCCCTGCTGCTCGGCCTGGCCTTCGCTCAGCCGGCTTCTGCTGACACGCTCGCCGGCACCCCCCCCAACATCGTCTTCATCCTCACCGACGATCAAGGCTACGGAGATATCTCCGCGCACGGCAACCCGGTTCTGAAAACGCCGAACCTTGACCGTTTGCACAACGAGGGCGTGCGCTTCACCGACTTTCACGTCAGCCCCACCTGTTCGCCCACGCGGTCGGCCCTGCTCACAGGCCGGCACGAATTCAAGAACGGCGTCACGCACACGATTCTCGAACGCGAAAGGCTGACGCCCAAGGCCGTGACGCTCGCGCAGGTGCTGAAAGACGCCGGTTACACGACCGGTATTTTCGGCAAGTGGCATCTGGGCGACGAGCCCGACCGTTGGCCAAGCGAGCGCGGCTTCGACGAGATGTTCATCCACGGCTGCGGCGGCATCGGCCAGAGCTACGCCGGCAGTTGCGGCGACGTGCCTGGGAACCGGTACTTCGACCCGGTCATCTTGCACAACGGCACGTTCGAGAAGACCCACGGCTATTGCACCGACGTCTTCTTCGGGCAGGCGGAACGATGGATCGACACGGTGCGAACCAAGGGGCAGCCCTTCTTCTGCTACATCACGCCCAACGCGCCGCACGCCCCGCTCGACGTGCGCCCGGAGGACGAGGTCCGCTACCAAGGCAAGGGGTTGCAGGCGAACCAAGCCAAGTTCTTCGGCATGATCGCCAATATCGACGACAATGTCGGCCGGCTGCTCGACAAGCTGCGGGAATGGGGGCTCGAAAAGGACACGCTCGTCGTCTTTATGAACGACAACGGCGGAACCGTCGGCGTGCCCGTCTTCAACGCCGGGATGCGCGGAGAAAAGGTGACCCCCTGGCTCGGCGGCACGCGGGCGTCGTCGTTCTGGCGTTGGCCAGGCACTCTTAAGCCTGCCGACTGTGATCGCTTGGCGGCGCACATCGATTTCTTCCCGACGATCGCAGAGTTCGCGGGCGCCAAGCTCTCGGCGGAGGTGCGCGAGCAAGTCGAAGGGCGGAGCCTGGCGCCGCTGCTGCTCGACCCGCAGGCGGAGTGGCCCGACAGGACCCTCTTCACGCACGTCGGGCGGTGGCCGAAGGGGGCGAAGGTGGACGACCACAAACGCGATGGCTGCAGCGTGCGAACCACGCGCTGGCACCTGGTGTCGGCCGGTAAGAGTCAGCTGAAATGGGGGTTGTTCGACGTCCAGGCCGATCCCGGCGAGCGTGCCGACGTGGCGGATCGACATCCCGAAGTCGTGGCGAGGCTCAACGGAGAATATGACCACTGGTGGGCTTCGTTGTCGCCGTACCTGGTGAACGAGAACGCGCATCCGCCCGCCGAGAACCCGTTCAAAGTTCTCTACGCCAAGCAATTCGGCCCGTCTAAATTGCAGTAATCGAAGCCGAAGAGCGCTGCTATACTTTATAGTTTTCGAGTGCCGCACATCGGCCAACTCCGATCAGGAAAGTCCTTTTACGCATGCGCGTCCTCTCCGGCATTCAGCCCACCGGCCGGTTTCATTGGGGCAACTACTTTGGCGCGATTCGGCAGTACATCGATCTGCAGGACGCCGGCGAGTCGTATTACTTCATCGCCAACCTGCATGCGCTCACCACGGTCCGCGATCGCGAGCAGCTCCAGCAGCTCACGCTCGACGCCGCGATCGATCTGCTGGCCCTCGGGCTCGACCCCGAGCGGGCGACCATGTTCGTGCAATCCGACGTTCCCGAGGTTTCGGAGCTCTGCTGGCTGCTGATGACGATGGCCCCCATGGGGCTGCTGGAGCGCTGCCATGCCTACAAGGACAAGAAGGCCCGCGGCCTGCCGGCCGACGCGGGGCTCTTCACCTACCCGGTGCTGATGGCGGCCGACATCCTGGCCTACGACGCCGATGTCGTGCCGGTGGGCGAAGATCAGGTGCAGCACATCGAAGTCTGCCGGGACCTAGCGAACAGCTTCAACCACCTCTACGGCGAGGTTTTCGTCATCCCGAAAGCCAAAGTGCTCGACGGCTCGGCCAAGGTCCCCGGCACCGACGGCGAGAAGATGTCGAAGAGCTACAACAACACGCTCGGCTTGTTCGAAGAAGCCAAGGGGTTGCGCAAGAAGATCATGCGGATCACCACCGACTCCCGGGCGATGGAAGATCCCAAGGAGCCGGGCGAAGACCATCTGTATCAGCTTTACTCGCTGGTCGCCTCGGCGGAGGAGCAGGAGGAAATGGCGGCCCTTTACCGGCGCGGGGGGTTCGGTTACGGTCAAGTAAAGACGGCGCTGGCAGACGCGGCCGACCGGTATTTCGCCGCTGCCCGCAGCCGCCGGACAGAGTTGGAGCGCGATCCGTCGCGCGTGCGAGAGATCCTGGATCAGGGCGCGGCTCGAGCGCGCCTCAAGGCGGGCGCCGTGTTGGATCGTGCCAAGCGGGCGGCCGGCCTGAATCGCTAGCCCGGGGAGCGGGCTGGACGAGAGGCGCGAAACTGCACGCCGGCCCCGCTACGCCCGTGGAAGGCCGTTATGGGTCTGCATCGTCCGCCATCTGCCGGAGCCTTTGTGCTGCCTACCGCGGCGGTGTGGTTGTTTCTTGCCTTGGCGACGGCGGTCGTCATCTCGCGGGCCTCGGCCGCTGTCGAGGCCACGTTCGCCCCGTGGCTGTTGTTCCCGCTGCTCGTCGGACTCCTGCTGGGCCTTTGCCTCACTTGGCTGCTCCGCTGGTGTGAGTGCGGACATCGCGGCACGGCGATCGTCGGCACGCTGCTCGCAGCACTGCTCCTCGTGGCGGGCCAACATCTCTGGCACTACCAGAAGCATCTCGACGCCATGCGGGCCGCCAAGCGGGAGATCATCCGCCAGGGGCCGGCGTTCGCCCAAGTTGCCGGCAACCTCCAGCCGGTGCCGCCAACGTTCCGCGAGTTTCTCGATCACGAGGCGGCCCGGGGCCGCAAGCTCTGGCCGGGTTACATCGCCCAGGGCCCAGCCGCCTGGGCGAGCTGGGGGCTCGACGGGCTGCTGCTGACCGCCGCGGCTCTGGGCGTGGTGCTCGTGGCCGTGCGACGCCCCTACTGCAATGCCTGCCGTTCGTGGTATCGTTTGGTCTGGGAAGGGCCGCTCGACCCCCGCCGCTCAGCGGCGGCCCGCGCCGCCGGGTTGCTCCCCGAAGGCGCCGACACCAGCGGCGGCCGCATGGTCGCCTGGAGTTGCCGCGGCGGCTGCCAACCGGCGCGGGTCGACCTGAGTTGGCGCGAGAAATCGGCCGCCGGCAAGACGGTCACCCGACGCACGCAAGCTTGGTTGTCTCCCGGACAGGTGCTCGAACTGGCCCAGATCGAGCCGGCCCTGGCCCCGCAAGCGCCTCCCCGGTAGCTGCACAGGCTGGAAGCCAGTGCCACTGTAGGGCCTCAGTCGTGGCACAGGCTTCTAGCCTGTGTCTGGATCCGCTACGAACTTGAATCGTCTCTAGTCCCGGGGCATCGACCACATGGACATCTTCGGCATCGGCACCGACATCGTCGAGTGCCTGCGCATCGCCCAAATGATCGAGCGGCACGGCGAGCTGTTCATCACCCGCGTCTACACGCCCCACGAGATTCAGTACTGCCAGGCCCGCAAGCAGGCCACGCAGCATTTCGCCGGCCGGTGGGCCGCCAAGGAAGCGATCCTCAAGGCCGTGGGCACGGGCTGGAGCAAGGGGATCGCCTGGAACGACATGGAGATCCGCAACGAGATCACGGGCCGCCCCACGGTGCTGATCCGCGGCGGCACGCGCGACGTCTTCGAGGAGCTCGGCGTGGGGCCGATCATGATCAGCATCTCCCACTGCCGCAGCCACGCCACGGCCTACGCCTTGGCCTTCTCGACCAAGGGGGACGGCCCGCGCGTCGACTCGCGCGACCGGCCGTAGGTTTGCGCAGCACTGCTGCGGAAGGGCGATGCCAGCGAGCCCTAGGGTTTTCCGCAGTCTCGAGCCATTTCGTGGCGGCCTTTGGCGGCCCTTGCCATAATCGCGCCGGCAAGACACCTCATGCGGCTTTGAACAGGGTGTGCAGCGATGATCAGGCGCGCGTTGTTGGCGGCGGCGGTCTTGGGCGCGCGGAGTCTGGCGGGAGGGGCGCAGGCTCAGAGCGGCCTGGTGCTGGGGTACGACCCCGACCAGGTACGACGATAACGGGCCCGCTCAAGAAATCCGCCGAGCGCCCCTGTCGGTCAGTCGGAGTTGGAGCGGGCAAGCGTCCACCACTTCGAGCGATGGTCGCCAGTTCCAATGCGGAACGAGGCCGCCATCGCCGTCGACAAGTTCGACGTCGCCGCCTGCCAGCAATCCCAGCAACGCTTGCCGGAACCGCTCGCCGCTCGGGTAGATGGAGCGGATCACGGTCAACGGCATTTCGCCGCCGAGCAGTTGATCGAGCGTTTCCAACTCGAGCGACATGGAACGGCTACTTCACCGGCTCGGACGCCAATCCATCAAGTGCCTGAGCTAACTGCTGTGAGAGTTCCCTCAGTGCCGCGTAGTCTTCCGGCGCTTTGCAGCCAATCGAGAGGATAACGGTCTCCAATCCGTCCTCGCGTTCGACCCACACATCGATACAGCGCCCGCGGATCCAGACGTCCCAAACTCGGCCCTTGCGAGTCCGTTCGATGCGTTCGCTAACCTTAGCGAGCAGGGCATCGATCACCTTCAGGTGGTCGACCCCAGGCGATGGCTCGAACACAACCTCACTGGTAGGCCCGCCCATTACGCCTCCACCGCCTCCGCCTCGACCACCTTCTCGAACGCAAACTCCCCATCGCGGAAATCCACCCGCGCGATCGAGCCTGGCGGGAATTCTCCTTTGAGGATCTCGGACGCGAGCGGGTTTTGGAGCTGCTGCTGGATCACGCGCTTCAGCGGGCGGGCGCCGTAGACCGGGTCGTAGCCGCGGGCGGCGATCTCGTTGAGCGCGCGGTCGGTCACTTCGAGCTCCAGGCCCGTGCTCGCCACCTGCTTCCGCAGGCGGTCGATTTGGATCTGCACGATCTTGCGAATCTGCTCGCGCTTGAGCGGATGGAAGATGATCGTTTCGTCGATGCGGTTGAGGAACTCCGGCAGGAAATGCTGCGAGAGCGAAACCTGCACCGCTTCGCGAATGTCTTCTTCGCTGCCCCCTTCGTTCGAAATCTGCTGAATCGCCTGGCTACCGAGGTTCGAGGTCATCACGATGATCGTGTTCGTGAAGTTCACCGTGTGCCCTTGGTTGTCGGTCAAGCGGCCGTCGTCGAGCACCTGCAGGAGCACGTTGAACACATCGCGATGGGCCTTTTCCATCTCGTCGAGCAGGACCACCGAATAAGGGCGGCGGCGGACGGCCTCGGTCAGGCGGCCCCCCTCCTCGTAGCCCACGTAGCCTGGGGGCGCGCCGATCAGCCGGCTCACGGAGTGCTTCTCCATGAACTCGCTCATGTCGATGCGGACCATGGCGTGTTCGTCGTCGAAGAGCACCTCGGCGAGCGCCTTGCAAAGCTCGGTCTTGCCGACGCCCGTGGGGCCGAGGAACAGGAACGAGCCGATCGGCCGGTTTGGATCTTGCAGACCCGATCTGCTGCGGCGCACCGCGTTGGCCACGGCCTCCACGGCTTCGTCTTGGTTGACCATCCGCTGATGGATGCGCTCCTCGAGCACGAGCAGCTTGGCCCGCTCGGTCTCAAGCATCCGCGTCACAGGCACGCCCGTCCACACGCTCACGACCTCGGCGATTTCTTCCGGACCGACCTCTCGCCGCAGCAGCCGCCGCCCCGCTTGCGGCTTCGCCTCTTCGGCAGGCGCGGCCGCATCGGCCTTCTTGAGCAGCTCCCGCCGCTGCTGATCGAGCTGATAGAGTCGCTGATAATCAGCCTCAGGCACCTGTTGGCCCGAGGACTGCTTGTCCTTCACGCTGGTCTCGAGCTGCCGGTACTCGAGCTCGACCTTGTCGAGCTGCGAGCGCACTTCGGCCACACTGCCAAAGCCACGCTTCTCGGCTTCCCACTGCTCGCGCAGGTTGGTCAGCTTGTAGCGCAGTTCCTGCATCTCCTCTTCGATCTCGGCCAGCCGGTCCTGGGCATGCTCCTCGGTCTCTTCGGCGAGTTGTCGGTGCGCGAGCTCGAGCTGGGTCATGCGGCGCTGCACCTCGTCGATCTCGGTGGGCACGCTCTCGAGCTCCATCGCCAGCCGGCTCATTGCTTCGTCGACCAGGTCGATCGCCTTGTCCGGCAGGAAGCGGTCGGTGATGTAGCGGTCGGAAAGCTGGGCCGCGGCGACGAGCGCCGAATCCTTGATCTTCACGCCCTTGTGATGCGCCTCGTAGCGCGGCTTGAGGCCGCGGAGGATGGCGATCGTGTCTTCGACGCTGGGCTCGCCCACGTAAACGGGCTGGAACCGCCGCTCGAGGGCGGCGTCTTTTTCGATGTACTTGCGGTATTCGTCGAGCGTGGTCGCGCCAATGCAGCGCAGCTCGCCGCGGGCCAGCGCCGGCTTGAGCAAGTTTGCCGCGTCAGCCCCGCCTTCGGCCTTGCCAGCGCCGACCACGGTGTGCAGCTCGTCGATGAACAGGATGACGTTGCCGCCGGAATCTTGAACTTCCTTGAGCACGGCCTTGAGCCGCTCTTCGAACTCGCCGCGGAACTTGGTTCCGGCGACGAGAGCGCCCATGTCGAGCGCGATCACACGGCGGTTGCGTAGGCTCTGCGGCACGTCTCCTTCGACGATGCGGAGCGCCAGGCCCTCGGCAATGGCCGTCTTGCCAACGCCGGGCTCGCCGATGAGCACGGGATTGTTCTTCGTGCGTCGCGAGAGGACCTGGACCACGCGGCGGATCTCGTTGTCGCGGCCGATCACCGGGTCGAGCTTGCCTTGCTGGGCCCGCTCGACGAGGTCGATGCCGTAACGCTCGAGGGCTTGGAACTTGCCTTCGGGATTCTGGTCGGTCACGCGCGTGCTGCCGCGGACCGCCTGCATGGCGGTGAGGATCGACTTCTCGTCGATGGCGTTGAGCTTGAGGATCCGCTGGGCCTTGGTATCGATCTTGGCCAGGGCCAGCAGCAGGTGCTCGGTGGAAACGAACTCGTCCTTGAGGTTCGTGGCCTCGAGCTGCGCGGCCTCGAAGGTCTTGCGCAGGCCCGCCGACATCTGCGGCGAGTTGCCGCCCGACGACTTGGGAAAATGGTTGAGCTCACCCTCGACGGTCCGCTCGAGCTGCGCGCGGTTCGCCCCGATCTTGCCCAGGATCGGCCACACGGCCCCTTCACTCTCACCGAGCAGCCCGGCGAGGAGATGGAGCGGGTCGATCTCGGGGTTGCCGTGATCGGCGGCGATGTCTTGCGCCCGCTGCACGGCCTCCTGGGCCTTGATCGTGAACTTGTCGAAGCGGAACGCCATGGGTGAGTCCTTCCAGGGATACGGGTGTCTCTAGGTTTACAAAAAACAACCCCATCGGGCGATACGCCGCGATGAGGTTGGGGGTCGGATAGCGGATCAAAAGAGCAGAACCTGCCAGCAAGTAGGTTATGCTGCAGCATAACCCTCGCGCGGTTGGCCTGTGGCCGTCAGTTATGCTGAAGCACAACCTACGGGATTGTTACTCCTTGACCTCGAACTCAGCGTCGACCACGTCCTCGTCGCCCGGGCCGCTCGGTTTTGCGCCGTCGGTCGGGCCGGCAGGCCCCGCGCCTTGCGCGCCGGCCGCCGCGTAGAGCGTTTTGGTGAACGCCTGCGAGGCCTGCTCCAGGTCGCTGATCGCCGACTTGATCGCGTCGAGGTCGCTTCCCTTCGCGGTTTCCCGCGTGCGGGCGATCGCCGACTCGAGCGGCGCCTTGTCGCTCGCCGAGAGCTTGCCTTCGTTCTCCTTCATCAGCTTCTCGAGTTGGAAGCAGAGCGACTCGGCCTGGTTGCGGGCTTCGGCCAACTGACGCTTCTTCTTGTCTTCCTCGGCGTGCGACTCGGCGTCCTTGCGCATCCGCTCGATCTCGCCCTCGTTCAGGCCGCTCGACTGCTCGACGCGCACCGAGTGCTCCTTGCCCGTGCCCAGGTCGCGGGCCGTGACGTTGAGGATGCCGTTGGCGTCGATGTCGAACTTGACCTCGATCTGGGGCACGCCGCGCGGGGCCGGCGGAATTCCATCGAGGTTGAACTGGCTGAGCAAGCGGTTGTCGTTGGCCATCTCGCGCTCGCCTTGGAAGACGCGGACGGTGACCGCGGATTGATTGTCGTCAGCAGTGCTGAACACCTGCTTGCGCTCGGTCGGGATCGTGGTGTTGCGCTCCACGAGCCGCGTCATCACGCCCCCCAGGGTTTCGATGCCCAGGGAGAGCGGGGTGACGTCGAGCAAGAGGACGTCCGACACTTCGCCGGCAAGCACGCCGCCTTGGATCGCGGCGCCCACGGCCACGACCTCGTCGGGGTTCACCCCCTTGTGCGGGTCTTTGCCGAACATCTTCTTGACGAGCTCTTGCACCTTGGGGATGCGCGTCGAGCCGCCCACCAGCACCACCTCGTCGATGTCGCTGGGCTTGAGCTTGGCGTCGGCCAAGGCCTTTTCCACGGGGCCGCGGCAGCGCTCGACCAGGTGATCCTCGAGCTGCTCGAACTTGCTGCGGGTAATGTTGATGAGCAGGTGCTTGGGCCCCGAGGCATCGGCCGTGATGAACGGCAGGTTGATGTCGGTCGAGCTGGCGGAACTGAGTTCCTTCTTGGCCTTTTCGCAGGCTTCCTGCAGCCGCTGCAGGGCCATGGTGTCCTTGCGCAGGTCGATCCCCTGCTCCTTCTTGAACTCGTCGGCCACGTAGTTGATGAGCACTTCGTCGAAGTCGTCGCCGCCGAGGTGGGTGTCGCCGTTGGTGCTGATCACGCGGAACACGCCGTCGGCCACTTCGAGCACCGACACGTCGAACGTGCCGCCGCCGAGATCGAAGACCACGATCTTTTCGTGCTCTTTCCGCTCGAGGCCGTAGGCCAGGGCAGCCGCGGTCGGCTCGTTGATGATGCGGGCGACCTCGAGCCCGGCGATCTGGCCGGCGTCCTTGGTGGCCTGACGCTGGGCGTCGTTGAAGTAGGCCGGGACGGTGATCACCGCCTTGTTGACCTTATGGCCTAAGTAAGCCTCGGCGGCCTCCTTGAGCTTGCGCAGGATCAGCGCCGAGATCTCAGGCGGCGTGTACTCCTTGTCGCCGACCTTGACCTTCACGTAGTCTTTCGCCCCGCCCACCACCGGGTAGGGAACCATCTTCTCTTCGTTGGCCACCTCGTCGTGGCGGCGGCCCATGAAGCGCTTGATCGAGTAGACCGTGCGTTTGGGGTTGGTGACCGCTTGGCGACGCGCGGGCTCGCCGACGAGAACGTCTCCCTTGTCGGTAAACGCCACCACGCTGGGCGTGAGACGGTTGCCTTCCTGGTTCGGAATGACCTTGGCTTCCTTCCCTTCCATGACGGCCACCACTGAGTTGGTCGTCCCCAGGTCGATCCCGATGATTTTCTCACCCTTGGCCATCAATCGCTCCTTTGTCTCTTTGTCCGCCGCCAAAACCGCCGAGGGGCCAGCCCGACCCGAAAGCGGATATGTGATCTGTCGTTAGATACGCGCAGGCTGCTCGCCGTGACTGCTTGACCGGCCACGTTACGCAAAGGCTATGCCGGGGGCCGCGGACGGCGCAAGCCCTGCATACAAACCTAAGTCGCGAATGCAGTTGAGACGAATCTGCCGTCCGGCCGGAAGAAAGGGCAAGAACTTTTTGGCCGTCCGCCGGGAAGCATGGCCCTGCCAGTTTGGCATACCGGCGAGGCGGAGTTCAACGGAGCGTTGCGGCTGCATTTCGCAGGGGCTATTGTGCTCAGAAGTCCGTCCCCCACCCCTCCCTTCGGAATACCCGCCATGATCCTGCGTTCGCTCAGTTGGTCGTCGGTTGCCCTCGTCGTCCTGGCCGCCGGTCCGACTCAGGCGGCTGATCCGCCGGCGGTCGAGTTTCGCGAAGAAGTGGAATACGGGACCGGCGGCGGCGAGAAGCTGACGCTCAACCTGGCTAAGCCCGCCAAGGCCGAAGGCAAGCTGCCGGTGCTCGTCTACATTCACGGCGGCGGCTGGGCGGGCGGCAACAAGAAGGACCTCAACCAGCCGATCAAAGACGCCGCCGCCCGCGGGTACTTGGCGGTGACCGTCGGCTACCGTTTGGCCCCCAAGCACCTGTACCCGGCTCAGGTCGAAGACGTGAAGTGCGCCGTCCGCTACCTGCGGGCCCATGCCGACGAGCTCGGCATCGACCCCGAGCGGATCGGGGCCGTCGGTTTTTCGGCGGGCGCGCACCTGGCGATGATGCTCGGCTTCATGGACAAGGGAGACGGCCTCGACGGAAGCGGCGGCTGGCCCGACCAGTCGAGCAAGGTCCAGGCAGTGGTCGCCTATTTCGGCCCCACGAACCTGGACGCCGAGTACCCCGACACGTCGCGGGCGATCGTCAAGCAGTTCATCGGCGGCACGCGCGAGGAGAAGCGCGACCTCTACAAGCAAGCCTCGCCCCTCACCTACATTGGCGAAGGAGACGCGCCGGTGCTGATCTTCCAAGGAACCAAGGACGTGCTCGTGCCGCACGACCAGGCGATCCAGGTCGTCGACGTGCTCACCAAAGCCGGAGTGCCGGGGCGCATCGAGATCATGCTCGGCGCCAACCACGGCTGGGGAGGCAAGGAACTGGAGCGGACGCTCGAGGGGACCAACGAGTTCTTCGACGAGATCCTGAAGCCGGGCAAGTAGCGGGAAGCTACGGCCTCGTCAACTCGGCCGTGAACAATTGGCTCGAATGGTCGTCGGTGCGGCTGCTCGTCCACAGCAGCGTGCGGCCGTCGGGCGAGAAGACCGGCAGCACGTCGGCCGCCGGGTTGTCGGTGAGGCGGATCATGGGCCCCGGCACGATCGTCTGGCCGCCGTCGCTCGTCGGCTCGAAGGAGTAGCGCATCAGCCACAGATCGTAGTTGGGGCGGGCCTTGGGGTCGGAGTGGTCGGCCCCCGTCCACACGATGAAGGGCGCCTTCGGGTGCCAGTAAGGCGCCCAGTTCACGCCCACGTTGTCGGTGAGCGCCACGTCGTGCTTGCCGTCGACGGAGATGGCGCGGATCTGCAAGAACTCGGGCTGCTTGCGGTCGCTACGGAAGACGATCCACTTCCCGTCCGGCGAAAAGAAGGGCCCGCCGTCGTAGCCAGGCACGTTCGTGAGCTGGCGGACGTTCGTGCCGTCGGCGTTCATCAGGTACAGGTCGGGGTCGCCGTCGCGCGTGCTGCAGAAGACGATCTGCTGGCCATCGGGCGAAAAGGCGCACTCGGCGTCGTAGCCGGGGGAATCGGTGAGCCGCTGCAGGTTGCCGCCGTCGGGGTCGGCTAAGAAGATCTCCATGTGCGGATCGAAGTCCCATTGGTAGCGACGGCGGCGTCCGGCCGCCTTGTCGTCGACTTGCTGTTTCAACTCCGCCGCTTCGGTGGCGTCGAGCTGCGGGTCGAGGTGGCTCGACGCGTAGATGATCTTCTGGCCGTCCGGGCGGAAATAGGCGCAGGTGGTCCGCCCGCGCCCGGTGCTCACCAGCCGAGGCGGGCCGCCTGAGAGGGGCTGCGTGTAGATCTGATAGAACGGATACCCCTGCGGCACGCCCTGGTAGATGAGCGTCTGCCCGTCGGGCGAAAAGTAGCCTTCGCCTGCTTTGGTGAGGCCCTGAGTCACCTGGCGGATGTTCTTCAGCCGCTCGGGCTCGATCGAATCGGCGGCCCAACTGGCGGCGGAAAGCGAACAGGCCAGGGCGAAGCAGACGAGCAGCAGTCTCATGGGGCAGGGGCTCTTGGGGGCTGGAAGGGAAGGCGTCGCCCGGCAGGCGATTCCTCCCTATGATAGGCGGGAACGCCCCCCAAAGGTCAACGCTCGACGCAACCCAAGCCCCCGCAACGATAATCCTCGCCATGAAGATCTATACAAAGACGGGGGACGCGGGACAAACCGGGCTGTTCGCTGGCCCGCGCGTGTGGAAAGACGACCCGCGGATCGAAGCCTACGGCGCGGTCGACGAGCTCAACTCGGTGCTCGGCCTGGTGCGCGCCGAGCAGCCGCCGGCTGGTATCGACGAGCTACTCGTGGCGATTCAGAACGACCTATTCTGTGTGGGCGCCGAACTCGCCACGCCTGACCCAGCCGCCAGCGGCGTGGCCTTCGCCGCCGATCCGCGAATCACCGCGCTCGAGCAGGCGATCGACAGTTTCGAGTCGCGGCTCGAGCCGCTCAAGCAGTTCATCTTGCCGGGGGGAACCAAAGCTGCGGCTGCTCTCCACCTGGCGCGGACCGTGGCGCGGCGGGCCGAGCGCCGCGTGCTCACCCTGGCCCGCGGCTCTGAGGAGCCGATTTCGCCGCTCTTGGTGATCTATCTCAACCGGTTGAGCGATTTGCTGTTTGTGCTGGCGCGGGGCGCGAACGCGGCGGCGGGGGTGGGGGATCAACCGTGGGCGAAGCCCGTCGATGGCGAGCGGCCGGCGTAAGCCGGCTGACGGGCCGCGCGATTCAGTC